>DFFM01000003.1:5943-28563 GCA_002369515.1 Prevotella sp. UBA3776 | reverse complement strand
ATCCTGCAAAATGAGCTATAGGTCGAAATGAATTCGCTAACGCTAACGTCAACGGCCATCCGTAAGCTGCTTGGGGTAACGTTAGCGTTAGCGTTGACGAAAAGGTTGGGGTTTATCCAAACCTTGATGTCTAGGCATTCGAACACTTCGAAAAAAACGTAAGACAGAGAAAGAAAAAACATATGTATAATATTTTTATATATTTTTTGAATAATTCCGAGGATAAAATAAAAGAAATATGTATCTTTGCAACTGAACTTACACGCAGGTGTACATTCCCTGCTGTTAGAAAATATTTATTAACACTCGAAAATTATTATCTAGGAACCAGAAAAAACGAAAAACAACAAGGGAGAATAATCGCACAGACGCGATGACTCCAAGGGAACTATATAAGACGTATCTATGAACCTTAATGATTGCGTTGTTCCCGTTCGTACTTTTTTATGATATAGAGCTTCGGCTTCTGTTCTCTCCATATGAATACCGCCAATATTCAATTCTTGTGAACACAAGTGTTTACATTTCCATGAGAACAAGTTGTCATGAAGTTCACGCTGTAAGGCGTGAGCTATTCTGCACTTGTTAATGGAAAAGGTCACTTGGCGGTAACCGATATGGATAAACAAGTAACGAATGGTTGCACGCCTTTTTTATCCAGATGAAATCAAATTTTATCATATTCAATTCGCGCGACCAGCTCCTTCGAATAGACCTACAAGAGATTGTCTATTTTGAAGGAGACGGCAATCTGACATATATTGTCACTCCCAACAAGATTAAAGGGACAGTAAGCATGAACCTTAGCAAAATGGAAGAATTTCTAGCTTTGCAATATGGAGAAAAAGCCAGTATTTTTTTCAGACTGGGGAAAAGGTTCATCATTAACACCAGCTACATCTATTCTATCCATGTGGCCAAACAGACATTAATACTTTCAGACTATCATAACTTCACCTTCCAATTGCCTGTATCAAAAGAAGCACTCAGGAAGATGAAAGAACTTTTAATAAGTAAAAAGGTATAGAATATGGAAATCATTATTGGACGAGACGCAGAAGCCTCAAAACTGATGATCGCTGTGGGACAACTGAAGAAACTCATCGGAGCGGAAGGCAGTGTGCCAAAGTCGGTAAGTCGCCCCCACTGCTGCATTACCATCAATTCTGACGGCACTTACGAATTGAAGAACCTAAAGGCACAAAATGTTACTTATGTAAATGGTGTTCCCATCGAAGTCAAGAAAGTGACAGAAAAAGACGTCGTGGAATTGGGCGAAGACCATTTTTTGCTGGACTGGTCACTCGTAAGCCAGTTTAAACCAAAGGTAGCCGATATCAGGCCACTTAAAAAAATATGGGACCAATATAACAAAGACACACTTGAGTTAACCGTGAAGCAGAACAAGTTTAACGCCCTTCGCACGGGCACCGGCATCATTACAATGGCGGCCATCGCTTGTGGATTCATTATCGGACGAGAAAATTCGGGAATGATATATACCATATTATATAGTGTGGCTATCCTGCTTTCGCTGACATTCTTTATCAAGTCGTATGTTGATGCGAGCAAACTCCCCAAAGAACGCATGAAATTGAATGAGAAATTCCAGCGCGACTATGCTTGCCCTCATTGTAAACGGCATTTCTCACAGCCCTACGACCAGTTGTCTCTCAACGACAATTGTCCCTATTGCAAGTCTTTGTTCAGAAAATAGCGATTATCGGCCATTTTGTAACGCAACCATATCATTTCATAACGTATCGTGGCTAAAGTATTGACAACCGATTCAAAATGAACTATCTTTGCATTGTCAAACATGATTATTAACCACTTAAAACATTAAAGATTATGAAACCAAATGATGAGACCATTTATGGCGGAATGCCAGTAGAGAACGAGGAGAATCCTCAAGTAGTAAACGAAAAGGAAGGCAAGAAGGATGTGCCCTGGAAGTTCATCGGTTTAGGTGCTGCTACGGGAATCCTGATGGGAGCCGGTGCTCTCTACGCAACAGATGCCATGGCTGCAGGAACAGCTGAATCTGCTGACGAACAGCCTGCTGAGACCCCCAATGCAGAAGAAGCTGGCAATGCTGAAGGTACAGCTAAAGCAACCAGCATGCCTGTTGCCAAGAATGTACCCACCGATTCGTTCGAGCATGCATTTGCCGAGGCTCGTGCCCAGGTTGGTCCTGGTGGACTCTTCGAGTGGCATGGCGGCATCTACAACACCTACACTAAGGAAGAATGGGATGCACTGAACGACCACGACAAGCTGACCTTTGCATCAAACGTACACCCGCAGTACCCCGTGCAACGCATCGAAACCATCCACATCACAGAGAAAGAGCCCGACATCCACATTGACAATCTGGAGATTCACGAGCACAACTATGTTCTTAACGACCCCCAGGAGCAGCCCCAGGAGCCCAAAGACGACGACGTACATGTTGTATCATACGTAAGCACAGACAACGTCAAGGTGAACGAGACGGAGTTCAGCGTTGACAACTATGTAGTTGACGGACACAATGCTGCCGTTGTTAACTTCCACGACGATGACAAGCACGACATCGTAATCGTTGACAAGAACGACAATCTGCAGATTGACAATGGCGAGGCCATGGACGCTGTTACAGACGAGTTGCTCGATGCCAATCTCAATCCTCTGCACGATCCCAACATGGGAAATCTCATGGCTGATTCCGGTGCTGACGACACTTCTGCAACTGACGTTTCACATATTTAAGAGCCATGGTAAAGAGAATCTGTTGCAACTCCTGTGGAATCACCTTAGATGTTCCGCAACGCAACGGAGAACCGTACAGGGATATTCATTGTCCGAACTGCAACCATCAGCAGAGAGTCACTTTCGGTGACTCTCTGCCTGATGAAAAGGGCAAGACTGTCTATGGCGGCATGCAAGGCATCACACGGCAAAACTGTTCTGACGACAATGCGCTTACGCAATTGCCACAAGCCGTGTCTGAACATCCCGGAGCATTGCTTTTCAAAGACAAGAAATACCCCTTGCGCTTAGGAAGAAATCTGGTAGGAAGAGAATCGAAGACATCGAATGCAGATGTCCAAATTCCAACTAACGACTACCAAATGAGCCGCGAGCATGCTGTCATCAACATAAAAAGAATTGCAGA
Organism: Prevotella sp. UBA3776; assembly: GCA_002369515.1. Taxonomy (GTDB): domain Bacteria; phylum Bacteroidota; class Bacteroidia; order Bacteroidales; family Bacteroidaceae; genus Prevotella. The sequence goes on along the minus strand of DFFM01000003.1, from coordinate 25,406 downwards.
CGGCAGCATCAGGACCCTCATCCGCAATTACAAAGATAATCTTGTTACTATTGTAAATGATTTGCAGTTGGAAACCGACGACGAAGTGGTACTCACGAACGGTACTCACCTAAAAATGGGCCATACATTAATTGTATATACAGAAGAATAACAAACGAAATGATAGTAAAACTCTTTCCCCCACAAGCAGTTCTTGAAATGGGCAACCGCACCAATCAGGAAGACTGCATCTATCCTGCACCAGGTGAAGCCACGCAAGACGATCGTCTGTTCGTTTTGTGCGACGGCATGGGAGGCCATGAGCGTGGAGAAGTGGCAAGCAACGCTGTATGTCAGGGACTGTCCGACTATTTTGAAACCTACATCCTAAGCAGCGAAGTTCTGACCGATGAGCAACTACAGGCAGCATTAGAACAAGCTTATCTGCTTCTTGACAGCAAAGACAACGGAGAATTCCGCAAAGCTGGAACCACCATGACGCTGCTCTATTTCCATCGTGGCGGTTGCACTGCAGCTCATATAGGCGACAGCCGCATCTACCACTTTCGTCCCTCGTCAAAGTCGATTTTATACAAGTCGCGTGACCACTCGCTCGTTTTCGAACTCTATCAAGCAGGCGAAATCTCATACAAGGAGATGAAAACCCACCCACGGAGGAACCAGATTAGCAAAGCCATGATTGCAGGGAAAGAAAACCGGCAGCGGATGGACATCGCACACATTACTGACATACTCCCCGGAGACTATTTTCTTATCTGCTCTGATGGTATTTTGGAACGAATTGACGATGATGAATTGATGGCCTGGTTGACCGCCGATGACAACGACGAGCAAAAACGCCGGAAACTGATAGATATGACAAAAGGAAACGCAGACAACCATTCGGCCTACTTAATACATATCAGTGACATGCAAGCAGAAGAGGGTGATGATGCGCTGCAAAATGACGAACAGAAAGTGCGCTTCAATGCTATTCACATCCATCCCGTTTTGCAGACCGATCAGGACGTGAGAGTTGTGAATGATGAAGAAAATACCGAAGCGACACATTATCAACCTATGCCCCAGCAGAATGCTGATCTCTCTGACAAGAGAAAGCCTATTTGGTGGATAATCTGTGCGTTATGTGCCCTTGTGGCCATCGTTCTTTTGTTGGTAACTTTAATTATCTTTTAAACATGGCAAGTCAAGAAAAACAGTTCAACGAAGAAATGCTCAGCAATGGCACAACTCTTCAGCAAGGCAGATATTGCATTGAGCGTTATCTCTCGTCAGGAGGCTTCGGCAACACCTATCTAGCCACTGACTTAAGATTCGATGAAAAGGTGGCTATTAAGGAGTTTTTCATGAAAGGGGTCAACCAGCGTGAAAAAGACAATACCGTCAGCGTGAGCAATACCACCAATACTCCAAAATTTATTGAGCAACGTGAAAAATTCAACAAGGAAGCCCAGCGCATACGCAAACTCAGTTGTGAGAACATCGTAAAGGTAACAGACCTTTTCGACGAGAACGAAACTTCTTACTATGTCATGGACTTTATCGACGGGCAGTCTCTGCGTGACATTGTGAAACAGCATGGCCCGGTTAACGAACAGACGGCCTTGCGCTATCTTGACCAAACGCTTCGCGCCCTGCAGGAAGTACATCGCAAGGGAATATTCCATCTGGATTTGAAACCGGCCAACCTGATGGTTGACAAGCAAGACCGACTGAGGGTGATCGATTTTGGAGCCAGCAAGCAGCAAAAGGCTGATGGAAGCGGGGCATCAGCAAGTTCTGCACTCTGCTATACACCAGGTTATGCACCTATGGAGCAAAAAGATTTGCGTTTTGACAAGTTCGGCCCATGGACAGACATCTATTCTTTGGGAGCAACCATATATTATGTACTGACAGGCAACACTCCTCCCGATGGAACCGACATACAGGATGAGCGTGAGAAAGCTTTTCACTTCCCAACGAACGTGAGTGAGAAGATGCGAAAATTGATTGTCTGGATGATGGAGTATAACAGAAATGCCCGTCCTCAATCGGTAGATGAAATCAAAGCCTTTCTTCAGGATGGAAAAGAGGTTGACGTTAACACCGAAATAGGTACGGTATTTGCCCCTAGGTCAACAGCCTCTGCTAAGCAGCAACCAACACAAAATGACCAAGCATCAAAACATAAAAAAATGTTATGGGTAGGTGTGGCACTGATTGCAATCATAGCTTTTGGATTAATCTTTGCATTAGGACGCAGTTCTCAAGCCAACAGCCTTGAAGAAAGTATCGAAAACAATGATATCAGCAGCATTAAGAATGTAGAGGGCAAGACTTTCATGAATGCCGTCTTGGGAGAATATATCTATACTGGACAAGTTGATGAAAAAGGTGAGCCTCATGGCATTGGCAAAGCTATATTCATCAAGGATGGTAAGCCCAACGGTAACAGTTATGAAGGCTCCATGGATCATGGCGTATTTTCGGGCTCAAAGGCCACATTCAAATACGGAACCGAAAACACGTTCGAGGGTTCTTTCGAAAACAATTTGTATGCAAAAGGTCGACTGACTATCAACTCTACTGGGCAATATTTTGAAGGTTCTTTCAGCAAAGGAAAGCCTTATAACGGTACATGGTATGACCAGAATGGCAAGATAATCGTAAAAATAAGCAACGGTAAATGAAAATGGAAAAAAGACTTCACCTGATTCTATCTTTCTTGCTCCTGTTTCTCAGCGCCAACGTGGCAATGGGGCAAACCATAAGCATCGGCCCAAGAATAGAAAAGATCTCCAAGAAAGGCAAGAACACCTCTGATGCTTCTCGACGAAAGAAAAAGACAAAAAAAAGTATGCAGAAGCGAACAGACGAACAACGACTCTCCTCTAAAACCATCATACAAAATATGCTGAACAATATGGTACAAGTTGAAGGAGGAACATTCAGAATGGGAGCTACCGAGGAGCAAGGAAAGGATGCTGGCGATGACGAGAAACCAGCCCATCGAGTCATGGTGGCATCGTTCTCGATTGGGAAATACGAGGTTACACAAGAAGAATGGACTGCTGTAATGGGCAGCAACCCTTCACACTTTAAAGGCAACAAACGGCCAGTGGAACGGGTTTCGTGGAATGATTGTCTGCAATTTATTGAGAAACTCAACAAAATGACCGGCAGGCAGTTTCGCCTGCCCACAGAAGCCGAGTGGGAATATGCCGCGCGTGGTGGAGGCAAAAGCAAGTGTACAAAATTTGCTGGTAGCAGCGATGCCGACAAGGTGGCTTGGTATGATTACAACAGTGACAGCGAAACGCATGAAGTTGGTAAGAAACAAGCCAATGAATTAGGGCTTTTCGACATGGCTGGAAATGTGTGGGAATGGTGCAGCGACCATAAGACTGCTTACGAAAGCGGCAGTGAAAATACACCTGCGGAAGTTTCGTCTGGTCAACAGTCGTCGGACAGCAGAGTGAATCGTGGAGGAAGTTGGCGGAGTAGTGAAAAACTATGCAGAGTTTCGTTCCGATTTGATGACGATGCAATGGAGCGTTTTAATACGGTCGGACTCAGGCTTGCAGAATAGTCTTCGCCCCTGTATTTATAACCATCTAAACAATAAATGATATGCAAAAGGTATTAATGTCTGTTATTCTTGCTTTATGCACTGTTTGCGCGAATGCACAGAAAGTAGAAGACAAAGCAGAAGCCGATCAGCATGTACTCATGGACTTGCTCAAAGGCAGTGAGACAAAGAATTGGCATCCAGAACAAAGCATTGAGAAGACCTGCCTCAGGGAGACCAACGAGCGGGGAATCTTCCGTGTAGAAGGCGAAGCCTTTCAGATCAAATCACTACGCTCCGACTTTTTTGTCAAGAGTGTACACGGCAAGTGGCAACCTCTCTTTGATAGCCGCTATCCTGTAGAGTCGATGGTGAACCTGCTTCTGGCCCGAGTGCCTGCAGGAAAACGTCAGATTGAATTACGCCACCATCAGTATGGCAATCACATTGCTCTGATGACTGTACCCCTGAGTCGGTTGTTCAACCTTTGGGGACCTATTATGAAAATATACAGCCGGGTAGCCATAGTCGATAATCATGAGCTGCAGGCGTGGTTGGTGTTCTACGAACAACAGTCAAAATATATCCATCTGCTGGAACTGAGGATGCCAGCCAAGCAACTCTTCGACCCGGAAATTCCACTGCATGCAGAGTTCTACGCCAATATTCCACAAGACAATATAAAATCACTTAATATCAAATAAAGACATGAAACAGAATAACATAAGAACAAAACTGCTCATTGTACTTTTCATGGCTTTGTCAGCTAAAGCCATGGCCAGTGGGGTGTTCAAAATTATGGAAGGCATATCAGACAACAGACTGAAATCTACCATCGAGGCAAATGTAAACCAAATGATTAGCACTTTCAATGAAACCGTTCAAGCGGGTGAAAAGTCTGTCAAGCTCTCAAAACAAAATTTCACGAGCGAAGCAATCAAGGAACTGAGTGCCATCTGGAAAAGCAGTGGGATGACTATTCCCGACATGAACATCAACGCTCGATGCCTGAAAACCCCTTCGGGATATCAGGTACGAGGCATCCCTGTTGATGTGGTAGAGGCAGACTCTGGAGAGAAACGCCAGGAACTGGCCGTTGATTTTACTTCTGATGGAAAAATCAGCAATGTGTCTATTGCTATCGAAATGCACCGTTACGACGAAATAATGGCCGAACAGTCCTCGGACATGGACTATGCGCGCAAGCAGATCATTGTCAACTTCGTAGATAATTTCCGCACAGCTTACAACCGAAAAGACCTGAAATTGCTCAACAGCGTGTATAGTGACAGAGCACTTATCATCACAGGAAAAGTGCTCAAAGAGAAACCTAATTCGGACATTACAAAAATGACACTCAACAATAATCGTGTCGTCTATATCAAACAGTCTAAACAGGAATATCTTAAGAATTTGGAACACGTTTTCAAAACTACAAAATATGTGAACGTGAAGTTTGAAGACATCGAGGTGGTTCAGCATCCAAAGTATGATGACATCTATGGCGTGACGTTGAAGCAACAGTGGCATACAGACCGCTATCAAGACGAGGGTTATCTTTTCCTGATGGTGGATTTCCGCGATGCAGACTTTCCCCTCATCCAGGTGCGTACATGGCAGCCCTACAAGAACAAACAGGGAGAAGTGATAACATCGGAAAACGACGTGTTCCATCTTGGAAGTTTCAGAATTTTGAAAGAATAGGAAAAATATTATTAACATAAAAGTAATGCTATGATTAAAAAAATGATTATCTGCTTGTTGGCATTGGCTCCCAGCCTTGCCCAAGCGCAGAACGTATTGGAAGTAAGTAATGTTTCTCAACCGAATGATGTCTATTCAAGTGCTAAAGACGAAGCTGCTGTGGCTATTTTCTGCCATCAGTCCATTCCGCTGACTTTTGTTTCCACGATGGACAAAAGTGCTACTCCTTTTAAAACTGACATTCAGGGAAGTGACTCTATATATTATATAGCTTTCCCTACTGGCAACCGCTATCGGGGGCGTGTGCTGATTGCCTCTGCACCCGGCTACAGCTCGGTAGAAATACCACTGGAACTACAGCCCAAGCAACTGCTGACTTTCCGGCTGACCGACCCCAATGCCATGGTTGATGCAGGATGCTATCGCGAACACCGCAACCGCGGCATGGCTGAGATGAAAAACATGAACTACGAGGAGGCCCGCAACCAGTTTGAAGTGGCACGAGAGTGTACAGATGTTGACAAAGAGGAAAACGAGCGGAACATCGCCACCATCGACACTCTTCAAGCTCTGCGGAAATCGGCAGACGAGGCATTCAAGACGTTGGATTATGTGAAAGCCATGAAGGACTACATGCAGATAACAAAACTAAACCCATACGATTCTTATGCAGCTGAGCAGTATGCACAGTGCAGCAACAGTTTCGCCAGCGACTGTGAACTGTTCTTCAATAAGGCAGAATCGTATTACATGGAAAAGGACTATGAGAAGGCCAAGGAACTCTATCAGCGCGTAATTGACAAAGAATGTCGCTATGCACAATCGGCTGAAATGCGTATCCATACAATCAATTCGCTCGCTACGGCCAAACGAGACCATTCGCGCGTTTTCTCATATGAGTGGCGGAAAGATGTACCCATAGGCATCCACTATGGAAAATACAACCAGCACAAGGTTGGTGGATTCTTCCAAATGGACATCAATACTCACATCTTTGATGCCATTCGCAAAGACTGCTATTATGGCGACAAGAGTTTCCCCGAGGTGAACATGTCGTTTGGTTGGACAGTGAAGATAGCTGACCCCATCTGGATTCATGTCGGACCTGGTGTCACAGGAAAGTTCTATTATGGAACTTATTTGTCAAAACAGTATCCTGAAAAGGGATATGATGAAAAAGATCTTTTGGACCAGAAAAAAATGGGATTCGATACAAATCCTGACTTGACCAAAGAACAGGTTGAGAATAGTAATAATGACAACCTTCTGGAGGCTTGGCAAAAAACAAATTTCGCATTTGCCATCTCCCCGGTCGTGGGTATCACCGCCAAATACAGCTATTTCGCTTTCAGACTGACTTATCAATACCGATGGGCCATAGAGTCTAAACTAAGCGATTTCGTTGGTAAGAGTCGTATTTCAATTGGTGTGGGAGTCGCGTTTTGAACAGTTTAGAAGGCACCCCTCCATACGCCCATAAAAAAAGAAGCCCCCGTCTTCCTTATAAGGAATGAGCGGGGGCTCGTTGTTTTTTTACAGTGCGTTGACAAAAAGGTTGGGGTCTATCCAAACCTTGATGTCCAGGCATTCGCACACTTTTTCGATGGCGTGGATGGCAAAAAAGACGGCTCCCATCTCGTGGGCCGGACGGTTGGGCAATTTGCCCATGTTGCTTACGTGGTAGGAGATGTTGCCCTCGGGAACGCCCTGCTCAAGGAGGTAGCGGCGAAGATTCTCGGTGTTCTCCACGGGCACGGTGATGTCCTTTGTGTTGTGTACCAGCAGGATGTGGTTTTCAGAGCGCGGATGCCATCCTTTGCACAGGTTGTCCTTTTCGAGTGCTTCCATGTACCTTTGCGAAAGGCTGGAATTGAGGTCGAGCATGGCGGGTGTGGCAAATTGGCTGACGGAGAGCGACCCCACCTTGTCGTCAATCTCCGAACGGCTGTACTTCTTGCTGAGCACCCACTCGTCGATGTGGCTGAGCACGGGCTCCTTGAATATCTGCTCGCGGGGGATGCCCAGCTGGAAATATTCATTGTAGGCCAGGAGCACACTGATGACGGTCGAGGGCATGCCCGAGGTGTCGGAGGCTATCATCTGGCGGTAGGTTTCGGGAATGTCGTACGAACCGCCGCCTGCCATGGTCCATGTGATGTGCAGGTCGGGGTATTTCTGGTCGATGAGTCTCACCACGCCCATTGAGGTCTGCCCGCCTTGAGAATAGCCTACGTTGAAGAGCACATTGTCGTCCCACTGCAGCCCCAGCGTGGGCAACAGTTTCTTGGCGGCCAGCAGTGCATCGACGCTGGCTTGGGCGTTCGCTGCCGCTATGCAGTAAGCCTGCTGCTTGTCCTCGGTGACGCCGAAACCGTAATAGTCGGCCGAAACGGTAATCAGACCACTTCCCGTCACCGCTTTCTGCACATCGAGGTCGCCCTTCGATGGGCACTGGTCGGCCCTATAGACAGTGAAATGGTTGTAGAGCAGCAGTCCTCGCGCCGGACTTTCAGCATTGACCTCGTCGCCCACGGTGATGGTGCCCGAGAGTGTGACGGGTTTCCCAAACGGGTCGGTGGATGGATACTCGAAGTTGTAAGCTGTGGTCTTTTCCTTATCGTAGCGCACGGTCTCGTAGATACGCGCCTCGGGCAGCTGTTTCTCTTCCTCGGGCAGTTGCTCCGTCGCCGGGTCATCGTCGCTGCTGCAGGATGTCAGCACCGCAGGGCCAGACAATGCCATGACTGCAACCAGCAGCCACAGCCAGTTCTTTCTTATTCTTGTTTCGCAGAAGATGTTTCTTTTCATGACAAAATGGTTTTTGAGGTAAATATGCGGCTACAAATTTACAACTTTTTTCATTTCTCTGCCATTTTTTCCCTTTTTTTCTTGCTTTTGTCTTTGTTTTCACATTCATCATGTTTTTGTTCACAGACAAAAAACATTTAGCTGAAGTTTCGGTTGTTTTCTTGACAACAACGAATTCAACTAATAAAACGAATCTTATCAATGCATCGAAGATGCAACGAATGTTGACGAATGCAGCGATTCGAATGATTCGTTGGCCACTTGAGGCCATTCGCTGCCGCCATGGGTGTATTCGGAAAATTCGCTATATTCGTTGTTTTTACATTTTCATGGAGTTTGTCGGACAGCGTAAGCAATCCAAATGAAAAGCCTTTCCCTACACCCCGAAGACGCGGCGTACGTTGGCGTTGGTGATGTCGGCCAGCTGCTGTTCGCTGATGCCGTAGCTTTGGGCCATGCGCTGAAGGACGTAGAGCACGAAGGCACTCTCGTTGCGTTTGCCGCGCATGGGGACGGGTGCCATGTAGGGGCTGTCGGTTTCCAGGACGATGCGGTCGAGTGGAACGACGGCGGGCAGCGTTTGGGGCAGGTGGCTTTTCTTGAAAGTGAGCACGCCACCCACTCCGAGTACGAATCGGTCGAACTGGAGCAGTTCCTCGGCTTCGTGCTCGTTGCCGGTGAAGCAGTGGAACACGCCGCCAGGCAAATCGCGCTCGTACTGGCGGAGCAGTTTCACCATTTCGTTCTGCGCCTTTCGGCAATGTATCATCAGCGGCAGACGCGTCTCCACCGACCAACGCACCTGTTCTTCGAACGCTTCCATCTGTTCGTGTTCGAACTCGCGGCTCCAGTAGTAGTCGAGCCCCACTTCGCCAATGGCAATGGGAAAAGCCCCCTCCAAACCTCCCCCCGTAGGGGAGGCTTCCTGTGCGCAGGACTTCCCCCCCAGGGGGGATGAGAGGGGGGCATTGGATGAGAGGGGAGCTACGTATGGCTTCATTTGGGCCAGCACGTCGCTCCAGTCGGCGCGCACTTCCTCGGGGTGGAGCCCTATCATGGGGTAGGCAAAGCCGGGGTACTGCCTGCAGACAGCCAGCACCGTGCTAACCGATGGCAGGTCGATGGCCGGAATGAATATCTTGCTCACGCCAGCCAGGCGGGCGCGCTGCACCACTTCGTGGCGGTCGAGGGCAAACTCTTCGCCGTCGAGATGGGCATGGGTGTCGATGAACTGCAACATGACTATTACTTCTCGTGTTTCATCATTTACTTCTCGCGTTTCATCATTTCGTCGGCATAGGCCTTGAGCTGCGCCTTCCGCTCGTCAGGCAAGCGCACGGCTGCGAGATATTTGCTGGCTTCGGAAAAGTAGAATTCAATGCGTTCTTGCGCCAGGCGGTCGATGCCTATTTTGTTATACAAGTCGGTGACGGCTTCCACTTTCTGCTGTCGGTCGAAGTCGGCAGCCGTAATCCAGCGCATCAGTTCGGCGCGCTGGGCTTGGTCGGCCCGGTTGAGGGCGTTGATGAGCATGTAGGTTTTTTTGTTCGATGTGATGTCGCCGCCGATGGCCTTGCCAAACACGGCGGGGTCGCCATAGACATCCAGAAAATCGTCTTGCAGCTGGAAGGCCAGCCCTATCTGTTCGCCAAACTTGTAGAGGTTGTCGGCGTCGGCCTCGGGAGCGTCGGCCAGGATGGCCCCCATCTTTGTGGCGCAGGCCAACAATACGCTTGTCTTTAGTCGAATCATCTCTATGTACTCCTCTTCACAAACGTCGGTGCGCGTTTCAAAGTCCATGTCGTACTGTTGCCCTTCGCCTATTTCGAGGGCAGTCTCGGTGAAGAGGTCGAGCACGGGCTTCAGTTTGTCGGTTGCACACTGGGCCATGCGCTGGTAGGCCAGCACGAGCATGGAGTCTCCCGACAGGATGGCAGTGTTGGCGTCCCATTTCTTGTGGACAGTCTGATGGCCGCGGCGCAGGTCTGCGTTGTCCATGAGGTCGTCGTGCAGCAAGGTGTAGTTGTGGTAGGTCTCCAGTGCGCAGGCCGGGGCGAGAATGTCTTCGGGGTGGTCTTTGTAGAGATTGTAGGCTAAGAGCATGAGCGTGGGCCTTATGCGCTTGCCGCCCAGCGAGAGAACATAACGGATGGGGGCATAAAGACTGGCCGGTTGGCGGTCGTAGGGCAGACGGTCAAGATAGTCGTTGACAAGACTCAGGATTTCGTTGGATGTTAGCATGGGTTTGTTTGTGCAATTATGTCAAATGAAATGATGAATGATTCAAGTTTCGAAAGCTCCGCTTTCTGGGAGTTAGCGGGAGTCAGCCCCCTCCGACTCCCCCTGGGGGGAGAGATTGTCTGTGCGTTGGGTCTATTGCAGCGGCTACAGCTGGAACACGATGGGGATGCACACCAGTGTGCGGCAGGGCTGCCCATGGTCTTTGCCGGGTTTCCATGTCGGCATCAGGCGCAAAACGCGCATGGCCTCGCGGTCGAGCAGCACATGCTTGGGTTTCACCAGGCGGGCGTCGCTCACCGATCCGTCGGCATTGACCACAAACGAAACCACCACCGTTCCCTGCTGCTTCTGCTCCTTGGCCTGAGGCGGGTAGTGCAGGTTTTGGGTGAGCCACTTCATGAAGGCCACCATGCCTCCGGGAAATTCGGGCATCTCTTCCACCACCCTGAAGTGAAGCACCTCGTCGCTCTTCGCGTCGGCAGGGGTGAGCGCTTCGGGAGTGGTCTCCTCGATGACAGCCTCGTCCACCATGCCCTCGGTCTCCACCTGCGCGGTGGGCGACAGTTCGGCCGCTTTCTCCTCAACGGCGTTCTTCACCACGTTTATCTTTTCGGCCACCACGGGTTCCTTGCGCACCTGCTCCACAATCATCATGGGCTCGGGCTGGCGTACAGGCAGCGCCTCAAGGTCTTGGGCGATGTCCTCGAGAAGCGATTCGTCGAACGAGTCGTCTTGGCTGAAATTCCACTCCAAGGCCACGAAGAACAATGCCAACGCCACCACCAGTCCCAAGAGAAATCTCGCGGGACGGCGACGCTCCAGATCGGCTTGATATGACTTTTTTACCTCCATGGCTGCTGTTGTGGTAATGGTTGTTGTGTGGAGCCTGGAGCTCCCAACACGCCGCAAAATTACAAAAGTTTTAGGAAAACAAAGACGAAAACCCCAACAATCCATCCTCGTAGCCATGTTTTTAATAATTGTTTAGCCCGCTCGTGTCGGAAGATAAAAAATTATCTCCCGGCAACCCAAAAATATCTCCCGACGCGGCGTTCAAATTCTCTAGAAAATTTGAGCGCCGCGTCGGGAGATATTTTTGGGTTGCTAGCTAATGTTTTGTCAATTCACGTCGTTGACTCCCCATTCGGGGCTTTTAGGACGTCCATTCGAGGCTTTTGTCAGCCCTATCGAGGCTTATATCTGTCCATTCGGGACTTTCCTCAGCCCAATCGTTTCTTTCAGAACGGCAGATGGATGCTGGCTCCTGCCATGATCCAGATGCCGGGCTGCGGAATGTGGCCGAAGTCCACGTAGGTCTTGTCAAACAGGTTGTTGGCCTCCACGTAGAGTTTGTATGTGGGTGCGTCCCAACTCAACCGGGCGTCGATGATGCCGTAGGGCTTGTAGTCCTGCACGTTGCCATTGCTGTCGGTGTAGGTGCCCGTGCGGTCTTGGAATCGATAGTTCAGTCCGAGGTTGAGCAGTCCTACGAGATGCATCTGCAGGTTGCACACCAGTTTGTGGCGCAGGTATTCCAGCGAGTATTGGCTCTGTATGCCTTCGGTCTCCTCCTTGTCCTGGTCGATGTAGTTGTAGGCGAGGTTGATTTTTCGGAGCACGTTCTGCTGGGGCAACAGCTCCTGGAAGTTGAGCGTGAGGGCCGTTTCCAGGCCCAGGGCGTTCACTCTGGTGAAGTTCACCGACTCCCACGGCGCGTCGGCGTCGTGGGTTCGGCGAATCCAGTCTATGAGGTTGCTGCAACGGTTGTGATAGACGCTCAGCGAACCGTCCACGGTGCGCGAGGCATATTTCACGCCGCCCTCGATGGCCGCGAGTTCTTCGGGCTTGAGGTGTTTGTCGGCCTTGTGTCCGCCCACCGAGTAGTAGAGTTCGGTGACCGACGGCATGCGCAGCGATGTGTTGTACGAGGCATACAGTTTCCAGTGGTCGCCTATGCGGTAGCTGGCGTCCACCCCTGGATAGACGCGCATGTTCATCTCGCTCCACGAGTTTTTCACGGCCACGATGCCAGCCGAGAGGGTGAATCGTTCCAGCAGGATGTTGTGTTCCAGCATGAGGCTGATGTTGGTGCGGTTGAGCCCGTATTCATAGTAGCGGTCGGTGCCGTGGATGTGGTGCTTCTTGGCGAGCGGCTCGCCCAGGTTGCCGCTCACGAGGTCTTCGTTGCGCAGTTCGGCTCCAACGGCCGTGCGCCCCAGCGCCCAGTCGAAGTAGCTGTTCAGGTTGATGCCGAACACGTCGGTTCGGTGATAGTTGAAGGGGTAGCTTTCGGGACTTCCGCGAAACAGTTCGAAGCGGTCCATCGTTCGGTTCCAGTAGATGGAGGGCTTCATGTGGAAGCGCCCGTGTTTGTTTTCGGCTTGCAGTGCGGTGTAAGTCTTGAGTGTGCGTTCGTATTGGTCGTCCCATTTAGCCCCGTAGAAGGTGTTCGAGCCGAATCCTTTCACGCTCAGTCCAGCATGCCAGCTCACCTGGGCGTTGCTGTCGTCGTAGTGGCCTTGGTAGAACAGTTTTGCGCCGCTGAAGTCGGCGTTGAGGCCGCCCGCCTTGTTGCGGCTGTAGCCGTCGCTGCGAGTGTAGTTGGCCGAGATGCTGTTGGACAGGAGGGTGGTGGAGGCTGGGCGTTGGGTGGCGATGGCAGCTCTGGCGGCTGTGCTGAGCCAGGCGTAGGATCCGCCTTCCACCCTTGCGTCGAATGCGTTTTCGCGGTCTTGCTTGGTGACGATGTTGATGGCCCCCACCAGCGACGACGTTCCATAGACTCGTCCGGCAGGCCCTTCGAGCACTTCTATGCGCTCCACGTCGGCAATGTCGAGGGGAAAATCGAAGGCATTGTGGCCGGTTTGCGGGTCGCAAATGTTGATGCCGTTGAGCAGGATGGTTATTTGCTCATAGTTGCCGCCTCGTATGCTGACGTCAGTCTGCGCTCCAATGGGTCCGCGCTGACGGACATCTACGCCCACGGCGTATTTGAGCAAATCGTTCATACTTTGCACTGGCGCCGCCTGAATGTCGGCGCGGTCCAGCACAGTCACCATGCGTGCCTGCTGACTCCTTGTCAGCGGTGCCCTGGATCCGGTAACGCTTACCTCGTCCAGTCTCACCTCGCGGCTCGTCTTCACCGTGTCGGGCTTCATCGGCTCCACGCTCACGCCGTCGGCCTTGGCATAGGTCAAGGTGGCCACGCTCAGTGTGCCGATGAGCACCTCACGTCCCAGGCAGCTGAACAGCGCGTAGTTCTTGCGGCTGAACTGTCTGAAGCGAAGCGCTCGTCGCGCATTGAAACTTTTGGTTTTCATTTCTTGTTTTGTTTTTCTTTGTTTTTGTTGTGATTGAGTATAAAAAAAGAAAGCCCCGAGGGCTTTCGGTGTTGCGGTCGAGTGGCGGCGGTTGTTGCGGTTTGGCTGCGGCGTGTGTCCTTGTCTGGCGTGTGACGCGGCGAGTCTAGTGAGACCCCGTTTCTTCCAGCTCCTTCACCTTGTCCATTTCGGCGGCCACCTCGTGGGCCGACCTGAAGAAGTCGGCCAGCATGCTGGGCAGATACTGCTCCAGCGCAGGGATTTCCTTGATGAACAGCATTTGCCGCTTGGTGTGCAGTGCCACGGCGTTTTCGTCCTTGTAGATGGAGTAGAGCGTCGTACAGTTGTATTTGTGGTTGGCTCGGCTGACGGCTTTTTGGCATGCCGCCAACATTTCGATGTCGTCAGGTCGGAAAGTGTACCAGAAAGGGTAGTAAACGATGATGAACTTGCACCCGTCCTCGGCGTCGATGACGAAGTTGCCCCCCTGGAAGTTGAAGGCTATGCCCGTGTTCTCCTGCACACGTGGGGTGCAGTTCATCTTGCAGAGCGTGTCGATGACCAACTGGCGTGTGGCCACCTGCTCTTCGCCCTGTTCGCCCTTGTCGGCGTTGCCGTCGGTGGGCAGCTGCGCCTTGAGTGCTTCCTGTTGGGCTTGCTCTTGCGCTTTCCTGGCCCGTTCCGATTCCTCAGCAGCCTTTTGTTCGGCCTTGAGCGCCATTTGCTGCTTGTTCGCGCGCATCTGGTTGCCAATGGACTTGGCAATGAGCGCGAGCATCACGATGATGGCAATGAGCAGTATGAGCAATACTATTTCCATTGTGGTTTTCTTCGTTGTCAGTATCTTTTCAGCTGCAAAGATAATGAAAACAAATGACATTTCAATGCTTGCGGGCATAAAAAAAGCGCCACATCTTCACAGATACAGCGCCGAGACTTTAATTAAACTAAATTAACTTTATGAAAAAAACTACTCTCGCGAGCAGAGGTAAATGTAAGTGATACACTTACCTTCGCTGCACAAAAGTACACATAATTTTGAAATCAGCAATGATTTTGGTTGTTTTTGTTTCCGAAATCCATGTTTTTTAACGTCTATTTGCAGTTGTAAGTACGGAAAACCATTAAATTCCCGTCTCCACGCAGCATTACGCTTTGTCCTGTGGCCTCGTTCAGTGTGCCTTGCCACCACTGCTGATAGGCGTACGTGTCCCATTTGAGTCCTTCGGCCTCTATACGGGTGCAACTCAGGTTGAAGATGCTCACCTGCTGGCCGCAGAAAGTCTCAAGCAGGGCACAGCCCTCGATGGGCACAAAGTAACCATGGTCGGTGAGCATGGCCACGTCGAGCTGCATTTCCGACGCATAGCGGGCCATGAGGCTGATGTTGCCCAGCGTGTGGTCTTCGCGTTTGCCCGTAGCCCCCAGATAGGCCATGCTGCGGTAGCCCTGCGCCATGCAGTGGCGGGTGGCCTTGGTCAGGTCGTTGTCCTGCTGTTCGCCTACAATGTGCAGCCGGTCGGCAAACCGCTGCCTGAGTTCTTCGCCGATGGAGTCGCCGTCGCCCACGATGGCGTCGGGCTGCAGGCCGCGGGCTGCCAGTTGCCGGGCGGCTCCGTCGCAGCAGCACAGGTAGTGCGCCCTGCGGAGCACGTCCAGCGGAGTGGGGTGTGTAGGGTAGTCGCCGTCGGCCAAAATCACTGCTTCGGGCTTGTATCTGCTGTCTATCAGAGGATAATGGTTCATACAGGTTGGGATTTGCTCATCATTTTCCACTTGCGCCAGCCCAGGACGGCAATGACCACGTACAGGCTGTAGAGCCCGGCTTTGAAGGGAATGCCCTTTTGCACGTAAAGGATGGCCGACACCGCATCCACCACAATCCAGAAAGCCCACTGTTCGACGTACTTGCGGGCCAAGGCCCACAATCCGACGAACGACAGGGCGTTGGTGAACGAGTCGAGCACGGGCACCGTAGAGTTGGTCCACGTGACGAGCACATAGTAGGTGAGCGCCCAGGCTGCCAGAAAGCACACGGCAGTAGGCACCACGAGCCGCCGTGGAAAATGCGTGATGGGCAGTTGCATGCCCTCGGCCTGGTTCTTTTTCTTTCCAAATTTCCACACGGCGTAGCCGTAGATGGCTGCCAGGGTGTAATAGACGGCCATGCCCGCATCGCCGTAGAGGCCATGGCTCCAATAGAGGTAGATGTCCATGGCGGGCATGATGATGCCCACCACCCATAGGGCGATGTGGGCTCGGTACTCCAGCCAGATGTAGAGAATGCCGAGCACCGTGGTCGTTATGTCAAGCCAGTGGGCTGAGAGATATTCCATTGCCTGTGAGTTTTATGTTCTCCGTTTTCTCAGAAGTTCAGTGACAGGTGGGCCATCATGTTGAACGGAGCCGAGGGGGCGAAGCCGGCGTTCCACGGGCCGTCGGCCACGGCCACTACCTGTCCCTGTGCGCCCAGGGTGTAGGAGGGGGCGGCCCAGCCGTTGTTGTCGAACTTGGCGCTGAACACGTTGTACATGGTCATGCCCACCGTGGCCTCCTTCAGCCCCAGGCTCTTGAGGGCGAAACGGTAGCTCAGGTCGATGTTCGTAGCGCAGTGGCCTTCGAGCATCATGCCCACCTCCTTGTTGCTTTCCGTGTCAATGTAGCTCTTGAATCCCGTGTTGGTCATGTACTGGTCGCTGACATACTGCGTAGCCACGCTTGCCGTGAATCCCTTGTAGCTGAAGGTGAAGATGTTGTTGGCAATCCATTCGGGCGAGAAAGCCAGCGGCTGGTCGCCCAGGTTGGCCACGCTCTTGTCCGCCAGCATCACGGTAATGTTTTTCACGCGGTTGCGCGACCATGTGGCGTTCACGTCCCAGCGGAACCAATCCACCGGTTTCAGGGCGGCCTCCAGCTCTACGCCCAGCCGGTAGCTGTCGGGCAGGTTTCGGGTGATGGCCTCGCCAATCTTGTCTATCTCGCCCGTCAGCACGAACTGGTCCTTGTAGTCCATCCAGTAGATGTTGGCTCCGGCGGAGAACACCGTGCTCTGATACTTGTAGCCCGACTCCAGGTCGTTCAGCCGTTCGGCCTTGGGCATCTCCAGTTGGGCGTTGATGTTGTTTTCGAAGTTGTTGCGCGTTGGCTCCTTGTGGGCGATGGCATACGAAGCATACACCTTGTGTCGGTCGGTGATGTCGTAGTTCAGTCCGAATTTGGGGTTGAAGAAATCGAACGACTCGTTCATGTCATAAACAATGCGCTTGCTCTCGTCCCAGTTTATTTCGTCGGTGGGCCCCACCATCTTCACGCCGATGTGGCGGTACTGCAGGTCCAGATATCCGTTGAGCCCCGGCACGAAGTCGTAGGTCAGTTTTCCGTAGATGTTGGTGTCGGTCTTCTTGGTGTTGTTGTCGTAGTATTTGTGGTTGGGGCTGAGCTCGTCAACAGGTTTCTTCACCCAGGTGACGAGTCCGAAGTGGTCGCCGTCAAATTTGTTCCATCCGCCGCCGAGCGTGGCCTGCAGACCGTTGTGGTTGTTGAAGTTGAGCGAGGCCACGGTGCCGTAGAAGTCGTTCTCCATCTTCTTTTGGCGCACCAGGTCGCTCTTGGCCCAGGTTAGCCCGTTGTCCAGGTCGTATTCGAAGAGCGTCCGCTTGGTCTTGTACTCGTTGTAGTAGCCAGTGCCCTTGGTGTAGTGCAGGGCGACGTTGAGGTTCAGGTTGCCGCTTATCACCTGGTTCAGAATCAGCTGATAGTTCTGCTGATGGTAGTTGTCGGTCTGGTCCTTGTAGTAGTGGGGGTTGCCCTGCTCGTCCCAGTATTCGCCACACGAGTTGTAGGTGCGTCCGTAGAGCTCCTGCTCATACTTCGACGTGTAGTTCCATGCGTGGTAGGTCTGTTCGGTGCTGTTGAAGGTGATGAGCTTCAGGGCCGTGTTGTCGCTGAAGTATCCCGCCTGCAGGAAGTAGGAGTTCAGTTTGGTCGATGCGCGGTCCAGATAGCCCTTCGACCCGATGTTCGACAGACGTCCCTGAATGCCCCAGTGTCCGCCCATCAACCCCGTGCCGAAGCGCAGCGTCTCCTTGTGCGAGTAGTAGGAGCCCCCCGACAGGTCGAGCCCCACGAAGGGTTGCGCGCCGATGTTCTCGGTCTGCATGTTCAGCGTGGCGCCGAAAGCGCCGGCGCCGTTGGTCGAGGTGCCCACGCCGCGCTGTATCTGCATGGACTGCATGCTCGACGCCAGGTCGCCCGTGTTCACCCAGAACACCTGTGCGCTCTCCGCGTCGTTCATCGGGATGCCGTTGGCCGTTATGTTGATGCGGCTGGGGTCGGTGCCCCTGATGCGCAGCGACGTGTATCCGATGCCGTTGCCCGCGTCGCTGGTCATCGTCACGCTGGGCGTGAGCGAGAGCAGGAACGGCACGTCCTGTCCGTGGTTGATGCGCCTTATCTGCTCCTGCGACATGTTGGTGAAGGCCACGGGCGTTTTCTTCGTAGCGCGTGTGGCCGCCACCTGCACCTCCTGCAGCTGATAAGTCTTGGTTGTGTCGATGCGCTCAGCACTGGCCGCCATAGCGCAGGCCAGTGCCAGCAGTGTGAATGCACTTTTCTTCATACCTTATTATTATAATAATGAACAAAATGAAGGGGAGAGAAAAAAACTGTGGAATCCCTACGCCGGCATTGTCCGGATCAGGTCAGAGGGTATAATCTCAGCCCGAACACTCGGGCACCCCTTAGCCTACATTCTGTAAGCCGCCGCAAAGGTACGAATTTTCAAACACACGGCCAAGCGAACGGACGAGTTTTTTTTGCACCATCCTCCAAGCGCCCCGTAGGGTTTTTTCGGTTTACGGTTTACAGTTGATAGTTTACACTTTTCGCCTTTCTGTAAACCGTCAACTATCTTCCCCCGTAGGGGAGGCTTGATAAGATTATATTTTTTTAAGCCTAGCAGCAGAATAATTTAGCAAAAATGGCGTGTATAAAATAAATAATGTATTGAAATAGAACGAAATGAACAAGAAACTAACCATCATCACCATCATGCTTGTTCTCATAGTTCCCTTCGCCCCTTGGAGAGGGGTTAGGAGTGAGGCTGCGGGACAGGGGCAAGTGAAATGCCATGTTGTAGGCTCAGTAGCTGAAGGGACAACGCCTGTAGAACTGAGGATATACCGCGAAGGTGAAGACCCGAAGAACAGTACACTGCGCCTTGCGTTGAAGGACGGACGCTTTGAGTGCGACGTGGAGGATGCGCAGATAGAACGCTGGCACATCGTGGACTTCGGTGAGGTGATGGAGAAAGGGATGACAAGCCGAAGTGAGGCGTTCTTTGTTGAGGACGGTGCAACTGTCACTGTCCGTCTTGACGGCGATAAGTTTGACATCCAATCCACAGGCAAGGAATACCAAGCATGGCACGCTATGGAACAAGAAGCTGAGGCGAAGTTCATGACAGCCTATGAGACACTGGACGAGAACGATGAAACGGCGATGAAGGCATTGGAAAACGAATATCATCAATGGACGCTCGACTACTATAAGACCCATCCGATGCTCGGTTTCCTCCTAGAACTCGGCGAACGGCTCAAAGGGTTTCACTTCAACGACTCGGGCCTTGCCGCTATGCTCGACATCTACCACAGCCAATACACCACGCTCTATCCTGGTCACCCCGTGCATCAGCGAATCGCTGAGCAAGAGGCCGTGGGCTATCAGATTTGCGGGCGAAAGTACAACGACTACGACGTGCGCACGATGGACGGGCAGCAAGTCCGTGCCTCCGACTACTACAAGGACAAGTTGACGCTCGTCATCTGCTGGGCCTCATGGTG
>DFFM01000003.1:0-5875 GCA_002369515.1 Prevotella sp. UBA3776 | reverse complement strand
CCCTGCATCCGCGACGCCTGCGACATCATCCCCATCTACAACGAGTACCGCAATCGTGGGCTGAACGTGTTCAGCCTTGCCCACGAATTCAAGTCCACCGATGCCATGCGAAAGGCCGTCGAGCGTCACGCTTTCCCTTGGCCCTGCCTCGTTGACCTTGACGACGAGTTTGGTGTGTTCCGTAAGCATGGCACTCAAAACATGGCCCTATTCCTCATCGACCGCGACGGCACCATCATCGCCGTGCCGAACAGCATTGATGAACTGAAAGCGAAACTCGAAGAGATTTTCCACGATAACAAATAAATTTAAATTAACATGAACAAGAAAACCATCATCACCATCCTGCTCGCCCTTATCGCAGTGGCGGGACAGGCGCAAGTAAAATGCCACGTCGAAGGAACACTGGAAACCGACGCGTGGGGCGATGAAGTCATCATCTGCGAGGCTGGGACTGACCTGCGTGTGGTGGACGAGCCGCGCTTTCATGTAAAAGCCAAGGACGGGCACTTCACCTACGACATCGAGACCGACTTCCCAAGGCTCTATGTGGTGTTCTTTCTGAAGCAACAAGAGACGGGCAACTGGTTCCAAGGCGAGTTCTTGGCCGAGAACTGCAACGTGAACGTCACGATGTATGAAGACAAGCGGGTGCGTATCGTCAGCAGCGGCGAGGAAGGGCGCAAGCATGCGGTGAAGGACAGCATTGAGGACGTGCGCTTCTGGAACCCCGTTGAGGAAATCGACAATAAGTTGGAGAACCCTGACCGCATGGCGGAGTTCTACAAGGCGGACTTCATTTCCACCATAGCCAAGGTACGGGCCATGAATGTGGACAGCCTGCCAAAGGCATACGTTGACTCTGTCCGTCAGGTCGTAGACCACTATATGCGAAACGAGAGTGAACAATATACAACATTAGGTTTGCAGCTGAAACAGCGGCGCGACAGCATCACCGCCGGCTTGGTACCCTTCCGCTTCGCCTACGACGCAGAGTGCCCCATGCTTTGGACACTTTACGACGTGTGCGATGCCATCCAGGTGCTCAAACGTGCTGACAACTATGCGAACTTCGACAAGTCGCAGTTTGAGCCTTACCTGACGCTCTATCACGACAAACTCGCCAATTACTATCCCGGCCACCCCATCCACGAGCAGATTGCCACCGCCGAAGCGGCCTACCGCCTGCAGCCGGGCAAGCCCTACACCGACTACACGGTGCGCAACACCGACGGCCATCTCGTGCCTATCTCCACGCTCACGAAAGGCAAGGTGGCACTTATCGACCTCTGGGCATCGTGGTGCGGTCCCTGTCGTCGGCACAGCAAGGCCATGATTCCCGTCTATGAGAAGTACAAGGACAAAGGATTTACAGTCGTAGCCATAGCCCGCGAACGCAAGCGAGAAGACATGGAAAATGCAGCGCGGAAGGACGGCTACCCGTGGACGAGCCTGTTGGAACTGAACGACGAGAACGGTGTGTGGCGCAAGAACGGAGCCGACAATGCCGGCGGCGCCATGTACCTCATCGACCGCGACGGCACCATCCTCTCTACCTCCACCGATGCCGAAGAACTGGAAACGCTCATCAAGAAAGCACTAAATATTGAATAAACAAGCACACTCTACTTTTGGTCGCTTGCAAGGCAAGAACCATTATCACCATCCTGCTGGCATCAATAATAACTAAAATGTTGGCAGAATAAAGGAATATAGACCGATTTCTTGCCGATATCGGCAAAATGTGGTATATTTGTAGCGGAAAATAAGCTAAAAGCTTGCCGATAGAAAAGATGGAATATATATCAGTGATGCAGTTTGCCGAGAAATACGGCATATCAGAACGTACCGCCCGCAACTATTGTGCGAGCGGAAAGATTGAAGGGGCGTTCCTCACAGGTAAAACGTGGAACATTCCTGCCGATGCCGTTCTGCCGCAACGTAAGACTGTCCGGAAAAAAGTGTCGCCCCTGCTGACTATGCTGCGGGAGCAAAAGGCCTCACGCCTGAAAGGAGGCATCTATCATCGTACGCAGATTGACTTGACCTATAACTCCAATCATATCGAAGGGAGCCGCCTGACACATGACCAGACGCGCTATATCTTTGAGACGAACACCATCGGCATTAGCGACGGGATTGTTAAAGTGGATGATATCGTTGAAACGGTGAATCACTTCCGATGCCTTGACTATATCATCGACCATGCAGAGGAACCTTTATCGGAAAGTCTTATTAAACAACTCCATCTGCTGCTAAAGACAGGTACATCGGACAGCCAGAAAGAATGGTTTGCAGTTGGCGACTACAAACGCCTGCCAAACGAAGTGAGCGGCATAGAAACCTGCCCTCCCCAGGAAGTACATCGCGAGATGAAAAAACTTATCAGCGATTATAACCATTGCAAGAGAAAGGTGCTGGAACATATTCTCGATTTCCATGTACGCTTTGAGCAGATTCATCCCTTTCAGGACGGCAACGGGCGTGTGGGGCGTCTCCTTATGTTTAAGGAGTGTCTGGCCAACGGCATCGTGCCTTTTATCATTACCGATGAACTCAAACTGTTCTATTACCGCGGGCTCCATGAATGGGGACATGTTAACGGTTTCCTGACCGACACCTGCCTCACCGCCCAAGACCAGTACAAATCATTGCTCGATTATTTTAAGATTCCATCCAAATAACTATCGCTACTATGTTGAAAAAGATGTCAACCGTCATCACCATTCTGCAGGCCCTCGTCGCCATGACGGGGCTGGGTTGAGAACAATGCAGTACAGCCCACCGTCACTCAAAGTGAGGGTGGGCTGTGGCTATATATCCATTTTTTGAGAAGTCTCTTTTGTCATTTCCTATGGCTTTCGCGATAGCTGGAATAGTCTTTCTGCATTTTTGAACAGGATCATTTCCCTATAGGGGGCAAGGTCTTCTTCGGAGTCCAGATAGTGGCGCATGCGCTGGAGGCTCTGCGTGAGCACGTTTGGGGCGACGTAGGGGTAGTCGGAGCCGTAGAGCAGGTGGTCGGGGGTGGTGATGGTGAGCAGCATGCGGATGGTTTCGGGCGAGTGGGCTCCTGCGAGGTCGTAGTAGAGGGTTGCGAGGTTGGCTGTATAGTCAATCTGACCCACCATGTTGTTGTGCTGCATCACGGGTGTCAACGATTTCATTCGCGGGATGGCCAGGGGGAGATAGGCTCCACAATGGGGCACGACGACCTTCAGGTGGTTGTAGCGGGCCAGGACGTTGCGACTGATCATGTTGGTCACGGCGCGGGTGGTCTCGGAGAGGTATTCCTGCATGGCGAGGGGCGTCTGCCGCATGGTCTGTCTGTTGACGGGCTCAGGGCGGTGGGGGTGGAGGATGACCAGGGCGCGGCGCTCGTTCAGCAGGGCAAAGAGGGTGTCGAGCTCGGGTGCGCCCAGATAGTGTCCGTCGGCGTTGGTGGCAAGCTTGATGCCGTCGGCCTTCAATGTGTCGAGGGCGTAGATGGCCTCGCTGAGGGCTGCCTCGACATCGGGCAGGGGCAGGGCGGCGCAAAACAGGAATCGCCCGGGGTGGTCGCGCTTGATGCGCGCCGCCGTCTCGTTGCATTGGCGTATGGCGCTGCGGTGGGGTTGTGGCGCCGCCAAGGTGAGGACGGAGGTCTGGACGCCGGCCTGGTCCATCCAACGCAGATGTGCCGCGACATCGTACTTGGGCAGGGGGAACCCTTCGTCGAGCAGCCTGTCCTCTTGTTCCAACGAGGTGAGAAACTCGGGTGTGATTATGTGGCTGTGTACGTCGATTGCGCCTTGGGCAATGCATGGCGCACAATGCACCATGCATAACGAGAGGAGGGTGAAAAGGATTCGTTTTATCATCTTTTTTTGTGAATTATTAAAGTTTCGCATGTTGGGAGTTATCAGGAGTTATCGGAAGTTAACGAGCCTGCGGCTCGTGGAGTTAACGGACAATAGCTTGTCGAATGGAGAAGTAACGTCCGCTAACTCCCGCTAACTCCTGTTAACTTCACGAGCCGAAGGCTCGTTAACTACAGCTAACTTCCGCTAACTCCCAGAAAGCGGAGCTTCCTGATTACTCCATGGAGTGTTCCCAACCGCCGCGGGTGTCGATGCCGGTGGCGTCGGCCAACTGCTCGAGGCGGGCCACCTCTTCGGCCGTCAGTTGGATCTTGGTGGCTTGGGCTGCCTCGACGACGTGGCGCTCCTTGGTGGCGCCGATGATTGGCATGGTGTGCTTGGCGATGGCCCATGCGATGCCCACCTGCGAGCACGATGCTCCGTATTTCTTGCCGATGGCGGTCATTTCGTTGGTGAGCGCCTCGAGCTGTGGCAGCACGGGGTTGTACTTTTTGCCGCGGTCGCTCTCAGGGGGCAGAGGGTTCTCCTTGTTGTATTTCCCCGAGAGTGCTCCCTGCTCCAACACCATGTAGGCCCAGAACTCGATGCCCTGCTCGTGGCAGTAATCGAGCACACCGCCTTTCTCGGACGAGCGGTAGAGCAGCGAGAAGTGGTTTTGCACGGCGCTCACCTTGAAACCAGCCTCGCCCAGAATCTCGTTGGCGCGCTTGATTTCTGCGATGTTGTGGTTGGACACCCCCACGCGCTTCACCCGTCCGCTTTGCAACAGGGGAATCAGTCCTGGCGTCCATCGCTCCACGTCCATGGGGTTGTGAATCCAGTAAACGTCGATGTAGTCGCAACCCATGCGCTCGATGGAGGCGTTGGCCATCTTTTCGACTGAATTTTCAAACACCTCGGCAATCTGTGGGGTGAACTTAGTGGAGATCTGCACGTCCTCACGGTCGAATGCCTTGGCAAGCATGCCGAGAATGCGTTCTGACTCGCCCATGCCGTAGGCCGTTGCTGTGTCCCAAAGGTTCAGTCCGGCCTTCATGGCTGCATCGAATACGGGCTTGAGGTTATCGACGTCTGTTTTACTTCCAAACACGGTGTCGCCACCGAATGCTCCTGCGCCCCAGGCCCAGGTTCCTAATGCGATTTTGCTTGTCATCATTGCTTTTGTTTTGTTTTGTTTGTTTGACTGGTGCAAAGATACTGAGCAATTGTTCTGCGTCGCATAAATAATTCACTGATTATTCAACCAAATTTACGGTTTTTGTTTACGGTTTACTCAACTTTCGCATGTTAAGTAAACAAGGAGTTGCAAGGAGTTACAAGGAGTTTCAAGACATTAGTCTTTGCTCTGAGTCCTTCTGTTTTTGGGGAAACACGGCACGAAGCTATTGTCTTGCAACTCCTTGAACTCCATGAACTCCTTGAACTCCAAAAAGTTGAGCGATAGCGAAACTTGAACGGTTTACGGTTTACAGTTTACACGCTCACTTCTCACGTAATCGGCGAAGGTGTAGGCGAAAGCGTGGCGCTCGTCGGGCAGGTGGTGTTCGGCGCTGAGCAGCTGCCAGTGGTCGTAGGGCGGGAAAAAGGCGTCGGCTTCTGCCGGTGTGTCGTCAATTTCTGTGAGACAGAGGCGATCGGCCATTGGCAGTGCCTGCCGATAGACGGAGGCTCCGCCAATGATGTAAACCTCTTCGTCGGGCGAACAGCTGGCCAACGCCTCGCTGAGTGTGGCGAACCGTTCGCAGCCGGGAAAAACGGCTGTCCGGCGGCTGAGCACCACGTTGCGGCGGTTGGGCAGTGCGCCCTTGGGCAGCGACTCGAAGGTGTGTCGCCCCATGATGATGGTGTGGCCGGTGGTGAGTTGCTTGAATCGTTTCAGGTCGTTGGGCAACCAGTAGAGCAACTTGTTCTGGAAACCTATGGCACGGTTGCGCGCCACGGCGGCAATGATGGTAATGGGCATTTTTTTGTTTACAGTTTACAGTTTATGGTTTACGGTTTACTCAACTTTCGCA
>DFFM01000026.1:89053-99883 GCA_002369515.1 Prevotella sp. UBA3776 | reverse complement strand
ATTCGCAATCCTTTTAATATCTATGATTCACCGTTAGGCGGCAAGCTTGGTTGTCGCAAAGATGTGTTCTATGAGTTCCTCAACGATGGGCGCACCGACTGGCGCAAGCTGATGTACCATATTGCCAGCCAGCTTTGGACGAAGGTTATTGTCCGCAGTGACCATAAGTTTACGGACACCTGCTTGATGATTGATGACACGGACTTCCCCAAGACTGGTCGGCGTATGGAGAATATCGGACGTGTCCACTCTCATCTTGAGCACCGTAGCATTCTTGGCTTCAAGGCTCTCTTTCTGGGCATTACCGACGGGATCAGCCAGATGCTCCTCGACTTTGCCATCCTCGGAGAAAAAGGCAGGAAGGGTAATTACGGCATGAGTGAGAAGGAACTCTCCAGAAGATACACCACAGAACGGGATGAGAACACTGCCATACAGAGGCGTCTTGATGAGTATTCTATGAGCAAGATTGACCTCGCCATTGAGATGATCCGCAGAGCCATCAAGCACAAGATTCATTTCCGTTACGTGCTGGCAGACAGCTGGTTTACCTGCGCCAAGATAGTACGCTTCATCCGCTCCCGTCATATCAGATGCGACTACATCGGCATGATAAAGGTCGGGGAAGAAGGTAAGACCAAGTATCGCTTTGAACGCAAAGACCTCACCGCTCCTGCCATTATTAAGAAGCTGAACAAACGGGGCGAGAAGAAGTACAGCCGCAAGCTCAAGTGCTGGTACATCTGTGCAGATGTCGTGTTCGCAGACACCCATGTCCGCCTGTTCTTCATCCGTCGCAGCAAACGAGGCCCATGGAACGGACTGCTCGCGACAGACCTCTCGCTGGGATTCTTCGAGGCATACAGGATTTATTCCAGACGCTGGTCCCAGGAGGTCATCTTCAAGGAGAGCAAGGGACTGCTCGGCCTTGGCAAGTGCCAGTCTGCCAACTTTGCTGCGCAGATAGCCAGCACAACCCTCGTGGCTCTCCAGTACGACATACTCTCTGCCGTGAAACGTTTCATGGACTACGAGACCATAGGCGAACTCTTCAGACAGGCCAATCAGGACAGCCACGAACTGACTATCAGTGAAAGAATCTGGCTGGCGATTCTTGAATTCGTTGCTGCCATCACCAAGGTGTTCTCCATCGATGATGAAGAAGTCCTTGATGCACTGGTTAATGAATCTGATGAGCTTGCCCATATCTGTGAATTATATCAATGTAAAATGGCGAGTTAAGAACTCCCGAAACTTAAATAATATTATTATAACAACGTATTTGTTGGTACGATTGCGGATAATCATTATTTTTTTATTTCCCGAAGTTGCGGCGAAATTCTCTAGCCTGAATTATTCCCTTTGTTCTGAATCGGCGGGCAAAAACGCAAATTATTGATTCTTCTGACGCGTAATTCAAGATTTTTGTCTATATTTGCACCGCTATGGCACAGAAACTTGTTCAACAGCAAACGCAGAAACTCGTCCAGCAGCAGAAACTGACGCAACAGCAGGTGATGCTCATCAGAATGCTGGAAATGCCGCTGACCGAACTGGAGCAGAGCGTACAGACAGAGATTGACGACAATCCGGCGCTGGAGCCAGCCCCAGGCGACAGTGACGGCGACTACCGTTTGGCAGCTGACGATACAGATGGCAACGGTGACGCTGGCGCTGACGACAAAACGGCACAGGGCGAGAACGATTCGTTCGAGGAGCGCACGGAGCGCGAGGAGCGCGAGTCGGCACTGGACGACGCGCTTCAGCGCATCGGTGGCGACGACGACATGCCCGAAGTGAGGTCTGTGGGCATGGACTACATGAACAATGGTGCCGACTACGAGGAGATGACTTGGGGCGACCCTGTGTCGTTCTACGACCGGCTGAAAGAACAGATGGGCGAACAGGAACTCACAGACAAGCAACAGGAGATTCTGGAATACCTCATCGGTTCGCTCGACAGCGACGGACTGCTGCGCAAAGACCTCGACACCATTGCCGACGAGCTGGCCATCTATCATAACATTGACGCCGAGAAAGCAGAGATAGAAGAAGTGCTCGCCGTGCTGCAGGACTTCGACCCGGCTGGCATCGGTGCGCGTTCGTTGCAGGAGTGTTTGCTGCTGCAGATGGACCGCAAGCGGTGGACAGAGGTGAGGGGAGCGGCGCGCGATGTGCTGCAAGACCACTACGACGACTTCATCAACAAGCGCTGGGGGCGCATTGCCCAGCAGATGGGGCTCTCGGAGCATTTCATGGGCGAGGTGCAGGCAGAGCTGCTCAAGCTGAATCCCAAGCCCGGAGCCTCGCTCGGCGAGACTGAAGGGCGCAACATACAGCAGATTACGCCCGACTTCATCGTTGATACGGCCGACGACGGAACGGTGACGTTCACCGTGAGCAACGGCCGTGTGCCCGAACTGCTGGTGAGCGAATCGTTCGTTGACCTGATAACACAGTTCAAGAAGCGCGAGGAGCGCGGCGAAAAGCGCGAAAACCTCACGCGCAGCGAGAAAGAGGCTCTGGTATATGCCAAGGAGAAGGTGGAGCGCGCACAGGGTTTCATCGAGGCCGTGAAGCAACGCCGCCACACGCTCTACGTGACGATGAAGGCCATCATAGACATTCAGCGCAAGTATTTCCAGGATGGCGACGAGAGCGACCTGCGCCCGATGATTCTCAAGGACGTGGCCGACCGCACAGGGCTGGACATCTCCACCATTTCGCGTGTGAGCAACATGAAATATGCACAGACGCGATGGGGCACTTTCAAACTGCGCCACTTCTTCAGCGACGGCTACCGCACGGAGAATGGCGAGGAACTGTCAACGCGCAAAATAAAGGCTGCACTGCAAGAGGTGGTGGACGGCGAGGACAAGCGCCACCCGCTGAACGACGATGCGCTGAAAGAGGCGCTCACCAAGCGCGGATTCCCCATTGCGCGGCGCACCATCTCGAAATACCGCGAGCAGCTGGGCATTCCGGTGGCCAGGCTGAGGAAGGAGTAGAAAGACTAGAAATATGCTAAAAACATGGGCGCACGAGATTTGATAATTGCTGCCAGGGTGATCAGCATGTTGTTCACCCCGTTCTACCTGCCACTGGTGGGCATGCTGATATTGTTCATCTTCAGCTACTTGAGTTTGTTGCCGTGGGCGTTCAAACTGCAAGTGGTGATGTTGGTGTATCTGTTCACCATCCTGTTGCCCACGCTCATCATTCACTATTATCGCAAGTATCAAGGCTGGTCGCAGTTGGAGCTGGGTGTGCGCGAGCGACGCATGATTCCCTACGTCATATCGATTGTGTGCTACGCCACGTGCTACTATGTGATGCGCGCTGTCCATCTGCCCGGTTTCATGGGCCGCATACTGGTGGCCGCATTGCTCATACAGGTGCTCTGCGCCATCATCAACATCTGGTGGAAAATCTCCACCCATACAGCCGCCATTGGTGGTGTGGCAGGGGCCGTCATCGCCTTTTCCTTCATTTTCATGTTCAATCCTGTGTGGTGGCTGTGTCTCATCTTTTTTGTGGCCGGACTGTTGGGCAGCAGCCGCATGATTTTGCGCCAGCACACCTTGCGGCAGGTGACGGTCGGCTTTTTGCTGGGTCTCGTCACAGCCTACGTGGCCATCATCTGAGTCAGGGGTAAAAGAGGGGGAGAAAGCCCCCTCCGACTCCCCCTGAAGGGGGAGAGATGGGCAACTCGCAGGGCTTCCCCCTTTAGGGGGGATGAGAGAGGGGCATTTCAACTGTCAACCGTCAACTGTAAACTGTAAACAAAAAGATATGAAACCTTTAGTTAGCATTATCATGGGCAGCACCAGCGACCTGCCCATCATGGAAAAAGCATTTAAGTTTCTCAACGACATGCAGATACCTTTCGAAGTGAATGCACTTTCGGCCCACCGCACACCCGAGGCTGTGGAAACATTCGCCAAGGAGGCCAAAGACCGCGGCATACAGGTAATCATTGCCGGCGCGGGCATGGCTGCCGCCCTTCCGGGTGTGATAGCCGCCAACACCACGCTGCCCGTCATCGGCGTTCCCATCAAAGGCATGCTCGACGGATTGGACGCCTTGCTGAGCATCGTCCAGATGCCGCCGGGCATACCCGTGGCTACGGTGGGTGTGAACGGTGCCATGAATGCTGCCATTCTGGCCGTGCAGATCATGTCGCTCTCGAACAAGGAAATGTCTGAAAAACTGGCAAAATACAAGAACAGCCTGAGCAAGAAGATAGAAAAAGCCAACCAGGACTTGGCCGACATCAAGGACTATGAATACAAAACCAACTGACCATCCCACATCGGGCCTCTCAGACAGAGGAGACGGCAATTATCAGCGGCGAAAGTCCAGTGTGGTGCGCATCGGCCGTCTGCTCATGGGTGGCGACAACCCCATCCGTGTGCAGTCGATGACCACCACCAATACCAACGACACCCAGGCCTGCGTGGAGCAGACGCAGCGCATCGTGGAGGCCGGTGGCGAACTGGTGAGGCTCACCACGCAAGGATTGCGAGAAGCCGAAAACCTGAAGAACATCAGCAGTGAACTGCGCGCCCAAGGCGTCGATGTGCCGCTGGCCGCCGATGTTCACTTCAACCCCAACGTGGCCGACGTGGCCGCACTCTATGCCGAGAAGGTGCGCATCAATCCGGGCAACTATGTCGATCCGGCGCGCACGTTCCGACAGTTGGAATACACCGACGAGCAGTATGCCGCCGAATTGCTGAAGATTGAGGAGCGCTTTGTGCCCTTCCTGCGCATTTGTCGCCAACACCACACGGCCATCCGCATCGGTGTGAACCATGGTTCGCTCTCCGACCGCATCATGTCGCGCTACGGCGACACACCCGAAGGAATCGTCGAGAGCTGCATGGAGTTTCTGCGCATCTGCCAGCGCGAGCAGTTCGACAATGTGGTCATCAGCATCAAGGCCAGCAACACCGTGGTGATGGTGCGCTCGGTCAGATTGCTCGTAGCGGCCATGGATGCCGAAGACATGCACTATCCGCTGCACTTGGGTGTGACCGAGGCCGGCGAAGGCGAGGACGGACGCATCAAGAGTGCCGTGGGCATTGGTGCCTTGCTCACCGAGGGCATTGGCGACACCATCCGTGTGAGCTTGAGCGAAGAGCCCGAAGCCGAGATTCCTGTGGCCCGCCAGCTGGTGGAGAGCATCGAAGAGTGTGCGCGGCTGAGAAAACAGGCCGAGGCAACGATAGCCGACGACACCGTCTTTCTGAACATCGACGAGCCACGCTGGGAACTGCTCCAGCTGAAGGCCGCCATGGCTGTGGGAGCCCTCTTCATCGACCAGAAAGCCCACCAGCTGACCATCTGCGACAGCCACTTTGACCAGGACAGGCTCGTCCGTCTGGCCGACGACATCCTCCAGGCTGCCCGCATCAAGTTTGTTAAGACCGAGTACATCTCGTGTCCCGGATGCGGACGCACCCTCTACGACCTGCGCACCACCATAGCCCGCATCAAGGCGGCCACCGCCCACCTGCAAGGGCTGAAAATAGGCATCATGGGTTGCATCGTCAACGGTCCCGGCGAGATGGCCGATGCCGACTATGGCTATGTGGGTGCCGCCCGTGGGAAGATTTCGCTCTACCGCAGGAAGGAATGCGTAGAAAAGAACATTCCCGAAGAACTGGCAGTGGAGAAACTGCTGCAGCTGATAGAGAAAGACAAAGACAAGTAAATTCAGCTTACCATGGAACTAAAAAAGACTTATCTGGCTGCCGAAAGCCGCTACGACCAGGCAGCCCAAATGTATGCCCGCTGTGGGCGCAGTGGCGTGATGCTCCCGAAAATATCGCTGGGATTCTGGCATAACTTCGGCAGTTACGACCCCTACGAACGCGCCCGCGCCATCACACATTACGCCTTCGACCACGGCATCACCCACTTCGACCTGGCCAACAACTATGGCCCTGTCTATGGCAGTGCCGAGGAAACCATGGGCCGACTCATCGACGATGACTTCCGTCCCTACCGCGACGAACTGTTCATCTCCACCAAGGCTGGCTACGACATGTGGCCAGGGCCCTACGGCGACTGGGGCTCGCGCAAATACCTCATGGCCAGTATCGACCAAAGCCTCCGCCGCATGCACCTCGACTATGTGGATTTGTTCTACAGCCATCGCTTCGACCCCGAAACGCCCATTGAGGAGACATTGCAGGCATTGGTCGATATCGTACGTGCAGGCAAGGCTCTCTATGTTGGCATCAGCAACTGGCCGCTGGAGCCACTCCAAAAAGCTGAGAAGTACCTCCGTGAGCGCGACGTGCCTCTGCTCATCTATCAGGGCAAGTTCAATCTGCTCAACCGCGAGCCCGCCGACAGCGGCATCATCGATTTATGCCGCGAACGTGGAGTGGGCTTCATCGCCTTCTCGCCCCTGGCACAGGGACTGCTCACCAACCGCTACCTCAATGGCATCCCGGAAGGTTCGCGCATGAGCAAAGGCAAATTTCTGCGGTCCGACATGCTCACTCCACAACTCCTTGCCCAGCTGCAGCAGCTCAACGCCATCGCCGCAAAGCGTGGGCAGTCGCTTGCACAGATGGCCCTGCAGTGGATTCTCAAGCAGCAGGGTGTCACCTCGGTGCTCGTGGGAGCAAGTTCGGTGGAGCAGTTGCAAACCAACCTGCGGTGCATAGACCCCCAAGAGCCCATGGCTCCGCTTCCTTAGGCAGATCGCAACGTCATTATCGGACGACGTTCTTTTCATAACTCACGGTAATGGAAAAATATCTCCCGACGATACATTCGTAGTCTCAAGGCCTGCTTTGTTTCTTCGGGTGAAAAGCATACGCTACGCGTCTTTTCAAAAACCAATAAAAACAAATAAAAACCTACAAAAAACAAGAGTTTCTACAAATTAAAACCTGTTTTTCTTTGTCCGTTTTGGTTTTTATTTGTTTTTGAAAGGCGCGGAGCGCTATTCTGCCATTTGTATGAATAAAACAGGCTAGAGAATTTTGGTCTGTTTCCCGTTTTTGCTTACCTTTGCAAGCAGTACTGCAACCCTGGTCATTCATTTATTCTATCAAACAACCGCCATGAAAGAAACATTCCGCACCATCCACCTACATAAGCGGTCAACCGTTAACCGGAAACAGTTCACCGTCAACCGTCAACTCTACACCGCCCCCCTCCTGCGTCTCGCGCTGATAGCAGCCCTGCCCCTGCTGGTGCTGTCCGCCTGCGTTTCACCCTCAGAACGCCAGCGCATGGAAACGATGCTCGCCAACTACGAACAGCGCAACAGCCAATACGACACGCTCAGCATAGACAGCACCCGCCGCCTGGCCGACTTTTTCAGCCGCCACGGCGACGCCCACCAGCGCATGCGCGCCTACTACCTGCTGGGCTGCGCCCACGAGACGGCGGGCGAGAGCCCGCAGGCACTCGACCTGTTCTACAAGTCGCTGGAACAGGCCGACACCACCGCCAGCGACTGCGACTACAAGCGGCTGAGCCGCATTCACGGGCAGATTATGCAAATTATGATGAATCAACATGCCTTTGACGAAGCTCTGGCCGAAAATGAAATCATCCATAGATGCGCGTTGCAGTCAGAAGACACCATGATGCTTCTCAGCAACATGGGGAAAAAATGCAATATCTATAACCTGATTGGCAAAAAAGACGATGAACTTGCCTTACGTGAGCATATTATCAGCCAGTATGCAAAATATGGTCTGATGCGCCAAAAAGCCCAATCAACAGGCCCAATATTGGATTTACTCATTGAAAGAAAAAGATTTGACGAGGCAAGGAAATATATCTATGAATATGAAAAGAATTCCGGATTCTTCGATTCTTCGGGGAACTTAAAACTTAAAAACAAGTCTTTCTATTATTTAAAAGGCGATTTCTTTTTGCAAACAGGTCAATTTGATTCAGCAGCTTATTATTTCAGAAAAGAAATAAAAGAAGCGGGAATAACCAACAACCTTGAAACTGGATATCTTGGCCTAAGCCATTACTATCAGTGCAAAAATATGCCCGACTCTGCCGCCAAGTATGCACTGCTTTCAAGGGAACTGAACGATTCATGCTATAAAGAACTGTCAACCGACTATTATCAGCGTATGCAAGCTTCTTTTAATTATTCACGAGCGGAGCGCAAAGCCATGGAGAAAAAGCGGGAGGCTTGGGCCTATAAGAATGCCATTGTTCTCATTGCCATTTTGGTTCTGTTGTTGTCATTTGCGGTTGCTCGCTTTATCCGTCACCAGAAACAGGCAAGCCAAAACGAACAGATGGCCGCCAATGCAGAATATTCAAAGTTGCTGTTGCGCTTCAATCAAGCACAGCAAGACCTTGCTTTGTTTCAGTCAGACGCTCAGCAGTTCTGCCTACAGAAAGAAAAAGAAATGGAAACACTGAGAGAAAAACTGTCGCTGCTGAGAGGAAATTATGGAATGGCAGAGCAGTGGACGCTTGAACAGACAATGCTCAATAGTCCCGTCATAACCGAATTGCATGAGCAGGCAAGCAAAACAAGTAAGCCGTCAAGGGCACAATGGGTTGATTTGCTTTCTTTGGCAGAGAGGGAATTGCCTTTACTATATAAAAAGCTTGCCAGTTCTGAGCCACCCTTGACAGACCAAGAAATGATAGCAGCTCTGCTCATCAGGCTCCAGTTCACCCAAGGCGAGCTGGCATCACTACTGGGTGTAAGCAAACAGCGTGTCAACAATATCAAGAGGAATATCAACAAAAAAATCTTTCAGCAAGAAGGAGCTGTCACCCTTAATGGCAATATCTTCTCCATTTAGCCGTATGGGTTTACAAAGTGTACTTTTTGTAAGTCCTTTTAATTCAGTCTTTTATGTCCAATCCTATGACAGGGGGTTATAAAGTGTACTCAAAAAATTTGGTGTTTCGTTCTTTGTTTTTTATTTTTGTGCCATAAATATAAATAACAAAACGTAAACGAAAGATGAAAAAGAGAATGTTCCCCGTTGCGGCGGCTATCAAATACAACTCATCTGGGACAACTGGATGTTCTACGGCTGGATTACCTTGTAAAAATTCTCTCATGGGTAATATGTATTGCAGCATTCAATAGGAACTGAAGAATACATCCAAAAAGTCATAAACAAACGGAACGGTCATTGATAGCCTGCAGATTATTGCTGGTTATATCTGTTAAAAAATTAACCAATTCAAAAAAAGATGATTATGAAAGGAAAAGTTTTATTTTGCATGATGTCCATGTTAGGAATGGCACTTGCAAGTTGCAGCAGTGACAGCAGTGAGAACTATAGTGAGAATGATAGGGTTGTGATAGTTCCCGATAGGAGTTTGGGAAATGATGTTGCCGAGTTCTTCAATGCAGAACTGCCAAAGTCTGGCATGGTATCAGAGGGGTTCTTTGTTGGAAAGAGCAAGCAAAGCCTTTGCCACGTCATTAACAGCACCGATGAGCTGAAGGCTCTTTACACAGGGAATAATCCACTTCCAGCAATCGACTTCAGCAATCAAACGCTAATTGTCGGGCAGCACTATGTTCCAGAAAGTTTCTATCAAGTAGAGAGAATGGAGTTGCGTAGAAAGGGCGGAGGCTATGTTCTCGACTTGTATGTGCCAGAACCTGAGATTATGGGTTTTGCTTTTGGATACATGTACTACTGGTGTCTGACAACGAAGTTGGAAAGCTCTAAGATGAGTGTGAATGTTATCGTTTACAGCGAGTAGGCAAGACACATTTCACAGGGCGTTCGGTGGAGGCAGCGGAAAACGATTTCCGACGCTGCTAAAAAACTCCCGACGTTGTTCACGCAGCGTCGGGAGATTTTTTTGCATTATCAAGTCATCGCACATTCAATTCATAGGGACTTTGCGCTCTGAGCTTTTCAGAAAACACGAAAAAACACAGAAAAACCAATGTCTGACTGTGTCAAAACAGCAGGAGGACAAAACGTAACTTGCTGACAAAGAGGCAGAAAACAACGATGGGCTGTGTCAATCGGGTTGAGGCTGTTGCACTGATGGTCAAAACAAACTATCTTTGCGCTACCAATATTGCATTTCTGTAAGTGCTGACCGCCTCAGCTGCTATGCCCCCACCATACGCCAGCGTAGCGGTTGGCACTTGCTTTTTTAACCGCTTTTATACTAACATATTTGTTCATTCCACCAAAAAGCAGTAACTTTGCACACGCTTACATGCGTATGCAAAGATTTGACATTGACAACAACAACAAAAATAGGTATTTACGATTATGGCAAAAAAAGCTCTGCTGATGATCCTCGACGGTTGGGGCATCGGAAAACACGGAAAAGGTGATGTAATCTTCAACACACCCACCCCTTATCTTGACTATTTGAATGCAGTGAGTGCCCACGCACAGCTACAAGCTTCGGGTGAGGACGTTGGTCTGCCCGACGGGCAAATGGGCAACTCTGAGGTGGGTCACCTCAACATCGGTGCCGGACGCATTGTCTATCAGGACTTGGTGAAAATCAACCGTGCCTGCAAGGACGGCTCAATCATGGAAAACCCGCAGGTGAAGGCCGCCTACACCTACGCCAAGGAGAAGGGCAAGAAACTGCACCTGATGGGACTGACCAGCGACGGTGGCGTACACTCGAGCCTCGACCATCTGTTCAAGCTCATCGAGGTGGGCAAGGCCTACGGGCTGAAGGACCAGACGTTCGTCCACTGCTTCATGGACGGTCGCGACACCGACCCCAAGAGCGGCAAGGGATTCATCGAGCAGGTTGAGCAGGTTTGCCGTCAGAACGACGCCCACATTGCCAGCATCGTGGGACGCTTCTACGCCATGGACCGCGACA
>DFFM01000026.1:0-88999 GCA_002369515.1 Prevotella sp. UBA3776 | reverse complement strand
ACCGCGACAAGCGCTGGGAGCGCGTCAAGGAGGCTTACGACCTGGTGGTGGCCGGACAAGGCAAGCAAGCCACCGACATGGTGAAGGCCATGCAGGAGTCGTACGACGAGGGTGTCACCGACGAGTTCATCAAGCCCATCCACAACGCCTCGGTCAACGGCATCATTGAGGAGGGCGATGTGGTCATCTTCATCAACTTCCGCAACGACCGCGCCAAGGAGCTGACCATCGCGCTGACCCAGGAGGACATGCCCGACGCTGGCATGAAGACCATTCCCGGACTGCAATATTACTGCATGACTCCCTACGACGCCAAGTTCACGGGTGTTCACATTCTGTTCCCGAAGGAGAACGTAGAGGACACTCTGGGCGAATACCTGAGCCGTCAGGGAAAGAAACAACTGCACACGGCCGAAACCGAGAAGTATGCCCACGTGACGTTCTTCTTCAATGGCGGTCGCGAGGCTCCCTTCGAGGGCGAGGACCGCATTCTGGTGGCCAGTCCGAAGGTGGCCACCTACGACCTGAAGCCCGAAATGTCGGCCTATGAGGTGAAGGACAAGCTCGTCGGGGCCATCAACACGCAGGAGTACGACTTCATCGTGGTGAACTTCGCCAACGGCGACATGGTGGGTCATACGGGTGTGTATAACGCCATTGCCAAAGCCGTATGGGCTGTTGACAACTGTGTGCGCGAGGTCATTGAGGCCGCCAAGAAAAACGACTATGAGGCCATCATCATTGCCGACCACGGCAATGCCGACAATGCCATCAATCCCGACGGCACACCCAACACGGCCCACTCGCTGAACCCCGTGCCCTTCATCTACGTGACCAACAACAACTCGGCTACCGTGCGCGACGGTCGTCTGGCCGACGTGGCTCCCAGCATCCTCCACATCATGGGACTGGAGCAGCCCGCCGACATGACAGGCGAGTGTCTGATTCAGGACTAGAAGGAGGTTCCCTCCAACCTCCCGCAATGGGAATGGCCCCCTCCAACCTCCCCCTGGGGGGAGGCTTTGGAGTTACACTATTTTACTGAGGAAGTACTGGAGTTCAGGAGTAGAGATGCCACACTGTGATGTCTCTACTACAACGAATATAACGAACTCAACTTTCGCATGTTAAGTAAACAAGGAGTTGCAAGGAGTTGCAAGGAGTTGCAAGACATTAGTCTTTGCTCTGAGTCCTTCTGTTTTTGGGGAAACACGGCACGAAGCTATTGTCTTGCAACTCCTTGAACTCCATGAACTCCTTGAACTCCAAAAAGTTGAGCGATAGCGAAACTTGAATAACGATTTTCTCGAATTGCAACATGGCGGCTCAAGGCGAATGGCCGCAAGGCGGCCAACGAATCTTTCGAATCGCTGCATTCGGCAGCATTCGTCGCATCTTCGATGCATTGATATGATTCGATACATTGGCTAAATTCGTTGTCGGAGAATACAACTCAAACTTCTGTACATTATTTGATTGGAATCAGAAACTCCAATGCAATATAAAAAAACGATGAAAGCCTTCCGCACGGGAAGGCTTTCATCGTTTTCGTTTTTAAAAGTTGCATTTCCTAAGCCTCCCCCCAGGGGGAGGTTGGAGGGGGCCATTTCCTTTGGGGGATGTTGGAGGGGGCCGGGGGAGCTCTTAATATTCTCCCAGTCCGTGGGCCAGTGTGGCGAAGCCCGTGGGGTAGAAGTAGTCGTAGCGTCCGTTGCCGTCTTGGTCGAGCATCCAGATTTTGAACTCCTGCTTAGAGCTTTTCTGCGACGACTTGATCCACAGCTGGATGCAGTTCTTGTCGGCGGTGTAGCTGTATTTGTTCAGTTCCATGCGCATGGTGACGGGCTTCGTTGGCGTGTAGCCGTTGGCCTGTGTGGCTCCGTCGAAATAGGAACGCACGGCCTGCATGTACTTCTCGTTGTACTGGCCCAGTTGGCTCCACTCTGAAGCATAGAAGTCGGCAGCTCCCACGCTGATGTCCTTGTATTTTTTGCCGATGTAGTTGATCATGCGTTTGCACTCGTCTTTGTTGGTGAAGTGCTGGCTGACGGCAGCGGCCATCAGGGCAGGTGCCAAGTAGGGTGTGTCGTGCAGGTCTTCCATGCCGTTGGGCAGTTGCAGCTGTTTCAGCTCCTCCACCGTGGTGGGCAGGTCGGAGAGCGTCACGGTAACGGTTCCCACGGCGGCATTGTCGTATTGGTAGTAGTCGAATTCTCCGTCGCCCACCATGACGGTGGTTTTCGTCAGGCCGCTGTCGTCGATGGTCACTGCTATTTGCCGCGCATCGGCTGCGAAGTGGCCGCCTTCGCGCTCGTTGGCGTTGCCCGTCAGTGCATCGCTGATGCCCACAACTTCGGCTGTATTGCCGTTTTTCTTCACTCCGTCCATGCACGAACCCAGCAGTGCCACGGTGGTCAATGCCAGGGCTGCTGCAATCATGTGTTTGCTGAAATTCTTCATATTCTCCATTGTTTTGTGGTTATTGTTGGCTTGAATTGTTTCAAAAATACTCATTTCCAGCTAAATTCCCCATCGTTGCGAGTCTCATTTTCCGTTGTTGGCTGACATAGTTGCTGGTACAGTTGCATGAACTTGTTGGCAGCGTCGTTGCCGTCGAAGCGGCGGATGTAGTCGCGGCTGAGGTCAATACGCTGCTGGCGCCCTTCTGCCCCGCGGAGCATCTGCGAAAGGGCGTGGGCGAGCGCCATTGGGTCGTCGGGCGAAACGTAGAGGCTGTGAGGGCCTCCGGCCTCCTCCAGACACGAGCCGGTGCATGCCACGACAGGCAACCCTTGGCGGATGGCCTCGATGATGGGGATGCCGAAGCCTTCGTAGCGCGATGGATAGACAAAGGCATCGGCCTGGGCGTAGAGTGCAGGTAGGTGCTGGTCGGGGACACCGTGGAGCAGATGCAGTCGGGGCGTGAGCTGGTTGGCCTCGGCATATTTCACCATTCGGGCGGTGTAGGGCGTGGTGCGCCCCACGCAGACCAAGTGGACATCGGGAGGCAGCAGCGGCAGTGCTTTGACGGCTAGCAGCATGTTCTTGCGCTCTTCGAGTGTGCCCACGCTGAGGACGTAACGGTGAGGCAGTCGATAGTGGTTGCTCAGCTGTGCGCACTGGGCTGCTGAGGGTTGTCCGCCAAAGCGGGTGGCACAGCTCTGGTAAATGACCTCGACGCGATTGGGGTCAATGTGGCCCAATTCCACAATGTCGCGCTTGGTACACTCCGAGATGGCCACGATGCGGTCGGCCTCGCGCAGCGTTTGGCGGAATTTCCAGGCGTAGATGCGGGTGTCGAGCCAGTGGTAGTATTCGGGATGGCGCAGGAAGATGAGGTCGTGGATGGTGACCACGCTCTTCACCCCACTGCTGCTGATGCCCACGGGCAGCTCGCCCGACAGGCCGTGGAACACCTGCACACCGTCGCGCTGCAAATCGGTCACAATGCCGTGCGAACGCCAGAGGGCCTTGCCCCAGGTGGCGCTGCGCGGATAGACAAACGAAAGGTTGGGCCGGGCGATGACCTGACTGCGAAGGTCGTCGCGCCCCACGCTGGGGGCATAGAGCCGCCACTGCACGGGAGCGACGAGGGTGGCCAAGTCGTTGACAAGTGTGCGGCCATAGCTGCCCAGACCAGTGGCATTGCTGACAATGCGCTTGGCATCGAAGCCGACGGTGAGTGTTTGTTTCATTTGCGCTTGAAGTGTTTGAATACAAACCGTACCAGTATGAAATTGGTGGGCACGGCAATGGCGAGCACGGCAATGGGTGCCAGTTCGCGGCTGAGCCCTATCCATAGGAAGAAGTTGAACAGCACCATGTGCAGCAGATA
Source organism: Prevotella sp. UBA3776 (assembly GCA_002369515.1). Taxonomy (GTDB): domain Bacteria; phylum Bacteroidota; class Bacteroidia; order Bacteroidales; family Bacteroidaceae; genus Prevotella. The sequence goes on along the minus strand of DFFM01000026.1, from coordinate 85,164 downwards.
GTTGAACAGATGGGCTGCTCCGAATCCCACGCCATTGCGGGCTGAGGCTTTTTCATGGAAGGTGAAGTGGGCAGAGAGGTAATAGTTGACCAGGAAACTGAGCACATAGCCAATGGTATAGGCCACATTGACATTGATCCAATGCTGTAGCACCCAATAGATGGAATAGTGGATGGCTGCGGCCGTGGTGCCCACGATTCCGAAGCGAATCATCTCGCCAAAGGTTTGTTTGTTTATCATTTTTTTTACTGCACTCCTGCTTCTCTTTTTGTTTCTTCATATGTTCTCGTCATCATCTCGTAGCAGAGTTTCAGCCAGATGAGGGTCACGGGCAATGCCTTCAGCGCGTAGGGCTGCACCCATTCTTTGCGCAGGTAGGCGGGAAAGAGGTCGCTGGGCGAAAGGCTGGAGAGCACGAAGGCCAGTACCAGCAGGGCCACGTCCCAGCCCGTGCGTTTCCACGGGGCGGCGGTGAACCAAACGACAATGCCCACGAAAGGAATGATGTAGCCGCTCGACTCGCTGCCCGTGCTGAACAGCACCACGAACATGAGCACCGAGGCCAAGAGCGTCTGGCGGAATGGCTTGTGCTTATATTGCGAAAAGCGCAGATAGGGCAGCGCAAAGAGCAACAGTCCTGGCACGATGAGCCACAGGTCGCTGAACCACTGGCCTGAGATGCGATGGACCATGCCCAGGAGCGAAATGTTCTGGGCGATGGACTCGGTGTTTTCGCCGTTCTTGTCCAGCAGGCAGGTGTACCATTCGTGATACTGTCCCAAGATATAGTCGGGACCATGGAACACCATGGGCGCCACGAACATGACCATCGCCCAGAACAGCAGCGAGCCAATGAAGCGGCCATTGTGCTTGGAGAAGAAGAAGAAGGCCAGCCCCACAATGCCGTAGAGTTTGACAAACGTGCCCAGCATGATGAAGAACGCGGCCCAAAAGTCCTTCTCTTTCTCTATGCAGCAGAAGGTGAGCACAATGATGGCGGCAATGGCGATGTTGAACTGCTGCATGTAGAGGGCCGTGAGCAGTTCGTGGGCACAGAACCAGAGGATGAAAATTTGCTGATGGCGGGTGAACTGACTCCGGGTGACGGCCACATAGAGAAACATGGCCAGCGCCACCAGCCACAGCAGCAGTCCCACAAACAGAGGGCTGACAGCAAAGGGGGCTATGACCAGCGAGAAGAAAGGGCCATAGTGGTTGCAGTCGAAATATTCGTCGGGATATTGCGCGAAGAGCGAAGTGCCGTCCAGAGCATGCCAGAACACCCCCCTGAAGATGAGGAAGTTGTTGCAGCTGTGCAATTTCATAACTGCCGCTATGACAGGCAGCAACAGCCACAGAGCCAGCAACGTGCGCTTGTCGCTGAAAAAAGGTTTGGATAAAACCTGCTTAAATTGTGCTATGACAGATTTGAACATGGCAAAAGAATGTTTGGAATGTCGGACAAAGGTAACACATTTTTTTGGGAAAACGGGGAAGAAAACAAAATAATAAACATCACATTTGGATTGTTCGGCCTTTTTTCCTATTTTTGCAGGGCTGAACCTCCAAAAGCATGAACAAAGAGAATAAAATATCGGTAGTCATCAACACCTACAATGCCGAGCAACATCTGGACAGGGTGCTGCAGGCGGTGAGCAGTTTCGACGAAGTGCTGGTTTGCGACATGGAGAGCACCGACAGCACTCTAGACATTGCCTGGCGCCACGGGTGCCGCATAGTGACCTTCGAGCGCAGAAACTACAACATTGTTGAGCCTGCGCGCGAATACGCCATCCACGAAGCCAGCTGCGAGTGGGTGCTGGTGGTGGATGCCGACGAGATTGTCACTCCCGAGCTGCACGACTATCTTTACCAGCGCATCCGCCAGGCCGACTGCCCCGACGGACTCTACATCCCGCGCAAGAACTATTTCATGGGCCGGTTCATGCGCTGCCACTATCCTGACCACATTCTGCGTTTCTTCCGCCGCGAGGCCACCCACTGGCCGCCCGTGATCCACTGTTCGCCCGAAGTGGCGGGCAGGGTGGAGAAGATTCCCGCCAGCCAGAAGCAGTTGGCTTTTGAGCACTTGGCCAACGACTCTGTGGCCAACATCGTCAGCAAGACCAACCAATACACCTACAACGAGCTCTCTCGCAAGCAGCACAAGCACTATGGTGCCTTCGCTTTCGTTTGGCGTCCCTTCTTCCGTTTTTTCAAGACCTACATCCTCAAAGGAGCCATTCTCGACGGCACTCCCGGATTCATCAAGGCGACGCTCGAAGGCTACTACCAGTTCATCTTCCTTGCCAAAAAGTATGAGCAGAAGGCCTGCAATGACGGGCAGGAGGACAAAAACACCCGTCAGCTCGACAATTCCAAACAAATCAAGGAGGCCAGCTTGGCCGGATGAAAAAAAAGTGCTATCTTTGCCCACGTGAACATTCTTTATTACATCATATTCGCCCTTGCCTACCTGATTTCGCTCTTGCCCTTCAGGGTGCTCTATGCGCTGTCCGACTTTTTCTACCTGATAGTGTATAGGCTGGTTGGCTACAGGCGCAGGCTGGTGGCCAAAAACTTGCGCGATTCGTTTCCCGAAAAGTCACAAGACGAGCTCAACGACATTGAGCGCAAGTTTTATCATTGGTTCTGCGACTATGCGGTTGAGAGCATCAAGCTCATCAGCATCAGTCCCGAAAGCCTAATGCGCCACCTGGTGTTCACCAACACCGACGCCATTCATCGGCTGTTTGCCGAGAACCGCTCGGTGGCGTTGTATGTGGGCCACTACTGCAACTGGGAGTGGATTACTTCGCTGCCACTGTGGTTTCCCAGCAACGAGAGATGCTATGGACAAATCTATCATCCGCTGGAAAACAAAACCTTCGACCGGCTGTTCCTCTATCTGCGGCAGCGCATGGGGTCAGGCTGCATTCCCATGGCCGAAACCATGAGGCGTATCTGGGAGTACAAAAGCCAGGGAAAGCTCATGATGATTGGCTATATTTGCGACCAGGTGCCTTTCTGGAACAACATCCACCACTGGTGCCAGTTTCTCAACCACGACACGCCCGTGCTCACCGGCACTGAGAGAATCGTCCGCAAGTACAACCACGTGCCCGTCTATATTGACATGAAGCGAATCCGTAGAGGCTACTATGAGGCGGACATGAGAATCATGACGCTGGAGCCAAAGAAATTGAAAGAGTTCGAAGTCACCGACATCTATTTCCGCCTGTTGGAGCAGAGCATTCGCCAAGCACCGCAATACTGGCTGTGGACCCACAACCGATGGAAGCGCACACGTGAGGAATACAACCTGCGGTACGACGAAGCGACCGGACGCCTGGACATCGTAAGCAGTGTGGAGGAACTTCGGAAAAGAAAAGCCCAACCTTCGCACAACATCTAACACCCACTACTCATGATTTACGTACGCGACAAGGGACGCATGTGCAACAACATCCTGCAGTATGGGCACCTTTACGCCTGGGGCAGGGAACATGGCAGAAAGACCATGTCCATGCGCTTTGCCTACAAATATCAGTACTTCCGCATCTGCGACACGCCCCACCATCACTTCGCCACCTATTTGTTTGCCAAGTATGCGGCCAAGCTGGGGCTGATGCCTGTGGTGCAGTTCAACGACATCAACGAGGACACCACGCCGCAAGAACAAGTGATGCTCACCCGTCGCCACGTATTGGCTGAAGGATGGTGCGTCCACTGGTTCGACCTTTTTCTGAAGTACAAACAAGAGATAATCCGTCTGTTTGAATTCAAAGACGAAGTGAAGCAAACAGTCGATGCCTTGCTGGCCCAGCAGCCCGAGAGCGACATACTGCTGGGAGTACACATCCGTCGTGGCGACTACCGCACTTGGCAAGGTGGGCGCTACTTTTATTCCGACGAGCAGTATCTCGCGTACATCCGTCAGTTTCTGGCCATGCATAGCGGCAAGCGCGTCAGTGTGTATGTTTGTGGAAACGACCCCGAACTGGACACCGAGAAACTGCGTTTGGCTCTTACCGCTCCTGCAGACAACGGGCCCTGCGCCTGCGAGGTGGTCTTTCCGCAGGGCAATCCCGGCGAAGACTTGTGTCTGCTTTCACGTTGCGACTACTTGATGGGAGCCCCGAGCACCTTCACATTGGTGGCTTCGATGTATCGCAACACACCTCTCTGCTGGATCATGGATGCCAACAAGCCGCTCAGTTCCGACTCGTTCGATTATTTCGACTATTTGTTCCGCCACATCATCTGATTGCGGGGGCACAACAAGCCTAAAAAGTTTTTTTTCTTCGGTTTCCAAGCGAAAACACTGACGACAACCGCAACAGGCGCACGTAGAGGTCAACATTTTTCATGAGCATCCGCAACCGAATGTAGTTCTTTCGGCTCAGTTCGCTGCTGCCGACGGGCATGAAACGTCGCAGCTCGTCTCTCGCCTCCTCTATCATCTGCCGTTGTTCGGGGCCATAGTTGTCCATGCGCGCCAAGTCCTTGGTGTATTTGATGCAACTGGCCAGATAGAGGCTGCGGTTTTTGGCTTCCCAGCCCGGAAAGAGCCGCCGCCGCTCAATGTACTGATAGCGCTCCTTGGCAGCCAAGAAGAAGTCGCGGCTGGCTTTTCGGCCACTGGCATGGAGCAGGCTGTTGTCCAGCTGCCGATAGTGGTAGAACGTTTGCGGCATGAGCACCACGCGCTGGGCATGAGCCACCCACTTGAACAGGGTGGCGTGGTCCTCATAGACTTTCAGGTTGAAAACGGGCTCGCAGACCATTTCCCTTTTGAACAGAAAAGTCCACATGTAGCTGCCTATCTTGCCCTCGAGCAGCATTTGGGACGCCTCGCTCGCCTGGAGCACTGTGGGCTGCTGGCAACACGCCACTTGCTTGCTGTGGTGGGCGTATTCGGCCACGTAGCCGCACACCGCCACCTGGGCATCGTTCTGCCGGGCAGCCGCCAACATGGAGTCCAGCATGGCAGGTTCCATCCAGTCATCGCAATCGGCGAAACAAATCCATGAGCCACGAGCCTGTGCGATGCCGTGATTGCGTGCCGCGGCCGCACCGCTGTTGGGCTGGTGGAAACTGTGGATGCGTGTGTCGGCGGCATAGCTGTCGCAGAGTTCGCGGGAGCCGTCGGTGCTGCCGTCGTCGATGAGCAGCAGCTCCCAGTCTGGGCATTGCTGGGCGCGAATGGACGCTATGCACTGTTCAAGATACTTTCGCCCGTTATATACGGGCACCACAATACTGACGAGAGGTTGTTCTGCCATGTTCTTACAAGGTTGGATAAGCGTACTCTTTGATGGTTTGAGGCACAAAAATAAGCAAATCCTGTTGATTCACCAAAAGCAGGGATGGATTTTTTTCAACTCAAAAAAAAAAAGCGGGGATGCCTCACTCGGCACCCCCTTGCGATGAATTTGATTTTCAGGTATGGCAAACTCATCATTTTTTTGTCAAACAAGTTCTATTTGTTTTTAATCTTAATATATCCCTTCTCAATTGCTTTGTAGATTAAATTAGCAACATTACGGGCTCCTAGTTTGTAGAAGAGGCTTTTTCTGTGAGCCTCAACAGTGTTTTCCGAGATGAACAGCTTCTCTGCTATCTCCTTCGAGGTGTATCCTTCGGCCATGGCTTCAAGGATGTCAATCTCTCTTTCGGATGGTTGGTCCTTGGGCGAGATTGCTGGGTCGGGGGATAATCGTGTATTCTCCATAAAAATGCCAGACAGTTGTTGTTATCGGTTGTTCTCAGCAGCGCAAAGGTAGCAAAAAAACAAGAATAAATGTCAAGCGAAAAAATAAAAAAGCACTTAAAAAGAAGGAAATCACGGAATACCGTGGTGTTTTTTTTCGGGTATGGTTATTTTTAGGCTCAGGCGTGTTGCAAAAAGGTTCTGAAGGCCGTTGTTAAGCCTATGAGAGCCGTTACGGGATTCCGTTTGCGAGGCTTTTTTCTATGCGCGATATTTTGTTCAGACGGTCGAAGGAGTAGGTTTTGCTGTGGCGGTCAACGAATCGAAACAACGCTAGCGAGCGGTGCATGAGCTCGTCGCGTGAAGGGCCTGTATGCCAGTCTGCATCGACATAGTAAAGTTCGGCCAGCATTTCCATTCGGTGCAAGCGTTGCTCGGGTGGAAATATTTCGAAGGAATTCATCACTTGGTCCATCGAGGCGGTGTGATAGAATTCAGAGGAGCCAACGTATTGGTCGTAGAGTTGTTGTAACTTTTCTATTTTTATTTCCACACTCTTCTTGTTTTGGAGCAGCAGCTCCAAAGCCTCGAAGAACTCGCGCAGCAGGCGCAGTATGTAGTCTTGTTCGATCATCTTTCCCTGTTTTTTCGTTATTCCATTGACCTTTGCCCGTTGAGTGTGCAGAAGAGAGTCCTGTGTTCATGGTTCAATGTTCTTCGCCACCACACAAATGGTTTTCAGTGCAAAATAGTCGAACGACATGTACATCAGTCCTCCGTAGGGATTGTTGGTCCCCCAGGAGTTTTTGCAAACGAAGTATTTCTGTCCCTTGGCGTCATGCGCAATGCCAATGATGGACATGCAGTGGTCGTCGGTGGTCTGAAACCGTTCGAACATGCGCTGGCGCAGTTTCTGAACACTGGCGGCAGATGCTGGAGCCCCTTCGATTTCGGCCACCCCGCGAATGAAGCTGAAGCCAGGTTCGCTGATGTCGCCCTCCCAGCAGACGGCATGGCCATTGTGCAGAGCATCGACCACCCGTTGCTGGAGTGAATCGATGGGGACGTTCGTGAACAGGTCTTTGTCGCGGTTGTCGGGCACTTCCAGTTCGAAACGCTCACCGAAGGGATGGTGGGTGAAACTGGTCAAGGCTTCGTATTCGTCCTTGCGGCAAACACTATGGGCAAACTCCTGGGTGGTGTATTCGGCACCAAACATAAACTGGAAGCGGGGCACAGGCCGGATGGTCTCGTCAAGCAGCCCATCCACCCGCTGACGGCATTCCTCAAGTCCATCCTGTCGCGCCCGCGCCGCATCGACCGTCTTGGTGAGTTTGCGCAGCAGCACATTGTAGTTGGTCTCGTCGGTAGAGTGGTAGGTGTCGTAGGTCAAAATGCCATAACGCTGCAAACGGCTGAGCAGCATGGGGGCCATGCCGCGCAGCGAGGGACGTGCGGCCGAGCCTTTCATGTAGTAGTCGTCGGCCAGCTCGCTCAGTGTATGGCGTGTAATGAAGTCGGGCGAGAGATTCACCGAGTCGCCCATCATGAGGTGTACGCTCTCGATGGTGGCTAGCATGGCATAGACCCAGCACAGCGTACTGGATCCTTGGTTCTTCACGGGCGTAATCTTGAGCATCACCTCGTGGGTGAAAGGTCTTTTCTGAATATCCGTTGCGGCTCTGTCGCGCCCGCATGCTGCAATAAGCAAAGCCAAGATGGCCATGCCGAAAAAGCTTTTCTTCATCTCGCTGGCAAAATTACTGATTTAAATGAAGAATGAAGCATGAAGAATGAAAAAAATTTTTGTTCTCATGCTTCATTCTTCATTTTATTAGGTACCTTTGCAGCATGAATGAAGAGAATCTGAATAATCTGAGCGAAAAAGATTTTGAGATTATGGCTCCTGTGGGCTCGCGCGAGTCGTTGGCGGCTGCCATCCATGCAGGTGCCGGGTCGGTGTATTTCGGCATCGGCCAGTTGAACATGCGCAGCCACTCGGCCAACCACTTCACCATCAGTGACCTGCACGAAATAGCGCAGACCTGTGCCGAACACGGCATCAAGACCTATCTTACGGTGAACACCATCATCTACGGCGAGGACTTGGAAACGATGCGGCAGATATGCGATGCGGCGCTCGAATCCCGCATAACAGCAGTCATAGCCAGCGATGTGGCGGTGATGACCTACTGCCGGCAGATTGGGTTGGAGGTGCATCTGTCCACACAACTGAACATCTCGAACATCGAGGCGCTTAAGTTCTACGCCCAGTTTGCCGACGTTGTGGTGTTGGCGCGCGAGCTCCGACTGGAGCAGGTGGCCGAAATCTACCATCAGATAGAAGCACAGCAGATACGCGGCCCGCGGGGTGAGCTGGTGCGCATCGAGATGTTCTGCCACGGTGCGTTGTGCATGGCCGTGAGCGGCAAGTGCTACATGAGTCTGCACGATGCCAACCGCTCGGCCAACCGCGGCGAGTGCATTCAGATTTGCCGTCGCTCCTACATTCTGACCGATGCCGAGACGGGCAATGAGATAGAGGTCGATAACAAGTACCTCATGAGCCCCAAGGACCTGAAAACCATCCGTTTCATCGACCGGATGATGAAGGCGGGCGTGAGGGTGTTCAAGATTGAGGGTCGCGCCCGCGGCCCCGAATACGTCCACACCGTGGTGGCCTGCTATCGTGAGGCCATAGGCAGTGTCTTGGACGGCACCTTCACCGAAGAGAAGAAAAACCAGTGGGACCAGCGGTTGGCCACTGTCTTCAACCGCGGTTTCTGGGACGGCTACTATCAAGGGCAGCGGCTGGGCGAATGGAACAAGAACTACGGCTCGAACGCCACCGAGCGCAAGCAGCTGGTGGGCAAGGTGACCAAATACTTCTCGCGACTGGGCGTGGCCGAGGTGGCCGTCGAGGCTTCCACCTTCGACTTGGGCGACCGGCTGCTCATCACGGGTCCCACGACGGGTGCCCTATGGCTCACGGCCGACGAAATACACAACAACGACGGCCTTCCCGTCAGCACGGCTGAACAGCACCAGCGCGCTTCGATTCCCGTTCCGTCGAAAGTGCGTCCCAACGACAAACTCTTCAAACTGATAAAAGAAACATAGCAACCCACCCCCTCTGTTGCTCCCCAGAGTAGGGGGAGCAATGCTGACTCCTAGAAAGCGGAGCTTCCGAAACTTTATTAATAAACATCAAGCATTATGTCAATCAACGAAATTCAAGACGAAATCATCGATGAGTTCAGTGGTCTTGACGACTGGATGGACCGCTACCAGTTGCTCATCGACTTGGGAAACGAACAGCCGCCACTCGACGATAAATATAAAACCGAAAGCAACCTCATCGACGGTTGCCAAAGCCGCGTGTGGCTGCAGGCCGACTATCGCGAGGGTCTGCTCTTCTTCACCGCCGAGAGCGATGCCTTGATCGTGAAAGGCATTGTGGCGCTGCTCATCCGCGTGTTCAGCGGCCATACACCACAGGAAATCATCGAGGCCGACCTTTATTTCATCGACCGCATCGGACTGCGCGAACACCTTTCGCCCACCCGCAGCAACGGTTTGTTGGCCATGATCAAGCAGATGCGCATGTATGCCATCGCGTTCAATGCGAAAACAAATTGACAATCATTCCTTCATCAGAGAAAAAAATAACATGCGTAAGCTGCGCACAATAGAAATGAACCGGCTGTCGCTGGACGAATTCCATCAGTCGCAGAAGCTGCCGCTCGTTGTTGTGCTCGACGATGTGCGGTCGCTTCACAACGTGGGGTCGGTGTTTCGCACTTGCGATGCCTTTCGGGTTGAGACCATTTATCTTTGCGGCATTACGGCTACGCCGCCGAGTGCCGAAATCCACAAGACGGCCCTCGGAGCCGAGGACAGCGTCAGTTGGCAGTATTTTGCCACGGCCCAGCAGGCCGTGGAGCTGCTGCACCGCCAGGGCTGCCATGTCTATAGTGTGGAACAGGCCGAAGGGTCCACCCCCCTGCAGCATCTCAACATCCAGTCGCCAAAGCCCACGGTTCAAGGTTCAGAAGGCTATGTCCAGAAACACGCCATTGTGTTGGGCAACGAAGTGAAGGGAGTCCATCAGGAAGTGGTCGATATGAGCGACGGCTGTCTGGAGATTCCCCAGTTTGGCACCAAACACTCCATGAACGTTTCGGTGGCTGCTGGCATTGTCATCTGGGAGTTTGCCCGCCGTTTGCTGCTACGAGACGATTGACCATTATGCATTAACGAAAAACCTTTTTCCATGAACACACACACCTCATGCTTGCTGCCATTGCTACTCTTTCTGTTCGCCCCGTTTACTGCATTTTCCCAAAGCCAAGGCGATTGGGAAACCTATCTCGAGCGCATGGCTGCGCTCGACGATGTGGATGAAGAATCCCTCGAACAGGCTTACGAGCTGCTGAGCGAACTGGCTCAAAACCCCAAGGACATCAACTTGGCCACACGCGAAGATTTGGAGCGACTGCCTTTTCTCACCTCTCAGCAGGTGGAAGACATTTGCGCCTATCTCTATCACTATGCGCCGCTGAAGAGCCTGGGCGAACTGGCCATGGTCGAGAGCCTCGACGCTGAGAGCCGCCAGTTGCTGGGTCAGTTCTTCTTTGTGGGTGGCGAGAGCGCCAAGAGTCTTTTTCCAAGCCTTGCCAACATCCTGAAATATGGAAAAAACAAACTGATGCTCACTGCGAAGGTGCCTTTCTACAAGCGTAAAGGCGACCACGAAGGCTACGTGGGCTATCCCTACCGCCACGATGTGCGCTACACATTCAGCTATGGCGACTATGTGAAGGCGGGCCTGGTGGGCGCACAGGATGCGGGCGAGCCTTTCCTTGCAAACAAGAACAGCCTGGGCTACGACCATTATGCCTACTTCCTGCTGCTGCGCCAGCTGGGCAGCGTCAAGACGCTGGCATTAGGCCAATATCGTCTCAACTTCGGCATGGGACTGGTCATGAACACCGACTTCCTGCTGGGCAAACAGGCCACCCTGCAAACCCTCGGCCGCAACCGACAGACGCTGCGCGCCAATTCGTCGCGCTCGGCAGCCGACTATCTGCAAGGAGCCGCTGCCACCGTGGGCCTCGCCGAGAGCCTCGACCTGACGTTGTTTCTTTCCTACCGCCCCATAGACGCCACCCTCACCTCCGACAGCACAGCCATTGCCACCATTGTCACCGCTGGCTATCACCGCACGGAAACCGAACTCGAGAGGAAAAACAACTCTTCCCAAATGGCCGCGGGCGGCAACCTGAGCTTCCGGCGCAACGGATGGCATCTGGGTGCCAGTGCCCTTTACACCCGGCTGGACAAACCACTCCAACCCAACACCGCCACCCTCTACCGCCGCTACAATGCCCAGGGCAACAACTTCTGGAACGTGAGCGCCGACTACGGATACACCAGCCGGCGCATCACCTTCAGCGGCGAGACGGCCACGGGCGACAGCCGCGCACTGGCCACTCTCAACAGCCTGGGCCTGATGCTCAACGAGCAACTCTCGCTGCTGGCCGTGCAGCGGTTCTACTCCTATAAATACTATGCCCTCTATGGGCGCAGCTTCAGCGACGGCGGACATGTGCAGAACGAAAGCGGGCTCTACGTGGGGCTCAATTGGCATCCCACCCGACAGCTGCAGCTGGCTGCCTACACCGACTATGCCTACTCGCCATGGGCACGCTACGGCATCTCGCGCGAGTCCCACTCGTGGGACCATCTGTTGAGCATGGTCTTCCAGGGTAAAACCTTCACCGTGGATGCGCGCTACAGGCTGCGCCGCCGCCAGCACGACAACGACGACAAGACCGCTCTCGTCACCACCAACGAGCACCGCGCCCGACTGGCCTTGGGCTACAATTCGCCCACGCTCAGCCTTCGCACACAGGGCGATGTGGCCATTTGCGGCGACAGCCGCGGATGGATGGTGAGCCAGCGCGCTCAGGTCAGCATCGGAACGAAGGCCAAGCTGCACGCCCTGCTGTCCTATTTCCACACCGACGATTTCAGCTCGCGCCTCTACGTCTATGAGCGTGGCATGACCTACAGCTTCAGTTTTCCCGCTTTTTTCGGCCACGGCTTGCACTATGCCCTGCTCGCCGACCTGGCGCTCAGCGCACATGTGGGGCTGACGGCCCGTCTGGCCACCACCAACTATTTCGACCGAACGGCCATCGGCACCGGTCTGCAGCAGATAGACCACTCGTCGATGACCGACCTGGAAATGCAGCTCAAATGGAATTTCTGAAGAGCAAGCCCCCATTCTGGCTCCAAGTGGCAGAATGGGGGCTTGTTCGATTTGTTGTTACTTCTCCAGAAATTTCTCCACCGCCCGTTTGGTTTTGTTGCGGCCGATGGCTGCGAGGCGTTCCATCTTGTCGAAGTCGAAGGTGTTGTAGCGGTTCATGGGAATGTCCACAAGAATGTCCGGCGGACTGAGTTTCAGGCTCTGCTGGGCATTTTTGTTGATCATGATGGAGATGGAGCGGTTCAGCAGCGTGTAGTAGTTCAGCTCCGGATCCTGCGGCATCAGTTTGTTCAGCAGCGCACTCACGCGCGAGCGCTCGTTCTGCTGTTCCTTGATGACGCGCCGCAGCTCCACCTGTCCGCGGTAGTCGTGGCCGCTCACGTTGACGGCCACCAAGAGGTCGTTTTTGTTCCGCTTCACGCGGTTCAGCGGCAGCGGATTGACCAACCCGCCATCGAGCAGAATGCGTTCGTCTTGGCGCACCGGGCTGAACACCAGGGGCAGCGAGATGCTGGCACGGATGGCGTCGTAGAGGCTGCCCGAGCGGAACACCACCTCCGAGCCCGTCACGGCATCGGTGGCCACGGCACAGTAGGGGATGGCCAAGTCCTCAATTTGTACGTCGGGCACAATCTGCTTCATGGCCTCGATGATGCGCTCGCCCTTGGCAATGTGGCTGATGCTGAGCGAGAAATCCATGAGCGACAGTATGCGCTTGCGGTCGATGGTGAGCATCCATTGGCGGAAGTCCTCCAGCCGACCGGCAGCATACATGCCGCCAACGAGTGCGCCCATCGACGTGCCCGCCACCGAACGGATGTTGTAGCCCATGGCCGTCAGTTGGTCGATGGCACCTATGTGAGCCAGTCCGCGGGCGCCGCCCGTTGAGAGCACCAGCGCCACATCGCGGCGCGACCGTTTGTTTTCAAACCAGTTGAACATAATGAATATGAATGTTTGTAAGTTTCATGTTTTGTTTGAGCTTCGCTTGCTGAGAGTCTGTTCTATATTAGAGTAAGGTATTGTCCGCTAACTCCACGAGCCGCAGGCTCGTTAACTTCGGCTAACTTCGGCTAACTCCCCCCCGATTGCCCTAGCCACGGCGTAGGCTGTGGTCCATGCCGCCTGCAGGTTGAATCCGCCCGTAACGCCGTCAATGTCGAGCACCTCGCCGGCAAAATAGAGCCCCGGGCGGTGGCGGCTCTCCAATGTGGTGGGATTGACGCCCGAAAGGGCAATGCCCCCGCAGGTGACAAACTCGTCCTTGAACACCGGGCGGCCACTCGTGCGGTAAGTGTCGTTGCAGAGCACGTTCACCAGCCGGTTCAGGTCTTTCTTGCCCAGCTCGCTCCAGGTGAGTTGGGCTTTCTGTTGGCCCATGCTCTTGGCGAGCAGATGGTGCCACAGCCGCGCCGGCAGCTCCGTCGGACGGGCATTGGCAAGCTGCCGCTGTCCGTAGCGGCTGCGCAGATCGCCCACCAATAGCTGCGCTTCGTGTTCGGACGTTCCCAGCCAGTCGATGCTGAGCGGCACCTCGTAGCCCGCCTCGTTGAGTTCGCGGGCGGCATAGCTCGACAGTCGCAGGATGGCCGGGCCGCTCACGCCCCAGTGGGTGACGAGCAGTGCCCCCGAGGCCCGCAGACGCGTACCGGGAATCATCACCTGCACGGGGTCAACCACTGTGCCCATCAGCTCGCACAGCGACTCGTCGGCCACGCTCAGCGAGAACAGCGACGCTACGGGCTGTTCAATGGCATGGCCTGCAGCCTGTAGCCAAGCCAGCCCTTCGGCCTTGGGCTGTCCGCCCGTGGTCACGGCCACGAAGTCGAAACCCTGCAACTCGTCCAGATGGCTGATGCGACGGCCTGTCACGATGCTCACACCCAGCCGCCGCGCCGACCCGAGCAAACAGTCGATGATGGTCTGCGACTGCTGCGACTGCGGAAACACGCAGTGGTCCTCCTGCACCGTCAGCCTCACGCCGTGCCGCTCGAACCAAGCCATGGCATCGCGCTGGGAGAACTGCCTCATGAGCCGTTTCATCAGCCTGTGCCCGCGCGGATAGACCGCCGACAGGTCGTTCACGCCCTCGAACGTGTTGGTGCAGTTGCACCGTCCGCCGCCCGACACTTTCACCTTGGCCAGCACATGGTGGCTCCGCTCGAAAATGGTCACTTCCATTTCGGGCCGCATCTCCTTCAGGCACACGGCCAAGAAGAATCCCGCCGCTCCGCCGCCAACTATCGCCGTCTTCATGGTGGCAAAGTTACGATTAAGTGAGCAAAAAGCCAAATTTATTTGAGCTTTTTCGAACGTGAGTAATTTATTTAAAGTTACGATTAAGTGAGTGAAAAAGAAAAAGAAAAAACACTTTTTTTCGTTTTTTCTTTTTCCGAATTTTCCGAATAGAACCACGGCGGCACAACGCGAATGGCCGCAGTCGGCCAACGAACCTTTCGAATCGTGGCATTCGACAACATTCGTCGCATCTTCGATGCCTTGATTCGTATTCGACATATTGGTTGAATTCGTTGTTGTAGTAAACAACCCAAACTGGATGTATGCCGTGGCGTCCGGTGGTTCCACCGAACACCCGCCGTAAGGAATTTAAAGGTTGAGCAGTTCTGATTACTTCAAGACCATCTTCTTTCCGCCCACAACATATACACCAGTTTTCAGCCCTTCTAAATCTTTCGCAGCAGAGCGTATCCTTACACCATTAAGACTATACACATCCCCGTTTTTTTGAATTGTTGATATGGGAAGTGCCACTTTAGTGTTTTCTTTATAGGTCAGCAAACCTGGGTTTTCGGAACCTCCATCTGCGTGGGCATAATTCACAGTCCCACGGTTAAAATTATACCATGTCCCAGCACCGCCAACCAAATTCTGGCAACCTAAGAAAAAATATTCATCATATCCAAACTCAGTTGGTTGGACATCGGGTATTTGCCATCCGTCACCCACATAAATAGTTTCCACATTCCAACAATTATAGAACATAAATTTCATGTCGGTAACGTTGCTTGTATCGAAACTACTAAGGTCAAGAACCTTTAATGATTTACAATCGTAAAACATTCCCTCCATGCTCGTGACATTGTACGTATCAAAACTACAAAGATTAAGGCTTGTCAAGAAGTTACACCCATTGAACATGTTAGACATATCAGTGACCTTACTCGTATCGAAGCTACTAATGTCAAGATTTGTAAGTTTTGAACCATCAATTCTCGAATCAAACATAGAACGCATATTCGTGACTTTACTTGTGTTGAAATGGCTTAAATCAAGACCAGTAAGAGAGAGACATTTTTCAAACATAGATTCCATGTTGGTTACGTTGGAGGTTTCAAAATGTCTGAGGTCAAGACTTGACAGCGACGAACATCGCATAAACATTTCACCCATGTTCGTTACATTCTTTGTATCAAAATGGCTGAAATTAATGCTGCTCAGAGAAGAACAGTCCTTAAACATCCCACCCATATTTGTCACATTCTTTGTGTCAAGATGGCTCAGATCAAGGCTGGTCAGAGAAGAACACCCATTAAACATCCCACCCATATTCGTCACATTCTTTGTATCAAGACTGGACAGGTCAAGACTGGTCAAAGACGAGCACCCCTCAAACATCCCACTTAAATCTGAAACATTAGAAATGTCAAAATTGTTGAGATTGATATTGGTAAGAGAAGCGCACCCCCTAAACATCCCAGCTAAGCTATTTGCTTTTGAGGTGTTTATATATTCAAGTCCTTTTATCGATCTCAAATTCTTACAACCACTAAAAAAACCGTCCAATTTCCAATATTCAAAATCAGCAAAGGAAGGATCAATCACACATTCGGTTATTTTTTCCTCATATCCAGAACATTTCATTTGAGAAGGAAGAACTACACCTGAACGGCGGTCTTTTTCGGTATCGTTATAGAAGGTGATTTTTCCATTATCAAGAACAGCATATTCCCTAGGTTCTCCAGGCTTTACAGGTTTAATTCTCGTTAATGCTTCCACTACAATATAGCCATCAACATAGGCAGGGAAATAGTATTCATCAGTAACTTCCCCCCATCCCCAATTAACGTGTATATAACCATCTTTATATCCATCAACAATAAAAGCATGACCTACAGCCTCTTCTGCATGTTCCGGATCCACATCAGGCATTCCATTGTAAAACACAGGTCGTCCTTGGCTTAATTCCCCATAAATCATTTCCTCCCAAGAGTCCCCTTCAAGATAACCGAATATCCACTCATCTTCAGCCTCGTAATCAAAATACTTAGCGAATGCTTTAGCAGCAGAAGATGTAAAGGCGGAACTATTAAATAGACCATAATCCATTTCTACAGCAGTGCCACAAAGCAGCATTAACGTTGAGACAGCATCAATTTGCTGCTCAGTACATCCACTTCGAGGATGTTGGTCAATTATATTGCTCCAATCAATCTTCGTAACAGGCATTTCAGGCATTTTTATCTTACTCGTTGCCGTGGTATATCCTGGTATAACGCATGCAGTCTGTTTTGGCCATTTATAATAATACATAATTTGTGCCATTGCCGTGGCCACACAACCTGTTGGGCAATGACTGTTTTCCATCAAAGAAGGACATTTGGCATTATATGGCCATGTTTGATGCCATGCTGTATTGCCCAACAATGGTGTGATTTCTTTCCTTTGACCCATCTTTGATTTCTCAACATTAGCGTTTGGATGTGAACGGAGGTATTTTACCTGCCCTGCATATTTTTCAAGCCATGCTCTCTTATTGCAAGGCATGTCATCAAGTTCGAAACGACCCATTCGCGAATACCCCAAAACATCGGGCATACGTTCATCACCACTAATGACGACATAGCCACCATTGGCTTCATCGTTGAATACATAATACTCGTCACAATTATTGGCGAGGGTTAATAGCGGTGTTTTACGAGGAGCCTTCTTCTCAACAGAGTAAGCACAATTGGACTTGTTGAAAAACAATGTTGCCTTTTCCTTGGCCAAATCAAACGTTACTTTTTGAGAAGACAACGGGAGAATATTTGCCCAAAGGACAAGAAACACGACAATGAAACGAAAGGTCTTTTGCATGATGTTATTAAGATTTGTTGTTGTTTTTGCAAATATAGATAAAAAATTTGAATTTTTTAAGCCAGTCGAGATAAAATGTAAACAAATTGCCCCAAATTAGATCTTTTTCCCAAAGGATAAAGGCGCACATACGCTCATGCCATATTTCTCCGTTCCGATGATTCCACCGAACACCAGCCGCCATCAGAGTTTCAGCATCTCCATCTGGGCCAGCGTCAGTACTTGAACGATGAGCCGCCGAGGAACTCGCGCAGGAGCGAGGTGGGCGGTATGTCGGCTTCGG
The DNA here is from genome assembly GCA_002369515.1 of Prevotella sp. UBA3776. Taxonomy (GTDB): domain Bacteria; phylum Bacteroidota; class Bacteroidia; order Bacteroidales; family Bacteroidaceae; genus Prevotella. The sequence goes on along the minus strand of DFFM01000026.1, from coordinate 67,797 downwards.
CGATGGGCTTGATGTAGCGGAGAAACTTCAGTAGGCGGTAGGCCTCGGCATGCTCGGGGCAGTTTTCGGGCACCTGTTCGAGCAGCGGCTCGGCTTGTGCCTTGATGACGGCCAGCTCGAAGAGCATGGCGGTGTTGAACATGGCGTCGGCGTTTTCCTGGAAGGGGAATATCCATCGGTTCTCTCCGGCGCGCACACTGGGCCATCGGCGTATGGTTTCGCGGGCTGAGACGGCGCGGTACTTGTGGTCGCGTATGATGCGGCGCAGCAGGCGGTTGTCGGTGGTGGGTATGTAGTTGTGGTTGTCGAGCAGGATGGTGGTGAGTGCCGAGGCGTAGATGCGGAAAATCTGTTCGCGGGGGATGGTGGCAGTGAGCTCGGGGTTGAGAGCGTGTATGCCTTCAACGACGAGGATTTCGTCGTCGTGCAGTCGCAGTCGGCGTCCGCTCATGGTGCTTCGTCCTGTTGGGAAGTCGTAGCGTGGAAGCTCCACCTCCTCGCCTGCGAAGAGCGCGTTGAGCTGTTGGCTGAGCAGTGGCAGGTTGAGCGAGTGCAGGTGTTCGAAGTCGTAGTCGCCCTTGGCGTCGCGGGGTGTGAGGTCGCGGTCAACGAAGTAGTCGTCGAGCGAGAGCGGCACGGGCTTGATGCCGTTGGTGAGCAGCTGTATGGAGAGTCGCTTGCAGGTGGTGGTCTTGCCGCTGCTCGAGGGGCCAGCTATGAGCACCATGCGCAGTGCGCTGCCCGATCCGCTGAGCTGGGGTCCGGTCATTCGGCGCGCTATCTCGTCGGCAATCTGTGCTATCTTCTTTTCCTGCAGGGCTTCGCTCACCTGTATGAGCCGGCTGCTCAGCCCGTTGTCGATGGCCTGATTGAGGTCGCCCACGGTGCGCATGCCGAGGATATCCTGCCAGCGGTGGTGCTCCTTGAAGATGCCGAACATTTTGTCCTGGTGGGTCATTTCGCCCAGTTCGTTGGGATGTTCGCGCGAGGGGATGCGCAGCAGCAGCCCGTCGTAGTATTTCTCAAGCCCGAAGAGGTAGATTTCGGAGGTGTTGGTCAGCAGCGCGCCGTAGTAGTAGTCGGTGTAGCCGTCGATGTCGTAGTAGGTGGTGTAGAGTCGTCCGCTGCTTTCGAGCAGTTTCACCTTGGAGTGAGCGCCTGCTTGTCTGAAGAGGCTGATGGCTCGCTCGGTGGTGGTTTCGTGTCGGTGGATGGGCATGGCAGCGCTGATGATTTCCTGCATGCGCCGACGTATGCTCCCCACGTCGTCGAGTGTGAGTGGGCGGTGGAGGTTGATATCGACGTAGTAGCCGTTGCTCACAGGGATGTCGATGGCTAGCGAGCAGTCGGGGTAGAGGTCGTGTGCAGCCTTGCACAGCACGAAGAAGAGGCTGCGCGTGTAGGCCCGTATTCCGCTTGAGGAGGTGATGTCGAGAAACTCCACTTCCTTCGGGTTATATACGCGGTAGTGCATGCCTTCCACCTTGTTGTTGACGTGGGCGCTGACGGGTCCGTGCTCCATCTCTACGCCGCTGATTTCGTAGATGTCGGTCAGTGTGCTGCCGTAGTCGATGTAGAGCAGCTCGCCGGTGTTCTTGCAGAGTATTTCCAGCTTTTGTTTTTCCATGGGTGTGGTGTGCGTTTACGGCCCCCTCCTGATGGGGGGCAAAATGATTTGAGTTTGTAAAAATAAACAATTTCTCCGAAAGAAGATGCAACGGGCTGTAGGTTTTTTCTTGAAATTGTTTCTGTTTCACAATTTTTTTATTAATTTTGCGCACGGTAAGGGTTTGGTGGCTATTTTCCAGCCCTCGGAGAGCGTTAAAGTCAACAATCACCTCTTTTCTTAATAAACACTTTTTTGTATGTCAGTTTTGGTTTTATTCAAGCTTCTGGGCTCGCTCGCACTGCTCATGTTCGGTATGAAGTCGATGAGCGACGCTTTGCAGAAGATGGCGGGTCCGCAATTGCGCCACGCCTTGGGAGCAATGACCACCAACCGCTTCACCGGCTTGCTCACGGGCATGTTCGTAACGGCCTCGGTGCAGTCGTCAACAGCCACCACGGTGATGACCGTTTCGTTTGTCAACGCCGGACTGCTCACGTTGGCCCAGGCCATCTCGGTCATCATGGGTGCCAACATCGGAACCACGCTCACCGCCTGGATCATGGCCGCGGGCATGTCGTTCAACATCACCGACGCCATCTACCCGGCCTTCTTCATGGGTATCATTCTCATCTACATGAAGAAATACCGGTTCATCGGCGACTTCCTCTTCGGCCTGTCGTTCCTGCTGCTCGGTTTGGGCACCCTGCGCATCACGGGCCAGGAGATGGACTTGGGGCACAACCAGGCGGTGCTCAACTTCTTCGCCTCGTTCGACCCCGACTCGTTTCTCACCACACTGACGTTTCTCCTGCTGGGCGGAGTGCTGACGTTCTGCGTGCAATCGTCGGCCGCAGTCATGGCCATCACCATGATCCTCTGCTCGAGCGGCGCGCTGCCCATCTACCAAGGCATTGCGCTGGTGCTGGGCGAAAACATCGGCACCACCGTCACGTCGAACCTGGCGGCCATGTCGGCCAACTCGCAGGCGCGCCGCGCCGCCTTGGCCCACATGTTCTTCAATGTGTTTGGAGTGCTTTGGATTCTGGTCATCTTCCACCCCTTCATCGACTTTGTCATCAACAGCGTGGTGGGCAAGGGTGCCGCCCTCTTCGGCGTCGATATTGAGCACACCCCCATCGCCCAGAAACTCACCATCACGCTGGCCGCCTTCCACACGTGCTTCAACGTGATCAACGCCATGATCCTCATCTGGTTCATCCCGCAGATAGAGAAGTTTGTATGCTGGGTCATCAAGCCGAAGAAACAGGACGAGGAAGAGGACTTCCGCCTGCACTTCATTACGGCCGGCTTCATGAAGACTCCCGAGCTCTCGGTGCTCGAGGCGCAGAAGGAGATACAGGACTTCGGCATACGCATGCAGCGCATGTTCGGAATGGTGCAGGAACTGCTCGACCTGTCCTCGACCAAGAGCAGCAGCGGCAAGGAGAAAGACAAGCACGAGCAGGAGTTTGTGAAGCTCTTCACGCGCATCGAGAAGTACGAGAACATCAGCGACAACATGGAACTGGAGATTGCCAAATACCTGGAGAACGTATCGGACGCCCACCTCTCGGATGACACCAAGGGCAAGATACGCGCCATGCTGCGCGAGATAAGCGAGCTGGAGAGCATCGGCGACGCCTGCTACAACATGGGACGCACCATCAACCGCAAGTTCCAGGCCAAGCAGGACCACTTCAACGAGCAGCAGTACAGCCGCCTGCACCAGATGATGAATCTCACCGACCAGTCGCTCACACAGATGAACATGCTCATGGGCGGGCGCAGAGAGGCGTTCGACGTGAACAGGACATTCAACATAGAGAACGAAATCAACAACTACCGCAACCAGCTGAAGTCGCAGAACATCAACTCGGTGAACAACCACGAATACACCTACGCCGAGGGCACCGTCTATATGGACCTGGTGAACGAATGCGAAAAGCTGGGCGACTATGTGGTGAACGTCGTTGAAGCCCGCATGGGAACAAGACAAACCCAAAGGAACTAATCGGCCAGCCAAAGCCCCCAAAAAGCCAACGAAGCCCCCCATAATTTGCACCTGAGAGAGCTGAATGGGGGGCTTCGTTGGCTTATTTATTCATCTTCCGCATGTCGGGAGTTAATGGGGAGTTATCGGGGAGTTAACGGACATTAGTTCTCCATTAGAAGGGTATTGTCCGCTAACTCAACGAGCCAAGGGCTCGTTAACTCCCGCTAACTTCCGCTAACTCCCGCTAACTTCCGCTAATTCCCGTCAACTCCCCCTAACTCCCAGAAACTTGTATTTTGTTTCTACTTCTTTGTTGCCTTGACGAAGTAGCAGATGAGCAGGATGTAGGCCGCGAGCGAGCAGACCTCGCTGAGCGGGTTGGCCAGCCACGACTCGCTGATGGGGTTGAAGCCTCCGAAGCGCAACAGCGCGCTCACCACGCCCATCAGGGCGCCGCCGGCGATGAAGCCCGAGGCGATGAGTGTGCCCTTGTCGCCACGCTCCTTGTTCACCTCGGCATCCTTGGAGCGGCTGGTGACATACGAGTTGATGGCGCCGCCCACGAGCAAGGGGATGTTGAGCTCCAGCGGAATGAACATGCCCAGGGCAAAGGCCAAGGCGGGCACCTTGAAGTAGGTGAGCACAACGGCCAGGACGGCACCGATGGCGTAGAGCAGCCACGGAGCGCCCACACCGTTCATCAGCGGCTCGATGACGGCGGCCATGGCGTTGGCTTGCGGTGCGGCCAGCTGGCCGCTGGTGAATCCGTAGGTTTTGTTCAGGATGATCATCACTCCGCCCACGGTGGCTGCGCTGACCAGTGTGCCGAGGAATTTCCACGTTTGCTGTTTCACGGGCGTGGTGCCCAGCCAGTAGCCAATCTTCAGGTCGGTGATGAATCCGCCGGCCATGGAAAGGGCCGTGCACACCACACCGCCCATGATGAGCGCCGCCAGCATGCCGCCGGGGCCTTTCAGCCCCACGGCCACCATGACCACCGAGGCCAGGATGAGTGTCATGAGCGTCATGCCGCTCACGGGGTTCGACCCCACGATGGCAATGGCGTTGGCCGCCACGGTGGTGAAGAGGAAGGCGATGACCGCAACCAGCAGGATGCCCACAACGGCGTGCAGCAGGTTGCCGTCCATCACGCCGAAGTAGAAGAAGGCCAGCGTGGCCAGTATGGTCACCACCGAGCCGATGCCAATCACCTTGAACGGAAGGTCGCGCTGTGTGCGGGGCACCTGCGCCGCTGCCTCGGCAGCGGCTTCTTTGTTGCCCTTCATTTCCTGGGCGGCCAGTCCCACGGCACTCTTGATGATGCCCCAGCTCTTGATGATGCCTATGATGCCGGCCATGGCTATGCCGCCAATGCCGATGGACTTGCCGTACGACTTGAAGATGGCCTCAGGCGACATGTCGCCCACGGCGGCGGTGATGGAGGGGTCCCACTGGTTGAGCACGGTGTCGGGGAAGAGCATGGCCATGCCCGGCACGATGAGCCACCACACCGACAGCGAGCCCAGACAGATGATGAGGGCATACTTGAAGCCGATGATGTAGCCCAAACCCAGCACGGCGGCGCCCGTGTTCACCTTGAACACCAGCTTGGCATGGTCGGCCAGATACTGCCCGGCGCCCACCACGCGCGTGGTGAAGTTCTCGTTCCACCAGCCGAAGGTGGCCACGATGAAATCGTACAAACCGCCCACGATGCCTGCAATGAGCAGCGGCTTGGCCTGGCTGCCGCCCTTGGCGCCGCTGACGAGCACCTGCGTGGTGGCCGTGGCCTCGGGGAAGGGGTACTTGCCGTGCATGTCGCTCACGAAATACTTGCGGAACGGTATGAGGAACAGAATGCCCAAGATGCCGCCCAGCAGCGAACTGATGAACACCTTGCTGAACGAGACGGCCATGTCGGGATACTTGGCCTGGAGGATGTAGATGGCCGGCAGGGTGAAGATGGCACCCGCCACAATCACGCCCGAGCAGGCGCCTATCGACTGGATGATGACATTCTCGCCCAACGCGTTCTTGCGCTTCGTGGCCGTGCTCACACCCACGGCAATGATGGCTATGGGAATGGCTGCCTCGAACACCTGGCCCACCTTGAGACCCAGGTAAGCGGCGGCGGCGGAAAACACCATGGCCATGATGATGCCCCACGTCACCGACCAGGCGTTGACCTCGGGGTAGGCCTTTTGCGGGCTCATGAGCGGCTCGTAGCGCTCGCCCTCCTTCAGTTCCCGAAACGCGTTCTCGGGCAACTGCAACATGTCTTTTTCGTCTTGCATCTTTTCGTATTGTTTGTTTATTGATATTTCAGAAGTGTTTTTAACGACAGCGAATGAAGCGGACATTTCGAAGGATTCGTCGGCCGCAGGCGCCCATCCGCCCCCCAAAAGTGATACTCTTTATTCGTTCAATTCGATGAATTCGTTGTCAGTTCAATTCGATGAATTCGTTGTCAGGGACAGCGCGCGTTTTTCTTTACATTTCCTCGGCCTTGGGCAGCGGCTTGTGGCGTTTCACCTTGAAACGGTCGAAGCCCTCGCCATAGACACCGATGACGGCGCTCTGCGAGACGAACGCATGCGGATCGACCTCGTCGATGAGCTGGAAAATCATGGCACTCTGGCTCTTCTTGCAGAGCACGAAGAGCATCTTCACGTCGCGCCCGCTGTAGAATCCCTGTCCGTTGATGATGGTGCAGCCCCGGTGGGCCTTCTCGTTGATGCGGTGGCCTATCTCTTCGTATTTCTCAGAAATGATGAAGAACTGCACCGAGCGGCGCATGGAGTTCACCACCTGGTCCAGACAGAACGCCGTGACGTAGAGCACCACATAGCCATAGATGACGCGCTCCCAATCGCGCAACACAAAGTAGCTGCTGCTGATGATGATCACGTCGGCTATCAGGATGACGCGCCCCAACGACACGTCGCGGTACTTGTTGATGATGGCCGCAATGATGTCGGTGCCCCCCGTCGAACCGTTGCTGCCCAGACCCAGACCAACGCCCGTACCGCAGAAAGCGGCTCCCAGAATGCTGGCCATGAAGGGCTGGTCGGCCAGCAGATGGAGCCCTTCCGTGTATTTGCGGATGATGGAGAGCGACACGGTGAGCACCACCACGGCATAGATGGTTTTCACGCAGAATTTCCACCCCAATATCCTCAGGGCCACGACGAGCAGACACGCATTGATGGCGAAATAGGAGACCTGAGCCGGTATTTTCAGCGGGCTCCACTCCAGAATCGACGATATGCCGGCCACGCCGCCCGTTGTGATGTTGTTGGGCAAAAGAAAGATGCACCATCCTATGCAGTAGGACATCATGGCTATGGCCAACAACACATAGTCGCGCAGCTCTTTCCATGCTGTTTTCTTTGACATTTCTGTTATGATTTTTTACGGTTTACAGTTTACGGTTTATGGTTTTCGGTTTTCGGTTCCTTGGTTGGCGGTCAGAATCTCGGTCAGTTCGCGCATCCCTTCGGATGCACCTTTCTGAATCTGCTTGATGCCCCTGCTGCCGGCGCCCCGCACAGGATTGGGGTCAATCAGATAGATGGGTGCGCCCGGGGTGACATACTGCACCAGTCCGGCGGCGGGATAGACATTGAGCGACGTGCCGATGATGATGAATATGTCGGCCTTCTGAGCCTCCTCGGCTGCCAGCGTGATGTTGGGCACACCCTCGCCAAAAAACACGATGAACGGTCTGAGCAGCGAACCGTCGCCGGCGCGCTCGCCCGGCTTCACGTCAAGGTTGGGGGCCGAGAGTGTGCGCTGGTAGGCGGGATTATCGACATCGCGGCTCGAGCACACCTTCATCAGTTCGCCGTGCAGATGGACCACCCGGCTCGACCCTGCCATCTCGTGCAGGTTATCGACGTTCTGCGTCACCACCGTCACGTCGAACCACTTCTCAAGCCCAGCCACCAGCCGATGGCCCTCGTTGGGCTTGGCTTCCACCAGCTTCTTGCGCAGCATGTTGTAAAAATTGTTCACATACTCGGGGTCGTCCTCCCACGCTTCATGCGTGGCCACCCGTGCCACGGGGTAGTTCTCCCACAATCCGTCGGCGTCGCGGAAAGTGCTCAGTCCGCTCTCCACCGACATGCCGGCACCTGTCAGTACTACTATTTTCTTTTTCATAGCTTCGTCTGTGTGTGTTTATATTCAGTTTCTTGATTTTCCTACAAATTCGCTACATCCGCAAAATCCGAAGTTTAGTAACATTCGCAAAATTCGCAACCTCCGCAACATTCACAAATTCGCTTCATTCGCAACATTCGTTGTTTCGCTTCCTTCGCTACATTCGTTGTTTTGTTTTTGCCGCATGCAGCACATTTTTCTGCAAAAATAGTGGTTTCGCGCGTAACGGCAAAATTTTTCACAGATTAATTCTTCAACATTTCTCCACCGCCGCCACCATCCGCGCTGCCAGCATCGGTTATTCCTCCCTCATCTTTGTTCTCCGTAGCAGTGCTCCGGCATTATATAAAACCAATGATTTTCAGCTTTCGCCCCACCAACATGACGCTTTCAGCGTCCTGGTGGTGGTATCTTTGCGGAAAATCATTTGTGTATAAATTCGGTTTGAATTCAGTTTGAGTGGGGGAGAATCATTAAAAATAGTAAAATTAAATGGTATTACAAAGATTTGCAGTACCTTTGCAGGTTGGAAGGCGGATAGTCGTCCCCCCTCTTTTTTGCGTCTTCGGACGTGGTTCCCTGTGCGCCGGAGTGGAGACACCCCCCGTGACGTCTCTGCAGCGTGAGATTAGGTCTAGGGAGCACGGAGGTGGCGCCATCCACTGGCATTCATAGAGAAAAGAAGATTCGAATCATAGAAATAAAGAATGAGTTTAAGTAGTGTTGTGTCGAAAGTGTTTCTGCCGCGGCAGAAATCATTGAGACATCATATTCAGGGTGGAGAAGCGCTCCAGCGGAAAGTGCTCGAACACCTGGTAGCCCGTGGCCGGATGACGGAATACGGGCACAACCATCAGTTCGACCGAGTGGGCGACTACGGCAGTTTCGTGAGAAATGTGCCGCTGAACAGTTATGAGCAGCTGAAGGGCGACATCGACCGCATGCGCCACGGCGAGAAGGACGTGCTCTGGCCAGGGCGCGTGAAATGGTTTGCCAAGTCGTCGGGCACGACGAACGACAAGAGCAAGTTCATTCCCGTTTCTGCTGAGGGGCTGAAGAACATTCATTATGCAGGCAGCTGGGACGTGGTGTCGCTCTATTTGAAGGACCACCCCCGTTCGCGGCTGTTCGACGGCAATGCGCTGATTTTGGGCGGCAGCCACTCGCCCAACTACAACATTGCTGGCTCGCTGGTGGGCGACCTGAGCGCCATACTGGTGGAAAACATGAACCCGCTGGCCAATCTGGTGCGTGTGCCGAGCAAGCAGACCGCTCTGCTGGGCGACTTCGAGGTGAAGCGCGACCGCATAGCCCGCGAGACGTGGCAGAAAAATGTAACAAACCTGAGCGGTGTGCCGTCGTGGATGATGAGTGTGCTCACGCGTGTGCTCGAGGTGAGCGGCAAGAGCAGCATTGACGAGGTGTGGCCCAACCTGGAGGTGTTTTTCCACGGAGGAGTGGCCTTCACGCCCTACCGCCAGCAGTACAAGGACATCATCCACAATCCCGACATGCACTACATGGAGACCTACAACGCCAGCGAGGGTTTCTTCGGCATACAGTCGGACGCTGCCGACCCGGCGCTGCTGCTGATGCTCGACTACGGGGTGTTCTACGAGTTCATACCCATGGACGAGTTCAGCGAGAAGGAGCTGCAGCAAAGTCCCGAGCATTTGCATGCCGTTCCGCTCTGGGGCGTGGAGACGGGCAAGAACTATGCCATTGTCATCAGCACGTCGTGCGGACTGTGGCGCTACGTGATAGGCGACACCATCTGCTTCACGCAGAAGAATCCCTACAAGTTTGTCATCACGGGGCGCACCAAGCACTTCATCAATGCCTTCGGCGAGGAGCTCATCGTTGACAATGCCGAGAAGGGGCTGGAGTATGCCTGCGAGCAGACCAACGCCGAAGTGCTGGAATATACGGCTGCCCCCATCTACATGGACAACCACGCGCACTGCCGCCACCAGTGGCTTATCGAGTTCTCGCGCGAGCCGCAGGACATGGGCCAGTTTGCCGAGCTGCTGGACCGCAAGTTGCAGGAAATCAACAGCGACTACGAGGCCAAGCGCTACAAGAACATCACCTTGCAGCACCTGGAGATTGTCACCGCCCGCCGCGACCTGTTCAACGACTGGCTGAAGCACAAGGGAAAGCTCGGAGGACAGCACAAGATTCCCCGGTTGAGCAACAGCCGCGACATCATTGAAGAAATGATGGAGATGAACGGTGCGCAGGGGAGCTGAAAGGTTGGGAGTTAGGAGTTTGCAATAACATAAAGAAACCAGATGGACGAAAAAAAACACAATGGCACCGACCGACATGCACTGATGGGCAGGGTGACCCGATGGGCGCTGCTGGCCGCCATGGTTGTGCAGTCGTCGTTGCTCATTCTCTCGTGCGCAAAGATGGGGCAGCCCGACGGCGGGTGGTACGACGAGACGCCACCCTACGTGGTGGGGGCGTCGCCAGCCGAAAGGGGCACCAACGTGAAGGCAAAGAAGGTGTCGATCATCTTCAACGAATTCATCAAGATTGACAATCCCACCGAAAATGTGGTAGTTTCGCCTCCGCAGCTCGAAATGCCCGAAATAAAGGCCTCGGGGAAGAAAATCGTGGTTCAGCTCAACGACTCGCTCAAAGCCAACACCACCTACACCATCGACTTCTCGGACGCCATCAGCGACTTCACTGAGAACAACCCGCTGGGCAACTACACCTACAGTTTCTCCACCGGCGACCGGATAGACACCATGGAAGTGTCGGGCTATGTGCTCGGCGCGCGCAACTTGGAGCCCGTGCAGGGCATCCTGGTGGGACTCTACGACAATCTCTCCGACACGGTCTTCACCCACGAACCATTCCTGCGCGTGGCCCGGACCGACAGCCGCGGCCACTTTGTCATCAAGGGCATCGCCAACGGCAACTACCGCGTCTATGCACTCAAGGACATGGACGGCGACTACAAGTTCAGCCAGAAAAGCGAACAGATAGCCTTCAACGAACAGGTGGTCACCACAACCTGCAAACCCGACGTGAGACCGGACACCATCTGGCGTGACTCGCTCTTCATCGACTCCATACGCCAGGTACACTACACCCACTTCTTTCCCGACGACATCGTGCTCAGAGCTTTCAACGAAGTGCTCACCAGCAGGGCCTTCCTCAAGGCCGAACGCCCGGAGCCCAACCGGTTCAGCGTTTTCTTCACCTACGGACACGACGAGCTGCCCGAGATAAAAGCGCTCAACTTCGACGCCGAGTCGCTGGTGGTGGAATCGAATCTGAAGAAAGACTCCATCACCTACTGGCTGCGCGACAGCGCGCTCATCAACCAAGACACGCTGAGGATGGAAATGACCTACATGGGGACCGACACGACGGGGGTGTTGGCGAAGATGACCGAGGAATTGGAGCTCATGCCGAAGGAGACGTATGAGAAACGGCAGAAGAAGAAGCAAAAGGAAATAGACGACTGGAACAAAAAAGCGGAAAAAGCCAAGAAGAAAGGCCAGGATTTGGGGCCCTACAAGGAGCCGGAGAATCCGCTGAGAATAGAATTCTTCATGCCATCGGAAATGGATCCCGACAAGAACATCACCGTTAGGATGCCGGCACCCTTGGTCAAGGCCGACACGGCCGGCATTCACCTGTATGCCAAACACGACACGCTCTGGTACGACTCGCCCTTCATCTTCCAGCCCGTGGAGAGCGCACCGCGCACGTTCCGTCTGTTGGGCGAATGGCGACCGGGCATAGAGTACAGTCTGGAAATTGACTCCGCCTCGTTCGTCAACATCTACGGACAGGCCAACAAGGCCGAGAAGAAAGGATTCAAGGTGCGCTCCACCGACGAATACAGTTCGCTGCTCATGACCATCAACAACATGAGCGGGAAAAAGGTCATCGCCCAGCTGCTCGACAAGAACGACTCCACCTACAAGAGCGTACCCGTGGTTGATGGGGTGGCGGAGTTCTTCTATGTGAATCCGGGAACCTACTACATGCGCTGCTTTGAAGACTTCAACGACAACGGTATTTGGGACACTGGCGACTATGACGCCCGGCGCAACGCCGAAACGGTGTATTACTACAGCAAGAGCATAGAGTGCCGCGCAAAGCGCGACATCGTGCTCTCATGGAACCCCCTGGCCATCAATGCGAGCAAGCAAAAGCCCGCCGAGCTCATCAAGCAGAAGGGTGACAAGGCCAAGACCGTGAGGAGCCGCAACTATGATCGAGCCCAGAAACTGGGCATCGACATGCCCGACAATCTGGACAAGGCTGCAAGGAAACTGAAGAAAAAAGAGGCCAAACTGGCCCAAAAACAGCTCAAGCAGCAAAAACAGACACAACAAACAACCACCAACACCCAAGAACAATGAAAACAACAAAGATCCTGAAGATGTGCCTCGTGGCACTCATAATCGCAGTGACCATGCCCACACAAATGGCCGCCCAGTGCAGCTTCAAGAATACGGCTTTCAAGTCGGGTGAGTTTCTGTATTACAACCTGTACTACAACTGGAAACTCGTATGGGTGAACGCGGGCTCTGCATCCATGTCAACGGTGCTCAGCCGATACAAGGGCCAACCGGCCTACCGCACGAGCCTCACCACAAAGAGCAACTCGAAGGTTGACAAGATGTTCATGCTGCGCGACACGCTGCTCTGCTACATCAGCGAGGAGCTGGCGCCCTTCTACTATCGCAAGGGAGCCCGCGAAGGCAAGCGCTACTATGTGGACGAGGTGTTCTACAGCTACGAAGGCTCAAAGGTGAACCTGCGCCAGCACGAGTTGCACAACAGCGGCAACCATACCTGGAAAAACACTTCCTCGAACGACTGCATCTACGACATGATCAGCATCTTCCAGCGGGCCCGCAACTTCGACCCCTCGGGATGGAGCAAGGGGCAGGTGATCAAGATTCCCATTGCCGACGGCGACGACGTGAAAACCGCCTTGCTGAAATTCCGCGGTAAGCAGAACATCAAGGCCGACAACGGCGTGAAATACCGCTGTCTGGTGCTTTCCTATCTGGAAAAGGAGAACGACGAGCGCGACTACAAGGAGATTGTGCGTTTCTTCGTCACAGACGACGCCAACCACATCCCCATTCGTCTGGACATGTTCCTCCGCTTCGGCAGCGCCAAGGCTTTCCTGGTGAACATGAAAGGCAACAAGAACCCCGTCACGGCCATTGTGAAATAAAAAAAGAAAAGGGGGCGGACGCTCCCTTTTTCACCTTTCTCCCCTTACTACCTTAAGAAAAAGCATGCAGAGCACACGCAATACTAAAACCAATGAGCTGATAAAATATGCTGTCATAGCCGGCGACTTTGTCATTCTGAACCTATTGTTCGTCGTCTTCTTCTGGTGGCATCAGACCTACATCGGCGAACGAGTTCCATACGACAAGTACGGCGACTTCGTCTTGGTTGTCAACTTTGCCATGGCCGTCAGCCAGATGCGCTTCTCAACGGTCATGCACGAGCGAAAGGCTGCCTCCGACCGCATCATCAAGCAAGTCATTTCGTTGGTGGGAGTCTATGCTCTGCTTTCCTATGCCATGGCCAAACCTTTCATCTATACGGGTGCCTATGGCATGTTTTTGTTTTGGTTTGCCGTGTTGCTGCTGGTGGTGCTGGTGCTGGTGCGCCTGGCCGAGCGCATGTTGCTCAAACGCTTTCGCCGAATGGGCCGCAACACGCGCTCGGTGCTGCTCATTGGCTCCGACAGAGCCATTCTCGACATCTACCGCGCCCTGGTGAGCGACCCCTCGACGGGCTACAGCGTCAAGGGATACATTGCCGACGAGCCCATTGCGGGATGCCCTGCCGAACTGGTTCACTTGGGCACCTACCGCACACCCTATCCGCAAACCGACGAGATTTATTGCTGCATGCCCCGAAGCCGCAGCAAACAGATAAGAAACATTGCCAGCTACTGCGACAACAACCTCATCCGCTTTTTCTACGTGCCCGTTTCGCTCGAGCGCATAGGCATGCAGCTGGAACCCGAAACCATTGGCGACAACGTGGTGTTCACCAATCATCAGGAGCCACTGGCGCAGCCCCTCAACCGGTTTGTCAAACGGCTGTTCGACCTCGTCTTTTCTACGCTCATGCTGCTCGTCATGCTGCCCCTCTTTCCGTTGGTGGCGCTCATCATCAAGTGGCAGAGCCCGGGGCCCATCCTGTTTAGGCAGCTGCGCACCGGCATCAACGGACAGCAGTTCTACTGCTACAAGTTCCGTTCCATGCACGTCAACAACCAGGCCGACACGCTGCAGGCCACCCGCGACGACCCGCGAAAGTTTTCGTTCGGCAACTTCATGCGGCGCACCAACATCGACGAGTTGCCGCAGTTCTTCAACGTGCTGAAGGGACAGATGAGCGTGGTGGGGCCGCGCCCGCACATGCTGCACCACACGGAGGTCTATCGGAAACTCATCGACGAGTACATGGTGCGCCACTTCGTCAAGCCCGGCATCACTGGCTGGGCGCAGGTGAACGGGTTCCGTGGCGAGACCAAGGAGCTCTGGCAGATGCAGGGGCGTGTGGAGCGCGACATCTGGTACATCGAGAACTGGACTTTCTGGCTCGACCTGCGCATCGTCTGGCTCACCGCCAAGAACGCTTTCCTCCGCAACGACGACCAAGCATACTGACACCTGAAAAACGCAGCCGAAATACCATGAAACATTCCCGAAGCATCCCCGTCGTAGTGAGTCTCGTGTTCTGTTTGGGAGCATGCAGCCTCATGTTTGGTTTGGGAGCCTGCAGTCAGGGCGGCAGCGAGCCCACCGACCAGCAAGTGGCCCGACTGACGGCTGAGGGCGTCGCCCACATGGAGCAGCGCGACCTTGCGGGCGCCATGCTGCGTTTCAAGGAGGCCGAGCGGCTCATCACGCCGCGAACCGACCACCGCGCTGCCTGCAGGGTGCTCGAATACATAGCGTGGCTCAACGCCCACAGCGGCGAGTTGCAGCTGGCCCTCATCTATTTTGACTATGCGCTGCCCCACTCCTGGGCCACGAAGGACGAGCGGCTTGTCATCGACGTGCTCATAGGCAAAGCCCACGTGCTCAACGAACTGGGCGAAACCGAGCATGCCTTCCAAGTGAACCAGCAGGCCCAGGCGCTCATCGCCCATGCCGATGGAAGCCAGCAGTCCACCATTCTGAAGAATGTGGCCTACCACCAGCTGCTGCACGACAGCATCGCCGAGGCTGAGCAGAATGCCACCAAGGCCTTGGCACTGGCCGCCGACACGGCATCGCTGGGCAACGCCTTCGCGCTGCTCAGCCACATCTATCAGCTGACGGGCAACCAGCAGAAACTGCAGCAGCTGCTCAGCCGGTTCAACGAGAGCAACAACACACAGGTGAGCTACAGCCGTCTGCGCATACAATACGAATACTATCTGGGTCGCGGCGACTACCGCAACGCGCTGGAGGCCTACCGGCTGATGCAGAACGTGGGCGACATGATGGACCGCTCGCACGACCAGGTGCAGCTGCTCAAGGTGCAAGACCAGTATGAGCGGGAAGTCTCTGAACACGAAAAGGCCGAACAGAAGTGGTGGTACACGCTGGCCGTCATCGTGCTGATGAACGCCGTTTTCCTTGTGGTGTGGTGGAACAGCCGCCAGCGCCACCGTCGCGAGCGCGCCTACCAGCAGCAGTTGCGCCAGCTGCGCCAGCAAATGGACGAGAAACTCCATACCATTCTTCGCTTTGCGCAAGAAAAGGCGCCCGCTGCATCGCTTGGCGAAGTCGTCGTTTCCGGTTCCATCGAGGAGACGAAGGCCGGCATCGACGTCCTCTACGACATTGTCACTGGCAGCAACGTCTCGCAGTTTGGCAAGCAGCAGGAGCGCCAGGTGTTGCAGGTGCTGGCACGGGTGAACCCGCCTTTGGCGCGGCTGCTCGACGATTCGCCCCAGCCGCTCACCCCCAAGGAGACCTTCTTCTGCATCATGGAGCACTACGGCAAGAGCGACGCCGAGAAAGCCCGTTCCTTCTGCTGCTCCGAACAGGCCATCCGCTCCACCAAGAGCCGCCTCGGCAAGAAACTCGACATCGCCACCCTGCGGCCCGCGTAGCCGCCCAGCCGCCCTCTCTGTTGCAGGCCCCGGCCGCCCCGCTGTCGAAGCTCGGCTGCCCCTCTGTCGAAGCCCGGCTGCCCCTCTGTCGAAGTATGCTGCGACCGCGTCGCAGCTTCTCCCTCTCCCCCCGCGTCGCAGCCTCGCCCCCCTCCGATTCATCAACAAAAACTATAACCTCAACAACATGAAAACAATGAAACAAGCCTTTCTCTGTGCTGCCATTGCCTGTTCGACAGGCTTGCAGGCACAAACCAGCGCTCCTCAGCTTAGCGCCAACAACATTGACGAAGTGCTCGAAGCCATGACGCTGGAGGAAAAAGCCCGTCTGCTCGTCGGCGGCGCCAACAATTTCTTCGGCGACGGTGCCGTCGTCGGCGGCGAGGCCGACCTTGTGGCCGGGGCTGCCGGAACCACTGCCGCCATTCCGCGCTTGGGCATTCCCGCCACCGTGCTCACCGACGGCCCTGCAGGGGTGCGCATCGACCCCACGCGCAAGAACGACCCCAACACCTACTACGCCACGGGCTTCCCCATCGGCACCTGCCTGGCCTCTACGTGGAACACCGAACTCGTGGGCCGCGTAGGCGAGGCCATCGGCAACGAAACGATGGAGTACCGCTGCGATGTCATCCTGGGCCCGGGCATGAACCTGCACCGCAATCCGCTCTGCGGCCGCAACTTCGAGTATTACAGCGAGGACCCGCTGCTCACTGGCAAGATTGCCGCCGCCTACATCCGCGGCGTACAGAGCCAAGGGGCGGGCGTGAGTGCCAAGCACTTTGCCGTCAACTCGCAGGAGACCGACCGCACCAGCGTGGATGAGCGCGTCAGCCAGCGCGCCGCCCGCGAACTCTATCTGCGCGGATTCGAGATTGCCGTGCGCGAAAGCAGCCCCTGGACCATCATGGCTTCCTACAACCAAATCAACGGACAGTACTCCATGGGCAACCACGACCTGCTCACCAAGATTCTGCGCGACGACTGGGGCTACAAGGGCATTGTGATGACCGACTGGATAGGCATTCGCAAAGGGCTGCTCACCACCGACGAGGTGCATGCCGGCAACGACCTGTTGGAGCCGGGACAACCGGCCCAGACCAACGAAATCATTGAGGGGGTGAAGAGCGGGCGGCTCGACATCAAGGACGTTGACCGCAACGTGCGCCGCATGCTCGAGTACATTGTCAAGACTCCCAGCTTCAGACACTATCCGGCCTCTAACAAACCCGACTTCAAGGCTCACGCACAAATCACCCGACAGACGGCCACTGAAGGCATGGTGCTGCTGAAGAACAACGGCACACTGCCCTGGAAAACGGCCGGACAGAAAATCAAGACCGTGGCCCTCTTCGGCGAGAACTCCTACGATTTCCTCTCGGGCGGCACCGGTTCGGGCTGTGTCCACCCGCCCTACGTGGTCGATATGGTGGAGGGCCTGAAGAATGTGGGCATCAGCTCGTCGGACACGCTGACCAACCTCTACAACAAGTACATCGACTTTGCCCGCCTGAAGTTCCAGGCCGACCGCCATCCTGCCCGCTGGTACCAGATGGAGATGTTCGGACAGCAGAAATATCCCGAGATTACCATCAGCCCCATCTGCATCGGCAACGTGGTGAAGGGGTCGGACGCCGCCATCATCACCATTGGCCGTCAGGCTGGCGAGGGCGTTGACCGCGAGATTGAGGGCGAGTTCAACCTCACCCAGAACGAGCGGCAGATGATCATGGACGTGAGCAACGCGTTCCACGCAATGGGCAAGCCCGTGGTGGTGGTCATCAACAGCGGATCGGTCATCGAGACCGCCTCGTGGAGCGCCTATCCCGACGCCATCCTCGTGGCTTGGCAGCCCGGAATGGAGGGTGGCAACTCGGTGGCCGACATACTCACGGGCAAGGTGAACCCCAGCGGAAAACTCACCATGACATGGCCCATCGCTGCCACCGACCACCCCTCGACGCAGAACTTTCCCGGACAGATGGACCTCTACAGCTACGATGCCGCCAAGTCCAACGGACACGACGTGCCGGGCTACGACTATACCAACCACGAGGAGGACATCTACGTGGGCTACAGGTTCTTCGACTCGTTCGACCGCGAAGTGGCCTATCCCTTTGGCTTCGGACTGAGCTACACCACCTTCGAGTATGGCAAGCCCAGTGTGCGCGTCAGCGGCAACACCATCACCGTCAGCGTGAGCGTGAAGAACACGGGCAAGGTGAGCGGCAAGGAAGTGGCACAAGTCTATGTCACGGCTCCCAAAGGCCGGCTGGAGAAACCCGCACACGAGCTGAAAGCCTTCGGAAAGACACGCGAACTGCGCCCCGGCGAGAGCCAGACGCTCAACATGACGCTGCAGAAGCGCGACTTGGCCTCGTTTGACGAGGCTGGCAGCCAGTGGCTCGTCGAGGCCGGAACCTACACCTTCGCCGTGGGCGCCAGCAGCCGCGACATCCGCGGACGCGCCACCGCCAACATCAGCCAGCTGACCGAGCCCACCAGCAACGCTCTGGCTCCAAAACAAGAACTGAAGCTGATGAAGCAATAAAAAAATCCTCCACCGAAAAAATAAAGAAAAAGCATGAAAAGAGTGTTCATTTTGATGGGGCTCGCCGTGCAGCTCATGGCAGCCTCAGCCCAGGAAACCGTCGGACTGAACGCAGGCGACATCGTCTCGCCAGAAATCAATGCCGACCAGACTGTGACCTTCCGCTTCTTTGCCCCGCAGGCCAAGGAGGTGAAACTCGAGGCCGACTTCCTGCCCAAACAGAAAATAAAGACACCCATGGGCGAAATGGAAGTGGCCGGAACCCAACTGCTCAGCAAGGACGGCAACGGCCTGTGGACCTACACCTCGCCCGCGCTGGCTCCCGAGCTGCACACCTACTGCTTTAGCGTTGACGGGCTGCGCGCCACCGACCCCAACAACGTCTATATGCAGCGCGACATCTTCACCTACACCAACTATTTCCTCATCGACGGCGACGTGTCAGAGAACTACTTCGTGCGCGATGTGCCGCACGGAAACGTGGCCAAGGTGTGGTATCCAAGCCCACGTCTGGGCATGGCCCAGCGCCGAATGACCGTCTATACGCCTGCGGGATACGATGACCCGAAGAACAGCGCAAAACGATATCCTGTGCTCTATCTGCTCCACGGAGCCGGAGGCGACGAGAACGCCTGGAGCGAACTGGGACGCGCCACGCAGATTCTGGACAACCTGATTGCCCAGGGCAAGGCCGAGCCCATGATCGTGGTGATGCCCAACGGCAACGGTACCCAACAGGCCGTGCCGGGCGAATACGCCAACTCGATGTACAAACCTTTGTTCATCAACCCCCGCACCATGGACGGAGCCATCGAGGCTGCATTTGCCAGCGACGTGGTGGGATACATCGACAGCCACTACCGCACCCTCGCCGACAAGCCCCACCGTGCCATAGCAGGGCTTTCCATGGGCGGATTCCACTCGCTCTACATCTCGCTCAACAATCCCGACATGTTCGACTACGTGGGGCTTTTCTCGGCTGCCGTCAACCGGGGCAACCCCAGCAACGAGCAGGGCTACATCTATGACAAGAAGGACGAGAAACTGGCCCGTCAGTTTGCCAATGCTCCGCGCCTCTACTACATTGCCATCGGGCGTACAGACTTCCTCTACAAGGACAACGTGGAGTTCCGTCAGAAACTCGACCAGAAAGGTTACCGCTACGAATACTGCGAGACCGACGGTGGCCACATCTGGAGCAACTGGCGGAAATATCTCAATTGGTTCGTCCCCCAGCTGTTCAAGTGATTGGCGGATGGGGTAGGTTGTCGGAAGTTAACGGGAGTAAGAACGGGAGTTAACGGAAGTTAGCTGGAGTTAATGGGAGTTGGCAGGAGTTAACTGAAGTTAGCTGTAGTTAACGAGCCTGCGGCTCGTGGAGTTAGCTGACAATACCCTTCTAATGGAGAACTGATTTTTGAGACCCATAAAACAACGCCGTGAGTTACGTTCAATTTCTCTAGAAAATTTTGACGTAACTCACGGCGTTATTTTTGTAACTCACGGCGTTATTTTTGTAACTCACGGCGTTGTTTTTGTAATCCGCTGAGATGTTTTTACAGTTTACGGTTTACAGTTTGCAGTTATGTTTTTTCAGCATATCATCTGTAAACTGTAAACTGTAAACCGTAAACTGTAAACTATTCAGTCGAGCAGTGGAGTGCCGACGCAGCCGCTGGGCATCTGAATCTTCAGCAGGGCGCAGATGGTGGGCGCGATGTCGGTGATGTTGACGGGGCGGTTGGTGTGGCCTTCGTCGATGTGCCACCCCATGAGGATGAAGGGCACGTGGGTGTCGTAGGGTGCCCAGTGGGAGTGGCTGGTGCCCTCGTCGTACGAGTAGTCGTAGTAGGCGGGGCGCGGCACAATCTGTATTTCGCCGCTGCGGCGCGGGCAGTTGCCCATGAGTATGCGGTCGCGGATGGGGTAGGGGATGGTGGCGGTCATGAGATGGCGCACGGGAACGACGTACTGGACGCCCTCGTACTTCTGTATCTCGTCGCAGACGGCCTGCTCCACTTCGTCCAGGTTGAGGCCGCGCTGCTTGATGGCGGCGAGGTTGAGATAAACCTGCTCGCCATTTACGTCGTCGATGACGTCAACGCCGGCAAAGCGCGCGGCGAGCGTCCTGGAGAGCTCTTTCTTCAGTTTTCCCCAGTATCCAAGCTGTCCGCCCGGCAGTTTGTGGTCGTTCAGGAACTTGGCGTTGTGGCCACCGGCATGGTCGGCTGTGATGAAGAGCAGATATTTGTCACGGCCGATGCGGCTGTCGAGCACATCGAAGAGCTTGCGCAGCTCTTTGTCCAGCGCCAGGTACATCTCGTCAGTCTTTGGGCCGCGTGTGCCGTATTTATGGCCCATCACGTCGGTTGACGAATAGCTGATGCAGAGCATGTCGGTCTGGTCGGCCTGTCTGCCCAGCTTTTCGCCGTCCAGCGCCGCAATGGCCATTTTGGTGGTGAGGCTGAGCCCTTTGGGCAGAATCCAGATGTCCTCCTTGGGATTGGTTTTGTTGTCTTTGTTGAACGAGCGCACCCACGCGGGCAGCTCGTCCATGTAGTAGGTGCTTGTGATGAAGGTGCCCGTAGAGCGGTCGAACCAGTAGGCGGCGTTGGCCGAGTGGCCCGCAGGCAGAATGGAGGCTCGGTCCTTCAGTGCCACGCCGATCACTTTCGAACGGAAGTCGGTGGCCAGCCGCAGCTGGTCGCACATGTTGGTGACCATCATGTTTCTGGGCGACATTTTTCCCGCTTTGCTTGTGGTGCCCACGCCGGCCACGGTGGTGTCCTCCACGCAGTAGATGGGGTGGCCGTTCAGGTGGTAGTTGTTGCCGGCAATGCCGTGGATGGCGGGCGTGGTGCCCGTGTAGATGCTTGCGTGGCCTGCGGCCGTCACCGTGGGCAGATAGTTGTAGTGCATGTTGTCGAAGTTGTAGCCCTCTTTGAGCAGGCGTTTCAGCCCGCCTTCGGCAAACTGGTCGTAGTAGCGGTAGAGATAGTCCCACCGCATCTGGTCAACCACCACGCCCACCACCAACCGTGGGCGATCCACTTTCTCAGCAGCTGCTGCCTGGGCGGCCCATGCGCAAAGCAGGGCGGCCAGGGCAAAGATTTTTGTTTTCATTGGCTTCGTTTTGTTATCGATGTCGTTATTTGTTTTTTCGTGTGTGCAAATATACGATTTTTCCCCCATTGTGTGAAATAAAAAGGAGCGGAATTTGTCGATTCCGCTCCTTTTATGCAGGTGAGTTTTAAAACTTCGGTTTTATTTCACACTTTCCGAGACGTTTTGCTTCTCGTAGTAAGCCTTGTAGTCATCGCCACCGAACTGCAATCCCAGGTCCTCGCCGGCAATACCGTCGCAAACACCTTTGTAGGCCCACTTGCGCAGGAAACTGGCGTCCCAGAGGTTGGGCACTTCGCCCTTGAGCCAGTACTCGTGCTCGTCCTCGGCGTCGGAAACGCTCCAGATGGTGATGCCGTGCTGCTGGGCAGCGGGCACGTTGGCTTTGTAGGATTCGAAGATGAGCTGGTAGGCGTCGGCCTGTGCCTTATACTGTGCAGCTGAAGGCGACCCGGTGCCGATGGCCACGTCGAGCTCGGTCACGCGGACGAGTTTGCCCGTGGCGGCCAGTGTCTTGAACATGTTATCGACCCTGGCTTTCAGTTCGGCCAGTTTCTGGGCATTGGCCTCGACATCGTCGCTTGGGCTGAAGGAGACGTGCATTTGCGTTCCGATGCCATCGACGATGGGCGAGCCGTTGGCGGCATCAATTTCTTTCACCCAGTTGCAGAGAGCGTTCAGCTTGCCTTCCGACGACTCCAGGCTGTAGTCGTTGATGAACAGTTTGGTCTCGGCGGGCAGATGCTTGCGGGCCATCTGGAAAGCCTTCACACCGTAGTCGTGTACGTAGTAGCCCCAATAGAATCGGCTGGTGCCCCAATGCAGGTCCAGACCGTCGGCCTCGGTCTCTGTGGGTTCGCTGTCGTAGGTGCGGTTGCCGTCGTCGTCGGTGTCAGAACCGCCAAAGACATTGTCCACGCCGCGCACCTTGTAGTCGCCGTCGCTGATGGCCTCGTTGATGACGTCATAGCCGGCAGGTGTGACACCCATTTCCTTCAGGTGGTCGGCCATGCCTTTGACCCATTCCTCCATGGCCGTGAGCAGTGCGGCGCGCTTCTCCTCGGGCGTCTTCATCACGTAGTAGCTCTTGGCCTTGCGCGGTCCGTGGGCTTTCTTGACGATGCGTGCGCCCTTGGCTGCACCATCTTGATTCTTTGAGAGTCCGAACTTGATGTCGTCAATCCAATAAGTGCCGCCCACCTTGCCGAAGTTGATGATGATGCGGTTGGCGTCGTCGGGATTAACGGTGAACTCGGCTTCGCAGAGCACCCATTCGGTGCCCACGCTGAAGTCGGTGTAGCCGCCCTGCGATTGGTAGGTCGTGCCGTTCTGATACTGGAACTGCAGGTGGCCAGCGCCCGTGGAACTCTTGGCGTAGAACTGGATCATGTATTTCTTGCCCTGCTGCAGGGGAGCGTCGAAGGTGTAGGCATTCTGGGCTTCCCATGCGTTGCCGTCGCCCTTGTTCTTCAGCATGAGCGAGTGGGTGCCGCCGTGGGCTTCAGCCTCAACCACCTGGACATCGTCCTTGTTGGACCCCCATGAGCCCCAACCGCCGGTCGAACCGCCCTCGAAGTCGTTGGCATCGCCTGCAAGCACGTTCTCCATGGGGTCTTCCTGTTTGGTGCCGAACTCGATGTTGTCCACATAATAGGTGGCTCCCACCTGTCCGAAGTTGATGATGATGCGGTTTGCATCGTCGTAGGCTGGGGTGAACGAATATTCGCAGGTTGTCCAGTCGGTTCCCACGGGGAAGGTGTTGTAGCCGCCCTGTGAGCCATAGGTGGAGCCGTTCTGATACTGGAACTGCAATGAACCTGCGGCCGAGGTGGAGCGAGCCTGGAAACGGATGGTGTATTCGGTGTTGGGGTCGAGCGGCACGTCGAAGGTGTAGGCGCACTGGGCCTCCCATGCGTTGCCGTCGCCCTTGTTTTTCAGCATGAGGCCTTTCGAGGCGTCCACGCCCACGCCGTCGAGCACCTGTGCATCGTCTTTGTTGGAGCCCCATGAGCCCCATCCGCCGGTGGTGCCGCCTTCAAAGTCGCTGGCGTCGCCTGCCAGGATGCTCTTGATGTCGCTGTCGGTTTCAACCACCAGTGTGGGGGCGATGAGCGATTTCAGATAGGCTTGGCGCGTTTGCTGATACCAGAAGAAGTTGTGGCCGTAGAGCTGCATGCCCTTGGGCATGGCAGCTATCACCTGATCAACAGTGGCGAAGTTCATGCCGCCCGCATTGCTCACGATGGCGTCGTGTTTCATGGCGTTGCCCAGCGTGAGCATCTGGAAGTTGTCGTTGGCCAAAGAGCTGCGTGGGTCGCTTTGGTCGGTATAGATGGCGGCACCCATGCCGACGCCCACAATCATGTTGGGCGTGTATTGCGCTGCATATTCCTTGATATTGCCGTAGTTGGCCAGCACCTCTTTCACCTGCAAGGGTATTTCGGCCTTGGTCACGGCACCGTGGCCGTCGGGAGTTTTCCACTCCATGATTTGGTCGTCGCAGGATGCGAGCGCACAAACCGTCAGGGCCACACCAATGTATTTATAAAGTTGGATTTTCATATTCTTATTTTACAATTTTACATTTTCACATTTTTACAATTTCAGAACAGTAAACCGTAAACTGTCAACCGTTTAGAAATCGCTCACCGTTACGGCAGCCGTTGGCACCACGCGCAGGTTGTCGATGTAGATTTTCTGGGTGAACTGCTTCGATTCATACTTCACGCCGAGGGCTTCGTCCTCGAGGTCTGCATTCACAAAGAGGAACAGGAAGTTGCTGTAGCTGCCGGCCAGACGGTCTTCGCAAATCTTCTGGAAAGTGACTTCGGGTGCCTCCGCGGGGTCATAGTTGCCGAAGGCAGTCATCGGGATGGTGATGGTCTGCCAGCGCTCGCCTGTGGTGAATGGCGCATGCGAACCGTCAGCGGCATTGAACCAGGGCACCCACACGGTGGCTGTGTTCATGTATTGCGAGCTGTACTTGGTGCATCCCGACCCGTAGCCGTAGTTGGAGAGGTTGTTCTGGAGCGAAATCTCCAGCTGTCCACTCAGGTCCCAAGGCTCAGGACAATAGATGTCGAACTGAATGGCCACGTCGGCGGCATTGGTGCTGGCGGGCACCACCTCGAACATGCGCGACCAGTTGTCCTCGCCGGCCTTGTCGCCGGCCGTAGCCCAAAGCAGCGAGTTGGCGCCCTTGTCCAGACCGCCGGCATTGAGTTTCACATTGGGAACAAGCATGGCCACCTTGCCGCGGCCAGTGCCGAGCGGGTCATCTACAAGGTCTTCGGTTGCGTAGGTGGCACTCCAAGTACCCAGCCCGCCGTTTCCGTCAAAGTCGGTGATGTAGGTGCGGAACTCGTTGAAGTAGGCAGGGGTGACGGCTGTTCCGTTGGCGCCCTCGCTGGTGATGGAGCCGCTCTGTGTCACTCCGGCAGGCATGGTGAAGCTGTAGAACTTGCCTTCCTCGTCGTTGACGATGCCGCTGGTCACCTCCACGCCGCCGGGGAGCGTGAGTTTGGTGGTTTCCTGCAAGTTGGTGCCATAGACGGTCACCACTTCGCCCGGTTTGGGCAGGGTGTTGTCGCAGCTGGTGATGGTCGGTGCGGCAGCGCGGATGATGAACGGATAAACCAGCTGGGTGCCGTCCTTGATGAGCGTGATGGTGTTGCGCACACTCTCGTCGGCCTTGTCAACAGGCGTGTTGGCGTTGAGCGTCACCCACACGTTGTTGTCGGTCATCAGGGCATTGTTGAAATAGGTTTCATAGCCGTTGATGAGAATCTTCTTGAGGCCCTTGAAGCCCGCTCCTTCCAGGCGGATGAGTTGGCCCAGACGGGCAAACTCCACTTCGCGGTCCTTGTTCACCGTATCGTTGATGTTCTCCAGAAAGACCTTCGAGATGGTCATTGGAGCGGTCTGTGAGCCTTCGTCGTCGTCATTCTTGCACGACGTGGAACCGAATGCGACAAGCGCAGCACACAGCATCCAAAAATATTTCATGGTTTTCATATACTTATTTTGCAATTTTACGATTTTACAATTTCACTATTTCACTATTTCACAATTTTACAATTTCACGAATTTACATTTTTATAATTCTTGCGACTACTGTCCAATTGTGAAATTGTCAAATATATCATGTTTGTCAACTAAAATAGTTCAGCGTCGGTCACTTCTCGCTCGCCAAACTCGTAGGCAACCGTCTGCAGCACACCGTCAGCCCCCGATTTCAGCATGGGGTTCTTGGTCTGGTCGGTGTCGGCAATGGGCAGCGTGAGGTTGGCGGCTGTAGCCACGGCTACGCTCGGTCCGGGGGCGGCGTAGGTGTCGGGCAGCTTGTAGGTGTGCGTAGAAGTCTCATAGTAGCTGGCGTTGCGGTGCTGGTTGTTCACGTAGTTCACCACCTCCTGCTGCTCATAGTATCCTCTTCGCACGAGGAAGAACCAGTAGAGTCCTTCAAAGGCTGTCTCGACGCGGAATTCGTGGCGGATGTCCTCGAAGGTGAGACGGTTTTTCTTGGCAACGCCAGCACGTGTGCGCAGCGCATTGACCAGCTGGAGTGCCGTGGCGTCGGTGGTGCTCTCGTTGTTGCCCAGCGCGGCCTCAGCGTAGTTCAGATAAACCTCCGCCAGTCGCATCATGTAAGTGTTGATGCCCGAGTTGTTGTTCACGGCTATGCCGTTCACGGCATTGGTGCCAATCACATATTTCTTGATGTTGGCACCCTGGCTGCCTGCGTTTTCGCTTTCACCATAGATGTAGGGCTTTTCGGGGTCTGAGCTCAGCTCGGGATAGCTTTCGCCATAGGAAGCCACAGAGTAGTGGCGGCGGATGGCGTCATCAACCGTTTCGCCCAGCGTGGCGTCGTTGTATTCCTTGAACTCCTCCCACAGGTCGTAGGAGCAATAAGTGGAACCACCCCACGAGTTGCCCTGATTCACCTGAGTGCTCCAGGCCAGGAATCGAGTCATCGACTGTGCCAGGCCGTTGGTGGCGCCAGCCTGGAATTGCAGCTGGAAGATGCTCTCTTCATTGTTGTTCTGTGTGGCAGCGGCAAAAAGGTCGGCATAGTTGTCCATCAGTTTGAACGGCCCTTCGTTGATCACCTTGGCGGCAGCCTTTCGGGCAGCGTCCAGATAATAATCGTTGCGGGTCTTTCGGGTGCGGTCGGTGGCAATGTTGTTGCCGTCGTAGCGTCCCTCCGTGGTCAGTCCGGCCATGGAGAGATAGAAGCGCGAGAGCATTCCGTAGGCCGAATACCTGTTGACACGTCCCGAGGCTGGTGACGAATTGGGCAGATGGACGGCCGCATACTCCATGTCGCGGATGGCAAACTCCATGACATCGCTCTGGCGGTTGGCCGGAACCACGTAGTTGTTCACCAGCGCCTGGGTGTTGTCGTAGATGATGCCGCATCCCCAGAGCGAGGCAATGTACCAATAGGCCAGTCCACGCATGAAACGAGCCTCGGCTATGCCTTGTATCTTGGCCGTTTCCGACACTTCATCGGAGGCGAAGTTGCTGATGTTGTTGATGGAGTTGTTCGACTGTGCCACCACAGAATAAAGTGCTGCCCAGGCCTCGGACAAACCGGTGGAGAGTCCCGTCTCCGTAAAGTTGGTATAGGGATAGATATAGTCAGAATACTGAGCCGTGATGTTGTTGGCACGTCCGTCGCCCATACCATAGTAGAACTTGTCATTGAAATCGTACCACACATAGCTGTAGAGTGGTATGACTGCCTGCGAAACGGCGTCGTCGCTGGAGAAGAAGTTGCTCTGACTGAGCTGGTAGGAGTTCTTCTGCTCCAAGAAGTCGTTGGCGCAACTGCTCAGCGACAGGGCTGCCAAAGCAACGGCCATGCCGCAACCCATCCAACTGCAGGCTTTCTTTATGTTATATGTCTTGGTTTTCATATTCTTGTTTTTTAGGAGCCCCCTCCGACTCCCCCTGGGGGGAGAGAAAGGACCATGATTGTTTTTTTTGGTGCCCCCACCAAACCTCCCCCCGTAGGGGAGGCTTCCTGTGCGCCGGGCCATTCCCGAGCAAGCTCGCCTACCCGTAGCCTTTCCCCCTACGGGGGGGATGAGGGGGGGGGCCCGAGGTTTAGAGGGGGCTTGATTGTTTTTTTTAGAATTGCACGTTCACACCTACGGTATAGATGCGTGGCGACGGATAGCGGCTGTAGTCAACACCGTTGAGCAAAGCCGTGCCGCGCATCGAACCCACCTCTGGGTCAAATCCCTTGTACTTGGTCCAAGTGTGGAGGTTTTGCACGTTGCAATAGATTTTCACGTTGGTCAGGAAAATGCTCTTCAGCCATGTGCGCGGCAGCGTGTAGGAGAGCGAGATGTTCTGCAGTCGGATGTACGAACCATCCTCCACGTAGGCATCGCTCACGCGGTTGTTCTTGTTCACGGCACTCTCGGTGGAGAGTCGCGGCATGATGACTTCCGGATTGGTCACGCGGTAGTTGCGATAGTCGTCGGGACCATCGGCCTGAATCTTGGCCACTCGGGCATAGTCGAGCACGGTGGTCAGCTGGTTGCTGGTCGAACCGGTGATGTCGAGGAACCGTCGGCCGTAGTTCATGATCTTATTGCCATACGAGCCGCTGAACTGAATGCTCAGGTCGAAGCCTTTCCAGGAGAAGGTGTTGCCGAAGCCCCAGGTGAACTTGGGCTCGGGGTTGCCGATGAAAGTCTGGTCATTGTTGTCGATGACACCGTCGTTGTTGATGTCCTCGTAGATGTAGTCGCCGATGAACACACCACCCGTCGTGGGCCCGGTGGCGATGCTGGCACCTTCGGGCAGCGCCACGGGCTTGATGGTTCCGTCGGCAGCCTTATAGTAGAAGTCCTCAGGCTTGTCGAACCGTCCGATGACTTTGTATCCCCAGAACTGGCCGATGGGGTGGCCCACCACGGTGTTGGTGACGGTGGCCGTCTCGGAACCAATCTGCAGTGTCTGCGGCAGTGTTCCAGTCTCGGTGTCCAGTTGGGTCACCTTGTTGCGGTTGAGGGAGAATACGATGTTAGAGCGCCATGAGAAGTCTTTGGTCTCGATGTTGCCAGTGTTCACAGTCACTTCGAAGCCCTTGTTCTCCAGTGAGCCCACATTGCCCCAGGGGTTTGAAGCCACACCGTAGTTGCTTCCTGCACCCGACCCGAGGAATGCCGGCAGGTCGAGCATCATGAGCAGGTCGTTGGTTTTCTTGTAGTACCAGTCGAACACGATGTCGATGCGGCTGTTCAGCAGCGACAGGTCGAAACCCACGTTGGTGGAGTAGGTGGTCTCCCACTTCAGTTCGGGGTTGGCATTGTTGGCGTTGAGCACACCCACGCCCCATGTGGTGGTGTAGTTGCCCAGCATGGCCATGTAGGCCCAGTCCTGCACGTTCTGGTTACCCGTGGTACCCCATCCCAAACGCAGTTTCAGGTTGTTGATGACCTTGCTGTCCCTGAGGAACCGTTCCTGGCTGACGCGCCAAGCCAAGGCAGCCGATGGGAACCATCCCCAGCGGTGGCCGTCGGCAAACTTGCTGGAGCCGTCGCGTCGCAGTGTGGCAGTGAGCAGGTAGCGGTCATCATAGTTGTAGAGTGCGCGTCCGAAGTAGGAGAACAGCGACGTGTTGTTCTGCAGACCGTCAATGTTGACGTTGTTGCCAGTGGTTTCACCAGCGCGCAGGTCAATGACCGAGTTCGAGAGGTAGCCCGAGTTGGTGGAACTCATGTTCTCCCAGTAGTTGTGGCTCATTTCCTGTCCCAGCATGACGTTCAGGTTGTGTCGCTCGGCTATTTTTCCGTTGTAAGTCAGAATATTGCGCCACGACCAGTACTTCGAGTCGTTCTTGTACCAGGCTCCGTCTCTCTGTGTACTTTCGCGTACGCCAAATTTGTAGTCGGGCTGGTAGGTCTTGGTTTTGTTCAAGTTGTAGTCCGCAGATAGTTCCGTTTTCAGTGTGAGGCCTTTCAGGATGGTGGCCTCCAGATAGGTGTTGATGCGGAAGTTCAGGCGCTTGGCGTAGTTGGTCTTGATTTCGGCCAGTGCCACGGCGTTGTCGGGCATCCACTGGTCGTCCGGACCGTCGTAGCCACCCTCCGGATTGCGTACGGCCACCGATGGTTGCGAGCGCAAGGCCGTCATGATGATGTCCCAGTTCTTCTCCATTTCCTGTTTTGAGTCAGAGAGAGAGAACGAGATGCCCCCCTTGAGCCATTTCTTCAGTTCGGTGTCGATGTTGCCGCGCAGCGTCTGGCGCTTGAATCCCGTGGCCAGTCCGATACCGTCCTGATCCAGGTACCCGGCCGTGATGGCGTAGGTGGTCTTCTCGTTGCCGCCCGTCAGCGAGAGGCTGTGGTTGGTCATGAATGCCGTGGAGAACAGCTCGTCCTGCCAGTCGGTGCCCTCGCCGAGCAGTTCGGGGCGTATGAACGTGCCCACGTGGGGTTTGATCTGAGCGTCGGCGATGTCGTTGTAGTGCCGGGCATAGTCCTTCAGCCCCAGCACGTCCAGTTTTTTGGGCATCTGCTGCCATCCCACGTACCCGTCGTAGGTGATGGTGGCCTCGCCCGTTTGTCCGCGCTTGGTGGTGATCATGATTACGCCGTTCGAGGCGCGGCTGCCATAGATGGCCGTTGCCGAAGCATCCTTCAGGATGTCCATCGTCACGATGTCGCTGGGGTTGATGCCCGAGAGGGGGTTGGTGTTGCCGTTGTCCGAGCCGTCCGAGTCGATGATCACACCGTCAATCACGAAGATGGGCTGGCTCGAGGCGTTCAGCGAGTTGGTGCCGCGGATGCGGATGGTGCTCGAACCGCCCGGCGTACCCGTGTTGGCCTGAATCTGCACACCGGCGGCCCGTCCCTGGAGCACCTGGTCGATGCTCGTCGGCACCGATTTCTCGATGGCCTTTGCATCCACCTGCGTCACGGCACCCGTCAAGTCCGACTTTCGCATCGTTCCGTATCCAACCACCACCACCTCCGAGAGCAGTTTCTCGTCGGTTTCCAGCGTCACGTCAATGGTTTTCTGATTGCCAACTTTCACCTCCTTCGTCACATAACCGACGTAAGAGAACTGTAGCGTCTGACCCGGTGCGGCACTGATGGCATAGTTGCCGTCAAAGTCGGTAACCGTACCATTGGCCGCACCCTTCACTCTTACGGTGGCGCCGATGATGGGACCCTCGGCGTCGCTCACCACACCCTTCACCGTGCCCTGAGCATGAGCCCACAGGGGCGCCATGCAAAACAGAAGCAACAGCCCAAGGGCTTTCATTGCTTTACTTGTGCATTTCATACTTTACATTGTTTTGTTCGTCTTTTTTTTTATAATAGATAGGGTTGTTTTTTCGTTTTTAGGTCTTTTTTCTGGGTGTAAGTATTTTTTTAGTGAAGCGTAGGATTGTAGTTTCTGTGCGTATGACTGTTTTCATTGCAGTTCAGCGCAGCCGTGCCTCCTTGCCTTATTTTTCCGTTCGGCTGTTTGTTCTTCCCCTCTGTTCGTCAGAGCCGCGCTGCAAAGTTACTATTTTTCAGTGTTTCGACCCATTCACAAACGTTTCAACCCCGTTTCCGATTGTTTCATGTTCACAAAAACTTCGGCGGTCAGGATTGCGTTTGTTCGTCGCCCTCTTTGAAGAGTTCATGGTTATGCTTTCATGGATTCTTTCGCTTGAATGTGCCTCAAATTTACAATTTTTTTGCCACTCGATTGTTAAAACCTTTTTCTTATTTGAAAAGTTTCAGCGCCTTTAACAAACTTTTGCATAAAGAAAGGCTTCCTCCTTCTTTCCGCGAAAAAGATGGCCTAAGGAAGCCCCCTGTCCCCCAAAAAGGGGGAGTGAATCCGACGGAAGGGATTTCCGAACAGGGCTTCCCCCCCTTTAGGGGGGGTGAGAGGGGGCTCGGCAATGGCTTTGGAGGGGGCACAGGAAAGAAAAAATGGGCGACCCGTCGCAGGCCACCCATTTTTAAAATAAAAATAAAATACAATCCTTATTTACCTAATGAAAAAGACAATACTTTTTTTGGTGTTATGTCAGGCGTTGGACTGTCATCGTCTTACGGTGCGCGAAACCATTGTTCCGTCTTCGGCTTCGCAAGTAACGATGTAGAGTCCGTGGGGCAAAGAGTTGCTGGCATCCACAGGCCGACCCGCAAGCGTATGGACGGTCACTCGACTGAGCGGCTTGTTGCTGTCTATGCCGAAAGAATTGCCATGCACCTCTATCTGCAGTCCATCTGAGAGACTGGATGTGATGGGCTTGTTGAGGAGAAAGCTTTTGTCGAGGAAGTCCAGTCGCTGGGCAAACCACTGTTTGAGTGTGCTGATTTCCTCGTCGTAGCTGCTCACTTGATAGGCTGCAAACCAAATGCCACTCTGACCCGTCCACCCCCATCCGGGCCATCCCCATCCGCCCCAAGACCACGGATTGTTGTCTTGTGACGATGACGACTTGAGCAACTCGGGGTATTTCTTAAGCTGACGGTCTTTGGCCTCGCCCAGCTCAAGAGAGTAGGCGTCCAGAAAATCGCCGAAGGCTTCGTTGGTGAGTATGGACTGTCGTAACTCGGTGTAGCGTTGGCAGACAGCCTGTCTGAAGTCGGCGTTGCCAATGAGTGTTTGCCACAAGGCCGGCGTGGGATTGGTTTCGCAGCCTTGGCAGACCCATGCCTCCACATTGTCGGCGTTGCAGAAATTGCAGTTGCCGAAGGCGAGGTTGAAGTCCCACACGGGGCCAGCGGCCAGCAGTCCGCCTGTGCCGTCTTTCTTCTGCTTCGCCTTGCTGAAGTAGGCGCTGCGCTTGAAGCCGTCGGCATTGAGGGTGAGCTCGGTGTGGATGAAGTAATCGACGAAGGATTGCACGTCGATGAGGTGGGCGGGGAGAGAGGCCCCCTCCAAACCTCCCCCCGTAGGGGAGGCTTCCTGTGCGTTGGGCAACTCTGCGATGGCCTGTTCCACCTGGTTGACGTAGTCCGTGATGTATTCCATCTGCTCGTTCTGCAGACTGTCTTTCTTGGGGTAACAGATGGTCCAAGTGATGGTTTTGTCGCCCCAGCCGGTGCCTATGCCTTGCACCTTCGACTTGAAGGTGGCGTCGGTTTCGTCGAAGGCGTCCACGCGCAGGATATAGCCGCCCGTAAGGTCGCGCCCTTCGATGTCGGTTTTCTTCATTTTGGCCACATCGACGCGGTTCTTGTCGCGCTTGATGCGCTCACAGAGGGCATAGACCCCCATGTACTCGCCGCCCACCACCACTTCGACCATGCGGGTGCGCGGTCCCCAATGGCCCATTTCGTTCCAAAGGGCGTAGGCATAGACATCGCGCACCATGGACACGTCGTTATAGGGGGCAAGGAGCACCCAGTCGCTCTCCTCGGGCATGCCCAACAGTGAAGCCTTGATGTCGTTGCCCTCGGCATCCCAAGTCTCCAGCGTGTATTTTTTCTGGGGGAAGCTGAGCGAGCTGTTGCCGCGCCATTTGATGCCGCAGAAGCCGTCGTAGGCGTTGGCGGGGTCGTCCAGATGGTTGATGTTGCCCTGTCCGTTGTCTATGATCTTCAGGGTTGCCATAACCTTGGTGTCGGCGTTGATGGCTTTGTGGGTGTTGATTATCACGATGGGCAGCCTGCTCTCGGTGAGCAGCCCGTCGGAGGTCTGTGCATTGGCCATGGCGACCGCACAGAAGGCGGTCAACAAGGTCAGATGACGGATGTATGCAGTAAGTGTCATTGCATTGATAGGGATATTGTTTACAGTTTACGGTTTACAGTTTATGGTTTACAGTTTACCGTTATGGAGTTTTTCAGCATATCATCTGTAAACCGTAAACTGTAAACCATAGACTTTTATTTCACCATGATTTTCACTGTGCGCACTTGTCCATCGGGCAGGGTCTGGCTGACAATGTTAATGCCCTTGTGCAGCTGGCTCTGTGCCTGTCCCGAGAGATTGTAGATGGCCGGTGAGGACTGTTGGGCGGCGGTTGCCGGATGCAGGGTGATGCCCGTGGTGGTTTGGTCGTTGGAGATGACCTCAGGCGTTGCCAGCAGCACTTCGCGTTTCACGCCCTTGAACTCTACCTCGACAGGAACATTCTCGCCCACATATTGCAGCACGAGCGAGCTGTAGCTGCTGAGTAGGTCGATGGCGTAACAGGGGCCGTCGGATTGCAAATTGCTTTTCATTTTGGCCGGCGATTGTTGGCTTGCCTGAACATCAAAGGCTGCCAGGTCGAAGGTTTGGTCGGCCTTGTCGGTATCGGTGAAACTGACGAAAATCTGGAATCCTTCTGGCAGAGGAGCAGCCGTGGTGAAGGTGATACGGTGGAAGGTGCCTTCGTCAACAGTTCCAGTGTAAGAGCCTAACCATCCGTTCTGTTCCTTGAACTTCACCACACCCTCATAGACGGGCTGTGCATCGGCAGTAATGCCCGGAGTGACCTTGGCCGGGTTCCATCCGTCGGCCCGCAGGCCTTCGGTGTGGTGTTCGTTTCCGTCCTTGTCGATGAGCACTACATCCTTGACAATGGTGGTGATGTTGCTGCCGGTCATGTTCTGCAGGGCAAACTGAGTGACCACCGGGTCATCGCCGAGGTCATCGGGATTGAATGAGCCTTCCATGACGGTCTGGTCGGCCGTGAACGGGTAGTAGTGGCCACCGTATGAAGCAGCCTGTGCGGCGTTGCGCACAAACATCTGCATCGTGCCGTCTGCACCGATGGGCTGCCACAGTTCTATGCGGTAGCTGGGATAGTCTTCGATGCTGAACGACGACTTCCACAGTTTCACGTCGCCCCAGTTGCCGGGCAGGCTGACTGTTGCGGGCAGGCCGTTGGGGCCAATCTCCACTTCTTCCTCGCCTTCGCGCACAATGGTGGCCTTGGTGTTGGTTTTCAGTGCCAAGTCTTAACTTGTGGGCTGGAAGGCGTCGGGGTCGGCAAAGGTGGTCCAGCGAGAAACAGAAACAATGTTGATGGGGTCGAGATTGTCTTGGGCCAGCCGCTGTACGGCGGCATAGCTGTAGCACTTGGTCAGCTCGATGCTGGCCTCTGTGCCTCCGGCGGGAATCTGCTCGTACACCTCGGGCAGCGGCTCTCCATATTCGTCGAGATAGGCAATTTTCCATTGCAGCCCCTCGGGCAGCGGCTGGGCAGTGGTCACGGTGATGATGTGCTTGGAGCCGTCGTTGACGTCGCCCTTCCAGGCTGCGCCACCCACTTCTCCCCAGCGGAAGCTGAAGTTGACGGTGCCGGAATAGATGTTGCCGTCGTCGGCAGCCTCGCCCGACACACTGCTGGCCCAGTTGCCTACGAGCGGCAGCTTGTCGAGCGAGCCTTTCTTGGGGCCGTTGGGAATATAGGGGTCGGCGGGCAGTTCGTTGGGCTCACCTTGCCCCCACCAGCCTGTCCACAGGTCGAGGTCGATGTTGCTGTAGCTCTCAGGAGCAATGCGCACACGGGTGTCAACGTCAGTCTTGCCGAGCAGGAAACGGTCGAGATAGGCTTCCACTTCGGGATACTGCGACTGGGGCAGCGAACAGTGGCCATGTCCGGCCACGATGCTGTAGCCCACGCGGTCTTCAATGCCGAACTGCTCCCACACCTTCAGGGCACCGTTCATCGAGACATAGGCCGAAGGGTCGGCCAGCCACACAAAGTCGGGGTTGCCCAGCATGAGTAGGGCGCGCGGGCAAACCATGGCTGCCAGTTCGTGGTGGTCGTAGGGCAGGTAGGCAACTTCGCGGCCTCCATAGGAGTCGCGCAGGCTGGTCATGAACCAGTTGTAGTCTGTCTTGTCGAGACTTTCCACCGACTCGGCGTTGGGCTGGGCGTTGAGCCAACGCGAATAGCGCCAGGCAGCAGCGCCGCCACCACCGGGTTCCTGGGCAATGGTGAGGACCACGCGCTCGTCGAAGGCTCCGCAGAACAGCGCCATCTTGCCCGCATAGGAACAGCCGGTGACACCAATGCGGGCCATGTCGATTTTCGTGACCTCAGGCCCCAACAGCTGCAAACCGTCGATGAGTCGGCTCAGCCCCCACGCCCACTCGCTGTAGGCTCCGTTGTCAATCAGTTCGGGATAAAGGCGCACAAAGTTGTACTGGCTACGGTCGGTGGAACCGCCCATCTGCGAATAGCCGTTCACCTGGCTTTCAGAGAATGTCATGCGGGCTATGGGGCGACCTTTGAAAACGTCGTTGGGCAGCGAGATGCCGCTGGTGCCAATCATCAGGGCATAGGGAGCCTCGCCCTCGGTGGGGTAGGTGATTTCGGCAGAGAGGTTGAGGGTCTCGCCACCCACGGTGACGGCCACGCGCAGCGTGTTGCCGTCCATCTGGGCTGTGACGGCCGAGGCATCGACAACGGGTTTCTCACCAATTTCGTAGTGCTGGATTTCCTTGGCTATCTCGCCTCGGCGCTTTGCCCAATCGGCAAACGAGGCGATGCGTCCCCTTCCGTCGCTCCACTCAAAGGGGTCGGGCAAAACTTCAATTTTGCGGCCTTCGGCCTTGGTGGGTAGCACGGGGTTGGCGGCTGCGCCAGTGTTTTCTGCACTATAGACCAGGGGGATGTCTTGAGCATGAATGGTGGAACCGGCAGCGCACAGTGCTGCCAGGAGTAGATGGTGTTTTTTCATTGAGTTGGGTTAGTAAAAAAATAGTTGATAGTAAGTGGTGGATTTTCAAAAAAAGGGGAGAAGGAAAGGGTCGGCCGAAATCGCTTCGGCTGGCCCCTTCCTTTTATGGGATTACCTGTAGGCAGGGTTCTGGTAGTTCTTCTTGGCTTCCGTATCCATCTGCATGCCGTCGAGCTGGCCCTGAGGGATGGGACGGAGATAATAGCCAGCGGGAATATCGCGCTTGAATGTCTCCAAATCCTTGTCGGTATAGCCACTGCCGGCAATGCGATAGGTGCCTGCACGCTCGGCCCACTTCTGGGTGCGCACGAGGTCGTACCAGCGATAGCCCTCGCCCCAGAACTCGCGGCTGCGCTCGTCGAGGATGTAGTCGATGGTGATGGTCTGCGGGGTGGCGGCGAGCATCTCGGCCGTGTGGTCGATATCCACCTTCTGGTTGTCGTTCTGGCTGAAAGTCTGCTTGCCGGCACGGGCGCGGAGCACATTCACCAGTGTGTGGGCGTCGGCGTTGCGGCCGAGTTTGACGGCAGCCTCGGCGCCGATGAGATAGAACTCAGAGAACTTGGCAATGTTCCAAGGACGGGGGCTGCCACCGTTCACCTTTGAACCCAGTCCACCGGCGTTGTCGGTGCGATGGATGCCAAGCTTCCAGTTGATGGGGTACTTTTTGCGGCTGATGTGGTTCACAGCCACTACGAAGTCGGCGCGGCCCGGCATTTCGCCGAAGCCCAGCTTGCCGTCAGCACCGGTGTAGTTGATCTTCGAGTCTTCGCTCTCGGGCACCCAGCTGAAATAGATCTCGTCGGGGCCTACCTGCATGCCGTTGGCACCGAATACGTAGGGCTCGGTGTTGCCCGACTTCTGCCAGTTGGTGTGATAGCGCAGGGTGAAGGTGGCGTCGTAGCGCGAGTCGATGGCCTTCACAGCATCTTCCCAAACACCGCCTTCCATAAAGTTGTCAGCGATAGGAGCCATACGAGTCCAAGGACGGCCAAGAGCCTGCACAGCCTCACGCTGGATGGGGTTGATAACGGCACCCGAAGCAGCCTTGGCAATCATCTCGGTGTAGTTCCAGGTTTCCATCCAGTAAGCGAAGTTCTCAGGAGAACCACCGCTTCCCCAGCCATAACCGGCTCCGCCGTTACCATACTTTTCGTCTTCGTCATGGTCGGCATAGAGCATAATCTCCGAGTTACGGTCGTTGGTAGCAACGTTCACGTCATAGAATGTGGGTTGCAGAGCATACGGGCCAGGATTGTTGATGGCCTGCATGGCTGTGTCGTAAGCCTTCTGGAAATAGCTGTTGGCCTGACCGGCATCACGGCTGCACTCAGGATAGGTGGGGATGTTGTTGGGGTTCTCCAGCCACCAGGCATAGGTCAGATATGCCTTGGAGAGATACAGGCGGGCAACGTTCTTGGTAACCGTACCGGTGAGACGCGGGTTCTCGGGCAGGTCCTGTACGGCCTTCTCCAGGTCGGCGAAAATGGCGGCATATACCTCAGGCACGGTGTTGCGTACAGACGTACGAACAGTAGAAGTGTTGAACTTGAGTTCACCAGCACCCAAATCGAGGGGCACACCACCATAGGTCTGCACCAGCAGGAAATAGTCGAAACCACGGAAGAAGTAGGCCTCGGCCAGCAGAGAGGGGTCGATGCCAGCCTCGGCACCATTCTCAATGATACCGCTGGCTGTGTTGATATTGGGGAACAATGTACCCCAGATAGAGCCGGCGATAGAGTTGGTAGCCACCATCTGGCCTACGCCAGAGAGGTCGGCATCCTTAAAGTTACCGTCGGCCGACTGGGCATAAGTATATTCGTCGGTACCCGTCTCTACACTGTTCAGGAAGTAACCATTGCCATAGAAATAGCGCAGGTGAGCATAGAGCGATGTCAGACCGCCTTCAATACCAGCCTTCGTATTGAAGAATGTCGGGTCGAACTGAGTACGAGGCTGCTCGTCGAGGATGTCAGAGCAAGAGGTCATGGTAGTAGTAAGACCACAGCACAACAAACCCGCAGCAAGGATATATTTAATACTTTTCGTTTTCATATTCATATTATTATTATAAGTCGTTTATCAATTAGAACGTGACATTAATACCGAACAGGAAGTTGCGTGTAGCAGGTGTGTTGTAACCTACGATGGGCATTCTGTGTTTGCCAGAGTACTCGCCATAGGCCACAGCTGTGTTCTCGTTTGCCCAAGAGTTGGTCTCCGGATCAAGTCCGCTCTCGTTGTTGAACGGAGAGAAGAGCACGAACGGGTTCTGAATGGTAGCATACAGGCGCAGACGGCTGATGCCGAGGCTCTTGATGGCTGCCAGGTTCTCGAAGTTGTAACCCAGCGTGATGGCGCGCACCTTCAGGTAGCCAGCGTCGAAGTAGCCGAGGGTAGAACCGTACTTGGGGTTGTCGCCGCTCTGGATGCCACCCGGTTTCGGATACTTGGCACCGGTGTTCTCGGGAGTCCAGTAGTCAACGTCGAGCTGTCCGCGACGTCCGGTCAGCATGTTCAGGTAACCGTTTGAAGAGTGGATGGCCGAGATGAGCTTACCGCCAATCTGGAAGGCACCGATAACGGTCAGGTCGAATCCCTTATAGCCTACAGTAGTATTGAAACCACCAATCAGGTCAGGTTCCATGCTTTGGATGACACGGTCGTCAGCACCAATGGCACGGCTAGGAGTCACACCGTCTTCCTTGAAGTCGCCTTTGGAAGCATCGCCACGATACTTCACCTTGATCATACCCACATTGCCGCCTGGCTCAAGGATGTCCAGATAGGGGTCGCCTTCCTGCCAAATTCCCTCGTACTCGTAGTCGTAGATGACGTCGATGGGATGACCCACGAACCAGCGGTTGGCTTCGTCTTTTTCGGGCTCGCCGTCTTCTGTGATGGCACCCGTCAGCTTGGTCAGCTTGTTGCGGTTCTGATAGAGGTTGATACCAGCTTCCCATGTCCAGCCGTTCTTGTTGTCGAGGATGACGCCGTTCAAGGTCAGCTCCCAACCCTTGTTCTGGGTTTCACCAATATTACCGGTAAAGCTGCTAACACCCGAGGTGGAAGGCAGCGATACGTCGAGCAGGATGTCCTTGGTCTTCTGAGTGTAATACTCGAACGAACCCGACAGACGGCCGTTGAACAGCGAGAAGTCGAGACCGAAGTTCCAAGTCTTTGAGTACTCCCATCCCAGTTCGGGGTTAGGCAGGGCGTTCACATAGTAACCGGCATTGTAGTTGGTGCCGTTACCGAAGTTATAGTTGCGGATAGCCAGTCCACCGAGCGTAGAGTAGGGGTTGATACTCTGGTTAGAGGTCTCACCATAACCCACACGCAGTTTCAGGTTGTCGAGCCACGACCTGGTGCTCTCCATGAAGTCCTCGCGGGCAATGTTCCAACCAGCCGAAACGGCGGGATAGGTGTGCCACTGGTGACCCTTGGCCAGACGTGAGGAAGCATCCGAACGAACAGCAGCAGAGAACATGTACTTGTTGTCGTAAGAGTACATCACACGGCCCATCCAAGAAATGAGTCCGCTCTGCCAGTAATTGTAGTTGTTCAGGTTAATCTGTCCTGTAGCCTTGTCCAATGCAAAGTACTGGAAGTAGTCGGCAGGAATCTGCTGTGCGCTGGCACCGGTCGATTCGTAGGTGGTCTCCTCGGCAGAGTACATACCTACAACATTAATCTGATGCTTGCCGAAAGAGCGGTCGTAAGTGAGCAGGTTCTCCACAGCCCAGTTACGGGTCTGGTTCTCTGAAATCCAACCGCTGTTGGTGGCGTTGGCGTCCTTGTTGTTGATACCAGTACCGGTGAAGCCGCCACCCTTAGAGCTGCGGAAGTTCAGACCCACGTTGATGCGGTAGCTCAGACCCTCAATCCACGGGCACTTCACTTCGCCAAACAGCGTGTTGTAAGAACCGATACCCTTGTTCTCGCTCAGCCATACGTCCTTGTCGCGCTCCACAGTCTCCTTGGTAATCACCGCCTGGTCGTCGGCAGGCAGCGATACGTAGCGCTTGAGGTTGCCATCAGCATCATAAGGACTGGCCAGCGGGCTCATGCTCAGCACGCCATACATGCTGTTCACACCCTTTGTGATGCGATAGCTGTTGTTGGTGCTCAGACCGAAGCGGAACCACTTGCCCACCGTCTGGTCGAAATTACCGCGAACAGAGATACGGTTGTAACCCTCGGTGGGAACCACCGACTCGTCGTGATAGTAACCGGCGCCGAAACTGTAGCTGCCGCCATTGGTACCACCAGCCACGCTGACGTCGTGGTTATGGCTTACACCCGTCTGGTAGTACAGGTCCTGCCAGTCGGTGTTGGTGTTGTCGCTCTCGTCCAGAGAGTTCTCATACAGACCGGCAAACTTACGGAACTTGCTGTACGTAGGACCGTCCATCATCGGGTACTTCTTGAACACCTTCTTGAAGCTTACATAACCATTATAGGTTACCTTGGCGGGAGCGCCCTGGTAGCCCTTCACGGTGGTAATGATAATCACACCGTTGGCACCACGCGAACCGTAGATAGCCGTTGCCGAAGCATCCTTCAGAATGTCCATCGACTTGATGTCGGTGGGGTTGATGTCGCTCAGCTGTCCCATGAAGGGGATACCGTCGAGCACAATCAGCGGGTCGTTCGAGGCACTCAGAGAGCGCTGGCCACGAATACGGATTTGCATCTCAGCACCCGGCTTCGACGATGTCTGCGTCATCAGCACACCAGCCACGCGGCCCTGCAGAGCCTGGGCGGCGTTCGAGGCAGCAATCTGGTTCAGCTTCTCACCGTTCACATTGGCCACCGAACCCGTAACGGCCTCGCGGCGCTGCGTACCATAACCGATTACCACCACCTCGTTCAGGTTGCGGCCCTCGTCCTCAAGAAGAATGTTGAAGTTGCTCTGGTTGCCCACCTTGATTTCCTGGGTCACGTAGCCCACGTACGAAACCACCAGCGTGGCACCCGGCTGCACCGACAGGCTGAAGTTACCGTCCATGTCGGTAACAGCACCGTTCGATGTGCCCTTTTCCAATACAGTTGCACCAATCAGCGTGCCCATGGAGTCGCTTACGCGTCCTGTCACCTTCTTGGCCTGTTGCACGGCGTTCACCGATTGTGAGTCGGGCGCAGCAGCAACAGTCTGAGGCAGGGTCAGCAGCCCGAACAGCGAGCACAGACCTGCCAAACAAACAGATTTTTTCCAATTTACATGCATAATGCTTTTTTTTAGTTGTTAGTTATTATATGAGTTGATAATCTTTTTTGTTTTTATAGATTGCATAAGGTTTCGGGTGCAAAGATAATTTTAAATTTCCTTTGCCCAATTTTTGTTTGTTTCAACAGTGTTTTTTTTTGTTTCATTATTGCCCCAGCCCCTGATTTTCTGCCATTTCATCAGAAAAAACCTATATTGTGGACACAAAATCACTTGTCTTTTCACAGGGGAACCCACTCTGCCTTTTTGTCTCTACATTGGCAGAAATTCGTCTTCATCGTACCATCCGTCTTCGTATTTTTTGTCACACAGGCATCGCAAATTTCGCAGTTTTTTCTATTGCTGTCCGCTTAAAAATTGGCGGACAGCAATAATTACAATATAAAAAGTCTGAGAAATCAGCGAAATCTGTGTGACGAAGAACAAACATTAATTGTCATCAAATTTGACATAAATTTCCTTTAATCACCTTTTTTGAGGCTTATTCTTCCGTTTGTTCTGCGAAACCAGCGTGATCAGTAATCGTAGAGTTGTACGTGGAGGATTTTCCACTCACCCACTCCTATGCGGGCGTGGCGCCCTTGGTGGTCTTGGTCGCCGTTGTCGCGGCGGATGTATTGAAGGGAGCCGTCGGGAAGGACAGAAACCTGATCGACACTGAGGATGCCAAGACGAGCCCCCTCCAAACCTCCCCCCGTAGGGGAGGCTTTCTGCGCGCTGGGGCTTCCCCCCTTCTGGGGGGATGAGAGGGGGGCTTGGTTTTTGGGGGCTTGGTTTTTGGGGGCTTGGGCCTCGGGGGCTATTTCGAAGCCGTCCTCGCCAAGGATTTTCTGCTGTTCTTGTTGTTTTTCGGCTCGTGTCTTGAAATCCACCACGACGCCATTGCCCGCGATGATATAATCGAGGTGAGCCAGCCGGATGATGATGGCGCCACCTTCGGGCCAGGGTGTGCCGTCGGTTGCGCGGGGGTCCCATGGTAGGGTGAAGTTGTGTCGGCAGGTGAGGATGGTGCCTCCGTCATCGATGATGCGTTCGCGGTCGTCTTGGTCGAAGAGGAGTCCGAAAGTACGAGCCTCATTCTGGGGGGGCAAGAGGGGAGCCAACTGTTTGAGCAGGGCGTAGGCCTGGGTAATGGGGGCGGTGTCGGTGGTTGGTGCCTGGTCGATGGCGAAGGGAGAGAAGCCGATGGCTTGGTGCTCACCGAAGGCATAGAGTGCGCGTACTCCGGCGTTTGCACAGCAACGGGTTTCGGGAATGAAAAGAGCCCCTGGGGGAAGCCCCCCTCTCATCCCCCCCGTAGGGGGAAGCCCGGCGCACAGGAAGCCTCCCCTACGGGGGGAGGTTTGGTGGGGGCCCTTGGGGGCTTTCCCCCTCATATCGTATTGTTGGCACCAAGACTTGAATCCGGTGTCGTAGATGTCGGGTGCGAAAAAATCGATGGAGGGCGCACCGGCTCGCCAGAAGTCGATGAGGTGGGCCAGTGGGCCGGCCGACGGGTATTCGCCCGGCCGCCGTCCGCGACTGTTGAGGGCTGCATTGACATAGAGCGGCATGGGATAGATGCGGCGGGCAGCCTGTGCGAGGTGCTCAACATACTGTGCATAGTGCAGGGCCATGAACTTCTCGTCGGCGTAGATGTCGGTGCCATAGCGTTCGGCCCACTGCTCACGTTCATAGACGGCATTGGCCAGCGGCGAGTGGTCGCGGGCATCCTCGAGCATGCCAATCTCGTTTTCTATCTGCATCATGATGACGGTGCCCTCCTTTCGGTCTTTCACGGCGAGGTGTTCCATGAGGCGGGTGAAGGCGCGCAAGTCGGCTTGCAACACTTCGTCGGAAAAGCAGGAGGCAATCTCCAGTTGTTTGCCGGCGCGCGTCATGGCGCGTGGGAAGCGCGTGGTGTTGACTTTGAACCATGCCGGGGCGTAGCACGACATGGAGTTTTTCCAGGCACCGAACCATAGGAACACTACCTTCAGCTGGTTTTCGCGCGCCCGGTCGATGACACGGTCAACGAGGGTGAAGTCGAAAACACCCTCCACCGGCTCTATGAACTCCCAGTAGGCTGGCACGAGCACGGTGTTCAGTCCCAGTGCGGCCATGCGGGGCAACACTTCGTCGATGTCCTCGATGCAGGTGGCGGCCGAATTGCTCAGTTCGCCGCCGAGAATGGGGAAGGGAAAGGCCCCCACTGAAGCCCCCCCCGTAGGGGAGGCTTCCTGCGCGCT
The DNA here is from genome assembly GCA_002369515.1 of Prevotella sp. UBA3776. Classification (GTDB taxonomy): domain Bacteria; phylum Bacteroidota; class Bacteroidia; order Bacteroidales; family Bacteroidaceae; genus Prevotella. Next base: position 24,141 of record DFFM01000026.1, on the reverse strand, counting down.
GGGGCTTCCCCCCTTTTGGGGGGATGAGAGGGGGGCCTCGAGGGATGAGAGGGGGGCTTGGGCGGTTGCCAAGCAGAAAAGCAGTGTTGCTAATGGTTTTTTCATGTTTCAGTTAGTTTTAGGACCCTATTGTTGATCTCCATCATTTGCATTTCTCGGCAAAGCTGCCGTAATAGTCCAGGCAGGCGTTGCGCCACTCGCGGGCATTGTCCAGCTGGTGCTGCAGTCGGTCGTTCACCTCGCGCCACCGCTGTTCGTCAATGAGCGGGCGCAGTTGTTGCCATTGATAGACCATCCGGTCAACTTCGCCCACCCCCTGGTTGTACTTGGCCTGAAGGTTTTGCCAGAGGGTCTGCCCGTTCTTCATGCGATGGGTCCAGGGCACATGGTGGAACCACAGCAGGTATTCCTCGGGGCAGGTGTCTATAATATTATAGGTACGCGCGTAAGGCTCGCGATATTGTGCCGTGGCACCCGTGCCGGTTGTGGTGGTGCGGTCGAAGCCTATGCCTAACGAGTCGGCCTGGTCGTAGTGTTTGGGGCACCACACCGTGGGAACGTCGGGACGTGTTCCGCCGGGGCACGGGCCGTAGTGGTGGTCGAACTCGAAGATGTGGTGCAGTCCGAGCGGCATCATGTAGTTGACACAAGCCTCACGGCTGTTCTGCATCATTCGGACAATGGTGGAAGCCCCCTCCGACTCCTTCTTGGGGGCTTTGCAGTTGTTGAATGTCAGTGCCACCCAGTCTCGTGCAATGTCCTCAGACTGCTCGTAGGGGTTCCAGGCCAGCCTGCCGAAGGCATACCAGTTGGCCTGCGAGAAATGGTGGCCACACCAGTTTCGGTCTTTTCCGATGTTGGCTACACCGGCAATGCCGCGCAGTTGCTTGGGATTGACAAACGAGAAGAACTCCTGCCACATGGGGCCGAGAAAGACCAAGTGGCGCGACTGTCCGAGATACTCCTGCGTGATTTGCAGCTCCACCATGTTGGGCGTGAGCTTGATCTGGTCGAAGACGGGGCTGTAGGGTTCGCGCGGCTGGAAGTCGAGTGGCCCGTTCTTGGTTTGCAGAATGACGTTTGAGCGGAACTTGCCGTCGATGGGCTTGAACTCGCTGACGGCCTGCATGACACGGTCTTCGCCCACATGGTTGGTGGCATAGACGAAGCAGCGCCACATGACGATGCCCCCGTGAGGCTGAAGTGCGTCGGCCAGCATGTTGGCACCCTCGGCATGCGAGCGGTGGTAGTCGCCCGGTCCGGGCTGCCCCTCGCTGTTGGCCTTCACCAGGAATCCTCCGAAGTCGGGGATGAGGCGGTAAATCTCGTTGGTCTTTTTCTTCCACCAGGCGGCCACGCTGCTGTCGAGCGGGTCGGCTGTGGAGGTGTCGCCCAGGGCCATGGGCGAAGCGAAGTTGATGCTGAGGAATACGCGGATGCCGTAAGGGCGCAAGATGTCTGCGATGGTTTTGATTTCGCTGAGATATTCGGCCGTGAGAATCTTGGGCGAGGCGTTCACGTTGTTCAGCACCGAGCCGTTGATGCCGATGGAGGCATTGGCGCGTGCATATTCCCTGATGAGGTTTTTGTCCAGGTGGAACCACTCGAAGATGCTCTCGCCAGCATAGCCGCGTTCAATGCTTCCGTCGAGGTTGTCCCAATGGTTGAGCAGCCGCAGGGAGAAACAGGGCGTGAAATCGGTGCCTTGGGCGGCCGACGTTTCAAGGTGTTGCTGTTCGAGCAGTTTGTAGGCACCGTAGAGCAGTCCGATGTCGTGTCGGGCACTGATGGTGATGCGCTGCCGTGCGTCTGTAGTGAGTCTGAAACCCTCGTTGTCGGGCATCGCTCGGTCGAGTTTGAGGGTGATTTCCTTGGCTTTGGCAAAGAGCCTCAGTTCGTTCACCGCCACTTCAACGGGACTTTGGGCCTTCGCCTTTGTTCCCTGCACCTTGACCTTGGCCAGGTTGAGCGTGTCGTAACGGAGCCACAGACGGTGGCCGTCCTCAGCCACTGACGGAAGTGTCAGCAACAGTGCCAATAGTGATAATAAGAGCTTTTTCATGTTATTGATGACTTTTTTTATGAAATGATTGTTTTCAACTTTCTCATGCCGGTGATTTGTTTCAATGCTGTTCGGGTTCGCTCCCTTTCTGGGGCGCGGGCTGTGTGCCCTGCGCATACTCCGATGGCGACACGCCGTAGTAGCGCTTGAACACAGTGGAGAAGTGGGTCTGGTTGCTGAATCCCACCGTGTAGGCCACTTGGGTGACGTTCACCTTGTTCTCGCGTATGAGGCGGGCAGCCTGCTCGATGCGCAGGTTGCGGATGAACTCACCCGTCGATACGCCCGTTATCTCTTTCATCTTGCGGTGGAGCTGTGCGCGGCTGATGCCCACGTCCTCGGTGAGTTTCTCCACGCTGTAGTCGGGGTTGCTCAGGTTTTCGTTGAGGAACCGCATGATTCGCTCCATGAGCGCATCGTTGTTGCCTTTCACCACCAAGGGTTCCAGTTTGTCCTCCTGGATGAGGGCGCCCGAGAACTTGCCCCTCAGTCGGCGCACGTTGTCCACAAGGTTGTCGATGAGTACGTGCAACTCTTCCATGCTGAAGGGTTTGGCCAGGAAGGCGTCGGCTCCACGCTTGAGTCCTTCCAGTCGGTCGGCCACCTCAGCGCGCGACGTGAGCAGAATGACGGGCGTGTCGCTCACCTGCGGGTTGCTCTTGATGTTCTTGAGCAGCGTGATGCCATCCATTTCGGGCATCATCACGTCCGAAACGACCAGGTCGTATTTGCCCGTGAGCAGTGCCTTGAGGGCTTCCTTGCCGTTGGGGCAGGTTTTGAAGCGATACCACGGACTCAGTTCGTTCTTGATGTAGCGAGCCACTTCCTCGTCGTCGTCGGCCACAAGGATGTGGTAGTTCTTACTGGGCTGACGCTTGGGGGAGGCACCCTGACCCCCTTCCGAGGCCCCCTCCGGCTCCCCTTGGGGGGAGAGAGGAACCCCCACCAAAGCCATTCCCGAGCAAGCTCGCCTACCCGTAGCCTTTCCCCCCGTAGGGGAGGCTTCCTGCGCGCTGGGGCTTCCCCCCTTCTGGGGGGATGAAAGGGGGGCCTGGGACTTCCCCCCTAGAGGGGATGAGAGGGGGGCTATTTGTTCGGGCTTCAGATGGGCATTGCCCAGTGGCAGTCGCACGTCGAGACAGGCACCCTGCTGACCGTCGGTGCGGTTGTAGGCCCTGATACGTCCGCCATGCATTTGGGTGATGGCGCGGCTCAGGTTGAGTCCTATACCTGTGCCTGGTGCGAGCACGTCGCGCGAGTTGTCGCCCTGATAGAACCGCTCGAAGAGCCGTTCGGTCTTTTCCTCCTTGAACCCGATGCCTGTGTCGATGACCTGAATGACAGCCTCCTGTTTGTCGGAGCTGAGCACCACCTTCACTTCGCCGCCGTCGGGGGTGAACTTGAAGGCGTTGGAGAGCAGGTTGCTGATGACTTTGTCGAAGTTGACACGGTCGATCCATGCCTTTACCGTGTTCTGTTCGTGTTCAAACACGAAGTTGATGTTGCGCTGTGTGGCGGTGTATCGATAGAGCGAGCACACCCCGGCGATGAACTCCACCAGGTTGGTTTCCGAGCAGTGCAGCTGCATCTGGTTCTTGTCCAACTTGCGCTCGTCGAGAATCTGGTTGACCAGTAGCATCAGTCGGCGCGCGTTGCGGTCGATGGTGTCGAGCGCCTCCTTGGTTTCCGTTCCTGCCAGCGGGGTGGCCTGAGCGGTGGCCTCGTCGGTGTCGGCAGCCCCCACTCCCGCCATGCGCTGCAGCTTTTTCAGTGCTCCCATGATGAGGGTGAGCGGCGAGCGGATGTCGTGGGTGGCATTGATGAGGAACTGCATCTTGGCCTCCTCCATTTCGGCCTTCTTGCGGCGTTCGTAGGTGGAGAGCAGCAGGAAAGTCAGTCCCGCAGCCATCAGCGCGTAGAGCAGATAGGCCCAGGTGGAGGAGTACCACGGGCCGTGGACCACCACGGTGAACGCCCTTGTGCCCTCAGAATAGACGCCGTTGCTCATGGCGCGCACCTCCATGTGGTAGGTGCCGGGTTTCATCTTGGTGAACGAAACGCTGTTCTGCCCCTCGGGAGCCGATGTCCATTCGCCCTCGTTGATGCGGTACTGGAAGGTGATGTACTCGGTGTTCTGATAGTTGAAGAGCGAAAACTCAATGACGAATGCGTTCTCGTCGTAGGGTATGTCGAAACGGTCGGTTCGCGGGTTGACAGCCTTGCCGTTGAGCAGAAATCCGGAAATGAAGACATCGCCCATCTTTATGCGCTCGCCCGTGACGTCGGCTGGCATGAAGGCGGTCATGCCGTCGTTGGTGCCCACCACGATGCGCCCGCCGGGCTCCTGAAGCATGGCTCCCAGGATGTACTCGCGTGTGGAGAGTCCGTTGCCGCGCAGATGGCCGATGAGTCGCTGTCCGCGGCTGTCGTACTGCCAGATGCCCATGCCCGACGACATCCAGATGTCGCCCGAGCCATCGACTACGATGCCGTGGATGGACTTGTTGACCAGCTCGTCGGTGTGGGGATAGCGTTCCAGTTTGCCGCTCTTCATGCGGTAGATGAGCAGGCCTGCGCCGCTGGTGCCGATGAGCATGTCGCCGTTGGCCAGTTCGCAGAGCGAGTGGCAGGGGGTGTTGTCGAGCTGCTGCTCCCACCCCATCACTCGGAAGTTTCCGTTGCGGGTGTCCATCACGGAGAGTCCGTCGCTGGTGCCTATCCAAAGTCGGCCCTTACGGTCGATGCAGAGCGCCTTGATCCAGTCGTTCCACAGTCGGCCCAGCTTGCCGTCGGGTTGGTTCATCGACTTGGTTTGCACGTCGCCCGTCAGTGTGTTGTAGATGTAGAGCCCATTGCCGAAGCTACAGATGTAGAGGGTGCCCTTGCCGTCGCTGGTCATGCAGTTCAGTCCCCAGCCTTCGAACCGTTGGCGCGCCTGCGCCTCGCCCGTCAGGGGGTTGTAGCTGTAGAGCGTGTTCTCCGAGCACAGCCAGTAGTGGCCGTCGGGGTCGCGATAGATGGTGTTGGCGCCGCTGGGTGCCGCTGGATGGGCTGCCACGCGCCCTTCTTTGTCGAACTTATAGACTCCGTACTTCTGCACCGTACACCACACGTCGCCATTGTCGCCCAGGGCAATGCTCGACACACTGCTGCCCAGCCGGTAGTTCTGGCGGGTGAAGCTCCAGCTGTTGAACGCCTCGCGTCCCTGGCTCAGCTGGAAGAGTCCTTTCTTGTAGCAGCTCACCCACAGGTTGTGGTCCTTGTCCTCCAGCACGTCGTTCACGTTGGCCGAGGCTAGGTCGAATTCGCTGACTCCCTGTGTGTCAACGCGCTCCAGCCGTTTGCTCCCCTTGTGGATGACCATCAGCCCGCTGCCCGAAGTGCCCAGATAGAGATTGCCGTCGTGCCCCACGAAAGCCGTGCGCACCGACACACTGCCATTGAGCGCACTCAGGTCGTAGCCGGCATCGGTCAGTTTGTCGGTGGCATAGCTGTAGCGCATGATGCCATACATGCAGACCACCTGGAAACCTGCAGCGTCGGCCTTCACCACGTCGATGACGGGGCCACAGGCCAGCTGATAGTCCTTGGTCTTTCGGGCTGTGCCTGTGCTGTAGTCGCTGCGTGTCAGCACGGGCAGGTGGTTCCACCGCCAGAGCGATTTGTGTGCGTCGAGAAACACGTTGCTGACAAACTCGTCGGCGCTGTCGGGGCGTAGGAGTGACTTCTCGGCCACGAGGGTGCCACGCTGTTTGTCGAGCACAAACACACCGTAGCCTGCCGTAGCCACCAGCACACGGTTGCCCCCAATGGGCACCAGCGATTCGACGCGCGGTCGGATGCCGCCCGGAAAAGCACAGCGCCGGAAGCTGTTGTGCTCGTAGTCGTAGGTGGCCAGCCCATGGGCGAACCCCACCCACAATCGGTCTGTCCCGTCGGGGAGGAAACAGGTGGCTTCGTTGTCGGGCACCGACATTGTGTCGGCAGGTTCGGTGAAGTAGGACGTAAAGCGATAGCCGTCGAAACGGTTCAGCCCGTTCTCCGTTGCCACCCAAATATAGCCGTAATTGTCCTGGAAGACATGGGTTGCCCGGCTGCTCGACATCTTGTCGGAAGTATATAGTTTCCCCGTGCTGGCAGCAGCCCACTGCGTGGACATGCAAACCATGAGGAACATCCAAATAAGCAATCGTTTCATGTATTTATGGTATTTTCGTGCAAATATAACAATTTTTTACCTAACAGCCACTTTAAAAAACAATAAAATGTGTATTTTTGCAAAGTAAAAACCCGAATGCCAGACAAAAACACAGGAAACTCCCAGAAAAACCACAAAACACAAGATTATGAAAACAAAGACATTGTTGACGGCCATTGCCGTGGCAACGAGCGGCTTGTTGGCAGCCACGTCGTGTTCCCAACAGAACGAGATGCAGACAGTAGCAATCGCCACCCCGGGCAACCCTTATCTGCCCCTGTGGGAGCACATTCCCGACGGTGAGCCCTACGTCTTCGACGACCCCGACCAACCGGGCAAGCAGCGAGTGTATATCTACGGCTCGCACGACAGCCGACTGACCGACTATTGCGGGCGCGAACTGGTGGTGTGGTCGGCTGCGGTCGATGATTTGGCCCACTGGCGCTACGACGGCGAGATACTGAAAGTCGATAAAAACGCCAATGGCGAGCCCTTCGACTCGGCCGGAACCGCCGATGTGCTGTTTGCTCCCGACGTGGCGCTGGTCACCGACGCCAACGGCCAGAAAACCTATTATCTCTATCCCAACGACCAGGCCGGCGGGCGCAACTCGCTGCTGGCCAAGAGCAACCGCCCCGACGGACCCTTCGAGGTGTGCAACTGGAGCAAGGACGACCCCAACCGCAACGACGGCGTGTTCCAATTCGATCCTGCGGTGTTTGTCGATGACGACGGGCGTGTCTATGGCTACTGGGGCTTCGAGCGTAGCTACGCCGCTGAGTTCGACCCGGCCACCATGGCCACCGTCAAGCCCGGTACACAGGTGGTGGAGGACATGGTGTCGGCGCGTGACCAAGAGGGCGACTTCCGTTTCTTCGAGGCGTCGTCCATCCGGAAAATCAAGGACAAGTATGTGTTCATCTACAGCCGTTGGACGAAAAAAGGCGAGTTCGGACTGCCCGACACCAACTATACCCTGGCCTACGCCTACAGTGACAAACCGTTGGGGCCCTGGACCTACGGGGGCACCATCATCGACGGGCGCGGACGAGACATCAACGAGAAAGGCGACACCATTGCCTCGGCCTGCGTCTCGGGCAACACCCACGGCAGCATCTGTGAAATCAACGGACAGTGGTATGTGTTCTACCACCGCCAAAGCGGTCTGAACGAGTTCGCCCGTCAGGCCATGGTGGCTCCCATCACGGTCAGCGTGGAGGAAGGCCCGGGCGGAAAGGTGGAGATTTCAGAGGGTGAGTACAACTCCGAAGGATTTGCCACCGAGGGCCTCCATCCGTTGGAGCCCCATTCGGCGGGCATCGCCTGTTGGCTGACTGGCCCCAAGGTGGCCGAGCACCAATGGCCCAACAACGTGTTCTATGGGTCGTATGTGGAGGCAAGCTACGGCACCGCCGACAAGTTTGATGCTCCCTACGACCTGCGCAACAACACCAACCGCGTGGTCAACAATACCGACGGCTCCATTGTGGGCTACAAATACTTCAACTTCACCCAAACCCACGGCAAGGACGGACTGAAACTGCTGCTCACACTCGTGCCCGAAGGCATCGACGGCACCATCACCGTCATGGCCGACCGCCCCTGGACTTCGCAGGGAGGCATTCCAATGGGCACTCTGCAGCTCAAGAGCGACATGCCGAAGCAGACGACCCAAATGGCCGTGGATCTGCCCCAGCTGAAACAGCTCACCGGCAAACACGCCATCTTCTTCGTCTTCAGCTCAAACGTGAAGGAGAAGTCGCTCTGCACACTCGAAGAGTTCGTCTTTGCGGAGTAAGGCACCTTCGTTGCCTGCGCAGACGGCCATTTCGTTGCCGAGTTCGAGATAGAAGTTTTGGTCGTTCTCCCACTCGATGTTGTCGCTGGGATCGAAGGCGCGGTTGCCCGTGCCGCCTTGTGTGCGGCTTCGGCAACGACCGTGCCGCCCATGATATAGTTCTTTCCCCCAAATCCGTAGTCGCCGTCACCGCCGCCGATGCCTGCTGCTCTCGGCGCTCCTTTGACCCGCCATCAGCCTCACGCCGCCCGTTAGGGTGAGCGTCTTCGAGTCGGGGATGAGAAGGTGGACGTCAGTGCCCTGGACGACAATCGACTTGTACTTAGAGTCTCCCGTCACCACATACCAGCCGTCGTTGAGGGGCAACCAGGCGTCTTCGCTGGTGAGGTTGATGGAGGTGTAGTTGCTACAAATCTTTTCGGTGGTCACCACTTCTGTTCCGTTCCAGCTGCGCTCGTAGTAAGTATAGTCTTGTGCCATTGCGCACTGCGTGGCTCCTGCCGTCAGCAGCAGCGAGCAGAGAATTTGTTTTTTGATAGTGTCCATGTTGTTTTATGTTGAATTGTTATCTTTCCTGAAGAAGACAAAATGATACTTAGGTTGTCCGTTGTTTTCAAACTTTGTGTGCAAAATTATAAAAATCCACAAAACATGAGCAACTAACTTTCTTAAACAAAGTGATAAAGCCGTTTTTTTCCGATATTTTTTTAAAATTGTTTCATGGCGATATTTCAGTGTTTCTTGAAGTTGCAAAAACAACGCCGTGCTTCACGCGCAAATTCTCTACGGGAATGTGTTAAAAAAAACAAAGGGGTGGGAGATTTCGTTGGCTGAGGATTGGAGTGAGCGGGAAAAAGAGTTATATTTGCACTCAGAAGTTACTAAACAATCACTTTTTTTCAACCTACGCCTATGTTTAAATATCTCATCAAGAAATATTGGAAAGGCCCTGTGCTCGCGGCTTTGTTCTTCTGGTGGGGCTGGACGTCGCAGGACAACTTCAACGATGCCATGATTCTGGTGGTGGGCATGGCGTTCATGGTGTGGATGTTCCGGGTGATTTACCTCGGCGCGAAAGGGAGTCCGAAGATTTTTCCTCTGGCGATGACGCTGTTCACCATCGCCAATCTGCTGTGGAGCATCTGCACACTGAAGCCGTTGCGCAAGCTCATCAGACGGTGGCGCGACGTGGGGCTGAGCCAGAAACCCCACCCTTACCTGTCGCTCTACGGGAGCATCACTGACACGCACGGCATGTTGTTCAAACTGTCGCCGGGCATCTTCCGCTCGAAGATTCCGGCGGCCAAGGCTGCACTGTGGCGGCTGGTGGCGCGCGGAGCTGTGGAGTTCGACCAGACGGGGGAGCAGAACGGGGAACCCGCGTTCAGACTGAAGGAATGGACCGATTCGCCGAGCGACGGTATAGACCAGACTTTCGAACAGACGATGTACCGTTTCTTGGAGTTGGCGGCCACGAAGAATCAGGAAGGAAAGGCGGCAATCGGCAGTGTGATTGAACCCAAGAGGCTGAGGGAAGTGGTGGGGTATGTGCCGAAGAAAAAGAAAAAGAAAGGGCGCAACGCCTCCTCCTCTACAGGCGTAAGTGAACGGGAAGTCATGGAGAACCAAATGCACTTTGCCGACTTGCTGAACACGAGCGTGAGCATTCACTCCTACAGCAAGGAGGAGAAGGCGAAGATGCTTGGCATGAAACGGTTCTTGAAGGGACTGCCGGGCTCGTTCGACCGATTCGCCACCGACCCCGCCTTTTCGTCGTCGGAAACACGACTGGAGCTGTGGCGCGTTTGGCCGGAGTATGTGGCCTTCGGCTATGTGTTCGGCATTGGCGAGAAGGTGCTCAGCAGCCTCTCAAAGGTACAAGCGCAACTGAACGCTTCGCCCACGCTCGGTCTGATACTGAGCAGCAAGGCCCATCGCCGTGCGCTGGACCGGCTGATGACAGCTGTGGCCGAAGGAACGCCCTACGCGGAGGACAGTGCCAGTGCCTACTTGGGACTGTTGCCCCTGGCCTGGCATGCGGACGAGTTGTACGATTTGTAAATACCCACCTGACCCCTCCCGAGGGAGGGGAATTCTAAAAGCATGAAGAACCGAGGTTTCGGGAGTTCAGTAGAGACGCCACATTGTGACGTCTGCACAGAAGACTAAAGAAGAAACATTGAAGATGAAACACCTTATCAATATTATACGCGCTCGCGAAGCCTTTGGAAAGGTTGTGCGGAAGCGAAGTTCGATTGCGAACGGAATGGGCATGAGCATCCTGTTCATCCTGCCCGAGTGGTTGGACATGGCCATCATGTTTTTCCTGATTTTCATCGTCCCGGTGATGGTCATCCTGGTGGTGGTGGGCATGTGGCGCAAAACGTTCAGCACCCTGTGGTACATCATCTCGTTGCAGCCGCTGCGACGGTGGCTGCTCAAGCGCAAGCTTACGCAGGAAGGTTCATACTTCCGCGACCCGCCGGCAGGAGGGAACCTGAAGGTGGCGGCCACTGTGACCAACGCCTTCTCGCCGGCACTTGTCACCAACTACACGGGGCTCTTCGGGGCTCTGCTGCTGCGGCTGTTCAACAAAAAAGCCTTGCGCATAGAGCACAAGGTCACCATGTATGGCACCGAGCCGCACACGGTCATTACCGTGGGGCAATGGAGGCCCAACGAAAAGGAGCAGCAGTCACTGGAGTGGATGTTCTACCTGCTGATGAAAGGGGCCGCGGGGATTGACGGGGTGCTGCAACCGCGCGAGCTGCAGCAGTACATGCGAAGGCAGGGCGAGCATTTCGCCCCGTTCGTGAACGAACTGCAGCAACTCTCGGCTGAGGAAAAGAAGATGGCCAAGGACGCGCAGACAGCGCGCGAAGTGTTTGGGCTGAAACATTTTCTGGAGGATTTCTCGCTCGTGGCCGACAAGCAAATCAGGGAGCTGCCACTGTGGAATGAGTATCTGGTGTATGCCACGCTTTTCGGCATTGCCGATAAGGTGTGCGACAACTTTGCCGAGGTCTATCCCGACTTCTTCAGGATGAACAGCTTGGCGGGCACCATGCTCAATCTGGTGGGCAACAATGCCTTGGGCTCGTATGCTTCGGCAGCGGTCAGCGGAATGGAAATGAAGGGAGTTACGAGTTAGGAGTTACGAGTTTGGAATTAGGAGTTAAGAGTTTACAGTTGACGTTATCGTTGACGTTATCGTTGACGTTGTCGTTGACGTTATCGTTAACGTTAGAGAAAATAGTCTTTCAGCTGGGCGGCGAAGGCGGCCAACTTTTCGGGATTGTCGTTGCCGTAGCGCTGCCAAATCTGCTGGCAAGGCTCCAAAAGGGGGTGGATGATGAAGTCCTGACGGTTGAGATAGGGGTCGCACAGCTGGTAGATGTCCATGATATCGACAATGGTCTGCGGTTTGAGTTTGATGAGACTGCCCAGCTCCTGAATCTCGGGTGTGGTGCTGACCATGGTGGCTGGCACCAGACGGAAATAGAGGTCGAGCACCATGATGAGGTGAATGGGCATGATGCCGGATTGGCCCGGCAACGGCTGGAAGTCGCGCTCGAACGACTCGTTGACAGCCACCCCCTCATAGAAGGCGCCGCCGCTATTGAATCCCTGCCGTTGACGCAGCAGTTTCACGCCGCGGGCCAGCTTCTTCGGGCTGTTGGCATAGGTGTTCCACAGACGCTCAATCTTGGGAGTGTCCAGACGGCGCAGCTCGAACATGCGCTTGTAGAGGAACTGCGGGGGGATGTGCAACTCCAGGCTCAGCCCCACGAGCGCACGGCTGTAGAGCGGTTTCACACCAAGGGGCTTCTTCAGGTAAAGCTGCATCAGAAGCAGCCAATATTCGTCGGACCAAAGAGGATGTTTTGTCATGAAAGATAAAAAGATTTATGTTTCGCTAGTTCTCAACTTTTCGTAGTTTCAAGGAGTTCCAAGGAGTTCAAGGAGTTCCAAGGAGTTCAAGGAGTTCAAGGAGTTCCAAGGAGTTCAAGGAGTTCCAAGGAGTTCCAAGGAGTTTCAAGGAGTTCAAGGAGTTCCAAGAGGTTCCAAGGAGTTCAAGACATTAAGGCCCTCTCCGACTCCCCTGGGGAGAGAGATTGTCTGTGCGTTGGGTCTTCCCCCCCAGGGGGGATTAGAGGGGGGCTGTGACTTCTCCCAGGAGGGTGGCCGAGGTGGAGCCAGTGATGCGCACGGCTACGGTCTGGCCTATGTGGCAGTTGCCGCGGTCGAACACCACCATCTTGTTTTGGCTGGTGCGCCCACAAAGCTGTTGGCGCGAACGCTTGCTGAAGCCCTCGACGAGCACGTCGAAGGTGCGCCCCACGTCCTGACTGTTGCGCTCGGCACTGATTTGCGTCTGCAGGGCGATGAGCTCGTTCAGACGGCGTATCTTCTCCTCCTCGGGCACATCGTCGGGCAGATGGCGCGAGGCGTAGGTGCCGGGGCGCTCAGAATACTTGAACATGAAGGCGGAGTCGTAGCCCACCTCGCGCATGAGCGAGAGCGAGAGCTGATGGTCGGCCTCGGTCTCGGAGTGATAGCCCACGAAGATGTCGGTGGTGATGGAGCAGTCGGGCACGATGCGCCGGATGGCAGCCACACGGTCCATGTACCACTCGCGGGTATATTTGCGGTTCATGAGCTTCAGAATGCGGTCGGAACCGCTCTGCACGGGCAGATGGATGTGCTTGCATACGTTGGGCATGTCGGCAATGACCTGCAACGTCTCGTCGCTCATGTCCTTGGGATGGCTGGTAGTGAAACGCACCCGCATCTCGGGGACAGCCTGGGCCACCATGCGGAGCAGGGCGGGGAAAGTGGCCTCCTCCCCTTGGGGGGCCTTGTATGAATTGACGTTCTGTCCGAGCAGGGTCACCTCTTTGAAACCGCGGTCGCGCAAGTCGCGCACTTCGCGCAAGATGCTCTCCACATCGCGCGAACGCTCCCGTCCGCGGGTGTAGGGCACTATGCAGTAGTGGCAAAAGTTGTTGCAGCCACGCATGATGCTCACGAAGCCGCCAATCTTCTGCCCGTGCAGTCGTTGGGGCACAATGTCGCGGTAGGTCTCGTTGGTGGAGAGTTCAATGTTGATGGCCTTGTGGCCGGTTTCTGCCTGCGCAATGAGGTCGGGCAGCGAGAGATAGCTGTCGGGGCCCGCCACGAGGTCGGCATGGTGGTGGTTGAGCAGGTCGTCCTTCACCCGCTCTGCCATGCAGCCCAGCACTCCGATGATGAGAGGAGCCCCTCCCCGTCCCTCCCCCGTAGGGAGGGAGTTTTTTTGACGCGACCTGCGGATAGCGGCTAGCGTCTCCAGACGGCGGTAGATTTTCTGCTCGGCATTGTCGCGCACCGAGCAGGTGTTCAGAAACACGGCGTCGGCCTCGTCGAGGTTTTCCGTCACTTCATATCCAGCCATCTGCATGACCGAGGCCACCACTTCCGAGTCGGCCACGTTCATCTGGCAACCATAGGTTTCTATAAAGAGTTTCTTCATGTGTGCTGATTCTATTCTTCTTCCTGCTCTTCGCTGTCGCTCTTGTTGTTGGCTGCCTCCTTGAGAGCATCGCGCAACATTTTCTTGTCGAAGGTGAACACATGGCCAAAGAGTCCAACAGAAAGCATTTTTTCCTCGCCTTTGAGCTTCACATAGGTGGTGTTGAACAGATAGTAGTCGTTCACCTTGAGTTGGCTGGCCAAGGCAGCCTCGATGACCTTGTTGACAACGCCTTTGCCCAGATTGGTGAGCACGTTGTCGCCGAAGCCTTGGTTGGAGGCCTCTTCGTCAACATATTCCTTCACGGCTTTCATCATGGCCTCTTTGTGGGCTTTCTTTTCCGGACGTGTCACCACTGCGAGCAATGCTACGAGCAGAATGATGACCAGTGTGAGAATCTTTTTCATTGTTTAATGGTTTTGGTTGTTAAAAAGATGTCAATTGTCAATTGTCGATTGTCAGATTTTCTTGGGGAGCAAGGCAAACAGATAATAGAATGCCACTCCCGTCAGCAGGCCTGCTATGGCGTCGATGACGTAGTGGGCCTGAATATAGACTGTCGAGACGCAGAGCAGCACGTAGAAAGGCAACAGGAACAGACATAGCCAACGGTTCTTGGTGTGCAGGGCCAACAGCATGAGGATGGTGCTCACGCCCACATGGCTGCTGGGAAAGGCGGCCGTGGGCCGCTCGCCGGCATTGTGGGCGTTCTCCACTATGTGGTAGAAGAAACCGTCGCTCCATCCGGGGCTCACCATGCGCTCGCTGTGAGTGTTGAAATAGTCGCTCATGTTGGGGAACACGCCCTTGGCTACCTCGTCGAGCCCCACCGCACCATAATAGTATTGGGGGCCCGTGACGGGCAGCAGTACGTAAACGATGTAATAGAGGAAGAACGAAGCTGCCACCACCCATGCTGCCCGCTCAAAATCCTTGTAGCGGAACAGGAAGATGAACACCAGCACCACCAGAATCATGGGGAAATAGGACGAATAGCCCAAGTCCATGAGTTCGCTGAACCAGTGGTGGGGCACCTGCTGGCAGAACAGCAGGGCTGGCTGGCAGCCGAACATCTGTTGCTCCCACGTGGCAAAAAGATGGTCGAGGTTGGGCAGTATGCGGTTGAGTTCGTAGGTGTCGGGATACCACCACGAGAGCAAGGCCATCTGTGCCACCACCCGCGCCAACACCGTAAAACGGCAAGGCACCATGCGATAGACCGCCCACAGGCTGGCCGTGATGGCCACCACCCGCATGCGTCCCCATATCATGGAGTCGGGATTGTGAAGTTTGGTGTAGGTGAAGAATATCATGACGAGTGTGAGCGCCAGATAAACCAGCACCGCCCACTCGAAGGCAAACAACCCGCGCCGCGGATTCTCCTCGAGCCGAAAGATATTAAGAACCGCCGTCTTCATAGCCATCCGTTCTCTTTGTACCACCTGATGGTTTCCTTTACTCCGCGCTCCAACTGATATTCGGGCTTGAACCCCAGTTCGTTCATGGCCGGGGTGATGTCGCACCGCCAGTTGCGCTGGCGCATGATGTGGTACTTGTCGTTGTTCAGGGCACTGATCTTGCCCGTGAGATGACCAATGGCCTCACCACCCCACGACACCAAACGCAGCACCCAGATAGGGGCCGTGATGCGCAGACACCAGGGATTGCCCAGCTCGCGACGGATGAGTTGGCTGAAGGCCGCACTCTGGTACACCTCGCCGTCGCTGAGAAAATACTTCCTGCCATTTTCGCCACGCTCCAGGGCCAGGAATACCGCTTGCACCACGTCCTTGACATAGACGAAGGTGATGTCCTGACGGCGATAGCCAACGGCAAAGTCCGAGTGGGCCTTGATGCTCTTGGCCATTAGGAAATAGTCGCGCTCGCGCGGTCCATAGACTCCTGTGGGACGCAGAACGACATAGGGGATGCGGCATTCTGCGTCGAGAAATTGCTCGGCCTGCAGTTTGCTCTTGCCATAGGCCGTGTTGGGCTGTGGACGGTCGCTCTCGCATATTTCAGCATAAGGCTGCTCCTCGCGTATGGGGCCAAAAATGCTCAGACTGCTCAGATAGACCAGCCGCCGCGGCTGGTGGGGCAAACGCTGCAGGGCGCGCACCAAGTGGCGCGTTCCCTCTGTGTTCACACGGAAGAAATCCTCGCGTCTCAGGCTCTTGGTTACGCCTGCGCAGTGAACCACATAGTCGGGCTCCACCGAGAGCAGGGCCTCTTCCATCTGCTTCTCGTCGTCCAGACGCAGTTCCACCGTGTGGATGCGTTCATCGCCAAGAAAGGCGCGCGAGCTGGTCTTGCGCAATGCAGCCCATACCTCCAAGCCTCGCCGAAGAGCCTCCTCCACAACAAAACTGCCAATGAATCCGCTGGCACCCGTAATCAGTATCTTCTCCATGTAATCGTCGCAATTGCGCTTTTATATAACTAAGAGTTATTCGTCTGTTTTGCAGTAGGAGGTGACGTGTCCCACGTCACAATCCGTGATTTTGTGACGTGAGACACGTCACCTCCTACTTGGACGCTGCAAAGTTACGGAAAGTCGAGCGCAAAACAAAGAAATCCATTTCTTTTTTTTGCCGAGACGGAGTAACTTCGCCTTAACTTGGCAAAGTTACGGAAAGTCGAGCGCAAAACAAAGAAATCCATTTCTTTTTTTGCCGAGACGGAGTAACTTCGCCGTTTGAATGGCAAAGTTACGGAAAGTCGAGCGCAGAACAAAAAAAATCCATTTCTTTTTTTTGCCGAGACGGAGTAACTTCGCCGTTTTAAAGGCAAAGTTACTGAAAATCCAGCGAAAAGCGGAAGGAAAAACCGTTTTTCTTTCCTTTTCCCACTGCAAGGGTTTCCCACTTTTGTGGAAAAGGCTCTTTTGTTTTTTTATGCACAGTTCTTACAGATTGACGGTTCTCAAAGTCTCCTATTGGCTGAAAAACAGCACTTTTTCGATAAAACATTTTGTAGTTTCGATAATATTTCCGTACTTTGCAGCTTGAAAATCAACAGGTTCCCCCCTCTCTGTGGGGGGCTGACAATTGATAATTGAGATTTGGCCATTGACCATTGACAATTTACGGTTGACGGAAACTTAAAACTCTTATTCTTATATAACAAACATATCTTATATGGCAGAACAATTAGAAGTGAAGGAGCTGGACCAAGTCGTTGTCCGCTTCTCTGGTGACTCCGGCGACGGCATGCAGCTCGCCGGCAACATCTTCTCCACGGTGAGTGCCACTGTGGGTAACGGCATCTCTACATTCCCCGACTATCCGGCCGACATCCGCGCCCCGCAAGGCTCGCTCACCGGCGTGAGCGGCTTCCAGGTACACATCGGCGCCGGCAAAGTCTATACGCCTGGCGACCTCTGCGACGTGCTCGTGGCCATGAATGCTGCTGCCCTCAAGACGCAGTACAAGTATGCCAAGCCACAGGCCACCATCATCATCGACACCGACTCGTTCGGCCCCAACGACCTGAAGAAAGCCGCATTCCAGACGCCCGACTATTTGGGCGAGATGAACATCGACCCCGACCGCGTCATCCAGTGTCCGCTCACCACCATGGTGAAGGATTGCCTGAAGGACTCGGGCATGGACAACAAAGCCGTCCTGAAGTGCCGCAACATGTTTGCACTGGGACTGGTGTGCTGGCTGTTCAACCGCGACCTGAACCTGGTGAACAACTTCCTGCGCGAGAAATTCGCCAAGAAACCGGCCATCGCCGAAAACAACATCAAAGTGGTGCAGGCAGGTTATGACTACGGCCACAACACCCATTCGAGCGTACCTGCTACGTACCGCATCGAGAGCCGCGAGAAAGTGCCCGGACGCTACATGGACATCACGGGCAACAAAGCCACTGCCTACGGACTCATTGCAGCCGCCGAGAAAGCTGGCCTGAAACTGTTCCTGGGCAGCTACCCCATCACCCCCGCCACCGACATTCTGCACGAACTGTCCAAGCACAAGTCGTGCGGTGTCATCACCGTGCAATGCGAGGACGAAATCAGCGGCTGCGCCAGTGCCGTGGGTGCTTCGTTCGCCGGCGCGCTGGCTGCCACGAGCACGTCGGGACCGGGCATCTGCCTCAAGTCCGAGGCCATCAACCTTGCCGTCATCGACGAACTGCCGCTCGTGGTCATCGACGTGCAGCGCGGTGGTCCCTCAACGGGTCTGCCCACCAAGAGCGAGCAGACCGACCTCCTGCAGGCTCTCTACGGCCGCAACGGCGAAAGCCCCATGCCGGTGATTGCCGCCCTGAGCCCCACCGACTGTTTCGACGCAGTCTATCAGGCAGCCAAGATTGCCCTGGAGCACCTCACACCGGTCATCCTGCTCACCGACGCTTTCGTGGCCAACGGCTCGGGTGCCTGGAAACTGCCCAACATCGACGAGCTGCCCGCCATCCGTCCGCACTATGTAACCCCCGAAATGAAGGGCAACTACACCCCCTACTTCCGCGACGAGGACACCAAGGTGCGCTATTGGGCCATTCCCGGCCAAGAGGGCTACACCCACATCCTGGGCGGTCTGGAGAAGGACGGCAAGACGGGTGCCATCAGCACCGACCCTGAGAACCACGACCTCATGTGCCGTCTGCGCGCCGAGAAGGTGGCAAAGATCGAAGTGCCCGACGTCGAAGTGACGGGCGACGTTGACGATGCCGACCTGCTCATCGTTGGTTTCGGCTCCACCTACGGCCATCTGGTTTCGGCCATGGAGGAACTGCGCCAGAAGGGACACAAGGTGGCTCAGGCTCAGTTCAAGTACATCAACCCGCTGCCCAAGAACACGGCCGACGTGCTGCTGAAATACAAGAAGGTGGTGGTGGCCGAACAAAACCTCGGACAGCTCGCTGCCTATCTGCGCACCAAGGTGGACGGCTTCGTGCCCTATCAGTTCAACCAGGTGAAAGGCCAGCCCTTCGTGGTCAGCGAACTGGTGAAAGCCTTCGAAGAAATACTGTAGGAATAGATCTTTCTAAGACCACAGATTTCTCGGATTATGCAGATTTTCACTGAGACAGAAGAATTCAAGATTCTTAGGATTTCACAGATTCAGAAAAAGAATGGAAGCATTCAAGTTTAAACAGCTCACACACGATATCATTGGTGCAGCCATGACGGTTCATCGGTATTTGGGCTGTGGCTTTTCTGAAAAAGTGTATCAAGATGCTTTGGAACAAGAACTGTTAGTGAAGGGAATATCTTTTAAACGCGAACAGCCTTTACAGGTGATGTATAGGGGTGTGCTGCTGAAAACGGAGTTTATTCCTGATTTCATTTGTGAAGACAAAGTGATTGTTGAATTGAAGGCTGTAAAGGAAATAGACGACATTCATCGCTCACAGACCATCAATTACGCAAAAGTGGCAGGCTTCAGTGTGGCTTTGCTGATTAATTTTGGAGAAACATCACTAAAGTTCGAGCGTTTTGCAACAGGAGATTATAAGCAATACTAACAGGTTCTGTCGTTCAGTGATCAAAAAATCTGGGAAATCAGAGTAATCCTCTGAGTGGGTAACAAATAATGAAAGAATCTGAGAAATCAGAGAACCCCCTGAGTGGGTAGCAAATAATGAAAGAATCTGAGAAATCAGGGAACCCCTGAGTGGGTAGCAAATAATGAAAGAATCTGAGAAATCAGAGAATCCCTGAGTGGGTAGCAAATAATGAAAGAATCTGAGAAATCAGAGAACCCCTGAGTGGATAGCAAATAATGAAAGAATCTGAGAAATCAGAGAAATCTGTGGTTCATTAAGACATATACATCAACAAAAAAAATTTTTATTCAAGTACAATATGGAATATACAGCACAAGATTATAAGAAAGGACAACCACGTTGGTGTCCGGGGTGTGGCGACCACTTCTTCCTCGCTTCGCTGCACAAGGCAATGGCCGAGGTGGGGGTTGCTCCCCACGAGATGGCCGTCATCAGTGGCATCGGCTGTTCGAGCCGTCTGCCCTACTACGTCAACACATACGCCATGCAAACCATCCATGGCCGTGCTGCCGCCATCGCTACGGGTGCAAAGGTGACCAATCCCAACCTCACCATCTGGCAGGTGAGCGGCGACGGCGACGGACTCGCCATCGGCGGCAACCATTTCATCCACGCCATGCGCCGCAACATCGACCTTAACATGATTCTGCTGAACAACCGCATCTACGGACTCACCAAGGGCCAGTATTCGCCCACATCGCCGCGCGGATTCGTCAGCAAGTCGAGTCCCTACGGCACCGTAGAGGATCCCTTCCGCCCGGCTGAGCTGTGCTTCGGAGCGCGCGGAAAGTTCTTCGCCCGCACTGTGGCCACCGACGCCGCCGAAACCGTCAACGTGCTGAAGGCTGCCTATCAGCACAAGGGTGCAGCCGTCTGCGAGATTCTGCAGAACTGCGTCATCTTCAACGACCACTGCCACGATGCCGTCTATAACAAGGAAGGACGCAAGAAAAATGCCATCTATGTGCGCCATGGCGAAAAGCTCGTCTTCGGCGAGAACAACGAATATGGACTCGTTCAGCAGGGCTTTGGCCTGAAGGTGGTGGAAATAGGCAAGGATGGCTACACCCTGGACGACGTGCTGGTACACGATGCCCACTGCGAGGACGACACCCTGCAGCTGAAGCTTGCCATGATGTCCAACGAGGACGGCTTCCCCATCGCACTCGGCGTCATCCGCGACGTGGAGGCACCCACCTACAACGACGCTGTCAACCAGCAGATTGAGGAGGTGAAGGCCCAGAAGAAGTACCACAACTTCATGGAGCTGCTCGAAACCAACGACATCTGGGAAGTGAAGTAGGAGCCCCCTCTTACCCCCCCGAAGGGGGGAAGACCCAACGCGCAGACTTTCTCTCCCCCCCTCGGGGGGGAGTCGGAGGAGGTCTGGGAAGGATATGAAAAATGAAAGATGAAAGATTCCCCCCAGAATCTTTCATCTTTCATTTTTCATCTTTAATTTTAATCTTCCCCCCTCGGGGGGATAAGAGGGGGGCCTTGGCTCTATCGCCGCACCATCTTCACGGTCTTCAGCGAGCCGTCGCCCATGCGCAGCGTCTTCAGCACCACGCCTTTGGTGTTGGCGCTAACCTTGCGTCCCTGCAGGTCGGTGTAGCCGATGGTGGCGGGAGTCTGGTTGTCGTTGACGGTGATGCCATCCACGGTGCCAGGAGTGAGTTTTACGGTGGCATACTGCTCGATGGGGGCTGGCGAGCTCTTGGCGGCGTTCAGCACCAGATAGACCCCGCCCTCGTTGGTGAACGTGCGGTCCTGCGGGTCGTAGTAGAACTTCATGTCAGAGAACTCCTGACCGTAGCGGGCAACCAGATAGAGCTGATAGAGCCCGTAGCGGCCATAGCACTGTCCGGCCTCGAAGGTCACGTCCATGTCGCCGAACGAACCTTCCTCCACAGTTCCCTTCACCCAAGCCTCGGGCAACTGCGAGCACAAGCCCTGCACATAAACCTCCTTGTTGTTGTTGTAGAAGCCCACTTGCACGTTGCGCGTCACTTCCTCGTAGCCCGTGAAATTGTTTTCGTCGTCATACTGCAGCGACTGGCCCGTGAACACGTAGGGGCTGGTCTTCAGCCCGGCGGGAGCCTCCACCACGGGGTCGTCCTCAACCTCCCGGTTGATGATTACGCCGGTGAAGTAGGCATAGACGTTCTTGCCAGCCAGATCGTCGGACAGCTGTATGTACTGGTCAGGACACGACATCATCGATTCGGAATAGCTGAACACGATGTCGCCCACCTCGTTGTTTTCATTGAGTGCAGTGACATAGAAGTTCATTCCGCTGTACTTTCCTATTTTCTGCTTGGCGAAGGTGGCCGTTCCGGCCTCGTAGTCGATGGTGCCTTTGATCCAAGCCAGTCCGTTGATGGGGTTGGGCAGCTGCACATAGAGGTCGGTGCCGTCAACAGCCACCTTGACAGGTTCCTCGACAGTTTCGTCCGCCTCGTCGGGTGCATGGAAAATGCCGAAGAACGAGTACTCTTGTTGCTCCACGCCCGAGGGAGGAGCCGTCTGGGCATTCACGCCCACAGCGACCATCATGGCCGCAAACAGGTTAAGTAAAAATTTTTTCATTTGCTTTTGGATTGATTTAAAGGTTTCACTGTAAATGTGGGTGCAAAGATAAAACAAAAAATGGAAAAATAAAAAATGTTTCAGCAAAAAACATCACTCAACTTTTTCATGTCGGGAGTTGTCAGGAGTTATCGAAAGTTAGCAGCTTTGCAGGCTGTGAAGTTAACAGACATTTGTTCTTCGGATGTTCGGTGGATTTGCAATCCGCCGAACTCCGCACCGAACTTCGCGCCGAACATCCAATGGAACGGAAACAACCAATTGCCAACTCTGCTTTGCAAAAAAGCCCTCGCCCCTGCCATTTGTTGCCCCACAGCCTCTCCGAAGTCCAAATAGAGCCGTCAGAAGCATTGCCGTTGCGGAAAAAAACAGTAATTTTGCAGTGCCCAAGTAGGAGGTGACGTGTCTCACGTCACAAATCAACAGTGCCCAAATAGGAGGTGACGTGTCCCACGTCACAAATCAACAGTGTCCAAATAGGAGGTGACGTGTCCCACGTCACAAATCAACAGTGTCCAAGTAGGAGGTGACGTGTCCCACGTCACAAAGTCACGGATTGTGACGTGGGACACGTCACCTCCTACTGCACAGCAGACGAATAACTTTTAGTTATATAGAAGGCGTTTTTAAGGTGAAAATCGATAACATATCAACGAAAGTCTTAACTATAAAAAAACTTGAGAAATGTTTAACAGTTACCGCGGCTTCGACCTTGTCGAGGCCATCCACTCGGCATCTCATGCCCGGTTCTTCCATCCAAGCCGCCAAATGGCCAACGCGGCCAAACTGGCCATCGTAGCCATCGTCACGCTCATCCTCTGGAACATGCCCACCGAATGGTTCGGCATCCAGAACCTCACCGTCGTCCAGCAGCGCATCATTGCCATCTTCGCCTTTGCCACACTGATGTGGATCTTCGAGGTGGTGGCCTCGTGGGCCACCTCCGTGGGCATCATCGTGCTCATGCTGCTCTTTGCCAGCGACAGCGGCATCGCCCCCATGACCAATGAGTCCGAGGTGGGCAAGCTGCTCAGCTACAAGGCCGTCATGGCCACCTTCGCCGACCCCGTCATCATGCTCTTCATCGGCGGGTTCGTCCTGGCCATCGCCGCCACCAAGACCGGGCTCGACGCCCAGTTGGCCAAGGTGCTGCTGCGGCCCTTCGGCAAGCGCAGCGAGATGGTGCTCCTGGGCTTCCTGCTCATCACGGGTCTGTTCTCGATGTTCGTCAGCAACACGGCCACCGCAGCCATGATGCTCACCTTCCTCACGCCCGTGTTCCGCCAGCTGCCCCCCGAGGGCAAGGGACGCATCTCCATGGCACTGGCCATCCCCATCGCAGCCAACCTGGGCGGCATGGGAACGCCCATCGGCACACCCCCCAACACCATCGCCCTGAAATACCTCAACGACCCCGAGGGCCTCAATCTGGGACTGGGCTTCGGCCAGTGGATGCTCTTCATGTTCCCGCTGGTCATGGTGCTCCTGTTCATCAGTTGGCGGCTGCTGCTGCACATGTTCCCCTTCACCCAGAAAACCATCGAGCTGCACATTGACGGCCAGATGAAGCGCGACGCCCACACCTACATCGTCATTGTCACCTTCTTCGTCACCGTGGCCCTGTGGTTGCTCGACACCTGGACGGGCATCAACTCCTACACCGTGGCCCTCATCCCCTTCTGCGTTTTCTCGCTCACGGGCGTCATCAACCGCCGCGACCTGGAGCAAATCAACTGGAGCGTCATCTGGATGGTGGCCGGCGGATTCGCCCTCGGCTATGGCCTCAACGCCTCCGGCCTGGCCGAAAACGCCGTCGAGAGCATACCCTTCGCCTCGTTCTCGCCATTGCTCATCCTCGTCATCGGCGGTCTCATCTGCTACATGCTCTCCAACTTCATCAGCAATTCGGCCACCGCAGCCCTGCTCATGCCCATCCTGGCCTTCGTCTGCGGAGCCATGGGCGACAAGCTCGATGCCATCGGCGGCACACCCACCGTGCTCATCGGCGTGGCCGTTGCCGCCTCGAGTGCCATGATTCTGCCCATATCCACACCGCCCAACGCCCTGGCCTTCGCCACCAACCTGGTGCAGCAGAAGGACATGGCCCGCGTGGGCATTATCGTGGGCGTCATCAGCATGCTCCTCGGCTACGCCCTCATCTACACCATGGGAACGTTCCACCTCATTTGATCCTACGGCGACCCTGTGCGCTTTCACTTTCTGTCAGAGCGGTACGCACAGGGTCGCCGCAACACAAAAACCAACGCCGCGCTTTGCGCCAAAATTCTCAGGAAACCACAGATTTAGTATGACCACAGATTCCGCGGATTCCTCAGATTTCTATTGTTGAAATGATCATCCGTGTGTTCTGTGCAATCTGTGGTTGTTTCTTCTTCGTCACACAGATTCCGCAGATTTCTGTGTTGATTCTCTGTGCCATCCTGTGCGGAATCTCCCCGCCCCTC
>DFFM01000023.1 GCA_002369515.1 Prevotella sp. UBA3776 | reverse complement strand
GGGCTGCGTTGGTCTTTGTGATGCTGACGGTGCTGATGGCGTACTCGTTCTGGGTGGAGCTGGTGTTCTTCATGTTGAAGGTGGCGCCCACCTCACCCTCGAATCCGAAGCCCTTGCCCGTGGCGCTGGCCTTGGCCTTGAAGTCGCTGCTGATCTCCTTGAGGGTGCTTCCTGTGTACTGCTTGTAGTCGAACTTTGCCTCCACGCCCTCCGTGACGAAGACGTCCACCTTCGAGTCCTTGAACTCCTCGACGCGGAGGATGGGGTTGAGCGTGATGGCCTTTGAGAGCGGCTTGTAGATGTTGTATCCGTATCCCACGCCGTAGATGATGTTGCCCTTCTCGGGCGTGACCAGGTTGCTTCCGCGTGTGCCGTAGTCGGAGTTGCACTTCTGCTTGAGCTGCACCTTGACGGTGTTGGCGGGGTCCTCCAGGTCGTTGACGGTCATCACGCCGGTGCGCTGCTGGTCGGTCCAGTTGTCCAGTACGCATATCTTGACCGTTGTTGGGCCCTCGCCCTCAGCGGGGAATGCGTAGCATATCTCGTGCCCCTCGTTGAAGGCGAAGTCGATCTTCCACTTGCCCTTTGCCTTGACTTCGTAGTTGACGGCGTAGCTGTACTGCTCGAGCGCCGAGAGGTCGTTGCTCTGGACGTTGTCCGCGAGCGGCGAGTTGTTGTCGTTGGTGTTCTCGGCGATTTCGTCCGAGCAAGCCGTGAATGTGGCTGTGGCGATGATGCTGCTGAGCATCCATGCTGCCAAGTTTTTCTTTGTCTTCATGTTCTTTTGCTTTTTTGTTTTTATTATTATTGTTTTCTGTTTCTTTTTTTTGTCTGCCGGAACTGTGCTTTCAGGAGTTTGTTGCGTCCCTTTTTCGTTCTGACAATGCAAAGGTAGCATGGTTTTTGGTGATGTTCCAAACAATTGTTCCGCAAACTTGGAAAGAGCATCGGACAACCGCCCCGTTTTCGGACAAACGGCTGAAGGCCCCCTTTTTTCTGTCCGAAAGGGGGCCAAGAAGGCGCGTTTTTGGGGGAGTGGAGGGTGTTTTTCGTGGGAAAGAGGGAGAAAAAACAAGGGATTCCACGAACTTCACGGATTTCGGCTCATGCTGAAAGTCAGAAAAGGCGAAAAAAACGTGATGTTCGTGGAATCCCTTGTATGGAAAAATCCGCTGAGATTATTTATGCAAGCTTACTTGTTCAGCTTCCAGGTGACACCGTCCTTGGTGTCCTTCACCTCGAAGCCAGCGGCAGCCAGGTCGTCGCGAATCTTGTCGCTGGTGGCCCAGTCCTTGGCAGCCTTGGCCTTGGCGCGCAGGTCGAGCACCATATCGACCACTTTTCCAAAAGCCTCCTCGCGGGCGTCGGAGCCATTGTGTTTAGAGTTTTGGGCATTGAACTTCGAGCTTAGGGTGTTGGCGGCTGACAGTCCCAGAATGTCCTCGGCGAAGAGGTGCATCACTTCGCTCAGCTCCTTCAGGCAGTCGGCGCAGATGGTGGCCTTGTGGTCGATGAGGCGGTTCACCACGGTGCAAGCCTCGAACAGATGGCTGATGAGCAGGGGCGTGGCCAGGTCGTCGTTCATGGCGTCGTAGCATTTCTGGCGCAGGGCCTTGACGATGCGCTCCGTTTCCGGGTCGCACTGGCTGGCGGGCTGTATGCGTTGCAGGTCGGCGATGGCGTTGGTCAGCTTCTCGAGTCCCTTCTCGCTGGCCTGCAGGGCTTCGTCGCTGAAATCGACGGTGCCGCGGTAGTGGGCCGAAAGGATGAAGAAGCGGATGGTCATGGGCGAGTAGGGTTTTGAGAGCAACGGGTGCTGGCCTGTGAAGAACTGCTCCAGTGTGATGAAGTTGCCCAGCGACTTGCCCATCTTCTGTCCGTTGATGGTGATCATGTTGTTGTGCATCCAGTAGCGCACCATGTCGCTGCCCTGCGAGGCCACGCTCTGTGCAATTTCGCACTCGTGGTGGGGGAACACCAAATCCATGCCTCCGCCGTGGATGTCGAAATGGTCGCCCAGGTATTTGCGTCCCATGGCCGTACACTCGCAGTGCCAGCCCGGGAAACCGTCGCTCCAGGGCGAGGGCCAGCGCATGATGTGCTCGGGCTGTGCTTTCTTCCACAGGGCGAAGTCGGCCTGGTGGTGCTTTTCGCCCACGCCGTCCAGCTCGCGGCTGGCATCCTTGATGTTCTCCAGCGAGCGGCCCGACAGGCGGCCGTACTTATATTTCTTGTTATAGGCCTCGATGTCGAAATACACCGAGCCGTTCGACTCGTAGGCAAAACCGTTGTCGAGAATCTGCTGCACCAGCTGCTGCTGCTCGATGATGTGGCCCGTGGCATGCGGCTCGATGGATGGGGGCAGCACGTTGAGCGCCTCCATGGCCTGATGGTAGCGGTTGGTGTAGTATTGGGCAATCTCCATGGGCTCGAGCTGCTCGAGGCGCGCCTTCTTGGCAATCTTGTCCTCGCCCTCGTCGGCGTCGTGCTCCAGATGGCCCACGTCGGTGATGTTACGCACGTACCTTACTTTATATCCCAAGTGGCGCAGATAGCGGAACAGCACGTCGAAGGTGATGGCCGGGCGGGCATGGCCCAGATGGGGGTCGCCATAGACGGTGGGGCCACATACGTACATTCCCACGTTGGGGGCGTGGAGGGGCTCGAAGCGCTCTTTCCGGCGCGAGAGCGTATTGTAGATGAGAAGTTTCTGTTGCATGGTTGACAAATGCTTTTTACTGTGTGGGTTATAGTTTTTGCCTGCAAAATTACAAATTTATTTGTATTTTCTCGCGCTAAGTCAGATTTTTATTGTAATTTTGCACCCGTCATTCTAGAATTTCAAATCAAACACACTCTAATACAATTGTAAAAATCATGACCGTTCTTATTGGATTATTGGCATTCGTGGTGCTGGCTTTGGTGGGCTGGGCCATTGCCGAAGGCAAAGACAAGGTGTTCAGCTATCATAACAACGACGAAGAGCTGGAAGCCCTGCAGCGTACGCGCGACGCACAGAAGCAGGCCGACTATGGCGAGATGAACATCAAGGACGTGATTCGCACCATCAGCACCAAGGGCTTCTCGGCCTGAGCAGTGCGGCTATAAGGCCACAGGCAGAATGGGCAGCGTGAAGACGCAACGAATCGTTGAAGCACTTGAGCACCACGGCGTGAAGCCTACGGCCAACCGCATCGTGGTTTATGAGGCACTGGCAGCCTCCTACCGTCCCATGTCGCTGGCTGAGCTGGAACAGAAGATCATGACCATTGACAAGTCGGGCATCTTCCGCTCGCTCTGCACGTTTCGTGAGAGCCACCTGCTGCACGTCATCGAGGACGGCGGCGAGGGGGTGCGCTACGAACTGTGCCACAGCCACGACCACCATCAGCATGACGACATGCACGTCCACTTCCACTGCGAGCGGTGTGGACGCACTTTCTGCATAGACAACACTCCCATCCCCATTGTCGAACTGCCCGAAGGCTACCAGATGACCTCGGCCAACTACGTGGTGAAAGGCATTTGCCCCGAATGCGTGGGGAAATAGAAATACAAAAAACCAATTACATTTTTTTAAATACACATGGCATATACACGTATGACCGCTGCCGAAGCTGCAGCACTGATTAAACACAACGAGAATCTGGCACTCAGCGGCTTCACTCCCGCTGGTGTGGCCAAGGCAGTAACCAAAGAGCTGGCCAAAATTGCAGTCAAAGAGCACGAGGCCGGACGCGAGTTCAAGGTGGGCATCTTCACCGGTGCCTCCACCGGACAGAGCACCGACGGCGACCTGGCCGCAGCCCGGGCCATCAAGTACCGTGCTCCCTACACCACCAACCCCGACTTCCGCAAGCACGTCAACATGGGCGAGATACCCTACAACGACCTGCACCTGAGCCACATGGCACAGGAACTGCGCTACGGATTCTACGGCGACGTTGACTGGGCCATTCTTGAGGTGTGCGACATTGAGGAAACTCCCACCGAATACCGCGCCTACCTCACCGCTGCCGGCGGCATCAGCCCCACCGCAGCCAAACTGGCCAAGCACGTGATTCTGGAGCTCAACTCATTCCACAATCCCAATGCCAAATTCATCCACGATGTCTATGAGCCGCTCGACCCGCCCTATCGCAAGGCCATTCCCATTGAGCACGTCGGCGACCGCATCGGCGTTCCCTACGTGAGCATCCCCAAGGACAAGCTCGTGGGCGTTGTGGAGTGCAACATCCCCGACGAGGCACGTGCCTTCAAGGACAGCGACCCCGTGACCGACCGCATCGGCTATCTCACTGCCGAATTTCTGGTCGATGAGCTCCACGCAGGACGCATCCCCAAGGAGTTCCTGCCCCTGCAGAGCGGCGTAGGTTCTACGGCCAATGCCATTCTCGGCGCCCTGGGTGCCGACAAGCATGTGCCCGACTTCAACATCTACACCGAGGTGATTCAGAACTCGGTCATCGACATGATGCTCAACGGCCGCGTCAAGGACGCTTCGGCCTGCTCGCTCACTGTCTCGAACGAGTGCCTCATGCAGGTGTATGACAACATGGACTACTTCAAGAACCACCTCACCCTGCGCCAGAGCGAAATCTCCAACTCGCCCGAAATCATCCGCCGACTGGGTGTCATCGCCATCAACACCGCCATCGAGTGCGACATCTATGGCAATGCCAACTCAACCCACATCAGCGGCGTGAAGATGATGAACGGCATCGGTGGCTCGGGCGACTTCGAGCGCAATGCCTACCTGAGCATCTTCACCTGCCCCTCGACGGCCAAGGGTGGTCTCATCAGCTCCATCGTTCCCTTCGTCAGCCATCAGGACCACTCGGAGCACGACGTCAACATCATCGTCACCGAGCAGGGAGTGGCCGACCTGCGCGGAAAGAGCCCCGCACAGCGCGCGCAGCACATCATCGAGCAGTGCGTACATCCCGACTACAAGCAGCTGCTCTGGGACTATCTGAAGATTGCCCGCGGTGGCCACACCCGCCACAACCTGCCCGCAGCCTTCGCCCTGCACGACACGCTGGCCCGCAAGGGTGACATGCGACTCACCGACTTCGCCGAGTATGTGAAATAAACAAACTTCAAGCCTCACACGCAGACAGCTTTCTTTCCGCGCAGAGGCTAAGACAAAAGTCTCACACAGAGAAACGGAGCAGAGAGAGGTTTTCCTACTTCTTTCGCCCTCCACCTCTGTGTGAGGCTTTTTTTATTTTAAAAAAAAGTTATTTTCCTGTTACAAAATGTTTTTTCGACTTATAATGTGCTAAGTATCAGAAAAAATGCTTACCTTTGCGCCGATTTTCGAAAATAGTACACATTATATTTTATTTGTAACACAAAAAATACAGAATGGATAAACTTAGTTATGCCCTGGGATTGGGCATCGGTCAGCAGTTGGCACAAATGGGTGTGGGCGAACGCATCAGTGTGGCCGACTTCTCTGCAGCCATCACAGATGTCATTTCGGGTAACGAACTGAAAGTGAGCCACCGCGAGGCACAAACCATCGTGCAGGACTTCTTCCAGCAGCAAGAAGCAAAGATGCAGGCCGAGCGCAACGAGAAAGGCAAGACCGCCAAAGTGGAGGGAGAGAAATATTTGGCAGAGAACGCCAAGAAAGAGGGGGTTGTCACCCTGCCCAGCGGACTGCAGTATCAGGTGCTCCGCGAGGGCAACGGCCGCAAGCCGAAAGCTACCGACAGCGTGAAGTGCCACTACGAGGGTTTCCTCATCGACGGCACCGTGTTCGACAGCAGTGTGCAGCGCGGCGAGCCAGCCACATTCGGTCTGCAGCAGGTCATCGCCGGTTGGACCGAGGGCTTGCAGCTCATGCAGGAAGGTGCCAAGTATCGTTTCTTCATCCCCTACATGCTGGGTTACGGCGAAGGCGGTGCAGGCCAGATGATTCCTCCGTTTGCCACCCTCATCTTCGATGTGGAGCTGATTGAGGTGAAGTAAGGGCCAGCCCATTAGCCCTATAGGTCCTATAAGTCCTATGGGCCTTATGAGTCTTATGAGTCCTATAAGAAAAAACAAGAGAAAACAAGAATAAACAACAAAAACGACAACAACAATGAAAAAGTTAACATTCGTAGCCGCAATGGCTATTGCAGCTGCCACTATCAGCAGCTGCGGCAACTCTACTCCCAAGGCCAGCCTCAACAGCGACCTCGACACACTGAGCTACGCCGTGGGTATGGCCCAGAGCCAAGGATTGAAAGAGTATCTCTCTGAGCGCATGGGCGTTGACACTGCCTATATGGACGAGTTTATCAAGGGCGTGAACGAAGGAGCCAATGCCGGTGACGACAAGAAGCAGGCTGCCCGTTTTGCCGGTATCCAGATCGGTCAGCAAATCAGCAACCAGATGGTGAAGGGCATCAACCACGAAATCTTTGGCAACGACTCCACCAAGACCATCTCGCTGAAGAACCTGCTCGCTGGTTTCATCAGCGGTACAGCCGGCAAGAGCGGTCTGATGACCGTCGAGCAGGCCAGTGTGATGGCTCAAAAGAAGATGGAAGCCATCAAGTCTCAGAGTCTCATGGCCCAGTACGGCAAGAACAAGGAAGCCGGTGAGAAATTCCTGATTGCCAACGCCAAGAAAGAAGGCGTGAAGACCCTGAAGGGTGGCGTACAGTACAAAGTCATCAAGGAAGGTGCCGGCGACATCCCCAAGGACACCTCCAGCGTGAAAGTGAACTACGAAGGCAAGACCATCGACGGCAAAGTGTTCGACAGCTCTTACAAGCGCGGCGAGCCCATCACCCTGCGTGCCAACCAGGTGATTCCCGGATGGACCGAGGCCCTCACCCACATGCCCGTTGGTTCGGTTTGGGAAGTATATATTCCCCAGGACAAGGCTTACGGCACACGCCAGCAGCCCGGCATCGACCCCTTCTCTGTGCTGATTTTCAAGATCGAACTGCTCGGTATCGAGAAATAAACGGTTGATTCACGAATCATGAAGAAACTTCTGACCATAGCACTCGCCCTCGTGGCGGGTGCTTCTTTGCATACAGCCCAGGCCTTTGCTTCGGCTGACGACAACGGCGGCACTCCGCTGCGCACCGTGCCCGACTCGGTGAGCTATGCTGCCGGCATGAGCATGACCAACGGCCTCATTCCCTTCATCCGCCAGAACATGGACGTTGACACAGCCTACATGGCCGACTTCATCCGCGGATTCGAAGAGACCGTCAACAAGAAAGACATCGAGGCCCTGAAGGCCTACGCCGCCGGCATCCAGATTGCCAACATGGTGAACTCGCGCATGCTGCCAGGCATCAAGGGCGATTTCGAGGGCACCCAACTCACCATCAACGACCAGCTGTTCAAGCAGGGATTCCTGGCGTCGCTCAAGAAAGACCACAGCCTGCTCACCGACGCTGCCGCCGACGAGTTTTACAAGCGCCGTCTCGACGAGGCCAAGGCCGCCAAGGACGAGAAGCTCTACGGAGCCAACCGCCGTGCCGGCGAGCAGTTTCTGGCCGACAACGCCAAGAAGCCGGGTGTGAAGGTGCTGCCCAGCGGACTGCAGTACAAGGAGCTGGTGAAGGGCACTGGCGACGTGGCCACCGTCAACGATGAGGTGACCGTGAAGTACGAAGGCAAGCTCATCGACGGCACCGTCTTCGACAGCAGCTACGAGCGCAAGGAACAAACCAACAAGTTCCGTCCCAGCCAGGTCATTGCGGGCTGGACCGAGGCGCTCACCCTGATGCCCGCCGGCAGCAAGTGGCAACTGTTCATTCCCTACCAGCTGGCCTACGGCTCGCGCGAGGCGGGCAAGATAAAGCCCTACAGCGCGCTCGTCTTCACCGTCGAGCTGGTCAGCGTCAACAAGGCGGCAAAATAGAATAGTGGCAGCATAACCGTGCTGGAAAAAGCCTAAGGATGAGAAAATCGGTGCAAAATGCACAGATTTTCTCATTTTTTCTGTCATTTTGTTGCACATTTCATTTTTATTGACTACTTTTGCTTTCACAACATAATACTGAAAAGCAAAATGGACAAAATCGACAACCTAGACAAAAAGATTTTAGGAATCTTGTCTAAGAACGCCCGCATTCCTTTCAAGGATGTTGCTGCTGAGTGCAATGTCTCTCGTGCGGCCATACACCAGCGGGTGCAGCATTTGACCGAGAACGGCGTTATTACTGGCAGCGGATTCAATGTCAATCCCAAGAGCCTCGGCTATTCTACTTGTACTTACGTGGGCATCAATCTGGAGCGGGGAAGCATGTATAAAGCGGTCGTCGAGCGGCTGCTCCATATTCCCGAGATTGTGGAATGTCATTTCACCACCGGCCCCTACACCATGCTGGTGAAGCTCTTTGCCCGTGATAACGAGCAGCTCATGGACCTGCTCAACAACCAGATGCAAAGCATTCCGGGGGTTGTGGCCACCGAGACGCTCATCTCACTGGAGCAGAGCATCAAGCGGGAAATACCCGTCGAAGCGGAATAAACTCTAAGTTTGATTCATGAACAATTTTGACCTTCAGTCGCATTTAGACACCATTTATGCGACATACCCCGAAGCCGGTCGTCAACCGATCATCGGCATCACCGCCAATTATGCTGGCGAAGACGCCACGCTGCGCAGCAAATACTACGAGAAGATAGTGGCTGCAGGAGGCACACCCGTCATACTGCCGCCCGTGAGCGACACCAGCGTCATCATCAACACCCTCGACCATATCGACGGACTGCTGCTCAGCGGCGGCGGAGACTACAACCCCTTGTGGGCGGGCGAGGAGCCCCAGCCGGGGCTGCAGGGCATCAATGCGCGCCGCGACCTGCCCGAGCTGCTCATCACGCGCCTGGCCTACAACCGGCAAATCCCCATCCTGGGCATCTGCCGAGGCATACAGACGCTGGCCATGGCGCTGGGCGGCAAGGTGCGCCAGCACATCAGCAGCCAAACCACCACCGACAGCATTCAGCGCGCCAAGGCCGTCAAGCACTCGCAGGACGCCGACCGCAGCGAGCCCACCCACAGCGTGAACGTGCAGAAAGGCTCGGTGCTCCACAGCCTGTACAACCAGGACCGACTCTTCGTCAACTCGTTCCACCATCAAGCCGTCAGCGACGGCGGCAAGCGGTTCAACGTGACGGCCAAGGCCCCCGACGGCATCATCGAAGCCATTGAGAGCAACGAGCACAAGCCCGTCATCGGTGTGCAGTGGCATGCCGAGTGGCTCGACGAAGGGCTTCCCCTGTTCCGCTGGCTCGTCCGCGAGGCCAGCAACTTCCAGGTGGCCAAGCGGCTGCACGACCGTGTGCTCACGCTCGACACCCACTGCGACACGCCCATGTTCTTCCCCCAGGGCATCCACTTCGAACAGCGCGACCCGCGCATCCTGGTCGATTTGCACAAGATGAGCGAAGGCCGCCAGGACGCCGTCATCATGGCCGCCTATCTGCCGCAGCCCAAGCTCGGCGAGAAATTCTCGTCGAAGGTGGATCTCTCGTGGGCCGCCAATGGCGACAGCCAAAGTCCAGCCCTCATCACCCCCATGGGCTATGCCGACCTCATCTTCGACCGCATCGAGGACATCGTGCGCCGCAACAGCCAGTACCTGAGCTTGGCGCGTACGCCCGCCGACCTCTACGAAGACAAGCGCAAGGGCCGCAAGTCGGTCATGCTGGCCATCGAGAACGGGCTGGCCCTGGACCACGATGCGGCCAACGTAAAGCATTTCGCCCAGCGAGGCGTGGTCTATATCACCCTATGTCACAACGGCGACAACGACATCTGCGACAGCGCCAAGGGATGCAACACCCACAACGGCGTGAGTGCCTTCGGCGAGCGCGTCATCGAGGAGATGAACCTCAACGGCATCATGGTCGATCTGAGCCATGCCGGCGAGAAGAGCTTCTACGACGCCCTCCAAATCAGCGCCACACCCATCGTGTGCAGCCACAGCAACTGCCGCGCCCTGTGCGACCATCCGCGCAACCTCACCGACGACCAGCTGCGCGCCCTGGCGCGTCGCGGCGGCGTGGCCCACATCACGCTCTATGCCGGATTCCTCTGCCGTCAGGGCGAGGCCAGCATCCTCGACGCCGTGGCCCATCTGGAGCACGCCATCTCGGTGATGGGCATCGACCATGTGGGCATCGGCACCGACTTCGACGGCGACGGCGGCGTGGTCGGCATGGCCGACAGCAGCGAGATGATCAACTTCACCCAGCAGCTGCTGCGCCGCAAATACAGCGAGCGCGACATCGAAAAGATTTGGGGCGGCAACTGGCTGCGCGTCATGAGCGAGGTGCAGCAGTTCCCCGAACGACAATAGACTCTAAAAGAAATCATGAAGAATAAAAAACTGGCTATCATGCTCATTGCTATCCTGGCACTGGCAGCAGCAGCCTATTTCCTGCCCGTGCTGAAGGGGAACACCCCCGATGCCGACCCCGAGACCGAAGAGGTGGCCGCCCGCAGGCAGCCCGTCGGCCCGGCATTCAATGCCGACAGCGCCTTTGCCTTCTGTCAGGCGCAGTGCGACTTCGGCCCGCGCACCATGAACAGCGACGCCCACGAGCGTTGCGCACAGTGGATTGCCCAGAAGTTCAGACAGTACGGCATGGAGGTGACCCTCCAGAAAGCCGACCTGCAAGGATACGACGGCACCACGCTCCGCGCCACCAACATCATTGCCAGCTACCGCCCCGAGGCCAGCGACCGCCTGCTCGTCTGCGCCCATTGGGACAGCCGTCCGTGGGCCGACAACGACCCCGACTCGGCCAACTGGCACAAACCCGTCATGGCCGCCAACGACGGAGCCAGCGGCGTGGGCGTCATGCTCGAACTGGCCCGTCTGCTTGCCGCCCAGCCCCCGTCGGCCACCGATCAGGCGGGTGGAAAAGCCGCCCCGCTCGGCATCGACTTCATCTGTTTCGATGCCGAAGACTGGGGAACACCCCAGTGGAGCACCCAACCCGACAACGGCAACAGCTGGGCCCTCGGAGCCCAACACTGGGCCGCCAATCCCCACCGCGAGGGCTACACCGCCCGTTTCGGCATTCTGCTCGACATGGTGGGAGGCCAGGGCGCGCGGTTCTACCAGGAGGGCGTATCGAAGCAGTATGCCCCCAAGGTGGTGAAGAAAGTGTGGCGCGCAGCCGACACCGTTGGCTTCGGCAGCCTGTTCCCCAGCAAGGACGGCGGCTACATCACCGACGACCACGTGCCCGTGAACGAGAAGGCTGGCATTCCCTGCATCGACATCATCGCCTACTATCCCGACTGCCAGCAGAGCACCTTCGGCCCCACATGGCACACCGTCAGCGACGACATGGACCATCTGGACCGCAACGTGCTGCAAGCCGTCGGCCAAACCATGGTGCAGGTGATTTATAGTGAAGAATGATAGTTTCAAGGAGTTGCAAGGAGTTCAAGGAGTTCAAGGAGTTCAAGGAGTTCAAGGAGTTTCAAGGAGTTCAAGGAGTTTCAAGGAGTTTCAAGGAGTTCAAGGAGTTCAAGGAGTTCAAGGAGTTCAAGGAGTTCAAGGAGTTTCAA
>DFFM01000035.1:43505-78850 GCA_002369515.1 Prevotella sp. UBA3776 | reverse complement strand
ACGTTCCATGCCGAGACAATCATGCGGCGCGAATTGGGGTTGGTTTTAATTTGGTTGACCACCTGCTGAATCTGGTCGATGGTGCCTCCGTCATAGTCGGGCCATGAGCGCCACTGGTGGCCATATACGGGTCCGAGCTCTCCGTTCTGGTCGGCCCATTCGTCCCAAATGCTGACTTTGTGGTCGTGCAGATACTGTATGTTGGTGTCGCCGCGCAGAAACCAGAGCAATTCGTAGATGATGCTCTTCAGGTGGAGTTTCTTGGTGGTGAGCAGCGGAAAACCGTCGTCCAGGTTGAAGCGCATCTGATGGCCGAAGATGCTCATGGTGCCCGTTCCGGTGCGGTCGTCCTTGCGTGTGCCCTCCGTAAGTATTCGGTCGAGCAGGTCAAGATATTGTTTCATTGTAGTTGTTGGGTATGTGGGTTGTTCTTATTTTCCATTCCTGTGGATAGAGATTGTTGGCGCGGCTGCCGATGTTCTTGACGAAGCCCAAGGGCACCCCCCAGAAGTTTACCATGACGATGCCGCGGGGCACGTCTGCAGGCAATGTGAGTGTTTCCTTGCGCAAATAGGCCACGGCTTGTTGCCAACTGAGTTCGCAGACTGGGACCCCCACCGGGGGGCTCATCAGAGCCTCCGACACGTCGTGAACGAGGTCTTTGCCTTTCTGCACTGGCGGTTTGGGACCGTCGATGAGTATGCGCATCCGCTTGTGCAGCTTCTGCCTGATGGTGGCGGGCGGGTCGGCATGTGGCCCGTCTTTGCCTTTGCGCAGCACTGCCATGAACAGTCCTTCGCCACGAGTGAAGCCGGGAATGAACCGATAGACGGGTGCGGTGAAGTGGGGCAGCAGCGAGCCCGTGATGCCCCAGCTGGGGTCGGTGTCCACGGCGATGACTTCGGCACCCAACTCGTGCTGGAACCACCGGATGTTCTGTTCGTTTTCTTCGGTGTTGAACGTGCAGGTGCTGTAGATGAGCAGTCCTCCGCCAGCCAGACACTCCCAGGCGTCGGCCACGATGTGCCGTTGTAGCTGCCAGCACTGCGCCACGTTCTGCAGGCTCCATTCGCCGATGGCTCCGGTGTCCTTGCGGAACATTCCCTCGCCACTGCAAGGCACATCGCACATAACGATGTCGAACGTCAGTCCTGCGCGGCGGTAGTCCTCGGGGTAGTTGTTGGTCACCACCACATCGGGGTGGCCCCATTTCTGCATGTTCTCGCTCAATATCTGCACCCGCGAGCGTATGGGTTCGTTGCTCACCAACAGGCTGCCCTCGGGCAGTACGGCGCGCGCAACTGTGGATTTGCCGCCAGGGGCGGCGCACAGGTCGAGCATGGCTACGGGGGCGGCGGGCAAGAGCTGACGCAGCACGGTGTCGAGAAACATCGAAGACGCCTCTTGCACATAGTACACTCCTGCATGCAGCAGTGGGTCGAAGGTGAACTGTGGCCTCCGCGGCAGATAGAAGGCCTCCCGGCACCAGGGCACAGGCTCGCCCAGCCGTTGGTGCAGGCGGTCGGCATGCTCGGGGCTGAGAAAAGCCGTCTTGCGCGGGTTGAGACGTATGCTTACGGGAGGCTCTTGGCTGAGGGCACTCGCGAATCGTCCGAAGGCGTCGTCGCCCAGCAGAAGGCGCATGTTGTCGGAAAAATCGGGTGGCAGTTGCATTACTTTTTGGGAAATATGGGGCAAAGATAAAAAAAAATGTGTTACTTTGCAACTAAATCGCAGGTTGTTTCGTCAAAAGGACAAATAAAACAGATAATTGACAGCGTATGAAAAAGTATCTTATAGCATTAGCCATGCTGCTCACTCTGAGCACAGCCGCACCTGTGGCGGCACAAAAGCATCGTCACAACCCTGCCATAACGGCAACGGTGAACAACAAGACAGTGAAACAGACTTCGAACACCACCGATGACGGCGACGAAGGCATTGTGGCATACTCTGACACAACAAGTATTGACACCACGGCTGCCACGACCGGAACCACGACGGTGGGAATGGATGACGACTATTCAGGTTCTTCCGACGAAGACCAGTTCTTTTCGTTCATTAGTCGCTTGATGGGCATTCTTGGTGGCACCTTTGGCGGATTTGTTGCAGTGCTTGCCATCTGTCTGGTCTTTTTGTTTCTTGCCGCACCGTTCATTGTCCTTTTCCTCATCGTATGGCTCTTGCTGCGCAATCGCAACCGCAAGTATCGACTGGCAGAAAAAGCCATGGAGAGTGGACAGCAGATTCCCGAAGAACTGTTGCACACCGAAGCGCAGGGCAACGATTACCTCTGGCGGCGGGGCATCCGCAATGCCGCCCTCGGACTGGGGCTTGTGGTGTTTTTCTATTGTCTGGGTGCCGACCCGCTTACAGGCATCGGCTGGCTGGTGTTCTGCTACGGTGCAGGCCAGGCGGTCATCGCCAAAACCACCAACCGCAAGAATGATGATTCTTCTGAGAATCCCAATCAGTCAGGCATCAATTGACCATACATTATTATATTACTCAACTTTCGCATGTTAGGAGTTTTCAGGAGTTAGCCCCCTCCGACTCCCCCTGGGGGGAGAGATTGTCTGTGCGTTGGGGCTATTCCCGAGCAAAGCTCGCCTACCCGTAGCCTTTCCCGTAGCCTTTCCCCCCAGGGGGGATGAGAGAGGGGCTCCCGCTAACTCCAAAAAGTTGAGCGATAGCGAAACTTGAATTAAATACAATAATTCCCCCTGCACAGACACTGCGTCACCCAGGGGAAACCTTTCAACCAACCAACGACTATGCAACCAAACAAGAAACTGACATTATCACTTCGCGACCGCATGATAGGAGGTGTTTGCGGCGGACTGGCCGAATATTTCGACATTGACGCCACGCTGGTGAGAGCGGCTTATGTGCTGCTGACGCTCACCACAATCTTCAGCGGAACGCTGCTTTATCTCATCCTGTGGATCGTTGTCCCCAACAATAACCGGTTGTTGGAGAAAAAATAGGATCGGAGAACAGAGCAGCCTTCAAACGACGAACGTAGCATCTTGGAGAAAAGACAATGGCAGTGAGCAGCGACATCTCTCTCGTTACGCAGGTGGCAGTGTTTCACAACAAGCGGGCCTTCGACCAGCTTGTCAAGAAATACCAGTCGCCTGTGCGCAGGTTCTTCGTCAACCTGACGCTTGGCGACACGCAGCTCAGTGACGACTTGGCACAAGACACCTTCCTCAAGGTTTACACGTGCATCGGCTCTTTCCGAGGCATGTCGTCGTTCAGCACATGGCTCTACCGCATTGCCTACAACGTGTTTTACGACTACAAACGCTCCCAACGGCAAACTGACGACATTGAAAGCCTCTCTGCCAAGGCGTCGCTGCTCGCTCAACATTCCACGTCGCTCAAGATGGATCTCTACAAGGCCATGAGTATCCTGCGCGATGATGAGCGCACCTGCATCACCCTGCAACTCGTCGAAGGACAGCCCATCGACCGCATTGCCGAGATAACCGGCATTACTCAGAACACCGTGAAGTCGCATCTGGCACGTGGAAAACAGAAATTGGCAAACTATTTAAAACAGAACGGCTATGAAAGATGAAAGTAAACCCATTGGCCATACTCCATTGACCACTGACCACTTGGCAAAGGGGGATGCAGCCCCCCATAATGTTCCCGTCACAGAGATTGGAGAGCAGGACGAAGCCTTGCTCGAACATTTTTTTGCTGCCCAGCGAATAGAGATCGAAGACAACGGCTTCAGCCAGCGCGTCATGCGTCGGTTGCCGTCGCGAACCAGCCGGCTCAACCGCTTGTGGACGCTGCTCTGTGTTGTTTTGGGTCTTGTGTTTTTCTTCGTCGTGCGTGGCTGGCAAGCACTGGCCGATGCGGTGACCATCGTTCTGCGCACACTCCCAGCTCAGGACGTGTTCCAATTGACACCCCTCACCATTGTCATTTCGTTGGTGTTGCTGGCCTACATGGTTGTGTTCCACCAAATTGAAGCGGAAGTGGATTGACATTTGTCGTATTATGCACAGAGGCACAAAGGTGCAGAGATTCCTTTCTCTGCACCTTTGTGCCTCTGAGTTTTTACGGAAGTTGGCGAGCGAAGACCATTCCTCTCCGTCATGTTATTCCATGTAGAAATCGTCGTCGCTGCTGCCCGTCGGCTCTACGGAGCGTGCTTTGGGCGGATTCTTCAAGTTGCCTTTCTCGTCAAACATGCCATAGGTGGTGCGCAGCACTGTGAACTCGGTGCGTCGGTTGAGCTGATGGCACGTTTCCTGTTTTTCATTGTCTCCTAGGGCGTTGATGTATTCCTCCGTAAGCTGGTCGTTTTCCTTCATCCACGGGTATTTCTCGGTGATTTTCTTTCGAATGGTCTTAGGCCGCTCCTCGCCATAGCCAACGGGAGTGAGCCGGTCTGCTGGTATGCCGTGGGCAATCAGGTAGTTCACCACTGTTTCTGCTCGTCTCTGCGACAGCCGTTTGTTGTAGGTGTCGCTACCACGGCAGTCGGTGTGGGCGCTCAGCTCTATGGTGATGTTGGGGTTTTCGTTGAGCATCTTCACCAGTTCGTCCAATGCCGTTGCCGATTCGGGGCGAAGGGTGGCCTTGTCGAAGTCGTAGAATATGTTGTCGATGAGCACGGGTACGCCTATGTAGGCCAGCGGAAACTGCAGCACGTGTTCTTTCGACTCCATCAACCCCTGCTCAACGACTAATTCCTCCTTGTGGTTGAGGTAGCCCTTGCAGGTGGCCAGGAACAGATATTCCACCCCGGGCTGTACTTCGGTTTCGAACGAACCGTCGCCCTTGACGCTCAGGTGGCGGTTGGTGCCGTCGGAGCCCACCATGTAGATTTGTGCGGCAGGCAGTTCGTAAGCCTCCATCTCATACACCCACCCCTTGACGGTTTGCACGATTTCGGGGTTTTCGAACCAGTAGATGTGTTCGCTGCTGCGTCCGTCGCCCCGATTGGTGCAGAAGTAGCCTCTGTTGCGCATGCCCTCGAAGGTCATGCCAAATTCGTCGCCCTGCGAGTTGAGTGGATAGCCTGGATGCTCTATGGTCACCTTTCCCCAGGCATCGGCCTTGGCGATGAAGATGTCGAGTCCGCCCATGCCGGGATGTCCGTCGCTGGAGAAGTAGAGGTCACCGTTGGGTCTGAAGGTGGGAAACATTTCGTCGCCCGGCGTGTTGATGGGAGTGCCCAGGTTCTCCACACCGGCGGTGCCACTGCTGGTGAGCCGTGTGCGCCAGATGTCGAGTCCGCCCTGTCCTCCAGGCATGTCGGAGGTGAAATAGAGCCACTGTCCGTCGGGCGAGATGGCCGGATGGGCAAAGCTCGAGAGCGTGTCTTTGCTTATTTCCAACAAATTGGGCTTGCTCCATGCAGCGTCACTGCGGTTCGAAGTCATGATGGTGGCATAGCGCGGATATTGCGGGTCGGTGGCGCACTGTGTGAGGTACATGGTGCGCTGGTCGGGTGCAAAGCTGCACGCACCTTCGTCGTGTTCGCTGTTGAGCCCTGACTCGATGGCCTGTGGGCGTTGCCAGTGGCCTTTGTCGTCCTTCTGTGCGAAGAATATGTCGGCACTCTTAGTGCCCGTGATGCCGCTCAGTTCGTCACCCTGTGCTTCGTTGCGCGTAGAGGTGAAGTAGAGCTGGTCGTATTCGTCGCCGCAGAGCATGGGACTGTAGTCAGCTCGTCGTGAGTTGAAGATGTCCATGCGCTTGACAGAGTAGCGCGACCCCTGTTTTTTCCAATCAGGAGCCTTCTGTGCCGATTTGAGCCCGTTGCGGGCCAAGATGGCGCGCGGGTCGTCTGCCATGTTGGCGCCGTAGGTACGCAGTGAGTCCATCACCATCTGAAACTCCGCAGCGGCCTCCTTGTAATTGCCGTTGCGCAACAACTGTCTGGCAAAGGCGAGGTGCGTCTCTGTCGAATCCTGCTTGTAACGAATGGCGTTTCGGTAGGCGGCAATGGCTTTCTGCGTCTGGTTGAACTTGACATAGGTGTCAGCCAGTCGGTGGGCGCGCTGCCCGCGCAGGTCGCGTTCCTTGGGCGGCGTCTTTGAATAGGCTTGTTTGAATTCGTTGGCGGCATCGAAGTATTCTCCAAGGGCGAGATATCTCTCTCCCTTCTTCATGTTCTGGTCGGCGCCTCCACAGGCACAGAGCAGAACTGCAGCCAAAATGGCCGAAAAGAATACTTTGTATCGCAGCATCACTCCTGTTTTTATAGTTTACAGTTTATGTTTACAGTTTACAGCTTACAGTTCAAGTTTCGCTATCGCTCAACTTTTTGGAGTTCAAGGAGTTCATGGAGTTCAAGGAGTTGCAAGACAATAGCTTCGTGCCGTGTTTCCCCAAAAACAGAAGGACTCAGAGCAAAGACTAATGTCTTGAAACTCCTTGTAACTCCTTGCAACTCCTTGTTTACTTAACATGCGAAAGTTGAGTTTACAGTTTACTGTTTAAACTTTTCAATTATCAAAACGTTTTTTGAACACAGTTTATTGCGTGGAAGCCTTGTTTTCTTTGGAGACTCCGGTTATGTGGCGGTTGGAGCTGTCGCGGATCACGTCGCTTACAATTTGTGCAATCTGGGCTTTCAGTTCCTCTACAAACTGTGCCGGATCGTATTTCTTGTGTTCGATGTCTCGCAGTTTCTTTTCCCAAATGCCCGTCAACTCACAGCTTTTGAGCAGTTCCTCCTTAATCAGGTCTATGAGTTCCATGCCTGTTGGCGTGGCCACCAGCCGTTTCCGCTCACGACGTATGTAGTGGCGCTTGAAAAGCGTCTCGATGATGCCGGCGCGTGATGATGGTCGGCCAATGCCGTTCTCCTTCATGGCAGCGCGCAGCTCTTCGTCCTCCACGAATTTCCCCGCCGTCTCCATCGCCCGCAAGAGAGAGGCCTCGGTGTAGTAGGGGGGGGGCGTAGTCCATTTTTCTGTAAGCGTAGGCTCGTGAGGCCCACTTTCGCCTTTCACGAAGGCAGGCAGCGTTTTTTCCTCGTCTGAAGCCTCCTCCGAGGCCCCCTCCGGCTCCCCCTGGGGGGAGAGACTATCCGCAAGTTGGGACTTCCCCCCCAGGGGGGATGAGAGGGGGGCCTGAGATGAGAGGGGGGCCACCACGCGCCAACCTGGATCAATGATTTGCTTGCCCGTAGCCTTGAATTCCGTCTCGTTGGCCACGCCCAGCACTGTGGTGGTGGCAAACTTGCAGTCAGGGTAGAACACACTGATGAACCGGCGGGCAATGAGGTCATAGACACGCCGTTCCATGTCGCTCAACCCGTTGGCCACGATTCCTGTTGGGATGATGGCATGGTGGTCGGTCACCTTCGACGAGTCGAACACACGTTTGGTCTTGGGCAGAGGCTTGCCGCCTAGCGGCCTCACCAGTTCGGCATAAACCGCCTTTCCTGCAAAACGCGTCTGGAACAGCCCGTTCATGATTTGCGGACACTTGGGATAGATGTCGTCACTGAGAAACTGCGTATCCACACGTGGATAAGTGGTCAGTTTGTGTTCATAAAGAGTCTGAATGGTGTTGAGTGTCAGCTCGGCGCTCATGCCGAACTTACGGTTGCAGTCCACTTGCAGCGAGGTGAGGTCGTAGAGCGGCTTGGGGGCTTCCTTGCCATTTTTCTTCTCCACTTTCGTCACCGTGAACGGTTGGTCCTTAATCAGTGCGAAACTACGCTGCCCCTCCTCCTTCGAGGTGAATTTCCCTTTGGTCGCCGTGAACAGCGTTTCGCGATAAACCGTCGAGAGCACCCAGTAAGGCTCGGGCTTGAAATGGTCTATCTCCTTCTGCCGGTTGACGATGAGAGCCAAAGTGGGAGTCTGCACCCTTCCTATGCTGAGCACCTGTCTGTTCTGTCCATACTTGAGCGTGTAGAGCCGTGTGGCATTCATGCCCAGAATCCAGTCGCCGATGGCTCGCGAGAGCCCCGCCAGATAGAGCGGTTCATACAACTTCTGGTCTTTCAGCTGCTGGAACCCCTCGCGTATGGCCTCGTCCGTCATCGACGAAATCCACAGCCGCTTCACGGGGCATTTCGCCTGCGCCTTTTGCATCACCCACCGCTGTATGAGCTCGCCCTCTTGGCCCGCATCGCCACAGTTGATGATGCCGTCAGCCTGTTGCATCAGGCGTTCGATGATGGCAAACTGCTTGGTGATATGCTGCTCGTTGATCAGTTTGATGCCGAATCGCGGCGGTATCATGGGCAGAGCGCTCAGACTCCAGGGCTTCCATGCCGGCGTATAGTCGTGCGGCTCCTTCAACGTGCACAGATGGCCGTAGGTCCACGTCACCTGGTATCCGTTACCTTCCATATATCCATCGTGCGACGCCGTTGCTCCGATGATGCGGGCAATGTCGCGCGCCACACTGGGTTTTTCTGCTATGCAAACAACCATTACGTAATTTCCAACTCCTAACTCCTAACTCCTAACTCTTAACTCTTAACTCTTAACTCCTAACTCACCCTTAATACCCCACATTTTCGTCTGTCAGGATGACGATGTGTCTTCCCGCAGGGTGCGACATGCGCTGAATGCTGATGTAGTTGCAGATGCTGTCGCTCGAGAGACAGTTGTGGCAAGAACCGTCTTTCTGGCAGGGCGTGGCAAAGTCGAAGCGGGCCATGTTGATGGGAGCAGCCACCGATCTGGCACGTTTTACGGCCGCCTCCACATCCTGGCAAACCTTGTTCATCCCCACCACGAAGATGACGTGTTCGGGTCCCCAAGTGATGGCGGCCACCCGGTTGCCGTTGCCGTCAATGTTCACCAACACCCCATCCTCGCTCATGGCATTGACGCTGGCCAAGTAGAAGTCACATTCGAACGCCTTGCGGTACATGCGCACCTTGTCTTCTGCTGTGGTGACGTCATCGCGGTCAAACACCACGTAGTTGCCCTCTTTGAGCATCCGCGTAACTCCTGTGTTGCGAATGCTCATCGAACCGCCCCATGCCACCGAGCTTCCTTCTGGAATCAGCTCGCGCACTTTTTCCAAAATCTCGTGGGTAGTGCGACAATAGAAAGCGCCGAAGTGGCGGCGCTGAAGGTTGTTTACTATTTTCTGGGCCAGTCGTTGGTTGCGAATCTCTGTGGGTGTCATCATTGTTCTTCTCCTTTTTGTCTTGTTTTTTGGGGCAACGTTGCTGAAAGCCTCTTTTAGTTCGAGGGGGACCCCTTTTCGTTCGAGGGAACCCCTTTTCTTTCGAGGGAACCTCTTTT
Organism: Prevotella sp. UBA3776; assembly: GCA_002369515.1. Lineage (GTDB taxonomy): Bacteria > Bacteroidota > Bacteroidia > Bacteroidales > Bacteroidaceae > Prevotella. The sequence goes on along the minus strand of DFFM01000035.1, from coordinate 69,605 downwards.
AGTTCGAGGGGATTTGAAATCCCCGAGTCAAGTGCGGCGATGGAGCAACTTTGCCGTTGAGCCGGCAAAGTTACTGAAAGTCGAGCGCAAAACAAAGAAAACCATTTCTTTTTTTGCCGAGATGGAGTAACTTCGCCGTTTTTTGAAGGGCAAAGTTACGGAAAAAGGGAGGGACTTGCCGCCGATTGGGACTATTGCTTTTCCCTTCGGCCAGCGACCTTTGGTTCCCGAGCAAGCTCGCCTACCCGTAGCCTTCCCCCCCAGGGGGGATGAGAGAGGGGCCTTGGGGGCTATTGTCCGATGGATTGCTTGTACTCCAACAGTTTGTTCTGAAGATTGGCCCAGGCATCGGTGTGTTGGTCGCAGGCCTGCTGGTAGAGCAGCTGAGCATCGAGGAAGTCTGCCATCCGTGAGGTTCCGGCACGGTAGTGGTCGCGGTTGATTCGCAGGTTCTCCTTGGCTTGTTGGATGCTCTGTGCAGCGAGCGTCAATTGCTGCTGAGCCTCGTTGACGTTGTTCCATGCATTTTGAATGCGTATTCTGAGCAACTCGGCATTGTTCTGTCGTTCGTCGAGAGCTTGCTGGTGGGCTATCTGTTTTTGCCGGATGGCATGTCTGCCACCCCACCAGGCGGAAATGGGGATGCTGACGGTGGCGAAAACCATGGCGAAGGTGTGGTTGTTGTCTAGAAGGTTGTGATAGTTGTATCCCGCCCCAACGGCCACAGAGGGCAGACGTTCACCCAGTGCCATTTTCTGCTGCAGTTTGGTGGCCTCCACCTGCTTTTCGAGAAGCTGGTATTCGGGCGTAGCTAAAGCCTCCCCAACCGAAGCCCCCACCGAGCCCCCCTCAAGGGGGGAAAGGCTACGGGAAAGGCTACGGGTAGGCGAGCTTTGCTCGGGAATGGGCAAGCTTGCTCGGGAATAGTCCCAATCCGCGGCAAGTCTCTCCCCCCAGGGGGAGCTGGAGGGGGCTTCGGTTGGGGCTTCGGGGGAATGGATGGCGAAAGCCGTGTCGCGCAGACCGCAGTATTGGGCGAGCAAAAGGCGCACGACCGATGCGCCGTTTTTCAGTTTCAGCCGTTGGCTCTTCAGTTCGTTCTGCCGCAGCTGCACCCGAAGCAGGTCGCCCGAAAGGGCCACTCCCGCCTTCACTGCCACGTCAACGTCCTTATGGATGTCGGCCAGCATGGCCTCTGCGGCATCGATGGTTTTCATTTTCTGTTGCAGTGTGACGATTTGCCAGAAATACTGCTGGGCGGTTCTCACCACTTCGTTTTCGGAGAGCTGACTCTTCAGCAGGGCTGCCTGTTCGCCAATTTTGGCCAGACGGTTTCCATTGACGATTCGTCCACCGGCAAAGAGGGGTTGGGTGGCACTGATTCCGGCGATGGTGCCGTTCTTCATCATAGAGATGTTGATGGGACTGGCCAGTTCGGCCAGTGCTTCGGGGGCGAGCGACTGTGCTAGCGATGAGCCCATAGCGGGGGGGATGACATCATCGGGGTTGACCTGCATTTGGGCCATGCCCTTGTTGGCATTGAACCACAGTCCAGTGGCACTGATGCTGGGGAAATAGTTGGTGAAGGCTTCACGGCGCTGCTCTTGGGCCGATTCGATGGAGCGGCGGGCGTTGCGCATGGCAATGTTGTTCTGGCGGGCGGAGTCGAGTATCTGCTCGAGGGTGTAGGTACGCTGGGCAGCTGCGGTTGTGCAGCTGAGGGTGCAGAGGAGAATGGCTATGAATGGTTTCATGATGGGGTTATTTCAGATTCACTTTCCAATAGACTACAGGCAGCATCGTGACGACCATGATGAGTGATCCAATGCCACCGGCAAAGATGGTGACTCCCACGGGCATCCAAAACGAAGACTGGGCGATGATCATGGGAACCACGCCGACAGCAGTAGTGGCGGTGGTGAGGAAGATGGGGACCATGCGGCGGCGGCCGGCTTCGTAGGCTGCTTGGCGAACGGCCTGATTGTAAGCCTTGCGGTCAGATGTCCAGTCACCGTGGTCTGCGATGTATTTCTTCACCAGGTCGTTGGCATGTTCGAAAATGAGAATTTCGTTGCGCATGATCATTCCCATGAGGGTGATGAGACCGAATATTGAGGTCAGTCCAAGGGCACGGTTCATGAGCCCCAGTCCAACCAGGGCGCCAGGGATCATCAACCCAAGGGCTGCCATGCAGACAGTGGTGATGCCGTACTTCTTGAAATTGAACAGTAGGAAGAAGAACACGATGATCATGGCGATGACAATGCCTCCGATGATTTGTGGCAGGGCTTCGTCGCCATACTCTATCTCGCCCCCCACCTCGCTTCTTATGCCTTGGGGAATGCAGATTTCGTGCTGCATGATGTTGGCGATGAGTTTCTCGACGGGTGCAGTATAGACTCCTTGCGCAAACTGAGCCGTTACCGTGATGCATCGCTCGCCGCCGCGGTGGACAATGCGGCTCTCGCTCCATAGGGGTGCCACAGTGGCTATTTGGCGGAGGGGAACAGTGGTGTTGCTGTTGTTGATGGCGGCGGAGAGCATGGTGGTGGGCGTGGCGACGCCGAGGTCTTCGATGTCGGAGAAAGTCATGTCGGCATTGTCCTTGACGACAATGGGCATTTCGTAGTCGTCCTGCCACACTTGTCCCACACGCAGGCTGCCCGAGGTGGTGCTCAGCGAGAGCTGTGCTGATAGGCGCGTGATGCCTAGCTGTGCGGAGCGGACGGGGTCGAGCTCTACATTGACGATGGGGGAGGGCTGCAGATAGTCGGTGTGAACCCATTCCAACTCGGGCATCTGGCGCATGCGCTCGACGAGTCTGTCGGCCACTGCGTGAAGCGAATCGAGGTTGTCGCCGTAGAAGCGGTATTCCAACTCGGGTACTTCCAAATAGTCGAGCCGCTTGAACTTGACGTAGGCATTGGGGAAGCTCTCGCTGAGCCGCGGCTGATAGTCGGCCAACAACTGGAGCGTAGCCTTGTCGGAGAGGGTGTTGACGATGAATTGAGCGTAGTTGCTGCCAGCCATCTGAGGGGCATAGGCATCCATGAACCTGGGTGAAGAACAGCCAATGAAACTGGTGATGCTGGTGATGCGTTGGTCGCCTTGGAGGGCGTTGCTCACCGAGTCGGCTATGGCTTCGGTCTCGGCCATTCCCTTGCCATCGGGCAGGAATATCTCTATGGCAAACTGGTCGCGGTCAGCGTAGGGGAACAGACGGATTTTGAGCGTGGGGGCAATGAGCGTGGAAACCAAGATGACGGCTATGCCGCCGCCGATGGTCAGCCAGGGATGGCGGAAGGTGAAGTCGAGCACACGGTTGTAGGTGGTCTGTACCCAACCGAGCAGTCCGCCCGAAGTTCCTCCTGATGACGGGGCGCGGGATATGAGTTTCACTTCGAGGAAGGGAATGACCGTCACTGCCAGCAGAAGCGACACCATGAGGTTGATGGTGATTGTCCAAGGGAAGTCCACCAGACAGTCGTGGAACATGCCCTTCATGGTGATTAGGAAGGGGAAAAAGATGGCGCAGATGCAAATGGTGGCCAGCATCATGGGCATGAAATACTGACGGGCCGATTCGATGGCAGCCACCTTGGGCTCGAAACCTTTGCCAAGGTATTCCAGATAGCCGTCGATGACCACGATGCTGTTATCGACAATCATTCCCAGCACCACTATGAGGGCCGCTAGCGTGACGATGTTGAGTTCGATGCACGCCATGTACATGATGGCCACCGAGACAAAGGTGCTCAGGGGAATGGTGATGGCGGCGACGATAGCCGACCGGATGGGAAACAGCACCATCATGACAAGGATGATGACCACCATGGAGATGAGAAGGTCACGCAGAAAAGAGCTGACGCTGAGGGCCACCACCTTGGGTTTGTCGGCAATGCGGGTGATTTTGACGTCGGATGGCAACTCGGAGGAGCGGAACTCGTCGAGCACACGGTCCACCTCTTCGCCATATTGCACCACGTTGTTGCCGGGCGTCATCTCCATGCTGAGCAGCACACAGGGATGGCCGTCCTGCTCAATGCGGCTGGCCAGAGGGTCGTACTCGCGCACCACTCGGGCCACATCGCGCACACGAGCCACCTTGCCGGTAGCGGGGTCGCTGAAGATGATTTGGTTGGCTATTTCCTCTTCTGTGTTTTCCGAGTCTTCGATATGGATGGGGATTTGTTGGTCGCGGTCGCTGATGCTGCCGCTCATGGTGGTGATGCCTTGGGACTGCAGTCGTGAGAAAAGCATTTGTTGGCCGATACCATAGGCCTGCAGCCGCTGGCGGTCAACATAGAGTGCTATTTGTTCCTTCTGCTCACCATATAGTTTGACATTGGCCACCGAGGGGATGCGGCGCAGACGGTCGGAGAGACGGTCGCTGTAGTCCTTCAATTCTCGGTAGCTGCGTTGGTCGCTCTCGATGGCCACCAGCAAGGCAGAAGTGTTGCCGAAGTCGTCGTTCACCACCAAGGCAAGTACACCCGCAGGAAGTGCTGACTTGAAGTTGTTCAGGCCGTGCTTGAGTTTGCTCCACACCTCGTCCTTGTTGTTCACGTTGTCGTTGAGTTTCACCATGACAACGCACATGCCATTCTGCGACGTGGTGGTGGTCTTTGCGCGATTCACCTCGCCATAGGTGAAAAGATATCGTTCGAGCGGACGTGCCACTTGCTGTTCAACCTCCTCGGTAGTGGCTCCGGGACAGACGGCTATCACCACTCCCTGCCGGATGGTGGCATGGGGAAACTCATCCTTGGGCATGTCGTACATGCCAAAGATTCCCATCACAAACAGGATGGCAATGATGAGCAGCGTGATGGAGTAGTGCTCCAGCGGCCAACTGAGCCATCCAAGGCCCCTTGAGTTAGGGGGGTGGGGGGCTGACCCCACATTTGTATATTGTTTTGTCTCCATATCGATATAAATTGATATCCAGAGGTCTTTGGCTTGTTCTGCCTTCCAGACCCCTATCTAAGGGGCTAATAAACGATGCGTGTTCCTTCGCTTAGCTTCTGGTAACCCTCGGTGACTATGCGCTGTCCGTCGGTCAATCCGTTGGTGACGGCAATGTTGTTGCCGTTGGTGCCGCCCACGCTCACCTTCACCCGGTGAGCCGTACTGTCGTTGCCCACCGCCCATACGAACATCTGGCCGTCGGCTCCCTTCTGTACCGCCGTCACGGGCACCATCTTGCCTTTGGCGATGCGGCTGCCGACAGAAGCGAAACTCACGTTGGCCACCATGCCGGGTAAGAGCCTGTGGTTTCCGTTTGCCATGCTGATGCGAACGTCGTAGGTGTGGGTCAGCGGATCGGCCTGGACACCTTTCTCGATGCGTCCGCCTGTAAACTGACCGCCTGCGGCGTCCACGCTGATGGTGGTTGGCGTGTGAGTAGAGATGGTTCCTATTTCTGTCTCGGGCACAGCCACTTTCACCTTCACGGTGTTGATGTTGAGGATGCTCACTACGGCCTGCGAGGGCATGGCCGTCTCACCTGCCTTGACGTGCTTCTGTCCGATGATGCCGCCCACGGGGGCTGTCAGCCTGCAGTCTGCCAGATTTTTGCGCGCCACCTGAAGCTGTGACTTTGCTTGTGCCACCTTGCTCTGTATCTCAACCCACTGCACCTCTGGGAGCGATCCTGCGTCGTGGAGCATGCGGTAGCGTTCTAAGGCGTCGTTGGCCTGGGCCATCTGTGCCTCGGCACCTGTAAGCAGGTTGCGCGCCTGGGTGTCGTCCATGACGGCCAGCAACTGCCCACGGCTCACGGCCTGCCCCTCGTCCACCAGCACACGCTTCACTACGCCCATGCCCGTGAAGCTCACAGCGGTGGCTTCGCTTTCTTCGACGATGCCCACACAGACCAGTCGGCCGCTGCTGCGGGAGTCGGAAACCACTTGTGTTTCCACTCGTGTTGGGGCTTTCTCGGCAGAGGGCTTTTTTTCGCTGCAACCCATCAGCACAGCCAAAGCTGTCATAAAAAGTGTTTTTCGCATGTTGTTATTCTTTTTTATATATATATGTAGAAAAGGAGGAATTCAACTTTCACATTTCGGGAGTTATTGGGAGTTTGCCCCCTCCGACTCCCCCTGGGGGGAGAGAAAAGCCCCCACCAAACCTCCCCCCGTAGGGGAGGCTTCCTTCGCGTTGGGGCTTCCCCCCTTTAGGGGGGGATGAGAGGGGGGCTTCTCCTAACTCCTAATCCCTAGCTCCTCGTCTCCCACCTCCCAGAGGTGGCTTTGCATGTCCACCCTGCCATTGGGTTTGAACCGCACCCCCTCCGCTTCCAACAGTGCGCGTTGGCGGAGCCATCCGGGAGCAGTGCGCCCCATGCTGTTTACCACCCTGTGGCAGGGCAGAAGGCTGGCTCCCGGTGTGTAGCGCAATGTGCGTCCCACCATGCGGGCATGGCTGGGCCATCCGGCAAGAGTGGCTATCGTGCCGTAGGTGGTCACCTTCCCTTTGGGAATCTGCGCCACGATGTTGAGCACAGCTTCGCCGAAGGCGCTGGCCTGGGCGGCTGTCATGCGGTCGGAATAGTCTTTCATGTGTTGTAAGGCCCCCACCAAACCTCCCCCCGTAGGGGAGGCTTCCTGTGCGCAGGGCTTCCCCCTGCGTGGGGATGAGAGGGGGCTGCTGTTTTTTGCTTTCAAGTTGCAAAGATAATCATCATCGACTATAAACAACCGTGTTGTTGGCGTTTTTTTATTGGAATTTAGTTAAAATTTCGGAAATTGGGAAATTTGTTGCGGAAATACTTGTGAGATTCCGCAAAAACACTAACTTTGCGAAAAGAAAAACATCAACCCTGATTTGGAAAACTAATATCTTAATACATGAAAATCGGTTTATTTATTCCCTGTTATGTAGATGCCGTCTATCCTGAGGTGGGCGTTGCTACGTACAAACTGCTGAAGCATCTGGGCATGGACGTGACGTATCCTCTCAACCAGACTTGCTGCGGCCAGCCTATGGCCAACGCCGGCTTCGAGAAGATGGCCGTTCCCTTGGCCGAAAAGTTTGAGGACAAGTTTAAGGAGTTCGACTATGTGGTGGCTCCGTCGGTGAGCTGCACTGCGTTTGTAAAACTCAATTATCCCCGTCTGCTCAAAGGCAAACACGAGTGTGTGACCAGCGAGAAAATCATGGATGTGGTGGAGTTTCTCCACGATGTGGTAAAGGTGAACCGCAAGTTGGGCACGTTCCCCCACAAGGTGAGTCTGCACAACTCGTGCCATGGTGTGCGTGAGTTGGGGCTGTCGTCGCCCAGCGAGCTGCACGAACACAAGTTCAACAAGATTAAGGACCTTTTGGAGCTGGTGGAGGGCATTACCGTGTTGGAGCCTGAGCGCCCCGATGAGTGCTGTGGTTTCGGCGGCATGTTCTCGATTGAGGAAACTGCCGTTTGCGCTCAGATGGGCAAGGACAAGGTGGAACGCCACATGGCCACCGGCGCTCGCTTTATCACCGGCCCCGACTGCTCGTGCCTGATGCACATGGCCGGCGTGGCCAAGAAGAACGGGCTGGATGTTCAGTTCAAACATGTGGTGGAAATCCTGGCCGCAGGACTCTGACAATTGATAATTGATAATTGACAATTGATAATTGAATATAAGTTTCGCAAGCTTCGCTTGCAGGGAGTTAACAGGAGTTAGCGGCAGTTAACGAGCCTTGGCTCGAGAAGTTAACTGACAATAGTCCATGATACGCGAGCTAATGTCCGTTAACTCCAGATAACTTCCAATAACTTCAGATAACTTCCAATATTTGAATTTGTAAAATTGTGAAATTGTGAAATAAAGCTATGAGTACAGCACACAGTAAAGCAGCAAAAGAGTTCTTGAAGAACCAAACATACGCAAAGTGGCACGACGCCACGTTCTGGTCGGTAAGAAGCAAACGCGACAATATGGCTTACGGACTGGAGGAATGGGAACAACTGCGCGAGAAAGCCAGCCAGATAAAGCGCCACACGGTGACCCATCTGGACGAGTATCTGGACCAGTTTGCCACCAATGCCGAGAAAAACGGTTGTATAGTCCACTGGGCTAAGGACGCGCACGAGTTCAACCAGATTGTCTATGGCATTCTGAAGAACCACAATGTGAAAAAGATGGTGAAATCAAAGTCGATGCTCACCGAGGAATGTGGCATGAACCCCTATCTGGAGGAGCGCGGCATAGAAATAGTGGAAACCGACCTGGGCGAGCGCATCATCCAACTTAAAGGGCAGGCTCCGAGTCATATTGTGATGCCTGCCATCCACCTGAACCACGACGACGTGGGCGAACTGTTTGAGGAGAAACTCGGCACGGAGCCCGGCAACCACGATCCCACGTACCTTACTTATATGGCGCGTCTGAGCCTGCGCAACGAGTTCCTGACGGCCGATGCAGGACTCACGGGCGGCAACTTCGGCATTGCCGAAACGGGCGACATCGTGGTATGTACCAACGAGGGCAACGCCGACATGTCCACTTCGTGCCCCAAACTGCACATCGCAGCCATCGGACTGGAGAAGGTGATTCCCAACTACGAGTGTCTGGCCGTGTTCCAGCGCATGCTCTGCCGCGCCGGCACGGGACAGCCCACCACCACCTATACCAGCCACTTCCGCAAAGCGCGCCCCACGGCTCATCCCATGCACATCGTGCTTGTGGATAACGGCCGTTCGGAGTGGATTGGCAACCCGGAGCATTGGGAGAGCCTCAAGTGCATACGCTGCGGTTCGTGCATGAACACTTGCCCCGTATATCGCCGTTCGGGGGGCTACTCGTACAGCTATTTCATTCCTGGCCCGATCGGCATCAACCTGGGCATGCTGCGCGACGTGAAAAAGCACAGCGGCAACGTTTCGGCCTGCACCTTGTGTCTGAGTTGCCAAACGGTATGCCCCGTGAAGATTGACCTGGGCGACCAGATTTACAAGTGGCGTCAGCAACTCGACGATTTTGGCACGGCCAACAAGGAAAAGAAACTGATGTGCAAGGGCATGGACATGATTTTCGGCAACGGTGCCATCTACAATATGGGCACGGGAATGGCCTTCATGGCCAACTGGTTGCCGTCGCCACTGTTGGAGTGCGGACTGAACCCGTGGGCTGAAGGCCACAAGATGATGAAGTTCCCCAAGAAACCATTCCACAAGGTGTTCAAGGAAATGAAAAAATGAAAATTGATTTAAGTTTCGCAAGCTTCGCTTGCAGGGAGTAAACAGGAGTTAGCGGCAGTTAACAAGCCTGGCTCGAGAAGTTATCGGACAATAGTCCATGATACGCGAGCTAATGTCCGTTAACTCCAGATAACTTCCAATAACTTCAGATAACTTCCAATATTTGAATTTGTAAAATTGTGAAATTGTGAAATAAAACCATGAGTAGTAAAGAAGATATATTGAAAAAGTATCGAGCAAACGTCATAGAAAGGTTCGATATGCCCGACTTGAGTGATATCCAAGCCATCACCTATTCCAACCCTGTGGTGCAGTTCGTTCAGATGACGGTGAATGTGGGTGGAAAGGTGATTGAGGTGGAAAAAGGCCAAGACATCAACCAGCTGATAAAAGAAATCTATCCCGATGCTAAAGAAATCGCCTCGAATCTGCCTGAAATAACCATCGCCACGCGCAATCCAGACGATGTGGGGCGGGCCCGCGACCTTAACGGCACCGATGTGGGCATCATTCGTGGACAGTTTGGAGTGGCCGAGAATGCTTGCATCTGGATTCCGCAGACCATGAAAGAGAAAGCCGTGTGCTTTATTTCTGAAAACCTCGTCATACTGCTGCCCAAGTCGCAGATAGTAAACAATATGCACGAGGCGTACAAGCGCATCAAGTTCGACGAGACTTACGACGGATATGGCACGTTTATCAGCGGCCCGTCGAAGACGGCCGATATTGCGCAGGTGCTTGTCATGGGTGCACAGGCTGCACGCTCTGTAACCGTTTTACTGCTGCCAGAGTGAGCTGGTGGAGTAGATTTTAGAAAACTTCTTCGCTCCCCGGTCATTCAGATGGTCGGAGTCGAAGAAGTCTTCTTTTGTGAAGCGCGGGTCTTGCGAATAGTCGGCCACCTGAACATTCGGGTGGCTGTTTTTTATTGTATGAACCCATTGCTGAATGGCAGCAAGCTGGCTTTTCGACGCCTTGCGGGTATATGCCTCGCTGACGGGTGTCATCAGCAGCACCAGCTTCAGATGGCGGCGTTGGCATTCGGCTGCTATTTCTTGCAGCGTTGCCTTGTTGGACTGCCATGCTGCACTGTCGGTCAGCAGGTGTTGATTGATACGCTCTGGTAAGAAGTCGTCGGGGTTGCACAGTTCAGAACGGAAAGCCGTTCCCCATCCCAATGAGTCGCATTCCAGCGTGGCAGGAGTGCGGGCGTCCCTGCCAGCGAACTCTGATGAAGAAAAAAGTGGAGATTTCTGCATCTTGCCCCAAAAACTGGTCATGCTCGCCAATTCGAATCCATAGCGCGACAAGGGCGAATGTTTTCTATAGCCCATGTACAGTTGGTAGTAAGTGGCTCGCCCTGGCTCATCCTCTTCCATCGGAGCATCAAAGACATTCGAGTTGTCGGCCACCTGTATAACGGTTCTCAGGTTTGGGCAAGCTTCAGCGTAGCGCCGCAACAGGTGAAGATCGTGCTCCAGACGCTGTGACACGTTGCCAAGATTGAAAATGCTGTCGCCCATTACTTTCGGGCAGAGGTCGTAATAAGCGTGTGAGTTGCCCAAAATCAGCGTATGCACACGCTGTCCGTTTTGCCACATCCACTGGTCTTTGTAACGGTATGTGTTGGGCAGGTGTCGCACATACAGCTCTGCGGCTGTCAGAATGAGCAGTGCAGGAAATAGAAATGCGAACAATCGTATGATGAACTTTCTCATAGCTTTATTTCACAATTTTACAATTTACAATTTCACTATTTAACAATTTGACAAATCAAAAAGTTCAAAGTTCAAAGTTCATTATTCATTTAGAACTGGAAATAAATGAATGCTTGCTCTTCGCCTCGGGCAAAGAAAACAACGAAGAAAAGCGCGTAGTAGATAGCCCAGCGCACAACGGGTGGCAATGCGTCGATTTGAAGGGGATGACTGCGATGGCGCTGCAACCACTCTATGACTACCAACAGCAGACACCAGAGCAGAGGGCGTTTGCCATAGGTGATTGGGCCGAAGTCGAACGAGCAGAGCATGGTTGTCATGCGTTGCAAATAGTCAGCGGCTTCGGTCAGACATGTAGAGCGGAAGATAACCCATCCGACTGCGGTGAGAAGGAACGTGAGCAGCACGGAGCGCATCGGCAAGTAACGCCACAGGATAAGCAGAAGAGCATTGTAAAGTCCCCAAACGACGAACGTCCAGTTGGCACCGTGCCACAGTCCGCTCAGTAGAAAGACCACAAGCACGTTGCGCATCCACTTCATTGTTCCTTCGCGGCTGCCTCCCATAGGAATGTAGAGATAATCGCGAAACCATGTCATGAGCGAGATGTGCCACCGCCGCCAGAATTCTGGCATGGTGGCTGAGAAGTAGGGTAGGTGGAAATTCTCCATCAGTCGGATGCCAAAGAGACGGGCTGTGCCAATGGCAATGTCGGAGTATCCCGAAAAGTCGCCATAAATCTGAAAAGTGAACAACAGCATGCCCGCAACGAGTGTCAGTCCGCTCATGTCGATATAGTCAGCCCAAATCTGGTTGACGGCCAAGGCACAGTTGTCGGCAATAACCATTTTCTTGAAGAGCCCCCAGAGTATGCGGCGAAGGCCGTCGGTGGCTTCATCGTAGCGGAAACGGCGTTGTCCAAGCATTTGTGGCAACAGGTGTGTGGCACGTTCAATAGGACCAGCCACCAATTGTGGAAAAAATGCAATGTAAGCGAAAAAGGCTACAACGTCGCGCGTGGGCTTCAGCTGGCGTCGATAGACATCAATGCTGTAACTGAGCGACTGGAAGGTATAGAAACTAATACCCACAGGCAGGATGATGTTAAGTGTCGGGGCATCGATGTTTGGAAAAAGCAACCGCAGGTTCTCGATGAAGAAGCCATAGTATTTGAATACAGCCAAGATGCCTAAGTTCAGTACAACATTAGCCGTCAGCACCCACCGACGGTGACGGGTGCCTTCAAGTAGCAGTCCGCTGGCGTAGCTGGACGCGGAAGTGATGAGAATAAGAATGAGGAAACGCCAGTCCCACCAGCCATAAAACACATAACTTGCCGCAAGCAACAGCAAGTTTTGCCATCGTTGGTGTCGCCACAAAGTCCAGTACGCACAGAACGTAATGGGCAGGAAAATGAGAAATGAAACTGAGATGAACGACATGGGTGCTACTTGAACTGGTTGAGAAGCTCTACAACAACCGAGGCTTCTTCGTCAGTCATGGCTTGATGACAGGGTAGGCTCAGCTCGCACTGATGGATGTGCTCGGTAATGGGCAGACTGAGTGAGTGCCACTGCTTGTAGCACTGTTGTTTGTGAGGTGGTATGGGGTAATGGATAGCGGTTTCGACACCATGCTCTTTAAGATATTGCTGCAACTTGTCGCGGTGTGAGCATAGAATAGGGAAAATGTGCCAAACGCAGTCGGCCGTGGTGTCGTTGGGCAGACGGATTTCTGGGTTCTTGATGTTGTCAAGATAGTACTGGGCTATTTCTTTCCGCCCTGCATTGTCGGCATCCAGATGTTTTAGTTTTACATCGAGCACAGCTGCCTGAAACTCGTCCATGCGGCTGTTGCGCCCCTTATAGACGGACACGTATTTCTCTCGAGAGCCATAATTGCCGAGCGAGCGGACAAGGGAGGCCAACTGTGTGTCGTTGGTGGTCACTGCTCCGGCATCGCCCAGTGCCCCAAGGTTTTTCCCAGGGTAGAAACTGTGGGCGGCGGCATGGCCAAGTGAGCCTGTCCTTTGGACTTTGAACTTTGAACTTTGGACTTTGAACTTTGAACTTTGAACTTTGAACTTTGAATGTTCATAAATGCAACCATGGGCCTGGGCATTGTCCTCTATGAGTTTCAGATGGAATCGTTCGCATATTTCGCCAATGCCGGGCGTATAGGCGCAACGACCGTAGAGGTGAACCAGCATGATGGCACGTGTTCGTGGGGTGATGGCATCTTCAATCAGAGTCTCATTGATTTGCAGTGTACTGATTCGTGGTTCAATCAGCACGGGTTTCAGCCTGTTTTCGGTAATGCTCAGGATAGTGGCAATGAAGGTGTTGGCAGGCACAATAATCTCGTCGCCTTCGTGCATGACGCCCATTTCGATATAGGCACGGAGAATTAGCGTGAGCGCATCGAGTCCGTTGGCCACGCTTATGCAGTGCTCGGTTCCAATATAGTGGGCATAATCGGTTTCGAAGCGTTGGGTGGCCTCGCCTCGCAAATACCAGCCGCTGTTGAACACGTTGTCGATGGCCTCGCGTATCTCTTTGTCATGCATCGCATTGATGCGCTTCAAGTCCAAATACTCAATCATTGTTCCGTCTTCTCTTTTCCTTCTTCCGCATTACAATGTCCACTCATACCAGTCATAGCACACGCCCCGGCCTCCGAAACCTTCCTTTTGGTAAATCAGCTGTTCGTTCAGGTATGTGCCATGCTCTTCGGTAGAGATTCCAAAGTCGAAATAGGTGTGTGTGTTTAAGGCTTCTGCGATAGCTGTCTGAAACAACAAATCGAGGGCATGCACTTCTTTGCCTCTCGCATTGGCGGCAATGTATTGGGAATGTACCACACGGTTGGTAATGTAGAGTACGCACCCCCCAATCGTTACATCATTCTCTTTGGCCACCATCAGGCGAATTTGGTTCGGAAACCGCTGACGCAACAGCTGTATTTCTTCAATCGTATGAACAGGAACAATCCCGTAGCGCTCTTGCAGGTTGTCAGACAAAATCTGCCAAAACTGCTGTAAATCGTCAGATTCTTCTATCCCTACACCTGCTTGTTTGGCATGTCGTGCTCCACATTCACGAATGCGATACCACTTGTTGAGATGGTCTTTTGAGATGGTCGATGACAGACTTCTTGCTGACAGTCTTGCTCCACAAACCTCTACGATGGCATACAAATCTTCTTCTGCAGGCTGCTGATGATAAATCCATGGAACGGGTTTATATACCACCTTCCGGAAACCTTCCGCCCGCAACTGCTTGTTCATCAGCCTGAATATGGCAACCACATCGGCGGCCGTTGTCTTCTCCGTCATGATCAGTCCGCCGTAGGTGAGGCCCTGATGTGAGTACAACGTCTGTTCCACGCGGTTTGCAGGCAACAAGGCATACAGTTTGCCACGACGAAAAACCATCAGTGAATGGTCGCTGAATCGGTCGGCATGATAGTCCATGTAGCTGCGGTTGAAAAGAAACGTTCCGTTCTTCGACCGCTCTACAAAGCCGTTCCATTCATCGGCATCCGCTGTTTGGTATCGTCTTATTTCGAACATCCCACGTAGTTTAAGAATTCGTCGTAATCGTAGATATAATCGTCTTCTTCGTAGAGTTCAGAGGCCAGCACAAGGCACACGGCACCCGACGAGAAGTCGTCGAGCGTACGCCATGTGTTGGTTTCAATGAGCAGTCCCTGCCACGGATGGTTCAGCAGCACGGTGCATCGCTCGCGTCCGTTGTCGAGTGTCACATGGAAGCTGCCGCTCAGGGCAATGACAAACTGTTTCAGACGTTTGTGGGCATGTCCGCCACGGCTTTCACCGCCCGGCACGTCATAGACCCAGTAGGCACGTTTGATGTCGAAAGGCACGTCCTTCAGCTGCTCAGCCACGGTCAGGTTTCCCCGGGGGTCGGTGATTTTCGGAAGTTCAATGATTTTACCTGTCATGGGCTTTTTTTATTTCTTCATGTACGAGTCAGTTCCCAGCACGGTCTTTGCCAACCGCTTGGCCTTGTCACGCAGCGCGTTCACGTCGTCGTCGGGCTCGCCGTAGCAGAGCACCACGCCCATGCGGCGACCCTTGTGGGCTTCGGGCTTTCCGAAGATGCGTATGCGTGTGCGGTCTTCCTTCAGGGCTTCTTCCAGATTGTAGGGAAGCAATGAGCGGTCAACGGGCTGCGAGGCTTCCACCGACGAGAGAATCACTGCACTGGCTCCGGCATGCTCCAAGTGGATGGCGGGAATGGGCAATCCCATGACAGCGCGGAAGTGTAACTCGAACTCACTCAGGTTGGTGGTATGGCCGAGTGTCACCATGCCCGTGTCGTGCGGACGGGGCGACAGCTCGCTGAAGATAACCTCGCCCTGGCGGGTCAGGAAAAACTCTACGCCCCAGATGCCGGCACCCGTCAGCGCATGGGTAACCTTGTCGGCCATCATTTGTGCCTGTTTCAGAGCTTCGTCGCTGATTTGGTAGGGCTGCCACGACTCACGATAGTCGCCCCCTTTCTGTACGTGTCCTATTGGGGGGCAGAACAGCGTCGGCCAGCCATGCTGCTGGGTGACAGTGAGCAGGGTGAACTCCGAGTCAAAGTCGATGAACTCCTCGATGATGACCTCTTTCACGTCGCCCCGGCTTCCCTCCATGGCCTCGCGGAAGGCCTGCTCCAACTCGTCATCGTTGTGGACATAGCTCTGCCCATGGCCTGACGAGGACATCAGCGGTTTCACCACGCAGGGGAACCCTATCTTGTCGGCTGCCTGTTTGAACTCATCGAACGTCTTGGCGTAGAAATATTTGGCTGTGCGCAGCCCCAACTCCTTGCTTGCCAGGTCGCGGATGGCACGGCGGTTCATGGTGTAGTTGACGGCGCGGGCCGATGGCACCACCTGTATGCCTTCTTCCTCGAACTTGAACAGGCGTTCCGTGCGGATGGCTTCTATTTCCGGAACGATGATGTCGGGTTGGTGCTTTCTGACCACGGCCTCCAGGGCGTCGCCGTCGAGCATGTTGAACACTTCGCGCTCGTCGGCCACCTGCATGGCAGGCGCATTGTCGTAGCGGTCGCAGGCAATCACGTACTGGCCAGCCCGCATGGCGGCAATCACAAATTCTTTGCCCAGTTCGCCTGAGCCTAACAGCAATATCTTCTTCATTTTTCTTCTTTTATACTGGTTTTGATCATCTGCCACTCTGGGGTCACTGCTATCTTTCTGATGCTCTGGTCTATGGCTGCCATGGTGGCTTCGGGTTCTTCGTTTCTTTCCTTGGCGATGTCTGCCAAGGCGCGTCGTTCTTCGCCAAAGAGACCGTAGTAATGCACAAGTGCTTCCTCCTCGGCTGGCACCAGCAAGGCCACGAGGTGTTCCATGGCATGCTCTGTTGGGTGGTCAATGCCTTCGTAGCCCATGCGCACGAGGAAAGACTGCAGTTCGCGTGATAGTGGATCCATGGCTTACGGCTTAGCGGTTGGCGTACATGTTCTCGTAGTATTTCTGGTAGTCGCCGCTGGTCACGTTGTCGAGCCATTCCTGGTTGTCCAGATACCAACGCACGGTCTTCTCAATGCCTTCCTCAAACTGTAGCGATGGCTCCCAGCCCAGTTCGCGTTGCAGCTTGGTAGAGTCGATGGCATAGCGCAGGTCGTGGCCGGCACGGTCGGTGACGAAGGTGATGAGGTCCATGTCCTCTCCTTCCTTACGGCCCAGCAGTCGGTCAACGGTACGGATGAGCACACGGATGATGTCGATGTTCTTCCACTCGTTGAAACCGCCGATGTTGTAGGTTTCGGCAATCATTCCTTCGTGGAAGATGAGGTCGATGGCCCGTGCGTGGTCTTCAACGAAGAGCCAGTCGCGCACGTTTTCGCCCTTGCCATAGACGGGCAGCGGCTTGCGGTGGCGGATGTTGTTAATAAAGAGAGGTATGAGTTTCTCGGGGAACTGGTAGGGACCGTAGTTGTTCGAGCAGTTCGTCACGATGACGGGCATGCCGTAGGTGTCGTGATAGGCGCGCACAAAGTGGTCGCTCGATGCCTTGGCGGCGGAGTAGGGCGAGTGGGGATTGTACTTGGTGGTTTCGCGGAAGAACTGGTCGCCGTAGGCCAAATGGTGCTCGGCGGACGATGCCGTGGTGGTGAACGGCGGCTCTATGCCTTCGGGGTGGGTCAGTTCCAGAGCGCCATACACCTCGTCGGTGGAGATGTGGTAGAAGCGTTTGCCCTCATAGCGTTCGGGCAACGACTCCCAGTAGAGCTTGGCGGCCTGCAGCAACGAGAGAGTGCCCATAACGTTAGTCTTGGCAAAAGTGAAGGGGTC
Source organism: Prevotella sp. UBA3776 (assembly GCA_002369515.1). Taxonomy (GTDB): domain Bacteria; phylum Bacteroidota; class Bacteroidia; order Bacteroidales; family Bacteroidaceae; genus Prevotella. The sequence continues at coordinate 52,370 of DFFM01000035.1, read as the reverse complement.
CTTGATGGAGCGGTCCACATGGCTTTCGGCGGCCAGGTGAATGATGCCGTCAACTTTCTTCTCCTGCATCAGCTTGTAGAAGGCGTCGAAGTCGCAGATGTCCATCTTCACAAACTCGTAGTTGGGCTTGTCCTCTATGTCCTTCAGGTTGGCCAGGTTGCCAGCATACGTCAGTTTGTCAAGGTTGATGATGTGGTAGTCGGGATATTTGTTCACAAACAGGCGCACCACATGGCTGCCTATGAATCCGGCACCGCCGGTAATGACTATAGTTCTCATATTGTTTTGTCTTTTTGTTTTTGTTTACTATTCTTATACTTCCAGAAACGTTCCAGTCCATAAGCAATGAAACTGGTGACGAGCGACTGGAAGATGAGTTCAATCCAGCGGATTTCATCGCCCATCAATCCTCTGAGAAGAGCCATGACCAGATAGAATGCGATGGCCCAGAGGATGATTCTCTTTGCAGTTGGCACGATGTTATTCATAGCCTCTTTCCTTATCTTCCTAAAGTAATAACTTCACAATCGGTGAATTTATTGCCTTCGACGGTCAATCTTATTATTGTTCGCTCCTTGTGCCATCCCTGCAGTCCGGCGGCACCAGGGTTGATGTGCAACAGGCGCAGTGTCTTGTCGTACTTCACTTTGAGTATGTGAGAGTGGCCCGAGATGAAGAGTTGGGGCGGCGAAGCGTAGATTTGCGAGCGGATGCTGGCGTCGTAGTTGCCGGGGTATCCGCCGATGTGCTTCATGAGCACCTCCACGTCCTCGCACTTCCAACGCAGCGTCTCGCTGAACATGCGTCGCAGGTCGCCCCCGTCGCAGTTTCCATAGACGGCGCGCAGGGGGCGGAACTCTGCCAGTCGCTGGGCCACTTCCAAAGAGCCTATGTCGCCCGCGTGCCATATCTCGTCACACGGTTCGAAGTAGTGCAGGTATTTTTCGTCCCAATAGCTGTGGGTGTCGCTGATGATGCCTATCTTTTTCATGTATTCAAACCTTTGAAACGTTCGCGAATGAAGCAGGCTATCAGCTCCTGTGTTTTTTCTATTCCCAACAGCGAAGCGTCCACACAGAGGTCGTAGCTGGAGGCGTGGCCCCACTTCTTGCCAGTGTAATAGTTGTAGTATGAGGCCCGTTCCGACTCTTGTGCGCGGATGTGTTTCAGGGCTGTCTCGCGGTCGAAGCCATGTCGCTTGCACACCTGTTCGGCACGGAAATCCTCTCTTGCCGTTATGAACAGGTTCACCACATTGGGCATGTCGCGCAGGATGTAGTCGGCGCAGCGGCCCACAAACACGCACGAGCCTTCATGGGCAGCTTTTCTGATGGCGTCGCTCTGAAACTTGAACAGGCTCTCCTGTGAGATGCCGTTGCCGTAGAAGTTGTTGTCTCCCACATGCGAGGCATGCAGGTGAAAGAGCGACTTGAAGAATCCCTTGTGCTCATCGTTCTGTTCGAAAAACTTTTCAGAGAATCCGCTCTCCTTGGCTGCCAGATTGAGCAGTTCTTTGTCGTAGAACTTGCAGCCGAAGGTTTCGGCCAGTCCTTTGGCAATGGTACGACCGCCGGCTCCCAGCTGTCTGCCCACGTTGATGATGATGTGCTTATCGTCCATTGGTAAGTTCCTTATGTTGTCTTTTGAATTTTTGCATGTATCTTATCATGATGATCCACGTCACGACGAAAGCCACCGCGTCGCTGGCCGGCAGTGCTGCCCAAACACCGTCCACCCCCATTGCGGGAGGCAGCGCGATGAGCAGCGGCAGCAAGAATATCATTTGCCGTGACAGCGACAGGAAAATGCTTATCTTGGCTTTGCCTATCGACTGGAAGAAATTGGTGATGACCGCCTGCGAACCTATCAGCGGGAAGGCTATCATGTTGATGCGGATGCCCTGCACCGACTTTTCAAGCAGTTCGCCGTCCGAAGTGAACAAACGGGCGCAGGGGTAGGGCATCAGCTCGCCCACCAGCCATCCTATCGTCATCACCAGCGTGGCTGCCACCATCGAGAGGTTGAGCACCTTCAGCATGCGGTCGAACTGCATGGCACCGTAGTTGTAGCCTGTTATGGGCTGCATGCCCTGGTTGATGCCCATCACAATCATGAAGAACACGAAGCCTATGCGGTTGGCGATGCCGTAGGCACCCACGGCCATGTCGCCGCCGTATTTCACCAGTGCGGTGTTGATGAAAATCACCACAATGCACGAGCAGGTGTTCATGGCCAGGGGCGATATGCCTATGGCCAGGATGTTCTTGATGATGGGCCACTCCAGTCGGTAGATGCCTCGTTTGAAGTGCAGCAGTTCGTTGGGATTGCTGAACAGCTTGATTTGCCAACAGAGGGCCGTTATCTGCGAGAGAATGGTGGCCAGGGCGGCTCCCTGGATTCCCATGCCTAGGGTGTAGATGAACAGCGGGTCGAGGGCAGTGTTGAGCACCACGGTGAAAATGGTGGCCATCATGGCCTGTCGGGGCTTCGACGCTGCGCGCAACATGGCGTTCATGCCGAAGTAGAGGTGGGTGAACACATTGCCCAACAGGATGATTTGCATGTATTCGCGGGCGTAGGGCAGCGTGTTCTCCGTGGCACCGAAGAACCTTAGGATGGGGTCGAGAAACAGCAGACAGAGCGCACCAAACAGAATGCCGGTGATGATTTTCAGCACCACCGAGTTGCCTAAAATCCGCTGGGCCATGGAGTAGTCCTTCTGCCCCAGCTTCACCGAAAGGTAGGTCGATGCACCCACGCCGATGCAGGCTCCCACGGCTCCACTGAGGTTCATGAAGGGAAAGGTGATGGCCAGACCCGATATGGCCATCGGACCCACGCCCTGGCCTATGAAGATGGAGTCCACCATGTTATACAGGCTCGATGCCACCATGGCCACGATGGCAGGGATGGCATATTGCATGAGCAGCCTGCCGACAGGTTTCGACCCCAGTTCCAGTGTTGCTTGCTTATTGTCCATTTCGTCTCATGATTTCACAATTCCACGATTTCACAACTCTTTCTCTAAGCGTCGGCAAATACTCTGCCGTCGTCCAGGGTGATTTGCAGCTTGGTATATTCGCAGTGGAAGTCATGCTGCAGTCGGTCGAGATAGCGCATGCTCTCCCATTTGCACATGGGCAGGTCGTGGAGCAAGTAGTTGCCGCAGGTTTGCGGCTCTGTGGCAGGCACTCTTTCCTGCGTGAGAATCCACTTCAGACATGCTATGGTCAGGCTGCGCATGTCCTCGACGGTGTATTTTCCCGTCATGATGATATACATGCCCGTGAGGCAACCCATTGGGCCAACATAAACTACATCGTCCTTCGCCTCGCTATTGCGGAACCATGTGGCCATCAGGTGCTCCAGGCTGTGCATGGCGGCTGGGGCCACGGCCGGTTCTTTGTTGGGCTCGGTGATGCGCAGGTCGAATGTGGTGAAGCCTCTGTCTTCGCGCGAAACATAAATTCCCGGCTTCAGGTGGGTATGGTCGATGGTGAAACTTTGTATTACTTCCATGTTGTTGTTTTCAGAATATTTAAAGGATTGTGTGTAATCTGTTCTCTGTTTTTGTCGATTGCTCGTCTTTCTGGTCATCTGTTTGCCTTTGCCTTGACCATGGTCTTTGCTGTTTATGGCCACAAAATTACTCATTTTTATCGACTATCGGGCATGAATCTTGCAAAAAAGCTCCTTTTTGAGCGTATTCTTGATTATGAAAAGAAAAATGCTTTTTTCCTTTCTCTTTTCCTTCGTTTTTTGTAATTTTGCAACTATGAACATAAAACATGCAACAATGGCCGACCTTGAGGGCATCATGCAGCTGATTGAGGAGGGCCGGAAGAAAATGATTGCCCAAGGCAACTTGCACCAATGGACAAAAGGGCACCCGTCGCGCGAGTTGATTGAGAACGACATCCGGCGACAGTGCAGTTATGTAATGACAGTCGAGGACGAAAACAACCCCCTTTCGTCCCATCAGGGAGAACGAATGGTGGCGACGTTTGCGCTGGTTCAAGGCCCCGACCCCACATACGCTGAAATCTACGAGGGGGCATGGCTCAACGACCGCCCCTATTACGTAATCCACCGGGTGGCTTCTGCACCCGGCGTTCGGGGCGTGATGCGGGCCATCTTGGACTATGCCTTCGCCAAAACCGATACCATCCGGGTTGATACGCATGCCGACAATCTGACCATGCAGAACTTGCTTCGCAAGTACGGGTTCGAGTATTGTGGCGTCATTCATTTGGCTAACGGCGACCCACGTTTGGCTTTCCAGAAAACTGGGCAATTGTAAAAACATTGCACCGTCAATCAGACATTCACACCCCGACAACGAACGATGAGTAAGGAGATGGACGTTTTCCCATTGTTGCAGTCGCAACTGGACATCTTCCGGGCATGGAAGACCCATCCAGAGTCAACGGCCTACAATTTGCCGGCGGTATTGCCGTTCCCCAAGTCCTTTGGCGCCGAAAGGCTATGCCGGGCGTTGCAACTGCTCGTTGCCAGCCGTCCAGAATTGTGTACCCGCTTCGTGGAGAACAATGACGGCAGGCCCCGTCAATATGTTCCCATGCCCAAAGGGAACCATCCCGAGCCCGTCGTCGTCAGTCGTCGTCAATTGTCGGAGGCCGAAGCGCAGGCATACATGAAAAAGGGCTTTGTGCGTCCTTTCAATCTGCTCGACGGCAGTCCCCTGTTCCGTTTCGAAGTGGTGGAAACGCCTCTGTTCAACTATTTGTTGCTGGACATCCATCATTCCATAGCCGATGGCTACACCTTGGCGCGCAATCTGATAGGGCGCGATTTGCCGGCGGCATACACCGCTTGTGGTGTGCGTCCTCCGCTTTCCGTTCTCCCTTCGCCCCAAACCCTGACGCTTCGCGATGCTGTTGAGTCCGAGACCGTAAGTTTCGGCACTCCAGCCTACGAAAGGGCGCGGGCATTTTTCCATGAGCGTTTCAAAGGGGTCGATTTTCTTCGTTTTGGACAGTTTACCCCCCATGAAAGAGGGGAGGCCGTCGTTGCCATCGCTTCTGTGCCGAAGCAGGAAGTGGATGGTTGGTGCCATGCTCACAGAGTGAGTGTGGCTCATTTGTTTTTGGCTGCCTTCAGTCTGGTGGTGGCCCGACTGAAGCGCCAGCCCCGCGTGGCTTTCTTCTGCCTGAACCATGGGCGCACCGACCGTAAGTTGTACGGGGCCTACGGCATGTTTGTCAGGAGTGTGCCCGTGTTGATTGATGTTCCGCCCGACCAGACTCTTTGCGATTATCTGCTGAGTGTGAGCCGTCAGATGTTTTCCTCACTCCGTCATGGCGTTTATCCGGCCAGTCATTTCTGTCGCGACATGCGCGTGGCTCCAGCTGTGACTTTCGCTTTTCAAGGTACACAAATCAACGAGGAACTGCTCGTTGAAGGCACTCGAATTGTTGGCCGACAGTTGCCCCACGGCCAGGTGCGCAACGACTTGGGCTGTCTCGTCTATGGCAAGAACGACTTTTACGAAATACGCACCGACTCGAGCAGCGCACTCAATAGCGAATCGACCCTGACCATGGTGGCGCAAGCCGTGCAGACCGTTGTGTTGGCCATGATGCAGATGGAGGATGGCACCGTCTTGTCCGACATCAGCCTCGTGACGTCATCAGAACAGGAACGGCTCGTGCAGTTGGGGCGTGGCGAGCGCCTCACCTATGACCATCGGCTGACGGTCTGTGACCTCATACTGCAGCAAGCCCGGCTTACGCCTCAAGCCTTGGCCGTGACCGACGAGCGGGGAGAATATACCTATGCACAGTTGGACATGCTTTCGGCCACATTGGCGCGCGAATTGAAGGCTCAGGGGCTTCGTCCCGGACAATTGGTATGCCTGTTGTCAGATGCGCGCAGGCACTTCCTTGTTTGGGTGTTGGCGGTGTGGCGCGTCGGCGGCGCTTATGTTCCGATAGACGCTACCCAGCCGGCTGTTCGCATCAGTCGCCAGATAGAGCGAAGTGGGGCACAGCTGCTTTTGTCCGACCGCCTGTGGAACGACAATCCTGCCATGCAGCGTTCGGTGACACTTTCACTTGACTCTACTCACCTATTTATATATAGGGTGCCTCTCTCATCCAAAGCCCCCCTCTCATCCAGCCCCCCTGTCCCCCCTAAAGGGGGCGAGGGAAGCCCCAAAGCGAAGGAAGCCTCCCCTACGGGGGGAGGTTTGGTGGGGGCAACTCTCTCCCCCCAGGGGGAGTTGGAGGGGGCTGGCCTCCCCCCAAGGGGAGTTGGACGGGCATGCTCCCCAGCTTATATGATTTTCACTTCGGGTTCTGCTGGCGAGCCCAAGGGTGTAGTCATTCCGAATGGTGCATTGCTCAATCTGGTTCATTTCGTGGCCAAACACTGGCATCTCAGTTCCGAAAGCCGCATCTGTTGCCATTCCTCGTTTGCCTTCGATGCTTCTGTCGAGGACATGTTTCCAGTGCTCACCGTGGGCGGAAGTCTGCACTTGGTGCCTGCCGCCGCCCGACGGGACATTGCGCGGCTCCATCGGTTTCTCTGTGATCAGCGCATCACGGGCGGGTGTTTCACCACCCGCTTGGGACTGCTCCTGTCCGACTATGCGCCATTGCCGCTCGACTACATTTGTCTTGGGGGCGAACGTCTCACCCGGCGGCCTTCCACTTCGGCACGGGTGCTCAACACCTACGGCCCCACGGAGTGTACCGTCGATGCCACTTGGTGCGAACTGCCGGAAACAGCCAGAGACGATGAGCCCATTCCCATAGGCCGTCCGTTGGACAATATGCAAGCCTACGTCGTCGATCCGCACGGCCAGTTGCTGCCTCAGGGAGCCGTCGGCGAACTGTGGTTGGCGGGGCCACAATTGGCGCTGGGCTACTTGCAGCAACCGCTGCTCACTTCAGAGCGCTTCGTTGAGAGCAAGTTTGGCGCCAGTCGCATCTACCGCACGGGCGACCTCGTCCGTTGGGGCGGCGACGGACAACTGTATTTCGTCGGTCGCAACGACCATCAAATCAAACTCAATGGCTACCGTGTTGAATTGGGCGAGGTGGAACGTGCTTTGTGTGGGGTGGAAGGTGTCAAAGAGGCCGTGGTCGTGGCTCGCCAAGAACATGGGCTGCTCTGTGCATACTATCGGGCCGACAAGGCCGTCGATGACCGGCAGTTGGGCAAGGCTTTGGCCGATGAGTTGCCTTTGTACATGGTGCCCCACCGCTTCGTGCGGGTGGAGCAGTGGCCGGTGCTTGTGAGCGGGAAGATTGACGTTTCGCGGTTGCCCTATCCGCTCACGTCGTCCGAATCGGAGGAGCAGCACCCCCTCATGGAGCAGCATTGCCACACGGATGCCGAGCGGACCATGTGTTCCCTCTTTGCACAGGTGTTGCAGCTCCCTGCAGTGAGTCCAACCGACAATTTCTTCCAGTTGGGCGGCACTTCCCTCACGGCGATGCAGCTGGTGGTGGAAGCCGAACGGCGCGGTCTGTCCATCGCTTACGGCGATGTCTATCATAACCCAACGCCCCGCCAACTTTTAAGTAAAGCCCCCCTCTCATCCACCCTAAAGGGGGGAAGCCCAGCACAGACAATCCCTCCCGTCGGATTCACCCCCTTTAGGGGGGACAGGGGGGCTCCCAGCGCAGCCATGCTCTCCCCCCAGGGGGAGTCGGAGGGGGCTGTCATTTCTCTCGTCCTCACTGGAGCCACAGGACTGTTGGGCAGCCATTTGTTGTTTGAAATGCTGTTGCACGGTCAGAGCGAAATCTGTTGTTTGGTGCGATCCAAGAACGGCATTCCGGGAACCGAGCGGTTGGTACAAACCATGATTGAGTATTTCGGCGATGTGTGGCCCGCCAATCTGGAGCCGCTCAGTGAGGTTTTGGCGCGGAGCGTCACTGTGGTTGAGGGCGACCTGACTCGTGCGGATGTGTTCGAGGCTTTGGCAGAGAAAACAGTAGCCAAAGTTGTTCATAGCGCGGCCGATGTGCGTCATTTTGCTTCCGACAATGCGCTCGTTGCTGCCAACGTCGATGGTACGCGGCGGGTGGTTGAGTTCTGTTTGCTGAAAGGCTGTCCACTGGTGCATGTCTCCACGGTCAGTGTGCTGCTGGGGCGTGGCAACGACTATGTGCGCACCAAAGTGGCCGCCGAACAGTTGGTTCTGCGCGCCGTCAACGAGCAACGCCTTGAGGCTCAGATTGTTCGCATAGGCAATCTCATGCCCCGTCTGGCAGACGGCCGTTACCTTCCCGATGCCGAAAACAATGCCCTGTTGGCCTCGTTGCGGCTGTTGGGCGAAATGAAAGTCTATCCCGAGTGGATGAACGGTGTGCGCATCGATTTCACTCCTGTCGATGTTGCGGCAAAAGCCCTGCTCGCAGCCTCAGAAAAGCAGGCCGCCACAAGCATATTCACCATCAGTCACCCGTCACTTTACGGTGTGGGCGCCATGCTCCAAAGGTTTGCAGGTTGCAAGCCCATCGGCGATGCCCTTTTCATGCAGCGTTTCACTGCCCTGCCTGATTCGCGCCGTAAAGTTGCGCTCTATACCTTCCTCAGTGTGCTGAACTCGGTCTGTCCCCATTCCATCCAAAGCCCCCCTCTCATCCCCCCTGGGGGGGAAGCCCTGTTTGTGTGGCCGCAATTGACCGACGACTACATTCTCAAGCTGTTTTCAGAGGGCCGCCTATAGGCAAAAACCAATGTCGAAGGTACTTACGCATGAAAAGTAAACAAGAAGTTCCATGAACTCCTTGAACTCCACAAAGTTGAGTGATAGCGAAACTTAAAAAAAATGAATTTTCCTTCTGCTTTTCGCTCGCTTAATCGATAACGCTCCGCGTCGTTCAAAAACCA
>DFFM01000035.1:0-43379 GCA_002369515.1 Prevotella sp. UBA3776 | reverse complement strand
TTTCTTTGTTTTTATTGGTTTTTGACAGACGAAGAGCGTTCAACCAACTATCGGAAAAGAAAAGAAAAATGAATTTTCCTTTTGCTTTTCGCTCGCTTAATCGTACCTTTGACCAATGTCGAAGGTACTTCCGCTCGGAAAAGAAAAGAAAAATGAATTTTCCTTTTGCTTTTCGCTCGCTTAATCGTACCTTTGCAAGCAAATGGGAAAAGTGACAAAAAGGTGCTTGCTGCTGTTTTTGCTGGTACTGGCTGCAGTCGGCCAGTTGCAGGCAGGCTCCGCCAAGGTGAAATATCCTGGCGGCAAGTGTTATATGTATCGGCTGTATCTGAAGGACAAGGCCGCCAACGGCTTCAGCCTGCAACACCCCGAGCAGTTCCTTTCGCCGAAGGCGCTGGAACGGCGGCGGCGACAAGGTCTGCAACTCGATTCCACCGACCTGCCTGTCAGCCAGCGCTATGTGGAGCAGGTGCGTTCTCAAGGGGTTGAAGTGGTTGGCCGGAGCAAGTGGAACAACACGCTGTTGGTGCGTGGCAACAGTCAGAAAACGCTGCGCGCACTGGCCTCACTGCCTTTTGTCAGGCGTGCCGTCAAAGTGTGGACTTCGCCCGACTCGCTGGCAAAACCCGTCAGGCTGAACTACCGGCGCGAGTTCAACGAGTGGGACACGGTGACGCAGAGCATCTATGGCGCCACCGAAGAACAGATACGGCAGCTCAATGGCATCCGGCTGCACCAGCGGGGATTCCGCGGACGGGGGATGACCATTGCCGTGCTCGACGGCGGATTCATGAATGCCGATCAGATTCCCTGCCTTCAGACCATCCATCTGTTGGGTACGCGCGACTTTGTTGAGCCTCCCTCGAAGGACATTTTCAAGGAGATGGACCACGGCACCATGGTGCTGTCGGCCATGGCCGTGAGTGTGCCCAATTATTTTACGGGTACGGCTCCCGACGCTTCCTACTGGTTGCTGCGCTGCGAGGATGTGCAGACCGAGACGTTGGCCGAGGAGGACTATTGGGCCAGTGCAGCCGAGTTTGCCGACTCGGTGGGCGTGGATGTCATCAACAGCTCGCTGGGCTTCCATGCTTTCGACGACGCTGCGATGAACCATCAATACAGCGAATTGGACGGACACCAAGCGCTGATTTCCCACACGGCCTCGCTGTTGGCCGGCAAGGGCATCGTGCTCGTGAGCAGTGCCGGCAACGAGGGCATGGGCACTTGGAAGAAAATCAATTTCCCGGCCGACGCTCACGACATCATCACCGTCGGGGCGATCACTCCCAAAGGCATGAACGCATCGTTCAGCAGCATCGGCCCCACCGCAGACGGACGCATCAAGCCCGACGTGATGGCACAGGGCAGCCCTGCGGCTGTCGTTACGGGCCGCGGAACCATCATCCGCGACATCGGCACTTCGTTTTCGGCTCCACAAGTGGCCGGCCTGGTGGCGTGTCTCTGGCAGGCTTGTCCGCAGCGGACGGCCCTCGAAATCGTCGAGGCGGTGCGCCGGTGTGGCAACCGCACTGACCAACCCGACGATGTGTTTGGTTATGGTGTGCCCGACTTCATGAAGGCATACGAATTGTTGAAAAATGAAGCTCACCTCTCATCCAGCCCCCCTGTCCCCCCTAAAGGGGGCGAGGGAAGCCCCAACGCGAAGGAAGCCTCCCCTACGGGGGGAGGTTTGGTGGGGGCAAGTCTCTCCCCCCTGGGGGAGTCGGAGGGGACTTCCGCTAACACCCGCTAACTCCCGATGAAAACCCTTTCGCTTTTTGAACTGAACAGCCTGGTGCGAATGACACTCGAACAGGCAATGCCAAACGATTATTGGGTGGAGGCCGAACTGTCGGAAGCCCGAGAGTGGGGCGGCCATTGCTATCTGGAACTCATTCAGAAGGAGGAGCGCGGCAACACACCTGTGGCCAAGGCTTCGGCCAAGTGCTGGAGGCAGACGTGGATGGTGCTCAAGCCTTACTTCGAGCGCACTACGGGGCAAACCATCCATGCCGGCATGAAAGTGCTGCTGAAGGTGTATGCGCAGTTTCATGAAAACTACGGTTTTTCGTGGATTGTCACCGACATCGATCCCACCTACACCATGGGCGACATGGCGCGCAAACGACAGGACATCATCCGCCAACTGAAGGAGGAAGGTGTGTTCGAATTGAACAAGGAACTGCGATTGCCCATGTTTGCACAGCGTGTAGCCGTCATATCGAGCGCCAATGCCGCTGGCTACGGCGATTTCTGCAACCAACTGGCCAACAACGAGTACGGTTTCCGTTTCCATACCGAGTTGTTCGCGGCAGTCATGCAGGGCGAGCAGGTGGAGCCGACCGTCATAGCAGCGCTCAACAGCATCAATGCCCGTGCCGACGATTTCGACTGCGTGGTGATCATCCGCGGCGGAGGTGCCACAAGCGACCTCTCGGGGTTCGACACACTGGCACTGGCCGAGAACGTGGCCAACTTCCCACTGCCCGTCATCACCGGCATAGGCCACGAACGCGACGAGAGCGTACTCGACATGGTTTCGCACACGCGGGTGAAAACGCCTACGGCTGCGGCCGCCTTCCTCATCGACAACTTGGCACAGGTGTTCCACCAGTTGGAGGACATGAGCGAAACCATTACCGTCATTGTCCGTCGGCGCATGACCATCGAGCGCATGCGGTTGGAGCGGCTGTCGGGTCAGATTCCAGCGCTTTTCTCTGTTTACAAAACCCGTCAGGGGGCGCGTCTCGACAATCTTCATGCAAGGCTTTTCGCGGCTGTCCGTCAGCATGTGCAGACAAGGCTGTCGGCCATCAGTGCCCTGGAGCAGAAACTGCCCATACTGACAGGCCGCAGGCTGATGGCCGAGAAGCACCAGCTGCAGCTGTGCGAGGAGAAGACACGCAGCCTCGACCCCGCGTTGCTCCTGCGACGTGGCTACAGCATCACGCTGCTGGGTGGCAAGGTCCTGCGCGATGCCCATGATGCCAAACCTGGCGACGAATTGGAAACAAGACTCGAAAAAGGCACCCTCCGCTCGGTGGTGGATGAGAGGGGGCTATAAACTATAAAGCAAAATGAAAAAGGAACAAAAATACGAAGAGGCTTTCGCACAATTGCAGGAAATTGTGCGAAAGATGGAGAACGACGAGTTCAGTATAGACGAAATCGCTGTGCAGCTCAAGACTGCACAGCGACTTATCAAGTTCTGCAAGGACAAACTGACCCAGGCAGAAACGGAAATAGCCCAATTGAACTAGAAGTAAACACCGATGGCCACCGACTTGAACTGGGGACCACGGTCTTTCTTAATCACGCTCATGGGCGAGTACTTGCAATAGATGCCGACGTCCCAAAGGTGGACGATGCCCATAAGGTCAACCGTTAAGAGGCGCTGTCCAATCGCCTTTGTGCTGATGTCATGGTTGTCGTCACCATGCTTGTAGGCATTGTGCAGACGTCCGTAGTAGTTCAGGTTCAACTGCGGGCCCACAGAGAGGGCGAAGTTCTTGTTGAAACTGTATTTTGCCAGCAGCGGCACAGAGATGCTCACGGTGTGGATGTTCGAGCTCAGGTCGTTCATCTCCTGGCCGGCAGGAAGTATCTTCACCATGTTGCCATCCTTGTAAATCTGGTTTTTGTGTCCGTCCAACGTATATTTGCGCCAGTTGAAGCCGATACCGGCCGAAAGAGCCAGATTCGAGTTCTTTAGTCGGTAGTCATACTGGACAATGGTCCAGTTGATTTCCCACGAGCGCCAAAAAGAAAAATCAACGCCCTCAGGACTGTCTGTGGGGATGTTGAAGCCGGTGTAGATGTGCATCGACAAACGGTCGTCATCCTTGCCTTCGTCAAGCGTCAAGCCGCCATTGTTGATTTCTTGGTCGTTGTCAGCGGCCAGCGCAGTCTTTTCAGTGCTGCCAGCCACGTTGTTCTCGTTCATTTCTTCGGCATTGGCCGTCAAACCGACTGCCAGGAATGCCATCAACAAAAATTTCTTCATCTCGTTTGTTTTTTTATTATGATATGTTGGACGGCATCTTCCGATGGGTTTCTCTGTGAAAGATGCTACCCTTGATTGCTTGCAAACCGTCTGTTTGCTTCTTGTCCTGTTTTTGAATTGCACGTTTTAAATGTGCAGCAAAGTTAGCCATTTCCTTTCAATCTGACAAGAAAAAGTCATGAAAAGTGTGTTTTGGGTGCCGTTTGACCGGAATCCTCCCTCTGCATGCCGCAGATGGTCTCTGCACTTTGCTTTTTGGGTTCGCCTTTCCGGGGTGGACTGCTCCCTCGCCATACATTATTTATATATTATGGAACGCCGAAAAAATATCTCACGACGACGTGGGCAAATTTTCTAGAGAATTTGTTCCTATCGTCGTGAGCTATTTTTTTATTGTCGAGAGATGTTTTTTTATTGTCGTGAGTTACGGAAATATCTCCCGACAACAAGAAATCATTGGCAGTTTTGCTCCGCAGAGACTGATGCTTCTGTTGGTTCGCTCGCTTTCTGATGGTGCATCGTTCACAGTGCGCGCGGCGTTGAAGCCTGCAGGCCGCATAACGGGGCGGAGAGTGTGGATGGCTTGTCGCGAGATTTGAATCAGATTGGCGATTTGTCTTCCGTATAGTTGGCTGTTTCTTGTGGTCAAACAAAGGTTTTGGGCGATAAAACTGTAAAAAACAGTTAAAATGCAGGGCTGCATTGAAAAAAAGTGGCCAAATGTTTGGTGTGTATCGGGAAATAAATTACTTTTGCAGTGTACTATTCAACTGGTACACTACAACAGAGAAATAAACATTGAATTTTCAACAAAAATAATAACAACCACAAAAACAATAAGAATTATGGAAACAATCATCACCGTAGCAACCATTCTGAGCATGTATCTGAATGTAAGTCTTGACAGCAACAGTCAGTATTTCTACAACGCCGACATTGAGAACGGCCAACTGACAACCATGTATGTTTATGACCGAATGGGCGAATCCCTCTGCCCGAAGCTGGAGTATCGCTATACTTACGATGACGCCGAGCGGGTAACCACGAAAGAGGCCTTTGCATGGAACAAAATGACCAACGAGTGGCAGCAGAGCTACAAACTGGACTTCCGCTACACCGCCGACGGCTATACCGTGGAGCGCAGCAACTGGGACAGCAAGGCCAACGCCTACAAGACGGCCGACCAAAAGGCGGTTTACAAGTATGAGTTCGACCACCTCATGTCGGTGAACTACTTGCAGTTGGACCACGAGAGCAACACCTTCAATCTGGTTGACCAAATGCTGGTCATGAATCCCAAGAACGACCTGCTGCTGGCGTGGGAGTAGAGTCGCCACACTGTGACTCCCTGCAACAGTTCGAGAAGGCCGAGGTGGCCGAAACGACAGCTTGTTATCAATTTTTCATTCTCAAATTTCAATCTTAAAAAGTTCAACAATCATGATAGAGATCAACAATATCAGTTTCAAATATGCCGGCTCCAAGCATCAGGTGTTCGACGATTTCAGCCTGCGACTTGAAAGTAACAACATTTACGGACTGCTGGGCAAGAACGGTACTGGCAAATCGACGCTGCTCTACCTCATCTGCGGCCTGCTGCATGCACAGCGCGGAACCGTGAGCTACGACGGGGTAGATACGAGCAAGCGCCGTCCCGACACGTTGCAGGAAATCTTCATCGTGCCCGAGGAGTTCGACCTGCCGGCCACGTCGCTCGACCGCTTTGTGCGCATGAACGAGCCGTTCTATCCGCGTTTCAGCCGCGAGGTGCTCAACAATTGTCTCACCGACTTCGAGCTGCCCACCTCCCTGCAACTCAATTCTCTCTCGATGGGGCAGAAGAAGAAGGTGTTCATGAGTTTTGCACTCGCCGCTGGAACACGGCTGCTGCTGATGGACGAGCCCACCAACGGATTGGACATTCCCTCGAAGGCGCAGTTCCGCCGCGTGGTGGCCAACAACATGGCCGACGACCGTACGCTCATCATCTCCACCCACCAGGTGCACGACGTGGAGCAGTTGCTGGACCACATCCTGATACTCGACCAGCGCCGACTGCTGTTGGACAGCAGTGTGGCTGACATCTGCGAGCGTTACACCTTCGAATACCGTGCGCCGGGCAGCGACCTGAGCGACGTGGTCTTCAGCGAGCCTTCGCTCCAGGGAAGTGCCGTCATGGCGCGCCGCCAGCCCGGCAGCGACGAGACTCAGCTCAACCTGGAACTGCTGTTCGAGGCGGTGACCAGCGGAAAGGCTCAGTTGACGGTTTGATTTCTCACTCCTTAACTTTTTAAAGAACGGCAGTTATGAATAGTTTCAGTTTCAATCGTTTCTTGCGCTTTGCCCGCTGGACTCTCGAAGGCGACAAGCGCTACTACATAAAGACTTCCGTGCAACTCTCGGTCGTCTTAGCATTCCTCTATTTGGTCTATACCAGCGCGGGAGACGGCGATTACCGAGCCTGCACATTCATGACGTGGGTGATGTTGGCCGCCATTGTCATCGCAGGTGGCAATTACATGTTCCACAGCTTTGAGCAGAAGGATTCTATGCGACAGTTGCTCGTGGTTCCGGCCAGCAATCTTGAAAAGTTCATCATGCGCTATTCCACGTGGATCCTGGTGCTTCCGCTCTTCGTCCTGTCCATTTGCGTTGCCGACGGCATTCAGTATGTGGTGAACATGGTTCGCCAGATGCCCGATACCACCTCGGTGGTGGGGCGCATGATGGACCAAGTGGCCACCAAGGACTTCCATTTGCCCTTAGGCCTGTTTCTGTTGTGCCTCTGGTTGCACTCGTTCATCTTGCTGGGCGTCAACTTCTTCCGTAGCAGGAAGTTTGCGTGGGTGTTCACTCTGTTGGCGATTCTCCTGCTCATGGTTTTGGTGCTGGTGCCGATAGGAGCCTTCACAGGCAGCAGCAGGGGGCTGTTCTACCAGATAGGTTTCCTGATGGGCAATTTCACGAAAGCTTTCGAAAGCGTCATCGGCATCGTGGCAAGCCTGCTGCTCACGGCGCTCAATACATGGCTGGCCTACCGGCTTTTCTGCCACTGGCAGCTGCGTGGCCGCTTTGTGAACACAAGAATAAAATGACAATCAACATAACGAGAGTGTCCTCTCATTTAAAAAACTTGCAACTATGAACAAATTCGATATAAAACGCTTCTGGCAGACGCTGTGCTGGGTGGTAGTAGAGAACTGGCGCACCCTGGCCCTCTGGACAGCCACATTCTCGCTGGGTGCCCTGCTGGCCGAGTTCTTCTTCATTGTAGTGATGCATCAGCCCTACGAGGCCTGCGTGTCGGTTGGCATCGGCGTGTGTGCGTTCTTCCTGATGCTGGCCGTGTTGGTGAGCATCAGCTGCCCACTTACGGCATTCGCCAGCAAGCAGCGGCGCATTGCCCTGTTTTCGCTGCCTGCCAGCAATCTGGAGAAATTTCTGGCCGTCATCGTCTATGCCTCGGTTATCAACGTGGTGGCCATCTTCGTGGCCTTTGCCGTGGGCGACACGCTGCGCATGCTGGTTTTCCCGCTGCTCTACAAGGACTGTGGACTGGTGAGCGGCGTTCAGGCGATGCTCACTTCCATGCTGAACTTTATCAAGGGCCTGCTGGAAGTACCCTGGCAAGTCGCCTTGCTCAATGGCCTCATGCTGGTGTGGACCCATTCGGTCTATACATTGGGTGGAACGCTGTTCCGTAAGTGGTCGTTCGTCATTGTTTCGGCAGCGCTGATGATCCTGTCACTCTGTTTCTCCAAGCTGATGGTTGTGCTCGTTGAACACGGTTTGGTGCCTGGCGATTACATTTCATCAATTGAGAACATGAAGCTCATCGTCAGTTGGTTGGGCTATCTCGGCATAATGGTGTTGGCTGCGCTGTCGGTGTTCAACTATCTGGCCAGCTATCGCATCTTCACACGCATGCAGGTGGAAAGCCGCCGCTGGCTGAATGTGTAGTTAGTAATGCATAATGAATAATTCATAATGTATAACTCAACTTTCTCAGAGTGAGTAAATAAGTAGTTGCAAGGAGTTGCAAGGAGATGCAAGACATTTGCATAATCCCTTCAAACGGGGGAGCGGCGTAAGCCTAAGGGCAAAAACTATTGTCTGCACTCCTACACTTCTGCACTCCAACACTCCTAATAAAAAAGGATAATTGACATTAAATACTTGAAAAGCCTATGACTTTCAATAGCGACAAAGCAATATTCCTGCAGATGGCCGACCGCCTGTGCGACGAGATTCTGGCCGGCAACTACCAGGACGATGCCCGCATCCCGAGCGTTCGCGAGTATGCAGTGCTCTTGCAGGTGAACACCAACACGGCGGTGAAGGCCTACGAGGCTCTCTCGCGCGACGGCATCATCTACAACAAGCGCGGACTGGGCTACTTCGTCACCCCCGGTGCGAAAGAACAGATACTGGCAGTGCGCAAGCGCGAGTTCATGGAGCAGACGCTTCCCGAACTGTTCCGCAACATGCGGCTGCTGGGTCTGGATCTCAAGGACATCGAGCAAGCATGGACAACTCTTAATGCAAAGTGAATAATGCATAATGATGAATGCATAATGCGTAATAAATAATGCATAGTGAATGGTGAAAAAATGCAGCTGTCAGCAAAAAAAACAACTTCCGCTGCAACTTTACCACCTGTTCGCCCGTCAAAAAAACGATGAAAGGCATCGGGAGTAAAAACATGGTGCATGATTCATGGTGCATGATGCCCGATTCATTCTAAAAAAACACATTGAATAATGCTACATCTGAGAGACATCAACAAGACCTATTTTGGCGCACAGCCGCTCCATGTGCTCAAAGGCATCGACCTCGACATTGAGCGTGGAGAGTTTGTGTCCATCATGGGGGCGTCGGGATCGGGAAAATCCACTCTGCTCAACATCCTTGGCATTCTGGACAACTACGACTCGGGCGAATACATATTGGCCGACACGCTCATCAAGGGACTGAGCGAACGGCGCGCCGCCGAATACCGCAACCGAATGATTGGTTTCATCTTCCAGTCGTTCAACCTCATAGCCTTCAAGACGGCAGTGGAGAACGTAGAGCTGCCATTGTTCTATCAAGGCGTGAGCCGACGCAAACGCCACCAAATGGCACTGGAGTATTTGGAGCGTCTGGGCCTGCTCGAATGGGCCGACCACTATCCCAACGAGATGTCGGGTGGACAAAAACAGCGTGTCGCCATTGCCCGCGCGCTCATCACTCATCCGCAGGTCATCCTGGCCGACGAACCCACTGGGGCGCTCGACTCGAAAACCTCGCTCGAGGTGATGCAGCTGCTCAAACAACTCAACCAGGAGCAGGGCATGACGCAGATTATCGTCACCCACGACCCCGGAGTGGCTCAACAAACCAACCGAATCATACGCATAAAGGATGGAATTATTGAATGAGATATGGCAGACGGCGCGGCGCAACAAGTTGCGCACGGCCCTGACGGGCTTTGCCGTGGCATGGGGCATCTTCATGCTCATCGTGCTGCTGGGGGCCGGCAATGGGCTCATCAACGCGCAGATGCAGCAGAGCGACCGTTTCCTCTCCAACTCGATGATGGTGTTTGGCGGACGCACCTCGAAAGCCTATCAGGGGCTGGACGAGGGGCGCAGCATTCGTTTGCAAACGCGCGACATCAATACCACGGCCAAGGAGTTCAAGCAGAACATCGACGAAGTGGGAGCCAACTATTCCACATCGGCCACCATCAGCAATGGGCAGGAGTACATCAGCACCGAGATAACGGGTGTCTATCCCAACCACACGCAAATCAACAAGACCGAGATGCTCAGCGGACGATTTATCAACCAGATTGACATCCGCGACAAGCGAAAGGTGTTGGTGCTGAGTTCCAAACAAGCAAAGGAACTGAACCTGAAGTCCACCGCAACCCATCAGAAGGGGGAGGGATGCTGGGTCAAGGTGGGCAACTTCATGTTCCAAGTGGTGGGCATATACAAGGACGAGGAAAACGGGCAGGCAGAGGCTTTCTCCTCCTATACTGCCATCAAGAGCATTTACGGAGCCAACACCGACAATGCCGGCAACATAGAGTTCACGTTCCACGGCTTGCCCACCGAGGAGGCCAACAACGCTTTCGAGAAGGAGTATCGCCAGCGGTTGAACGCCAACCACCAGGCGCATCCTGAGGACGAGAGCGCCATCTGGCTGTGGAACCGTTTCACCCAGTCGCTGCAGATGGAGACGGGCATTGGCATCATCCGCACGTTTTTGTGGGTGGTTGGCCTCTTCACGCTGCTTTCGGGCATTGTGGGCGTGAGCAACATCATGCTCATTACCGTCAAGGAGCGCACCCACGAGTTCGGCATACGCAAAGCCATTGGAGCCAAGCCTTGGAACATCCTGCGGCTCATCATCGTCGAGAGTGTCATCATCACCACCCTCTTCGGCTATGTGGGCATGTTGCTGGGCATACTCGTCAACGAGTACATGGATGCCACACTGGGCCATAACGTGATAGACACAGGCTTGTTCAAGGCCACCATGTTCGTTGATCCCACCGTCGGGCTGGACGTTTGTCTCGAGGCGACCATGGTAATGGTCATTGCGGGAACCATCGCCGGACTCATACCGGCCCTGAAAGCAAGCAGAATCCGCCCTATTGAGGCACTGAGAGCAGAATGACAAAAAAGCCATGCGAATAGATATAGATTCATACAGAGAAATACTCGACACGCTGACGCGAAACAAAAGCCGGTCGTTCCTGACGGGCTTCGGCGTGTTTTGGGGTGTGTTCATGCTGGTGACCCTCATCGGCGGCGGCCAGGGGCTGCGAGAAATGCTGAACCGCAATTTCGACGGATTCGCCACCAACACGGTCATGATTTGGGCGCAACAGACTTCCAAACCCTACAAGGGGTTCCGCAAGGGGCGCTACTGGAGCATGGACTACAAGGACATCGGGCGGTTGCACCAGCGTGTGCCCGAACTCGACGTGGTGGCTCCCATCTTGTTTGCTCCTTGGGGGAAGTCGAACACCGCCTACCGGGGCGACCAAAAGACCACGCCGCGCATACAGGGCGTCACGCCCGAATACGCGCAGGTCATTGCGCCCAAGATGTATTACGGACGGTTCATCAACGACATGGACATGCGCGACCATCGCAAAGTGTGCGTTTTGGGAAAGAAAATCTACAAAGACCTGTTCAAAGAGGGCGGCGACCCCTGCGGCAAAAGCATTCGCGTGGATTCCACCTACTACGAGGTGATAGGCGTGGATTACAACACCAACGGCAGCGTGAACTTCAATGGGCGCGCCGAAGAGAAAATAACGCTGCCGCTGACGCTCATGCAGCAAACCTACAACCGTGGCAACCAGGTGGACATGATAGCCGCCACGGGGCGCAAGGGGGTGGTGATGAGCAACATTACGCCTCGCATACGCGAGACCATAGCCCGCGCCCATTACATCGACCCCACCGACGAGCAGGGGGCCATGGTGTTCAACACAGAGATACTCTTCCAGCTGCTTGACAACCTGTTCCGCGGAGTCAACTTCCTCATCTGGCTGGTGGGGTTGGGCACATTGCTGGCGGGGGCCATCGGCGTGTCGAACATCATGATGGTCACCGTGCGCGAGCGCACCACAGAGATTGGCATCCGCCGCGCCATTGGCGCCACTCCGCGCATGATTCTCTCGCAGATCATCTCCGAGAGCATTCTGCTCACCCTGGTGGCGGGCATGAGTGGCATTTTGTTCGGTGTGTTCATCCTGCAAATGCTGGAGATGGGCAACACCGAAGACGGCATTGTCAACGCCCACTTCCAGGTGGGATTCTGGACGGCCATTTTCGCTGCCGTGGTGGTGAGCCTGATGGGGGTTCTGGCAGGGTTGGCTCCTGCTGCCCGCGCCATGTCCATCAAACCTGTCGATGCCATGCGGGATGAATGAAAAAAAATAGTGAAAACATAAAATATGAAAAAGTACAGCAAATTGTTCATTGCCGCCTTGGTGGCACTGATTTTCATCGGAACATTCGTGTTCTTGTGGCAGAAGTCCCAACCCAAACCGGTTGTCTATAACGAGTTTGTGCCCACCACGGGCGACATCAAGAAAACCACCATCGTCACGGGCAAGATAGAACCCCGCAACGAGGTGAACGTGAAGCCGCAGATCAGTGGCATCATTACTGCCATACTGAAGGAGGCGGGCGACTATGTGAGTGCAGGCGAGGTGATTGCCAAGGTGAAGGTGATTCCCGACATGAACCAGCTCAGTTCGGCCGAGAGCCGTGTGCGACTCGCTGCCATCAACCTGGCGCAGGCCCGGGTGGATTTCAGCCGCGAAGAGAACCTTTACAACCAGAAACTGGTGAGCGCTGACGAGTTTGACAAGGTGAAGCAGGCTCTGAAACAGGCACGCGAAGAGAAAGCCGCTGCCGACGACGCCTTGGCCGTTGTGCGCGACGGCGTTTCAAAGAGCAACGCCAAGGCCAGCTCGACGCTCATTCGCAGCACCATCAGCGGCATCATACTCGACGTGCCCGTCAAGGTGGGCAACTCGGTCATCCTGAGCAACACCTTCAACGACGGTACAACCATTGCGAGCGTGGCCAACATGAACGACCTGATTTTCCGTGGCAACATAGACGAAACGGAGGTGGGGCAGTTGGTGCAGGGAATGCCCATGAAAATCACCATCGGTGCGCTGCAGAACATGAACTTCGATGCCTCGCTGGAGTACATCTCGCCCAAGGCCGTAGAGAGCAACGGGGCCAACCAATTTGAAATCAAGGCTGCCGTGCGTGTGCTCAAGGGCAGCAGGATTCGCAGTGGTTACAGCGCCAATGCCGAGATTGTGCTGGCCAGTGCCAGCAAGGTGCTGTCGGTGCCCGAAAGCGCCATTGAGTTCAGCGGCGACTCCACTTTCGTTTATGTGGTGAAGGGCGAAGGCGAGAAGAAAACCTACGAGCGCAAGCAAGTGGTGACCGGTCTGAGCGACGGAGTGAACATCGAAATCAAGAGTGGCATTGGCATGAAGGACAAAGTGCGAGGCCCCCAGATTGTCATCGAAGAAGGGATGAACTCTCAATAACTCCCGCTAACTTCTAACATTTTCAAAATTGAGTTTCATGAAACAACTTTTAGCCATCCTCATACTGACCACATCGCTGTCTGCCCAAGCGCAGCAGAAATGGTCGCTCCGCCAGTGCATCGACTATGCTGTGGAGCACAATCTGCAAATAAAGCAGAAAAACATAGACCGCCAGCAACGCGAAATCGACGTCAGCAACGCCAAAAACGCCCGTCTGCCCGACCTCAGCGCGTCGGCCAGCGAGAATTTCTCGTTTGGTCGCGGACTGACGGCCCAAAACACCTATACCAACACCAACACCAACTCTACGTCGTTCAGCCTGGGTACCAATGTACCTCTGTTCACTGGTTTTCGCATTCCCCGCACACTCGAACTGCAACGCCTCAATCTCGAGGCTGCCAATGCCGACCTCGAGTATGCCAAGAACAACATCCGGACGCAGGTGGCTCAGGCCTACGTGCAGATTCTTTACGACAAAGAACTCTGTGGCGTGGCTCAGCGGCAGATTGACATCGACTCCATGCACGTGTTCCGTCTGAAGGAGATGCTGCGCAACGGCAAAGTCAGTGCCACCGAGGTGGCACAGCAGGAGGCTACGTTGGCACAGAGCCGGCTCACCGCCACCCAGGCCGAAAACGATCTGCGCCTCGCGCTGCTTGCGCTCTCACAGCTGCTTGAGCTGCCGTCGCCGGAAGGCTTTGATGTGGAAACCCCCTCTACGGGGGCTCTTGGGGAGTTGGAGGGGACTTCTCCCGATGCCATCTTTGCCGAGGCTGTCGGCGTAAAGCCAGAAGTGCGCGCTGAGCAACTGCGGCTGCAAGGTGCCGAGAAGAGCATTGAAATCGCCCGCAGTGCCCGCTACCCGTCGCTTGCGCTGCAGGCAGGAGTGGGCTCCAACTATTACAACACCAGCGGTTTCCAGTCGGATGGTTTCTTCAAGCAAATGAAAAACAACTTCAGCCAGTACATCGGGCTGAGCCTCAGTGTACCCATCTTCAACCGCTTCGAGACGCGCAACAGCATTCGCAGTGCAGAGCTCAACCGCTCGTTGCAGCAACTCAGTCTTGACAACACCAAGAAGAACCTTTACAAAGAGATACAGCAAGCTTACTACACAGCCGTCAATGCTCAAGAAAAATACCGCAGCTCGCAACAGGCCCTACGCAGCAATGAAGAGGCTTTCCGCCTGATGTCGGCCAAGTATGAGCACGGAAAAGCCAACATCACTGAGTTCAACGAGGCCAAGAACACCTTGCTGCGTGCCCAAAGCGACCTTTTGCGCGCCCGTTACGAGTACATCTACCAGCAGGCACTGCTCGACTTCTATCGTGGCCGCGACCTCACACTGAAATTGTAGTCAGCGGAAGGTGCTTCCGCTCGGAAAAGCAAAGAAAAAAAGGGTTTTTCCTTTTGCTTTTCGCTCGCTTAATCGTACCTTTGACTGTCGTCGAAGGTACTTCCGCTCGGAAAAGCAAAGAAAAAAAGGGTTTTTCCTTTTGCTTTTCGCTCGCTTAATCGTACCTTTGCACCCGTAATGAAAGAAATGTTGCAAAAGGTACTGGCACCTATTCGCTGCAATGCCATGTTCTTCACGACGATGTACGTGTTAGGGTTGGTGTGCAGTTGGATTGAATACACAGGCAAGGAGAAGAACTACGACAACCTTTGGCTGGAGTTGTTCTTCGACCTGTATGTGGTATGTGTGGTGCTGGCACTGTTGCCTCTGCGTGTACGGCTGTGGGTTCGGCGTGTGCTCTATGTACTTTTGTATGCCGTTGCGTTGGTAGATGTGTTCTGCATCGTGAAATTCCAATCGCCCATCACACCGTCGATGTTGCTGCTTGTTGGTGAAACCACTGGACAGGAGGCAGGCGAGTTTCTGAGCAATTATCTCACGTGGGATGTGCTGTTCAGTTCGTTGGGCTGGGTGTTGCTGCTGATGGCTGTCCATTTGGCTGTCCACCTAAGCCCCCTCAAAAGACTCCTCCAAAAATACCTTCACAGTTCTCAAAGTCCCCCTCTTGTCACCAAGAGCCCCCCTCTCATCCCCCCTGGGGGGGACGACCCAACGCGCAGCCATGCTCTCCCCCCGGGGGGAGTTGGAGGGGGCTGGCCTTCCCAACGGGGGGGATGGCTTTGGTGGGGGCTTGCAAGCCTCGTCGTGCTGGCCTTGCTGGTTTGGAGCGCCACGGTTTGTTGGCCCAACAAACAGGCCATGGCTCGACTAATGAGCTACGACAAAATAGGGTATGTAGAGCACGAACTGACGCGCAAGGACTGTGCCACCCTTTACGAACCCATCTACAGGCTGGCGTTCAGTGTGTTTGCCAACAAACTGGCTGCTAAACAGATAGACCAACTGCTGCTGGCCAAAGACCGTGTGAGGGTTGACAGCTGCTCGTTCACCAGTCCTAACATCGTGCTCATCATTGGCGAAAGCTACAACAAGCACCACTCGCAGCTCTTTGGCTACAACAAACCCACCACGCCGCTGCAGCTGAAGCGAGCAAGACGTGGGGAACTGGCTGTGTTTGGCGATGTGGTGGCACCATGGAATCTTACGAGCTTTGTCTTCAAGCATTTGTTTTCGCTCTATGCCGTGGGCGATAAGGGAGAGTGGTGCGACTATCCGTTGTTCACCGAAGTGTTTCGCAAAGCGGGCTATCACGTGACGTTTCTCACCAACCAGTTTCTGCCCAAAGCCAAGGAGGCCGTCTATGACTTCAGCGGCGGTTTCTTTCTGAACAACCCCGAACTGAGTGAGGCGCAGTTTGACTCGCGCAATCCCCACATACACGTGTTCGACGAGAAACTCATAGACGATTTGCACCAGTTGATGGAAGCAGGAGAAATAAGGGCCGACAAGCCCGAACTCACCATTTTCCATCTCTACGGTCAGCATGTGGACTATCGCATACGGTGTCCCAAGAGCCGCATGAAGTTCAAGCCCGACGACTACGACCGCCCCAACATGAGCCGACGCAACCTTCAGGTTTTGGCCTACTATGACAATGCGGTGATGTATAACGATTCGGTGGTGGATGCCATCATTCGCGAATACGAGGACAAGGATGCCATCGTGATGTATGTGCCCGACCATGGCGAAGAGGTGTTCGGGCCGGGTGCTGAGCATTTCTATGGGCGCATGCACAGTGCCGAAATTACCAGTCGGCTGGCTCGCGAGGAGTTTGAGATTCCCATGTGGATATGGTGCTCACACAGCTACATGGTGAACCATCCCGAGATTGCCAACAAGGTGGTCTTGGCCAAGAGCAAGCGATACATGACTGATGCGCTGCCTCACACGTTGCTCTATCTGGGCGGCATCCATACGCCCCACTATCGTGACAGCCTCGACGTGCTGTCGCCAAACTACCATGAGCAGCGACCACGAATACTCAAAGCCACCACTGACTATGATGTGATAATGAAGAATGAAGTAGATTAAGGCCTCCACCAAACCTCCCCCCGTAGGGGAGGCCAGCCCCCTCCAACTCCCCCTGGGGGGAGAGAAAGGCCACGGATGGGGTCTTCCCCCCAGGGGGGATGAGAGGGGGGCTTAACTCCCGATAACTCCCGACATGAGAAAGTTGAATGATGAATAATACAATATTGAGCAAAGCCGAGTGTGCAGCACTTCGCGGATTGGCCATTCTGGGCATCGTTTTGCACAACTACTGCCACTGGTTGGGCATGGCCGTTAAGGAAAACGAATATCAGTTCCATCGCAACAATTGCGACGGGCTGCTGCAGGCCGTGCTTCATCCCGATGTCAATCTGCCCATCCATTTGTTGTCCTTCTTTGGCCACTACGGAGTGCCGGTGTTCTTGTTTCTCAGCGGTTTCGGGCTGGTGCTGAAATATGAGAAGAAAAACTCTCCACGGGAGAGTGGGGGAGGAGGCTCGGGGCTGTCTTTCCTGCGTACTCACTTCATTAAGCTGTTTCGCATGATGATTGTGGGATTTGTGGCCTTCACTCTGCTCGATGCCTTCACTCCCGGCCGCCATCATTATCAGTTGCTGCACGTGGTGGCACAGCTGGGCATGTTCAACAATCTGCTGCCCACCCCTGACAAAGTTATTTGGCCCGGTCCCTACTGGTTCTTCGGCCTGATGATGCAACTTTACATAGTCTATCGGCTGGTCATCTATCGTCGCCATTGGGGCGTCGTGGTCGGGCTGATGGTTGTTTGCTGGCTGTTGCAGGCCTTCTGCGAACCCACGGGCGAGATGCTCAATCGTCTGCGCTACAACTTCGTGGGTGGCATGCTGCCGTTCGGCATGGGTGTGCTGATGGCGCGTTTCCAACCGCAAATCATGCGGCGCATTTCTCCGTTGGACAATTCGCAGGCTGCAACGTCGAACCATGTGCGCTACGGCCTGTTGCTGCTGATAGCCACCGCGCTGGTGTTTCTGCTGAGTTTCAACTACCAAACGTGGTACTGGGTGCCTGTTTTCGTCATATTGGCCTCGATGGCCTTGGTCAAGGTGTTGCCCGCCGGCATCAACCGTGCCCTCGAGTGGACAGGTGCTGTTTCGGCGGCCATGTTTGTGTGCCACCCCATCACACGCAAGATTTTCATTGCACCCTATCGCACTACAGACCTCTATGCCGGACTGCTGCTCTATTTGGTGGCCAGCCTGTGCATGGCCTGGCTGTTTGCTGAAATCATGAAACGTATGCCCAAATAGCTCTGCCAAAGCCCATGAAAGTAAAAGACATTGAACTAGCCAATATCAGCCGTTTTCGCGGCGAACTGATGGGAGCAGCCATGCTGTTCGTCATTTTGTTCCACGTGTCGTTGCCGCGCTCAGACGCTTTCTTCGGATTGCGTCGCATGGGCAATATCGGCGTCGATATGTTCCTATTTCTCAGTGGTATAGGCTTGTGGTATTCGTGGAACAAGAACCCTTCGCTGAGCCACTTTTTCACACGTCGTTTTGTGCGCATCTATCCCGCATGGCTCATCATGGCCTGCCTGTTCTATGTGCCCGACTTCTTGGGGGCAGGCAAGTATAGCGCCACGCTCGCCGACCTGCTGGGCGACGTAGCTGTCAACTGGGACTTCTGGCTGCACGACGAACTGACATTCTGGTACATTCCCACCATCATGATGCTCTATCTGTTCGCCCCTTTCTACATGATGCTCATCAGCCGCCATCCTGTTTATAAGTGGCTGCCGGTGGTTATGGTGATGTGGTGCATCTTGGTGCAGTGGGTGTCGCCCATCCACGATGCGGTGGGGCACATAGAAATATTCTGGAGCCGCATACCCATCTTCTTCATCGGGCTGAACATGGGCGAGATGGTGCGTCGCCACGAAACCATCGACGGTGCTGGCATTTGGATGATTGTCCTCATGTTTGTGATGGCTCTCTCGGCCAGCATTTTCCTGGAGCAGGTGCGCCATGGCCAGTTTCCGCTCTTCATTGAGCGCATGCTCTACATTCCTCTCACGGTGACCAGCATCCTGTTGCTCAACCGCGTGTTTCGACGTACGCCCCAGTGGTTCAACGCATTGTTCCGGTTTGTAGGGGCGCTGAGTCTGGAAGCCTATCTCATTCACATCCATTTCGTGCTGAAGTACATCGAGCCCTATCACTTGGGCTATTGGCCTACGTTTCTGCTCACGGTGGCCATTACGTTGCCGCTGGCCTGGCTGCTCCACCAATTGGTTCTCCGCATAGAGAAACTGCTTCTGCCAAAGGCCGTTGGGCATTGAACTCGGCATCAGTAACAATTAAAACATCGAAAAAACTCCACATGACAACCGACCTGTTTCATCTGATACGTCCCAAGCAGTGGGTCAAGAACTTCTTTGTGTTCCTGCCCATGTTTTTTGGCGGGCACCTGCTCAACACCGCTGATTTGGCGGCTGGCTTGATTACTTTTTTTGCCTTTTGTTTTGCAGCGTCGTCCATCTACTGCTTCAACGACCTCATTGACGTGGACGACGACCGCCGCCATCCAGAGAAGTGCCATCGGCCCGTGGCTTCGGGAGCCATCAGTGTGCGTCAGGCTTACGGGCTGATGGGGCTGATGATAGTGCTCTCCTTGCTGGCGACGTTGTTGCTCAGTCGCAATCGTCTGCCAGTGATGGGTGTCATTATGTTCTATTGGCTGCTGAACCTGGCCTACTGCGCCGAACTCAAGAAACATGCCATCATCGATGTGTGTGTGGTGGCTTTCGGCTTCGTGCTGCGCATTCTGGCAGGCGGTGTAGCCACAGAGACCGTGCTCAGCCAGTGGATTGTGCTGATGACGTTCTTGCTGACACTTTTCCTCAGTTTTGCCAAACGGCGCGACGACGTCTTGCGCCTGCAAGAAACGGGCGAGGCGCCACGGCGCAACACCAGCCGCTACAACCTGACGTTCATCAACCAGGCCATCACCATCACCGCCTCGGTGACATTGGTGTGCTACATCATGTACACCGTTTCGCCCGAGGTGAAGGCCAATTTCCATACCGATTACCTCTATCTCACCAGCGTGTTTGTGCTGTTGGGACTGCTGCGCTACATCCAGTTGGCCGTGGTTGACAAGAAAAGTGGCGACCCTACAAAAGTTTTGCTGCGCGACCGTTTCACACAACTCATTGTGTTGGCATGGGGGCTCTCGTTCCTGGTCATTATCTATCTGTAAGAAAAACATTGAAGCCATGCAGCAACGAGTCTATGCTTTCGATTTCGATGGGACGCTGACCACCCGCGACACCCTCTTCGCCTTCGTCCGTCATGCCAGGGGCACGGCGTCGTTGGTTGTGGGGCTGTTGATACACGTTCCGTATCTGGTGGCCATGAAGATGGGGCTCTCGGACAACGGCAAAACCAAGGAACGGCTGCTCGGCTGGTTCTTCAAGGGCACCACCGAGGAGGATTTCGACGCCATGTGCCGGCATTTTGCGGCAGACAGCCGCCATTTGCTTCGTCCCGACGGCTTGGCCGCCATCGACGATGCGCTGCGCGAGGGCTCCAGGGTCGTGGTGGTCAGCGCGAGCATCGACCGTTGGGTGCGGCCTTTCTTTGCCGACCGTCCCGGAGTGACAGTCGAAGGAACACGGATGGAGGTGGTTGACGGTCGTCTGACCGGCCGTTTCCTCGGATCCAACTGCTACGGACAGGAGAAGGTGAACCGGCTCAAGGCTTTGCTGGGCGACCGCAATGACTACCAGCTGACTGCTTTCGGCGACAGCAGTGGCGACCGCGAACTTCTGGCCTATGCCGACGAGAAGCACTACAAGCCTTTTAGAAACCGGTAGCAAGAAGTAAAAAGTCAGTAGAAGGAAAGACATGATTGAGAAACTGAAAGACATATTCTGCATTCGCCGCGAGGAGCGTTGGCCGACAGTGTTCATGGCGGTGCTGCTCGTGGTGCTGAACGCCATGGTGGTGGCGCGCTATTATGCCGATTTCACACCGTTGCGCGACTCTTATTGGCAGGTCATCCTGCGCAAATTCTACATTTCGGGCTTCGACCCCATCACGTACGATGTGGTGTCGCAATGGTCGGCCAAATACAATGTCTATCGGCACCCGTTGCTGGCCTTCTTCATGTTTGTACCTTATTTGCTCAATCAGATTCTGATGGCGTTGACGGGCGCCAACTGTGCCGTGTTTCTAGTGGCGGCAATGCTCGTGTTGTCAGGTGTCTATTCCTTTGTCTTTCTGCGTCGCATCTGTAGGGAGTTGGTGGGCTGTGGAAGTTTCGACGCTTCGCTGTTGTCGGTGCTCTGTTTCTCGTTCGCCTATGTGATGCTCTCGACTTGTGTGCCCGACCATTTTGTCATGTCAATGTGCGTTCTGCTGCTCACGCTCTGGCTCACAGGACGGAAGTTGGCTTCAGAAACTCCGTATTCCATAGGGCAAACCATCGTGCTGTTTGTTCTCACCGCAGGCATTTCGCTCAACAACGGACTGAAAACCTTCCTTGCCGCCCTGATGGCCAATGGCAAACGCTTTTTCCGCCCCAAATATCTGTTGCTGGCCGTCGTGGCGCCGGCTGCCTTGATGTGGTTGTTCGCCCGGTGGGAATATCGCATGTTCGTTTGGCCGCAGGAAATGGCGCGCAAAGAGCTCAAGGCCAAGCGCACCGCCCAACGTGCCGAGCGCGACATGAAATTGTTTGCCGACACCTCCCACATCAAGGATACCGCCCGGCTGAAGGAGGCTTTCAGGGCGGAGCAGGCTCGCAAGGCGCGCCAGACGGCAAAGACCACCCGGGAGAAGCCCTGGAACAAACATGCCGGCAAACCCATCGCCAAAGGCGAATTCTCGCGCTGGACAGACATTTCCACTCCTCGCTGGCCCAGTGTGGTGGAGAATCTTTTCGGCGAGAGCATGCAGCTCCACCAAAAACACCTGCTGCAGGACATCCTGCGCAGCCAGCGACCCGTCATTGTGGGCTACGACTGGGTGTTCAACTACGTGGTGGAAGCACTCTTGTTGCTGCTTTTCGCCGGAGGCATTGTGGCTGGTTGGCGCCATAGGCTGCTGTGGACGGCCCTGTCGTGGTTTGGATTGGACATGGCGCTGCACGTGGGGTTGGGTTTCGGACTGAACGAAGTCTATATCATGGCCGCTCACTGGCTGTTCGTCATTCCTTTGTCCATGGCCTATTTGTTTGTGCGGCTGAGCGGCATGTGGCTCAGGATTGTCCGCGCTCTGGTGTGTGTCGTTGCGCTTTGGCTGTTGGGCTATAATCTCAGTTTGTTTGCGCAGTTTCTCTATTGACTCTGTTTATGAAAGAAATATTCCTCATTCGTCGTGAAGAACGCGCAGTGGCTTTGCTGGCCGTGGTTGTCATCGCCGTGTTCCAGTATCTGATGATAGCGAAGTTTTTTGGTCTCTTTGCCACCTATACCGACGGCCAGTGGCAGGTGTTCATGAACAATTTCCACATGTCGGGCTTCGACCCCTACACCTATTCCGTGGTCACCCACTGGCATGTGGGCTACAATGCCATTCGCCATCCCTTGCTGCCTTTTCTTGTGCTGCCGCTTTTCGGGGTGAATCAGCTGCTGTGGCATCTCACGGGCGCAAACTGTGCGCAGCTGGTGGTGGGTGCTGTGCTGGCCGTCTGCACCTTCTACTCCTTTGTTCTCCTTTTCCGCATTCTCCATCGCCTTGTGGGCTTAGGGCGGTCTGACGCCCTGCTGCTCACAGGGCTTTTTTTTGGCTTCGCCTACATTCTCGTAGCCACCATCGTGCCCGACCATTTCGTCCCTTCGCTGTTCCTGATTCTGCTCACCCTCTGGCGCGCCGGCTGCAAGTTGCGCACTGGGCGGCAGTTCTCGCTGGCAGAGGCGCTGTTGCTTTTTGTGCTCACTGCCGGAGTGACGCTCAGCAATGGAGTCATAGTGGGCCTGGCCGTTTGGTGCGTCAATGGGCGCAAAGTGTTCCGTTGGCGTTTTGTCTTGGCTTTCGCCTTGGTCTCGTTGTTGCTCCTTGCCATAGGGTTTGCCGCCAATGCGCTGACCGATGCACCGTCCAATCAGCAGGTGGCCACATGGATAGACACCACTACGCCGCGCTGGCCCACACTTGTCGAGAATTTCTTTGGCGAGTCCCTGCAGCTGCATCGCCAGCATGTCTTGGGCGATGTGTTGTCGGGAAGACCGTTGTTTGTTGCCTACACGTGGAAGGTGCAATACGTGGTCGAGGCTGTGCTGGTTTTGCTGTTTGCGGCAGGGCTTTATGTGGGGCGGCGTTCGGAGCTGCTGCAGTTGGTGGCGGCCACGTTTGTCTTCGCCCTCTTGCTCCATGTCGTATTGGGGTTTGCCATCAACGAAGTCTATATCATGGCAGCCCACTGGGCCTTTGCCATCCCCATCGCTTCCGCCTTTCTCTTTCGCTCGGTTGAGGGTGGAAAGAAGTGGCTGTTGCGTTGCCTTGTAGGGGCTGTTACCGTCTATTTGTGGTGCTATCACGGCGTTTTGCTCTACAATTATCTGACGTGGCCATTGCGCTTATGAGTATGGCTGTAGAATTTTCTAGAGAATTTTACAATAACGTCGTGAGATATTTTTTTATTACCGTGAGATATTTTTTTATTACCGTGAGATAATTTTCTATTGCCGAGAGATATTTTTCTGTTGTCGTGAGATGACGGCTTCTGTTTCGTAAAATGTAGGTCTCGTTCTTCAGCATGTTTACAGATGGACGGGACTTTCGGGCGGTTGTGCAGAGCGTGTGCGAAAAAAACAGCTGAAAATCAGACTTCTGTGCCGAAAACTTTGTGCGATTCGGAATAAATGTGTATTTTTGCATGCAGAAATGTCAACAGAAAGACAATTATTTCAACATAAAGAACACTAAAAAACAATCGTTATGAAGAATCTGGATTGGGCAAACTTGTCGTTCGGCTACATGAAGACCGACTACAATGTTCGCTGTTATTATCGCGACGGAAAGTGGGGCGAGATAGAAGTCTGCTCCGACGAGTATCTGAAACTGCACATGGCCGCCACCTGCCTGCACTATGGCCAGGAGGCGTTCGAAGGTCTGAAAGCCTATCGCTGTCCCGACGGCAAGGTGCGTCTGTTCCGTCCCGACGAGAATGCTGCCCGTTTGCAGAGCACCTGTCGCGGCATCATGATGCCCGAAGTGCCCACCGAGCTGTTCATAGAGATGTGCGAGAAGGTGGTACGCCTCAACCAGGAGTGGATACCCACCTACGAGAGTGGTGCCACGCTCTATCTGCGTCCGCTGCTCATCGGCACGAGCGCCCAGGTGGGTGTTCATCCGTCGAAAGAGTATATGTTCCTCATTTTCGTGACTCCCGTGGGACCCTACTTCAAGGGAGGTTTTGCAGGCAATCCCTATGTGATTATCCGCGACTACGACCGTTCGGCTCCCCTTGGCACGGGCAAGTATAAGGTGGGTGGCAACTATGCCGCTTCGCTCTTTGCCAACAACCTGGCCCACGAGAAAGGCTACGCCTGCGAGTTCTATCTGGACGCCAAGGAGAAGAAATACATGGACGAGTGCGGTGCTGCCAACTTCTTTGGCATCAAGGACAACACCTACATCACTCCGAAGTCAACCTCCATTCTGCCCAGCATCACCAACAAGAGCCTCATGCAGGTGGCCGAGGACTTGGGCATGAAGGTGGAGCGCCGCCCCGTTCCCGAAGAGGAACTCGAAACCTTCGAGGAGGCCGGTGCATGCGGCACGGCAGCCGTCATCAGCCCCATCTCCTATATCGACGACCTGGACACGGGCAAGCGCTATTCGTTTGGCGACAAGCCAGGCCCCATGTCGAAGAAACTCTACGACACGCTGCGCGGCATTCAGTATGGCACCATCGAGGACAAGCACGGATGGACCCGCGTGGTGATTGAATAGAAGAAAGCTGTATCTTTTTATGGGCAAAGGAAAATTAGAGAAATTTGCCGAAATGGCAACGTTCAAGAACGTGTTCCAGTATCCGTTTTCGGTGGTGGAACACGTTCCGTTTGCTATGCGGGGACGTTGGCGCGAGGATTATTTCCACAACGCCAACCCCATTGTGCTCGAACTGGGTTGCGGCAAAGGCGAATACACGGTAGAGTTGGCCAAGCTTTACCCGCAAGTGAACTTCATCGGCGTGGACATCAAGGGAGCGCGCATGTGGACGGGAGCCCGACAGGCACTTGGCGAAGGGTTGGAGAACGTGGCTTTCCTGCGCACGAACATCGAAATCATCGACCGCTTCTTCGCCCCGGACGAGGTGCAGGAGATATGGCTCACCTTCAGCGACCCGCAGATGAAGAACCCGCGCAAACGGCTGACCAGCACCTACTTCATGGAGCGCTACCGACGTTTCCTGGCCGATGGCGGACTGATACATCTGAAGACCGACTCGAACTTCCTCTTCACCTACACCTCCTATATGGTGGAGAAAAACCACCTGCCCCTGGTGTTCCGCACCGAGGACTTGTATCACACAGAAGGCATTGACGCCGAAACGCGCAACATACTGAACATACAGACCTACTATGAGGGCATGTGGATTGCCCGTGGGCTGAACATACGCTACATGAAGTTCCGTCTGCCTCAGGCGGGACCGCTGGCCGAGCCCGACATTGAAATAGAACTCGACGACTATCGCAGTTATCACCGCAACAAGCGCAGCAGTCTGGAGGTGAGCAAGTAGCACACGGGTTTCCGTGAACGACAACAAAAGAAGAACCATTAACACACTATACGGCACATGAAAAAGACATTCTTATTCGTACTGATGATGCTGCCCCTTTGGGTGGCCGCGCAAGAGCAAGTGTCGGTGACAAACGATGCTGCTGGCAATCTGGGCAAACAGCTGCCCGACAGCATGCGGCTGACGGTGGCCGAACTGACCGTGGCAGGCCCGCTGAACGGTGCCGACCTGAAGGTGCTCCAGCAAATGGCCAACCGCTCGAAGACCAAACAACCCAACGAGCGGCTGCTCCGGGTGATTGACTTGACGGCATGCAACATTGTCGAGGGCAAGGACGGCATGAAGACGCGCACCGACGAAATGCCCAATCGCCTCTTCTCGGGTGCAAAGGGACTGGAGAAGGTTCTTTTGCCCGCACAGATTGTCAATGTGAGCGATGGTGCCTTCAACGGTTGCGAGCAGCTGGCTGAAGTGGTCATCCCCAATTCGGTCTCGACGTTGGGCGACGATGCCTTCGCCAACTGCAAGTCGCTGGCAGCGGTGGCGCTGCCCGACGGACTGGTCAAGATTGGCGAAAGTGCCTTTGAGGGCTGCGAGTCGCTGAAGGAGATCACAATACCCGCCACTGTTACTTTTCTGGGCGACAAGATGCTGCGCAGCTGCAAGAGCCTTGTTACGGCAGATGTGCAGGCCGATGCCGAGAAACTGGGTGTGGCGGCTTTCCAGTTTTGCGAGAACCTGAAGACGGTCAAGCTGTCTGGCTCGTTGCAGACCATCGGGGCTGAGGCTTTTGGCAAGTGCTCGCAGCTGACGGAGATTTCGTTGCCCGAGAGTGTGAAAACTCTTGGAGCGGGAGCCTTCTCTGAGTGCATCAGCCTGGAGACGGCCACCATGCCCAGCGTTGAGAAACTGGGAAGCCGTGCGTTCGAAAAGTGCGACCGGCTGCGCGAAGTGGTTCTCCCCTCCACGCTGAACAGCTTGGGCAGCAGTGTCTTCGAGGATTGCCGAAGCCTGGAGACGGTGGAAATGAATGGCACCGTCAAGGACATCCCCGGCAGCGCCTTCGAGGGCTGCGCCTCGCTGGCCAATGTAACGCTGCCGCCATCGGTGCTCACACTGGGCAGCGACGCGTTCAAGGACTGCACAGCCCTGACCACCATTCAGTTGCCGCAGACTCTGAAGAAGATTGGCGGCGAAGCCTTCAGGGGCTGCCTCTCGTTGCAGGAAATCGTGCTCCCCAACGCCGTCGTTTCGGTGGGCAGCCATGCCTTCGAGGACTGCAAGTCGCTGGTGAAGGTCGATGTGCAGGGATTCATCGAGGAATTGGACAACAATCTGTTTGCCGGGTGCGGAAGTCTCAGCGAGGTGAGTTTCCCCAACACGGTCGAGCGCATAGGCAGCGACACGTTTCGCGACTGTGTCAGCCTGACCAGCTTCGTGTTGCCGTTGGCGGTGAAGTCGATAGGCAGCAGTGCATTCCGCAACTGCAGCTCGTTGGCCACCATTGACCTGAGCAATTCGCTGAAGAAAATTGGAAGCAACGCCTTTGCCAAGTGTGTCATGTTGCAGGAAGTCTATTCGTATGCCACCGCCGCTCCGAAGATAGAGAAGAACACGTTCAAGGATGTGCCCGAATCGATGTTGCAGATTTATGTGCCGCGTGGCTGCAAGGCTGTCTATCGTCTCGACAAGGTGTGGCAGCGGTTTGGCCACATTCTCGAAATGTCGATTGCCGACATGAAGGATCGGAGGGGAAAGCTGACGGGAACTCCGGCTGTCAAGTAGCTCGGGCTGCGCGGTGGCTAGTCTCGACGACGCCACCATGGGCATTACGCAGAGGAACGGGGCAGAAAAAAGCACTTTGCTTTTCCTGCCCCGCTCCTCTTTTTGCGCCTTATGTTCCGGTCTTTCGATTGGCGTATTGAATGGCTTCTTCCAAACCGTCGAGCGATTTCAGTTTCTTGGTTTCTTCGAGAAACAGCTTGAGATACTTGCGCTCGCTTGCCTTGTCGTGCAAGGCACCATAGGCCTGTGCCATTTCGTAGTAGATGTAGTAAGGTTTTTCGGGATGGTGGTCCAGACAGTGGCTGTAAGCCTCGGCACCTTCTTTCATTTTGCCGTCTTGCAGATAGGCGTCGCCCAGGTTCTCGTAGATCATGGCCATCACCTCAGTCTCGGGAGTGAACAGGCGGATGGCCTTTTCCAGCGCTTCGATTCCTTCCTTTGCCCTTCCCATTTGTGTGGCCACGATGCCTAGTTTGGCCATACAGGTGGCGTTGCTGTAATTGCTTACTCGGGCTGCCTGTTTCAGCCGTTCGTAGGCATGAGGCCGGTCGTTGGTGAGATAGTAGCTCATGCCCAGCGGGAAGAGTACTATCAGGCTGCTGTCGCCTCTGGCTAGCTGTTGTTCGTATGTGTTGATGGCTTCGGGGTAGAGGCTGTTCAGATATTGTGCGTAGCCCCTCTGCCGGTTTACATAGACGTTGGTGGAGTCGTGCTGCCAGTATTCTGTGGTCAACTGCAGGGCCAGTGCTGGTTTTTCCGACTCGATGTAGTGGCGTGCCATGTCGGCCACCACCTCGGCATCCATTGGGAAGCTGCCGACAATGCGATTTCCCCAAGCAAAGAGCGAGTCGAGCGTCTTCATTCGGGCGTGGCAGAAATAGTGCAGACGCATGTCGTCATGGGTCAGGCTGTCTTTGGGCAGGGTGGCTGCAACGTGCAGAGCCTGCTTGTAGTTGCCCGTCTTGAAATGGCATTCGGCCAAACGCCGTGTGGCCTTGAGTGATGGCTGTGCATACAGCGACTGTTCAAACCATTGGATGGCATGAAACAAGTCGTAGTCGGCCATGTACTTTTCGCCTTGGCAGAACAGTTGGTGGGCTTTGTCGTTCATGCCATCATCTGTGGCGACGGCGTTTTGGGCAAAGTTTGTCAGGGTCATGCCCAGCAGGAGCATGACGGCGGTGATGGTTCTTTTCATGTGTAGAGGTGGTTGAAGGTTGTATGTGTTCCCAGTCTCCGTTGTTGGAGGATGAGGCTGTTGTCAGAGGGCTCTTATCTTTTGGTCGAAGTCGCGGGCTCCGCCCTTGCAGCCGAAGATGCGCTCGTGAAGTCTCACCCGCAGGTTGGTGATGGATTGTGGCGACGAACTGGTGAGTGAGGCCATCTCGGAGGGGATGAAGCGCAGTTTGACGAGCGCGCAGACGCTCTGTTCCTTTGCACTGAGGTCGTAGCGGCTGAGCTTGGCCATGAAGTTGGGCATGAGTGCATACACTTCTTGCCAGTCGTCATGCGAAGCATTTCTTCCCTTGGCTGCGAGCGTGTGCAGATGATACACGGGCTCGGCGTTGAGCAGCGAGTTCTCCACGTTCCAGTGCTGTGGTCGCTGGCGGTCCTCCTGGTAGTCGGCGAGTTTCTGTTCCAACTGTTCAATTTCCCGCTGTTTCTGGCTGATGCGCTGTGCGTCGGCCATTTTTTGTTGCTGCATGTCGGCCAGTTCGGTTTGCATGTGGCGGTAGTGTGCCAGGTCGGTGGCGTAGTCATTGTTCAGTTGGTCGATGATGCGATGAAAGTGGTTCATGCGGCGGCGGTGGTAGAGCACGAGCAGCGCCACGGTGACAAACAGCACCAATACAGTGGAGAGCAGCGCGATGATTCCCCTGTAGAATTGTCGGCTGCGCACGTCGGCCTCGAACTGGTTTTGCAGAGTGGCCAGGTCATAGGGTTTTTGCAGGTTGCCAGTTGAGGCATAGAGCCTGTTCAGCCGCTGGCTGAGGTCAGCCGTGCGGACGTAGTCCTTTTGTCGGTCGAAGTGGTCGATGAGTCTTTTGTAAGCTTCGGTCTTGGCGTGCTGGTCTATGCCGTTGAGGGCCATGTACCAGTAGTCAACCGCTTCTTTCATGTTTTTCTTCTGCTGGCAGAGGTCGCCCATGAGCAGACATGTTTCTTGCAGCTGTTCCAAGAGGAAAGCCTCCTCTAACTGCTGCTTGGCGGTCAGCGTGTAGCCGATGCGCATGTTCAGGTCGGCCAGAGCAGTGAGCACCACGGCGCGCTCGTGGCGGCTGATGAGTTTGAGCAGTGGCTGGCATTTGGAGATATAGGTGTTCTTCCATGCATTGTCGCCTGCACGGCCATGGATGGTGGCCAGTTGTGCCATGGCCAGCGCCTGCCAGTTGGGATTGTTGGCTTCGTGCGCAGCGTCGAGTGCCAGCCGGTAGTAGTGCAGTGCCTTGTCCAGCCCGTTGGTCTCGGCATTGATGTCGGCCAGTGTGCTGTAAACGTCGTACAGCAGTTCGCATTTGTCCTCGCGTTTGGCCAGTTGCTCGGCTTGTTTGATGTAACTGATGGCATCGGCATATTGCTGGCGCGAATAGTCCATGATACCCTTCCGCAACAGTGTGCGGGCATAGCGTTCGCGGTTGCCGTTGCGTTGGAAGAACTTGAGGCTGCGAACCATGAGCGAATCGGTGGCAAGCACGACGCCCGACTTCTGGGTGGCTTCGGTGAGCAGCAGCCCGTAGAGTGCCATGTCGGCCTCGGCCATGCCGGCGGTGTCGGTGTCATAGATGATTTCCAGCGTCTTTTGCGGGGCGGTGTGGACAAACTGTTCGGCCTCGAGCAACGCTGTGTTGGTCGGCTGTTCTCGCGAGCAGCCGACCAAAAGGATAGAGAGAGAAAGTATGATGATTCGCTTCATGTTGTTTCCCGAGGGTTAGTTCAGCTTGAACGTGATGGGCACACAGTATTTCACTCTGACGGGTTTGCCATTCTGCTTGCCTGGTGCCCACTTGGGCATTGCGTTGATGACGCGCAGGGCTTCGGCGTCGAGGCTGGGGAATACTGATTTCACCACCTTGGCGTCGCTGATGCTGCCGTCCTTGTTGACGATGAAGGTGGCAATCACTCGGCCCTCAGCCTTCTTTTTCTCGGCGTCGGCCGGATATTTCACGGTCTGGCTCAGATATTTCATCAGTTCTACTTGCCCTCCAGTGAATTGCGGCATGATTTCAACTACGTCATATACTTTGTCGTTCGAGACTTTGGTCTGTTTGCTCTGTGCCATGCCAGCGGTGGCAATGAACATCATCAGCAGGGTGAGCACGAATTGTTTTTTCATTTTCTTTTTCCTTTCTTTTTGTTAGGTTTTCTGTTCAGTGATTACTTGTTGTTTGTCAGTGTGGTTGGCCCGATGGGGCTTACGTTGGGGCACATCTAGAATCGCCCTTTTTGTCGTTCTGACGCTGCAAAAGTAGGCAACTTGGCCAAAACGAACAAGCAAATCGTTACACTTTTTTACACACTTTCTCGTTCATGCCTTCTTTTTTGCTTTTTTTACCAAGAAAAGGGGAGCGAATCGGATTATTCTCCGTAAATTTGCACGTCGAAAAACAGGGAGGCCGAAAAGGGCGGCCATGTCGGCCAAATGGCCGACGGTCGATGATGGCCTTGAAAAGATGAAAACTGGAAAAACAACATAATATGACTCTGTATCCCAAACTAATTATGGACGCGCTGGCAACGGTTACCTATGCCGGCACGAAGAAAAATCTGGTGGAGAGCGGCATGGTGGCCGACACTCCGAGTATCAACGGCATGAAGGTGAAGGTGGTGCTGGAGTTTCCTCGCGACACCGACCCCTTCCTGAAATCGACGGTCAAGGCTGCTGAGGCTGCCATCCACTACCATGTGTCGAAAGACGTGGAAGTGCAGATTGAAACTGAGTTCAAGTCGAAACCGCGTCCGGAAGTGGGCAAGTTGCTGCCCCAAGTGAAGAACATCATTGCCGTCAGTTCGGGCAAGGGTGGGGTAGGCAAGAGCACGGTGGCCGCCAACCTGGCCATTTCGCTGGCCCGACTGGGCTACAAAGTGGGATTGCTCGACGCAGACATCTTCGGTCCGTCTATGCCCAAGATGTTTGGCGTGGAGGATGCGCGTCCGTACGCCGAGCATGTTGATGGGCGCGACATGATAGTGCCCATCGAGCGATATGGCGTGAAACTGCTGAGCATAGGTTTCTTTGTCAGCCCCGACACGGCCACACTGTGGCGCGGCGGCATGGCATCGAATGCGCTGAAGCAGCTCATTGCCGATGCCAATTGGGGCGAGCTCGACTATTTTGTTCTCGACACGCCACCAGGCACCAGCGACATCCATCTGACGCTGCTGCAGACGCTGGCCATTACCGGCGCCATCATTGTTTCAACACCGCAGCAAGTGGCCTTGGCCGATGTGCGCAAGGGCGTGGATATGTATCGCAACGACAAGGTGAATGTCCCCATCTTGGGGTTGGTGGAGAACATGGCGTGGTTTACGCCAGCCGAACTGCCCGAAAACCGTTATTACATCTTCGGACGCGAGGGGGTGAAGAATTTGGCAGAGCAACTGAAGGTGCCCTTGCTGGCTCAGATTCCCTTGGTGCAGTCCATCTGCGAGAGTTCCGACGACGGTGTGCCCACCGCTGCACAAACCGACAACGTCACCGCAACGCAGCTGGCCTATCTCAATCTGGCACAGGCCGTCGTTACGACGGTCAACCGCCGCAACCGCGAACAACCACCTACGCAGATAGTGGGAGTGGATAGGAGTTAAGAGTTAGGAGTTAAGAGTTGAGAGTTGAGAGTTGTTTTCATCAAGGGTCGTTTCCTAACTCTTAACTCTTAACTCCTAACTTCTAACTCTTTACTCTGCTCTTTAGTTTTTGTCTGGCTTTCTGGATGCGTTCCTTCATCTTGTCGATTTCAGACAGAGCGTGGGTGCGGGCCTGGTGCAACTGGTAACTGTAAACCGCACACGTGAGGAAGAAATAGATGAGCGATTGCGCCCAAAGCACGAGGTATTCTGTCTTGACATCTTCGAGCGAAGCTCCCATACTGCTCAAACGCACGTAACCACGCACACCGAACGTGCTGGGGAACAATGCAGCCACCGAACGCCAGGCACCGGGAATGGCGCTCTGGGGCCAGGAAACGCCCGAAAGAAAAAGCAAAGGCACTGACATGAACACGATGAGCAGCATGACATTTTCGCG
The DNA here is from genome assembly GCA_002369515.1 of Prevotella sp. UBA3776. Lineage (GTDB taxonomy): Bacteria > Bacteroidota > Bacteroidia > Bacteroidales > Bacteroidaceae > Prevotella. The sequence continues at coordinate 11,134 of DFFM01000035.1, read as the reverse complement.
GAAGCGCACCATACACGAAATGAACATTCCGAAGAAAATGCAGGCCAGCACGTAGGGCAGCATCAGGCCGAAGAGGGCGCTGCGATGGGGGATGGCCGTGAAATGGAACAGTCGTGGAACCACCAGCGTCAGATAGGCGGCAATGATGGCGTAAACCATGAAATAGCACATCGACTTTCCGAGAACAATGCGGAATATGCCGTTGTAGTGGCGGCTCATGGGCACTAGGTCGCGGTGGCGGTTGTTTTCGCGGGCTGTTCCAGCCGACAGCCCGATGCCCAGCACCAGCGTCTGCTGGATGATGAGAATGAGAACGCCCGGGATGATGAAGTTGCCGTAACCGCCTGTGGGGTTGAAAATGGGCACTTCGTCGAAGGCCAGAGGCTGGGTGGATATCTGGTCTTCGCGGTTGGTGTAATTGCCCGAAACCTTTATTTGTATATCCTTGTTTATGTTGCTCGAAACGGCCATGGCCGTTTGGTAAACGGCTTTGTAGGCCATCATGAAGCTCATGTCGCAATAAACGGCGATGTGGCCTTGTTGCATGCGGTTGATGTTGCGGTCGAAATCGGCGGGGATGAGCACTACGCCTCTCACCACCTGTCTGCCCACCAGTTCCTTGGCCTCTTCCAGATTGTTGCAGTAATAGGCCACCTTGGTGTCGGGCGACGCGTCGTATTGACGAATGAACTGACGGCTGAGATGACTGTGCGACATATCGACAATGGCAACAGGAACGTCGTGTACCACCTCGTTGTTGTAGGCCCAAGAATAGAGCAGCGGATAAAGCATAGGAACGAGAATGAAGAAAATGAGCACACCCTCGTCTTGAACGGTGGCTTTCATCTCCTTTGCCCAGATGTAGCACATGTCGTGGATGCCTTCTCTGACTCTTTGTATATATCGTGAAATTGCCATATTTCTTCTTTTAACTCCTAACTCTTATCTCGTAACTCCTAACTCTTAACTCCCTAAGGAATATACACATATTCGAGCATGGCTTTCTTGATGTTGCCCGTGACAAACACTGGCAGACAAATGAACGCGGTCATAGCCGCCACGTTGATCCATGCGTAAGAGAGGGGATAGCCGTTGAACACGGAAATCTGGTAGATCATGTAGTAGTGGCGCAGCGGGAACAACTGGGCGATGGCCCTGATGGGGCTGTCCATGGCGAACAGAGGGAAAGCCGCACCTGCAGTGGTGAAACTGAGCACTGCCCAGAGTGAGCAGATACTCATCGACATGCGCAGCGACGGCATGATGCCGAAGGCGAACACACCGAAAGCCTGGGATGCCAGCACTGCCAGCAAACCGAGCATCATGATGGTCCACACTCCGCCGGGGTGGGGGAAGTTGAGCACACCAAACACGTAGTACATGTAGGCATACATGATGGTGATGAAGACAAGAAACTGTGGCAACAGCTTGCCTATCAGTGCCACGTGTATGTTGCCGTTGGCGGTGGCTATCCAGTCTTTTGAGCGTTTGAACTTCAGTTCGGTACCAATGCTGTAGGCTGTAATGAGAAACATGAACAGCATGAGCACACCCGGTATGAGCATCGAAGTGAGATAGATGCTGTAGTTCACCATCGGGTTGTTGAGCGGGTGCAGGTCGATGGCGATGGGTTGTAGAAACGTGCGTATTTGTTGGCTTGTGTAGCCCTTAGCGGTCATGGTGGCCTGTCCAACGGCTGCCGAACCCAGCGTAGAGACGGTCTTCAAGTCGCGGAACAGCAGCGAACCGGCAGCCAAGGTGGTCATCGAATAGTAGAACGATATCTTGGGCTGTCTTGCCGCCAGCAGATTGTCGGCCATGTGTTCGGGAATGAAGAGGAAGGCATAGATTTCATTGCGCTGGATGGCCTCACGCGCCTCGTTGATGTTGGGGTAGTGCGAAACCACCTTCGAGGTCTGGAACGCGTCGAGCCTGCGTATGAGCGCACGGCTGGTGGCCGAGTTGTCCATATCGACCACGCCCACTGGCATTTCCAGAGGCTGCCCCTTGTTCATCATCGACGTGAAGAAGAGGGTGGTCATGATGGGGAACACAATCATGCAGAAGAAGTACATGTGGTTGTTTTTCAGAAACCCTACCTCACGCACTGCTACCCGAAATATGTCTTTTAAGATTTGCAACGTGGTTTACTCTTGTTTTTTCTTGTTCTTTTTTGTTGGGTTGATGGTGGCTTTCCGGCAGAGCTTCCTATTTCTTGATGATGAGCGACATGCCGGGGCGCAGCCCGTCGAAGGCATTGACGGGGCGAGCCTTCACTTCGAAGGTCTTCAGGTCATACTGGCCGGTTGACTTGGTGGCTTTCCACACGGCAAACGACCCTTCGTCCTTCAGCGATGTCACCTTCATCTTGAGCTCTTTGTTGAAGGCTGGCGAGAAAGCGGTGAACTCGGTGCCCACCTTCAGGCCGTTCAGCTGGTCTTCGCGCACGTTGAAGACGCCCCACAGGTCGCTCATCACCGAGATGCTCATGATGGGCGAGCCGGTTCCGACGAGTTCGCCCACCTTGGGGTAGATGGCGTTCACTTCGCCATCCATCTGGGCGGTCTGCACCGTTTCGTGGATGTAGCTTTTCACCTCGTTGACGGCACCGCGGGCCCGACCCACCTGAGCCTGTGCGGCTCGCTTCTCTTCGTTGCGGGCACCGTTGACGGCCATGTCATACTGGCTCTTGGCGGCCTTGCACTGGGCCTCCATGGCTTTGTAGTTGGCGTAGGCCTCGTCGCGTTTCTGCTGGCTCATCACGCCGCTGTCGAACAACCGCTGTACGCGCTGGTAGCTTTTCTCGGCTATCTCAAGGCCGGCCTTGGTTTGCTGCCACAGCTGGAACGCACCGGCCACTTGTTCTTGGCGGGCGCCCTTCTGAGCCATGTCGCTCATGGCCGAGGCGGCGTTTTCCGCACTGCGCGCCTGCTCCATCTTGGCCCTCACTTCGGGGGCGTCGAGAATGGCCAGCGTGTCGCCGGCATGTACGAAGTCACCCTCCTTGACGCGTATTTCGAGAATGCGGCCGGGCACCTTGCTCGACACGCGGTATTCTGTTACTTCCACTTCGCCCTGTATGATTTCGGGTTGGCGGTCGAGTGTGAAGTAGCCAATGGCGGCTACGATGGCTACCACGGCGATGAATCCGATGATAGCGAGAATGATGTTGTTATGCTGATTTTTTGCTGACATAGTTATATATATAATAAGGTATGCTGTTGTTTGTTGATTTCCTTCGCTTTCCGTTTCTTTTTTATTGCAGTGTGCCGAGTGCCTTCTGCAGTTGCACCTCGGCCAGCCGAACGTCTATTTCGGCGTCAATGCGTTGGGTGCTGGCTTGCAGCCAAGCTGTTTGCGCCTCCATCACCTCAGTGCTCTGCATTACGCCCTCCTTGAATCCCAGATTGGCACATCTGAGGTTCTCGTCGGCCTTCTCCACGTTCTTCAGGGCCATGCTCAGCCGTTTGTTGGCTTCTTTCACCTTGAAGGCACTCTGGTTCACTTGCAGCTCAATCTTTTCGCGGGCTTCGGCCAGTTCGAGCGAGGCGATGGTGGTCGATGTGCGCGAGGCGCGCACTTTGTAGGCTCCCTCGAACCAGTTCCAAACGGGTATGCGGACGAGCACTCCAACGTTGAACACGCCCGAGAGTTCCTTCTTGAAACCGTTGAAGGGGTTGGGGTTCATCATCATGTAGCCGCCCGTGAGCGCCACCTGTGGCAGATAGGCTGCGCGGGTGAGTTTTGTTTTCTGCTGACTCAGTTCCACTACGTTCTCCAGCATTTTCAGTTCCGGGCGATAGTCGTAGGCCGTCTGGATGTTGAACTCTGCCGAGGCGGGCCGTGCTTGCAGTTCGGTGGTCTGCTCGTCGGCCAAGGTGATGTTCTCCTCAACAGGCAGGCCGCACAGTTGGCAGAGCAGCATCTTGGCCAGTGCGAGCCCGTTGTCCACCTGGGTGAGTGCCATCTCGGCCTCGTTCACCTTGACGCTCACTTTCAGTCCGTCTGCACGGGTGGCCACGCCCTCCGCTATCATCTTGTTCACGTCGCCGTCGAGCTTCTGCACCAATTCCAGGAAACTCTGAGCAAGTTTCTGCTTCTGACGGAGCGAAACGATGGTCCAGTAGGTCTGATCGATGCTGTAGAGCGTGTTCTGCTCCATGGCGTCGGTGCTGTGGGCGGTCAGCTCCATGTTGATGTCGGCCATGCGGTTGGCGGCAGTGATGGCGCCTCCCATGAAGATGGGTTGCTTCACGATGACGGCTCCGCCGAACATGTTGCGCGTGTCGGTGCGGAATGCGTCGGTCACGCTTTGCCCGATGCCGTTCACGGCAGTGGTCAGCGTACCCATCTTTTCACCCAGAAAACCGCCCCATGCCTGCGCCTGTTGCGGGGTGATCAGTCCTTTCTGCATCATTTCCATCATCATCGCCGGCATGGTTTCGCCCGCCTTGGCGCCGAGGGTGGTGCCAAGGGTGTTGAATTGCTCTTTCTGGCTGTCTTTGAGCAGCGACACCTCCTTGCTGGTCCATTCGTAGCCGCCCACCACGTCCACCTTGGGCAGATAGGCTGTCCTGGCGGCTTTTTGCGTGTTGAGCGCCACGTCTTGTTTGAGTTTGGCCACGCTCAGTTGCTTGTTGTTGCGCAATGCCATGGCACGGCAGCTGTCAAGGCTCAACACCCGTTGCGCCCCAACAGGGAGAAATGCTCCTGCGAACAATAAAATGATAATAGGTCTTTTCATTGATATTTCAAATAAACTCTTTCTGTTTCAAGAAACTCCTATTCCTTAACTCCTAACTCTTAACTCTTAACTCTTAACTCCTAACTCCTAACACTTAGCTCCTAACTCACTTGAAGCTGAAGCTGCGTGAGCCAATCATGTGACCGTCGGCAAAGATACTCACCTTGTAGGAACCGCCCTGAAGAAATTCGCCCACGTTCCAGTAAGTGGTCACGGCAGTTTCCTCGCCACCATATTCCACCGATTTCTTCATCGAGTATTCCAGTTGGCGGTTTTCGTAGGGGAAGGTTCCGCCGCTGCTGAGCACCGTGCCCGATGGGGTGGTGATGCGCACATAGAACGTGTGTACTCCGTTGGAGGCTGTGGGATTGCGGGCAATGTTGAAGTTCACCTGTATGGTCTTGCAGTCTTTCAGCTTGTCGGTGCTCTTGTTGTTCTTTTTCAGTGCCAGCATCTGTATGCCGGTGGCATCGAGCTGGGCTGCAATGGCCACTTTCTGCGAGAGCGATGCCTTGTCGGCATTCAGCCCCTCTATCTGCCGCGAGGCCGCTTCGTACTCGCTCTTCACGCGGGTGTTTTCGGCCACCAGGTTCTGGTTCAGCCGGTTCAGCGAATCAATTTCGAGCACGTAGCTGCGGATGACGGCACGGCAGGTGGCCAGTTCCTTCTTCAGTCGGGTGATTTCGCGCGCATCTGACGCCTTCACCTCTTTCAGCTCCTGCAGCAGCTTTTGGGTCTTGAGCTGTTCCTGCGTCAGCTGGGCCACAATGGAGTCGTTGTTGATTTGCGTCTTCATCTCGCTGTATTGCGCCGCAAACTGCTGATACTCGTTCTCCATCTCCTTCTTGTCCAGCTCGGCGAGTTCTTGCATTTCCTGGTTGGCCTTCTTCTGTTCAGTCAGGTTCAGGGTGAGGTAAGCGATGACCGCACAGAGCAGGAGAGTGACTATCAGTGCAGGAATCAGTATTTTTTTCATGTTCTATGCTTATGATTTGCTAATGAATGAATAATCAGTGCTTTCTGTTTTGCAAAAGTATTCTTTTTTTGGAAACTGACAAAAGATTTCGGAAAGTCAAAACTTTAATATGTTTAATTTTAAGAATTTTACGGAAAAATAGAACATTATTAACCTCTAATCTTGCCACTTTTTTTTCGAAAAGAGCTGTTTCGTGCCGTGAACAATTTTCGCCGTCCCACGAACCATAAAATTATCTCCCGACGCTGCGCTCAAATTTTCTAGAGAATTTGAACGCAGCGTCGGGAGATAATTTTGCCTCTCAAGACACCGCGAAAACAACGTCGTGCTTTACGCACAAATTTTCTAGATAATTTCAGCCTAACGCCGTGAGTTGTTTTTCCAGCCATTGAGTCCCCGTTGCCATTCGCTGGAACTGATTGCCTGAACAGAGAGCCGACCTGGAAATAATGGGGGAGATGATAAGGTCGTGGACAATAATGTAAACAATATCGATGGGCAAAACGAAAAAAAACAGGAAATCGGTTGGAGGTTTTCTGTTTTTTTTATATTTTTGTCGCAATTAACTGGTCCCGACGCAAAAATATAACTTTTGGCCTATGAAGAAAACAGGATTTTGGTATAGGGCATACGACCTGTATGCCGACGGGTTCCGCAACATGACCTGGGGCAAAACGCTGTGGGCCATCATTCTGATTAAGCTCTTCATCATGTTCTTCATCTTGAAGCTGTTCTTCTTTCCGAATTTCCTGAAGGAAAATGCAGGCAAAGGCGGCGAAGCCGATTACGTCACCGAGCAGTTTACCGAAAGGGCTTTGGGCGGAAAATGACATGGGAGTTGACCCTTGACAATCCATACGCAATAAGAAAAAATAGGACTTAAAATCTTTTTATATCATGACAAACTTCTTGCTTGCAGTAGATGCCGGAACAATTGACTGGTCGAGAGCGCAGTTCGCCCTCACGGCCATTTACCACTGGCTCTTTGTGCCGCTCACATTGGGGTTGGCACTCATTATGGGTATCATGGAGACATGCTACTATCGTACGCGGAAGCGGTTCTGGAAAGACACGGCCCGTTTCTGGCAGCATTTGTTCGGAATCAACTTTGCCATGGGTGTGGCCACGGGCATTATTCTTGAATTTGAGTTTGGCACCAACTGGTCGAACTATTCGTGGTTTGTGGGCGACATCTTCGGCGCCCCCCTTGCCATCGAGGGCATTGTGGCTTTCTTCATGGAAAGCACCTTTGTGGCCGTGATGTTCTTCGGCTGGAAAAAAGTGTCACCTGGCTTCCATCTGGCTTCAACGTGGCTGACAGGGCTTGGAGCCACTATTTCTGCATGGTGGATATTGGTGGCCAACGCCTGGATGCAATGCCCTGTGGGCTGTGAGTTCAATCCCGACACGGTGCGCAACGAAATGGTTTCGTTCGTGGATGTGGCGTTGTCGCCTTTTGCCGTTATGAAGTTCCTCCATACGGTCATTTCGGCCTGGATCATTGGAGCCATTTTCGTGGTGGGGGTCAGCTGTTGGTATTTGCTCAAGAAGCGTGAGCGCGAGATGTCGCTGCAAAGCATCAAAATCGGTGTTGTCGTAGGACTCGTGGCCTCGGTGCTGGCGGCCCTCACAGGCGACGAAAGCGCCTATCAGGTGGCACAGAAGCAACCTATGAAACTGGCGGCCATGGAAGCTCTCTACGAAGGCGGCACTGACGTGGGGCTGACCGCTGTGGCGTGGGTGAACCCGTTCGAACAGCCCGACTTCCTCAACGAGAAGGAGGCTCCGCTCAGGCTGGCCATGCCCAATATGCTCTCGTTCTTGGCCACTCGCGATTTCCACGGATATGTGCCGGGCATCAAGGATTTGTGGAATGGATTCACCAGGCCCGACGGCACCGTGGAGCCTTCGTTCGACGAAAAGATTGCTTCGGGAAAGAAAGCCATCCAGGCTTTGGCCGACTATCGCAAGGCTAAAGCTGAGGGCAGGGACGAAGAGGCAAAGGTGCAGGCTGGCATATTGGCAGACAACTTCAAGTATTTCGGCTACGGATACATCAAGGACAAGGCCGAGCTGGTGCCTTATGTGCCTGTTAACTTCTGGGCGTTCCGTCTGATGGTGGGGCTGGGGTGCCTGTTCATAGTGTTCTTCGCTCTGGTGTTGTTCTTGCAGTGGAAAAAGGATATTACCAAGTATCGCTGGTTGCACATTGCCGCCATCGCGCTCATCCCGCTGGCCTATGTCGCCAGCGAAAGTGGATGGCTGGTGGCGGAGTTCGGACGGCAGCCGTGGACCATTCAGGACATGTTGCCTGTCAGTGCTTCGGTGTCGGCGGTCGGAGCTGGGTCGGTGGCGCTTACGTTCTTCATCTTCCTGGCACTGTTCACCACCATGCTGGCTGTGGAAATCAGCATCCTCTTCAGGCAAATCAAGAAAGGCCCCGAGCACGCAACTGCGAATGGTTGAGAGACGCGCTGAGGCATTGTCTTTCCTTTGGGAAAAAGTGATTTTTCAAAACAGGGTATTAACAAATAGTTAACTTTCAGATATCGCTATGACTTATCAATTTCTGCAACAATACTGGTGGTTCCTGGTGTCCTTGCTGGGAGCCCTGTTGGTGTTCCTGATGTTCGTCCAGGGAGCCAACTCGTGTCTGCGCTCGCTCGGATGGACCGACGAGGGCAAGCGGCTTGTGGTCAATTCTACGGGACGCAAGTGGGAGTTTACGTTCACTACGTTGGTCACTTTTGGCGGGGCGTTCTTTGCTTCGTTCCCACTGTTCTACAGCACCAGCTTCGGAGGGGCTTACTGGCTTTGGATGATCATTCTTTTCACGTTCGTGCTTCAGGCCGTCAGCTATGAGTTCCAGAACAAATTGGGAAATCTTTTGGGGCCGCGAACGTTTCAGTGGTTCCTCATTCTCAATGGCATTGTCGGACCGCTGCTCCTGGGCGGCGCGGTGGCCACTTTCTTCGAAGGGTCAAACTTTGTCATCGAGAAGGCCAACCTTACCGACCTGGGCGCACCCATCATCAGCCGTTGGGCCAACGCCTCTCACGGACTGGACGCGTTGCTCAATCCTTGGGTGCTTGTGTTTGGTTTGGCCGTGTTTTTCTTGTCGCGCACATTGGGCATACTCTATGTGATGAACAATGTAGCTGACGAGGACATCCGTTCTCGTGGTTCGGTGCGCATCATCGGTGCGGCCATTCCGTTCCTCATCCTTTTTGTGGCTTATCTGGTGCATTTGTTGCTCAAAGATGGTTTTGCCGTGGATGCAGCCACGGGGCTCATCGTCATGGAACCTTACAAATATCTTCACAATTTGTTGGCCATGCCCATTGTGCTTATTATATTATTAATAGGTGTAATGCTGGTTCTCTATGGCGTGTTCCGCACCATCGGCAGCAAAACCTATGTCAATGGCATCTGGCCTGCCGGTATAGGCACGGTGCTCGCCGTTCTGGCCTTGTTGCTTTGCGCCGGATGGAACAATACCGCCTATTATCCTTCGAACGCAGATTTGCAGAGCAGCCTCACACTCGCCAATTCGTGCAGCAGCGAGTTTACACTGCGCACCATGGCCATTGTCAGCCTGCTCATTCCTTTCGTACTGGGGTATATCATTTACGCGTGGCACAGCATCGACAAAAAGAAAATCACCAAAGACGAAATTGCCCATGGCGATGCCTATTGACACTGCTGTGTCCTCAGCCGTGACTATGCATTCCATCCGTCTGCAATGAACTTTCATTATTAAAGCTCAGCTTATGAAACAGTTTCTTGTTGTTTTTTCCCTTCTCATCTTGTCTCTTCCTGCGTTTTCTCAGGAAGAACTTGTTCCTCGGCGGCAGGTGCTCCTCGAAACTGATAGCGGGAACATCCGCATTGAATTGTACAACGAGACACCTCTCCATCGCGACAATTTCTTGAAAAACGTACGCGAGGGCATCTATGATGGTGTGCTCTTCCATCGTGTCATTTCCAACTTCATGGTGCAAACCGGCGATACCGTGAGCCGCCATGCGCTCCCTGGTCAGCTCTTGGGAGCATCCAAGGAGGGGGAAAAGATTCCTGCTGAAATACGGTTTCCGGAAATATTCCATAAACGTGGAAGTTTGGCCGCTGCACGCGAAGGCGACGATGTCAATCCCGAGCGGAAGTCTTCTCAACATCAGTTCTACATCGTGTGGGGGCGTCGTCTCAGCGACATGATGCTCGACCAGGTTCAGGACAGACTCGACAATGCTACCAATGGACAGGTCAAACTGACACCCGAACTGCGACAGGCCTATCAGCGCTATGGAGGAACTCCTCATCTTGATGGGCAATACACTGTCTTCGGACAGGTGGTGGAAGGGCTCGAAGTGGTAGATCGCATTCAGTGGATGGAAACTGATGCTAACAACAGGCCGCTTGTTGACGTCCGCATCAAAAAAGCAAGCATCATTGAATGATTTCCTTTTTCAATACTTGCGGCGAAACAGTATGGAATAATCCATTCTGAGCTCGAAAAATTGGAAAAGCAACCGAAAAAACAGACAAAATTTCGCAATTTCGTCAAGAAAAACGAAAATTTTGCCTGTTTTTTGAAAATAATCGCGAAAATATTTGGTGCGTATTTATTTTTGCCTTACCTTTGCATCCGCTTTCGCCTCCAAACGGGGCGCGAGCGAAGAAAAAGAGTTCTTTGAAAGATTTAAATAGACAGAGAAGTAGTAGTACAAGAAGCAAGCAACCAGTCTTGATTTTTAGTCATAATGATTAATCTTTAATTACTGGTGGCTTGGGTAGAAAATACTAACCGTCAATTACGCCGTATGGTGATTCTCTAACAAAGAGATTGTCATTCGGAACAATGATGATAGGATAATCGTCCTGAGCAGACAAAGACGTTCCCCTTGCACCTAGGTGCATACGGGTAGTCAAAGATACAAGAATATACAACGGAGAGTTTGATCCTGGCTCAGGATGAACGCTAGCTACAGGCTTAACACATGCAAGTCGAGGGGCAGCATGGAGTCAGCTTGCTGGCTCTGATGGCGACCGGCGCACGGGTGAGTAACGCGTATCCAACCTACCCTCCAGCAGGGGATAGCCCGGTGAAAATCGGATTAATACCCTATGTTTTCCTACGCGGACATCTAAGTAGGAAGAAAGGTTCACGCCGCTGGTGGATGGGGATGCGTCCGATTAGGCTGCAGGCGGGGCAACGGCCCACCTGGCCAACGATCGGTAGGGGTTCTGAGAGGAAGGTCCCCCACATTTGAACTGAGACACGGTCCAAACTCCTACGGGAGGCAGCAGTGAGGAATATTGGTCAATGGAGGCAACTCTGAACCAGCCAAGTAGCGTGCAGGATGACGGCCCTATGGGTTGTAAACTGCTTTTATAAGGGAATAAAGGGTGCCACG
>DFFM01000047.1 GCA_002369515.1 Prevotella sp. UBA3776 | reverse complement strand
ATTGGTTTTTGAAAAGACGCAGAGCTTGCAACACGGCAAGTGTCCAAGTCCTCCATGCGGGCTGCCACCAGCTTGATGAGGCTGACTGTAGCGCGAACGGTTGGTTAATAGCCCACGGGGTGGTTCAACATAAGAACCTGGTTCTCATTGAGTTTCAGCCCTTCAGACAATTCGTCCTTGAACATGCTGGCGCGCGCCACGGTCTTCAGTCCCAAAGCCGTGCAGGCCAGATAGATGTTCTGGCTCACATAGCCGGCATCCATGCAACCGAATGTCTCGCCACTGCCGCGTCCACCAAACATGCTCAGGTCGCTCACCAACACCAGCGATACGGGTGCCGTGGCGGCAAAGTCCTGACGCCCGGCAACGGCCTTGCGCAAATCCTGGTCGGTAATCTTCAGCAGGCTGTTGTCCTTGGGCTGGAAGAGCCATGCCCCCTGCGCCGTGCATACGTACACATGGATGTCCTGGGCGTTGATGGCCGAGGCGGCCGTAATCTTGCCGCTCTCGGGACGGCTGATGCCGCAGGCGGCCCAGAGAAGGTTGGCCAGCGTCTGGTCGTCCACCATGCGCGAGCTGTCGTATTCGCGCTCCGAGCTGCGCTGCTTGAGCGCGTCCATGAGCGTCATTTTCACTTCGCCCGTGGTGGGCAGTGGCAGTGTGCGCACTTCCTGCGCCGTCATGCAACTTGTGGCCATCACCATTGCCATGGCGGCCATAATCATTTTTTTCATGTCTGTGTGTCTGTTTGTTGGGGATTATTGTTTCTTGAAATAGGGTCGTTTAACTTTTGTGCATATAATCGTTGCAAAAATACAACAAAAAACGCGAAACCAATGACAATAACGCAAAAAAAACGCAAAAAAAACGACCTTCGGCTAGAAAAATACAACAAAAGCAGACGGAAATAAAAAACTAATTCGTAAATTTGTAGCGAACAAAAACGCAAGACATGACATTGGACTTCATTCTCAGGATTTTTGTTGCCGCCCTGCTGGGCGGTGCCATCGGACTGGAACGCGAGTACCGCTCTAAGGAGGCAGGGTTTCGCACTCATTTCCTGGTGGCGCTGGGCAGTGCGCTCTTCATGATAGTGTCGATGTACGGCTTCAACGAAGTGCTGCAAGTAGGCACCGTGCGCCTCGACCCGTCGCGCGTGGCAGCCCAGGTGGTGTCGGGCATTGGTTTCATTGGTGCGGGCACCATCATGATACAGAAACACGCCGTCAAGGGACTCACCACGGCTGCCGGCGTATGGGTGACAGCGGCCATCGGCCTCACCTGCGGTTCGGGCATGTATGCGCTGGCCTCGGTGGCCACGCTGCTGGTGTTGCTCGGGCTCGAGGCCATGAACTTTTTTCTGCACCAGATGAACGAGCGCAACAAGGAGAAGGGCATTGCCGCCGACCCTGAAGAAAACGAATGAACGAAAAACAGGAACCTCAAAAAAAAGAAAATACAGAAGAATGGACTATACATTGTTTTTAGGCATCGGCACACAGGAAATCATTGTCATTGCGCTGATTGTGCTGCTGCTGTTCGGCGGGTCGAAGATTCCCGAACTGATGAAAGGCCTGGGCAAGGGCGTCAAGAGCTTCAAGGAAGGCATGAACGAAATCAACGAAATCAACGACACCAAGGAACTGGACAGCAAACCTTCCAAGGACGACAAGCCTGAAGCCCAATGAAAGACGAAGCTCAGAGCGGTGCCACAGCCACCTTTTGGGACCATCTGGACGAACTGCGCCACTGCATCATGCGCATGGCGGTGGTGTCGGTGGTGCTGGGAATGGCGGCTTTCTGCTTCAAGGACGAGTTGTTCGCCATAGTGCTGGCGCCGCGCAGCAGCGATTTTGTCAGCTACAGGCTGCTGGGCGTTGAACCCTTCAGCATCCACCTGATGAACACCGGACTCACCGAACAGTTCATGATCCACATGAAGACAGCCCTCTACGCCGGACTTCTGCTGGCATCGCCCTACGTGCTCTACGAACTGTTCCGCTTTGTCTCGCCCGCCCTCTACGCCAACGAACGCCGCTATGCCACGCGCGTTGTTGGCTCGGCCTACCTGATGTTCGTCGTGGGGACGCTGCTCAACTACTTTCTCATTTTCCCGCTCACGGTGCGCTTCCTTGGCACCTACCAAGTGAGCGCCGACGTGGAGAACATGCTCACGCTGCAGTCCTACATGGACACGCTCATCGGCATGAGCTTCATCATGGGAGTGGTGTTCGAATTGCCCGTTGTGTGCTGGCTCATGGCCGTCATGGGCATTCTCAAGGCCAGCTTCATGCGGCAGACCCGCCGCCACGCCTTGGTGGTCATACTCATTGTGGCGGCCGTCATAACACCCACCACCGACGCACTGACCCTCTTCATCGTCGCCCTGCCCATCTGGCTGCTCTACGAGGCGAGCATCGCCATCGTTGCGCTGACCAACCGTGAGGGCAAACAAGAAGAAAACTAAGAAACAAATAAATAAGAACTAAAAATCAATACAAAAAAACATTATGCTAAGAAAAATCAGAATTGCCTTGGCAACCATCTTCTTCGTCGGCATCACCCTGCTGTTCCTCGACTTCACGGGAACGCTCCACCACTGGCTGGGATGGATGGCGAAGATTCAGTTCCTGCCAGCAGTCCTTGCTCTCAACGCGCTGGTCATCATCGCTTTGCTGCTGCTCACGCTGGTGTTCGGACGCATCTATTGTTCGGTCATCTGTCCGCTGGGCGTTTTCCAGGATGTGGTGGCACGTTTGCGCCGCAAGAAGAATAAGTACACCTATTCGAAAGCCGTTTCCTGGCTGCGCTACCCGATGCTGGGCATCATGGTGGTGGCCCTCGTGGCGGGCATAGGCTCGGTGGTACAGCTGCTGGCCCCCTACTCTGCCTACGGGCGCATTGCCACCATGATTTTCCAGCCCATCTGGAAATTTGGCAACAACGTGCTGGCCGAGTTGGCCGAGCGCGCTGACAGCTACGCTTTCTATCACACCGAAGTGCTGGTGCCCGCGGCTGGCGTGGTGCTCGCCGTAGCCGCCGTCACGCTGCTGGTGGTCAGTGCCTTGGCCTGGCGCAACGGGCGCACCTACTGCAACACCATCTGTCCCGTAGGAACGGCACTGAGTTTCTTCGCACGTTTCTCGTGGTTCAAGATACGATTCGATGCCGACAAGTGTCGCAACTGCTCGCTCTGCTCAAAGAACTGCAAGGCCGCCTGCATAGACTACAAGACCCACACGGTGGATTACAGCCGCTGCGTGGTGTGCGGCAACTGCATAGACAAATGCCATTTCGGCGCACTAAGCTATGCTCCAGGAAGCTTCAGCACAAAAGGCAGTGAGCCCGGAAATTCCGGAAAAACCGGAAAGCCCGGAGATTCCGGAAAATCCGGAGAATCCGGTATCTCCGGAAACGCAGGAAATGCCAGCGTGGATGGCGGAAAGCGCGCCTTCCTGCTGAGTGCTGCCATGGCAACCACGGCAGCCATGGCACAGGACAAGAAGAAAGTGGATGGCGGGCTGGCCGTCATTCAGGAGAAAGTGGCGCCCGAACGCCAGACGCCCATCACGCCGCCGGGCTCCATGAGCGCACGAAACATGGCCCAGCACTGCACAGCTTGTCAGTTGTGCGTGTCGGAATGTCCCAATCAGGTGTTGCGGCCTTCCAACAGCCTCAGCAGCTTTATGCAGCCCGTCATGTCCTACGAACTGGGCTACTGCCGCCCCGAGTGTACGCGCTGTGCCGACGTATGCCCAACGAGAGCCATCAAGCCCATCACCAAGGAGGTGAAGGCGTCCACCCAAATTGGCCACGCCGTGTGGATAAAGAAGAATTGCGTTCCGCTGACCGACGGAGTGGAGTGTGGCAACTGCGCCCGCCACTGCCCCGTGGGAGCCATCGAAATGATACCCTCCGACCCCAACGACGAAGAGTCGGCCTACATCCCCGCGGTCAACGAGAGCCGCTGCATCGGCTGTGGTGCCTGCGAGAATCTCTGCCCGGCACGTCCGTTCTCGGCCATCTACGTGGAAGGCCACGAACTACACAAGGAGGTATAAACATCAACGTAAAGAAGAAAAACAACAATGAAAGACAAAAACATATCGCGCCGCCGGTTTCTGAAACTCTTCGGAGCAGGCGCAGCCACCACCACCTTGGCCTTGACAGGCTGCAAAAGCAAGGCCGAGGAAGAAATCAAAGACGAATACAAGAAACAGGTGGAGCCACCCGTTGGCAAGATGACCTTCCGCACCAACCCCAAGACCAAGGAGAAAGTGTCGCTCCTGGGGTACGGCATGATGCGTCTGCCACAGATTGAAGGCAAGGAAGACTTCGACCAGGAAATGATCAACCGACAGGTGGACTACGCCATTGAGCACGGCGTGAACTACTTCGACACGTCGCCCGCCTACTGCCGCGGACTCTCCGAACGCTGCACGGGCACAGCCCTGCACCGCCACCCGCGCAACAAATACTTTGTGGCCACCAAACTGTCCAACTTCAGCCCCGAAACGCAAACGCGCGAAGCATCCATCGAGATGTACCACAACTCGATGAAGGAGCTGCAAGTGGATTACATTGACTACTATCTGCTCCACAGCATCGGAGGAGGAGGCATGGAGGCCTTCAACGCCCGATATGTGGACAACGGCATGCTCGACTATCTTGTAGAGGAGCGCAAGGCCGGGCGCATCCGCAACCTCGGGTTCTCCTATCACGGCGATGTCAACGTGTTCAACTACCTGCTCTCCATGAACGACAAGTATCAGTGGGACTTCGTGCAGATTGAGCTCAACTATCTTGACTGGAACTTCGCCAACGAAATCAACAACGACAACACCGACGCCAGCTACCTATACGCCGAGCTGCAGAAGAGGGGCATTCCTGCCGTCATCATGGAGCCGCTGCTCGGCGGGCGGTTGGCCAACCTTCCCCAGTTCCTCATGCGCGAGCTCAAGCAGCGCGACCCGCAGAAAAGCGTTGCGTCGTGGGCTTTCCGATATGCCGGAACGCCCGAGGGCGTACTCACCGTGCTGAGCGGAATGACCTTCATGGAACACCTCAAGGACAATCTGCTCTCCTACTGCCCCCTGCAACCGCTCACGGCCGACGAGCAGAAGTTTCTCCATGAAGACATCGCACGCAAATTGGTGGGGCTGCAAAACATTCCCTGCAACGACTGCAAATACTGCATGCCGTGTCCCTACGGCATCGACATACCGGCCATCTTCGTTCACTACAACAAGTGCAAGAACGAGGGGTTGCTGCCACAAGATGCGCAAGACCCCGACTACCGACGGCTGCGACGCAACTACCTCATCGGACTCGACCGCACCGTGCCCCGTCTCCGACAGGCCGACCACTGCATCCAATGCGGCCAGTGCCAGCCCCATTGTCCGCAAAACATACGCATTCCGCGCGAACTTGCCCGTATCAGCCAGTTTGTGGAAGAGCTGAAACAGGACACCTACGGCAAGGAGAAAGAGAAGGAAGAAGAAGGATGAGCCGAAGAATGACCTATCTGCAAGAAAAGCAAAACGAGGAACTATGCCCAGTCAGGCTAGTTCCTCGTTTTGTTTGATGTGTCTGGCAAACGGTGCCTAAGATGCGCCCCCCCCGCTCAAATGAAATAGTAGAGGAATGAGGCGATGCCCTCGAGTGCGGGCTTGCGCTGGCCTTCGATTTCTATTGTGAAAGAAATCTCCGCCTTGCAGATGCCGCGCAGGTTCTGAATGTTGTGCAACTTAGTGACCAGCCGCACACGACTGCCCGTGATGACGGGCTGTCCGAAACGCATCTTGTCCATGCCGTAGTTCACCAGCATCTTGATGTTGTTCACCTGGATGATCTGATTCCACATGTAGGGCAAGAGCGAAAGCGTCAGATAGCCGTGGGCTATGGTACTCTTATAAGGGCTCTCCTTTGCGGCGCGCTCCGTATCGACGTGTATCCACTGGTGGTCGAGCGTGGCATCGGCAAACAGATTGATACGCTCCTGGCTGACTTCCAACCAGTCGGAGCAACCGAGTTCTTCGCCCAAGTGGGCTGCAAACTCATCGTATGAGTTGATTACTATTTTTCCCATTTTGATGTTATTGTTTTTTAGGCTTTGAATATCCATTTATCCTCCTTACTGCCACACTCCCATGATTCCTCAG
Organism: Prevotella sp. UBA3776; assembly: GCA_002369515.1. Classification (GTDB taxonomy): domain Bacteria; phylum Bacteroidota; class Bacteroidia; order Bacteroidales; family Bacteroidaceae; genus Prevotella. Next base: position 11,982 of record DFFM01000047.1, on the reverse strand, counting down.
AACCACTCTTGCCCATCCTGTTCGTGGCAGTAGCTTGAGCCATCGAAACAGTGGGTACACACGTCGCACTTGGGCAAACCGATGGAATCGACAAGCGATTCGAGCTTGGCAAATTTCAGGGTGGTCAGCCCCAGACGACGGGCTATCTCGTTCACCATGCGCGTGTATTGGGGCGAATCGGTGGTGGCGTATTTGTCGAGGTTGATGTGGTCGTCTCCCTCAAAGTCCTTGATAATCTGGCGAGTGATGAGTTCCAGGTCGCTCTTGGACGAAGTGAACCCGATGTAGGGACAACCATAGACCAGCGGCGGACAGGAAATGCGGCAGTGAACCTCCTTGGCTCCATACTCGAAGAACGTGCGCACATTGTCGCGCAGTTGAGTGCCACGCACGATGGAGTCGTCGCAGAAAGCCACCCGCTGGCCTTTCAGGATGGCACTGTTGGGTATGAGCTTCATCTTTGCCACCAGGCTGCGGCGGCTTTGGTTGCCGGGAGTGAAGCTGCGGGGCCAGGTGGGCGTGTATTTCAGCACGGCCCGCTTGTAGGGCACCTTGTGGCCTTCGGCATAGCCGAGCGCCATGCCCACGCCCGAATCGGGAATGCCGCAGACACAGTCCACATCGGTGTCGTCCTGCTCACCCATGGCTTTTCCGTTGGCTTCGCGCACGGCCTCGACATTGATGCCCTCGTAGTCGCTCGAGGGGAAGCCATAATATACCCACAGGAACGAGCAAATCTGCTTGCGCTTGAAGGGCTGCTGCAACACATCCATACGGTCGGCATAAAGCCGAACGATTTCGCCCGGTCCGAGGTCGCGCACCACCTTGTAGTCCAGATTGGGAAAACTGGTGGTCTCACTGGTCACGGCGTAGGCACCTTCCTTCTTGCCCACCACAATGGGGGTTCGCCCAAGGAAGTCGCGCGCGGCGATGATGCCGTCCTCGGTGAGAATCAGCATCGAGCACGAGCCCTCAATCTTCTTATAGACCAGATTGATGCCTTCGACAAACGAGTTGCCCATGTTGATGAGCAGAGCCACCAGTTCGGTCTGATTGATTTTGTTGGCCGACATCTCGCTGAAGTGCATGCGCTGATTCATCAGGTCTTCAGCGATTTGAGGAAGATTGTTGATTTTTGCAACCGTTACGACAGCGTAACGACCCAAGTGAGAATTGACAATGATGGGCTGTGGGTCGGTGTCGCTGATGACACCCAGGCCTTGACAGCCAAAGAAGTTATCCAGTTCATCTTCAAACCTTGAACGGAAGTAATTGCGTTCCAAACTGTGGATAGAACGGCAAAAACCGCGTTCTTTGTCAAACGTGACGAGGCCTGCACGCTTAGTACCGAGATGCGAGTTGTAATCGGTGCCATAGAACAAGTCGTTCACGCAGTTTTTTACGGAAATGGTTCCAAAAAAGCCACCCATACCTATTTTATATATACCTGTGTTATGAAAAAAACTGCTGCAAAGTTAATAAATTCCCACCTATATTCAAAGATTTTGGCAACCGAATTTATCAACAAATTGCATTCTCATGACAAATGTCAAAAAACAATCCATTTTTCACTTCCGACAGCCCTCGTTATTCAACGAAAATTTGTAACTTTGCAAAATATCGCTGAAATGCCCCACCAAGGAAAACAAGAACAAAACAAAATCTGAAGAAGAAACATGCACATAGCCATAGCCGGAAACATCGGCAGCGGAAAAACCACACTCACCAACCTGCTCGTAAAGCACTACGGATGGAAACCACAGTTCGAGGCCGTCGATTTCAATCCTTATCTGGACGACTACTACAAGGACATAGCCCGGTGGTCGTTCAACTTGGAAGTCTATTTTCTGAAACAACGCTTCCGCGACCTCATCGAGATTTCACACGCCAAGGAGACCATCGTACAGGACCGTTCCATCTTCGAAGGAGTCTATGTGTTTGCCGCAACCAACAAAGCAATGGGCAACATGAGCGACCGCGACTTCAACACCTATATGGAGCTGTTCGAACAGATGATGCAGGTGGTCAGACTGCCCGACCTGATGATTTATCTGCGAGCCAGTCTGTCGCACCTGGTGGGCAACATCCAGAAACGCGGACGCGACTACGAACAGAGCATCAAACTGGAATACCTTGAAAACCTCAACCAGCGCTACGAAGACTTCATCTTCAACAAGTACAAAGGGCGGGTGCTCGTGGTTGAGGTTGACAAAATAGACTTTCTGAACAACCAGAAAGACTTTGCTGGCATCGTGGACAGAATAGACGCCCAACTCTTCGGCCTCTTTGCCGACCAGCAGTGAGAAGAAAAAAGCAAATTAAAGACTAAACACAATAAACAAATATGCACATAGCAGTAGCAGGAAACATCGGATGCGGCAAGACCACACTGACCAAGATGCTTGCCAAAAGATATGGCTGGACGCCCAGGTTCGAGCCGGTAGATAACAACCCTTACCTCGCCGACTTCTACGAGGACATGGAGCGGTGGTCGTTCAATCTGCAAATCTATTTCCTCAACAAGCGATTCAAGGAGGTTGTAGAGATTTCGCGCAGCAAGGAGTACATCATCCAGGACCGCACCATCTTCGAAGACGCATGCATCTTTGCGCCCAACCTTCATGGGCAGGGAAAGATGAGCGACCGCGACTTCGACAACTACACCGACTTGTTCAACCTGATGATGTCGCTCGTGAAGATGCCCGACTTGCTCATCTACATCCGCTCGTCCATACCCAACATCGTGGCTCAGATACAGAAACGCGGCCGCGAATACGAGCAGACCATCCGCCTGGACTATCTGGAAGGTCTCAACAAACGCTACGAAGAATGGATTGGCGGCTATAAGGGCAACCTCATCATCGTTGACGGTGACAATGTGAAATTCGAGAGCAATCCCCACGACTTCCAAATTGTCACCGACATGATAGACGCCAACCTATACGGTCTTTTCCCGCCTACTGCTCCCAGCGAAACACAGCTCCGTTCCGACGGGCAGGGTCAGCTCCTGTGAAATCCATTGAGTAAGGACTTCCTGTCGTGGGGCTCTTGCCTACATAGCGGTGTGTGCGCGTTGACATGAGCATGAACTCGCCGTTGAGATAGTCCTGCCACAGGAACTCCTCGGCCAACGACTCGTCGTTGGTCAGACGAACGTCGCCCGCAAGCCCGTAGCCCGAAACGAACACGTAGCGGCCGTCGGCACACTGCAGCAGCACACGCCCCTTTCCGCGATCAATCAGGCGGAATTGGGTTTGCAGCGAGCGGTCGGCGGCATCCGTATCGTACATCAGGCCATGCTCCAAGGCCACCATGGGTTTGCCTGTGGCCAGATTGACAATCCTGAAGGTCTTGCCGAAGGGAATGTTCTGGCTGCGGTCGGCCTGCGGCTCTTCAACCGTGAAGTTGTCGAACTCGGCATAGCCGCCCTGTTTGCCGTTCTTGTTGAAGGCAAAGAGCGCGTGGCGCGACCCCTGGAAGGTGATGAGCTGATAGGAAAGCTTCATTTCTCGTCCCAGTGGCTGAAACTGCTCTCCGTCGTATGAGAAATAATAGGTGGCCTTATCGTGGTCGAAGTCGCCCACCATGCGGAGCCATATCTTATCACCCGTCAAATCGAGAGAGACAGGCAGATTGAGCGTATCGTTGACGGCTTGTTCGAAACAACGGAGGGTGGTTTTCTTTCCTTCTTTCACAATTCCTATCCACGAGCAGGGCACATTGATGTTGCCCAAACCCGCTACGTCGCCGTCTTTCATGCCCTTGGTATAGAGCTCGACGGTGGTGATGCTGGTGGGGCCGATGGCGCGCTGGGTCAACGTGTTGCGGGCCCACATCAACTGTTCGGCAGGCATGGTTTTCAGCCGCAGACGGCCTCCGGTCAGACTCCACTTCGAATCGTCAGGATTGTGGTTCCACTGCCACACCCTTCCCAACGTCTTTCCGTTGAAATCTTCGTTGCGCTCGTAGGGCGCATGGGGCTTCACCCCGCCGGCCTCGATGTTGGGCTTGAACCACGTGCGTGGTGCGCGCCCCAAATTGCCCTCAAGTCCCAGCATGGGCCAACCGTCCTTCCACGTGATGGGGGCCAGCGTGACGGTGCGGCCGATGGAATGGAAGTCCATCATCAACAACGCCCACCACTGTCCGCTCTGATCCTCCACAATGCCGCCCTGATGGATGTTGGCGCAGGCCGTTGCATCCTTGTCCACTTCGGGAATGCCAAACTTCGTTCCGTCGTGGCCGATGCGATACTGTTCGCCTTCGGGCACCTGGGTCAGCGAGGCAGCATGGTAGCCGAAAGTCTCGTCTGCCGTGATGGTGATGGTCTCGTAGGGTCCCCAAATGCTCTTTGAGCGCGAGCAAAGCGTTCGTCCGTTGGGGCGGTAGTCGGTGGAGATGAGGTAGTACATGCCATTTATCTTGTACATGTGGTGACCTTCGCCAACGGCGTTGCCTTCAGGAATGATGACTCGCTCAGTCTCCTCCTTGGGACCACTCATGTCGGCCTTCAACTCGGTGCATTTCACCTCGCCGTATCCATGAATGGCGTAAATCTTGCCGTCGTCGTCGAAAAGCACACTCAGGTCGTAGATGCGCCCTTTCATGTTGTGATGCTTCCAGGGGCCGTGAATATCCTTGCTGGTGTAACACTGCAGTCCCTTCCCGTTGACGTTCGAATAGACATAAAACTGCCCGTTGGCATAGCGTATGCAGGGAGCCCAGATGCCCTGGCCGTAGATTTCCTTGTGGTTGCGCAGCGCGAAGGCATCGTCCTTGAAGTCGAATCGGTCGAAACAATAACTGACGTTTTCCCAGTTGACCAAATCCTTCGAATGCAGGATGACAAGCCCCGGAACGGTGTGCATGGTAGTCCCGGCCAGATAATAATCGTCGCCTACGCGCAGGATGTCAGGGTCGGAAAACTCATCGTAAAACAGCGGGTTGGTGAAGGTTCCGTTGCCGTTGTCGGCTGTCCACGATTGGGTTTGTGCCAAAGTTGGGAACGTTGCAGCTATAAAGGCTGTGAGGAGGAGAACAATGTGTTTCATTTCTGAGATCAGTTTGATGTTGTTTTTGTAATTGTGCAGTTTGTTGTAAACAATAATGCAAAGATAACTTTTTTTCCTGAAAAATCTCTCCTCCCGCCAAAGTTTTTACGTTCTGATGGGCCAAAGACCCATGAAAACACCCTTCCTCCTGAGTGCAGACCGACTGTTCTGCACCATGAGGAAGGGTGTTTGCTCGTATAAAAGCGGGAAAGAAAGGCCCTTCAGGGCACGTTCCCGAGATTAGAACAAACTACTGACAAGCTGTGCCTCGTGTCCCTCAAAAATGCGGAGCGGGGTGACGGGCTTGTACTTGAAATCGACAAAATGGAACATCTGCAGAGCCACGAACTGTCTGTCGCGGCTGATGCACGCTTCCAAGTGCATGCTGCCTATTTGGGCGTCCTGGATGTCCTTTCCTTTTTCCACCTCTGCCTCCAAGCGGTCTGCCGGTGCATTGATGAGATTCTCCATACGTGCGCCGTTGTCGGCGTTGTATTCTCTGAGCATCACGTGGATGGGCGACTGTGTGGGTTGATAAACCACCTTGGCACCAAAACCAAGGAATCCTTTATTTATGGTGACACGACTATCGTGGGAGAGGGCCTGAGCCATCTCCAAATTGTTAAAACTTGCCATTTTTTTGTTTTTGGGGTTTTGTTTGTTTTTATGAAATGTCTTTTGAATAAAAATGTGAATGAATGCCGGACAGCTCTTTGCGAAAGAACCGCCGAAACAAAAACAAACGACAACCCTAACAAAGAATTCGCCTCAGTGCAAACACATAGTAGGCACAAGAGGCGGCCGACTGGAAGGGTGCGCTTTCGGTGCGCCCCCTCCCATCGAAAGGCGATGATTGGAAGGTTCTACAATGGGTTAACTGCATCAGCAACCGCGCCGAAACGCGGTTGGGTTTTACCGGATAGACGGGAAGAAGGCGTTGCGGACGCGAACTGGCTATTCGGTGGGCAGCCTGCCCGTCGGTCAGGACAGCCTTCGAGGTTTCTTCTTCGCAAGCACGAGCGTCGGTAAGTCTGTCGCGTTGGTCATGATTCTTTTCGTCGTCAACCGTCAGGCAAACAGTCCGTTCAGCAGAATCGACTGTGCTGGCCGCCATGACCGGCATCGAATCTGTTCCACTCCTTGTGCCCAGCAACAGGCTCAACGACAGGAGAAACAAACTTACCAAGTGTCTCATCTTACTATTCTTTTTCCAGAAAACTGTGATCCATCAATAATAATACTGTGATCCATCAATAATAACATGTTACATGGATGTCTTCAGCTTTGATTCTCTTCCCCCTCGGTACGCCCGAACACACTGTCCACCAGCTGTGCGAACTCCCGATAAGCAGGGGTGTCGGCAAGAGGAGCAAACACCTTTACCAACTGGCGAAACCGCCAGGCGTGGTCGTCCCTTTGCTTCACGTGGAAGCGCTGCCACACTTCGTCGCCCAAGGCGGCATAGTCGTTGGCAATGCCTCGCATGTTGGAGAGTTTGTCGCCCAGCGCCACCATCAGTTCGTCCTTGGATGCAGCTGCCAGTCGGTCGATGCTTTCCTGTTTGCGTTGGTGCCATGTCTGCGTTTTGTCGCCTGAAAGATGATGGTCGGTCTCGGCTTCCACCAACTGGGCCACCCGCTGTCCGAACTCCTGGCGAAGCTGCTCCACGGTGGTGTCGGTGTCTTCGAGTGTGTCGTGAAGAGCGGCAGCGGCCAGCAGTTCCTGGTCGTTGCTCATGGTGGCCACGATGGCCACGGCCTCCATCGGATGCACAATGTAGGGATATCCCTTTCCCTTGCGCTCGGTGTTGGCATGTGCTCTGACGGCAAACATGATGGCGCGGTCGAGCAAGCTGGAATCAATGGTTTGGTTGCTCATGTTCTGCAAGCGTTGTTTGTGAGTTTGACTGTTGGGCAAATGGCAGCACGGCAGCCTGTTTCACCAACCGTTCGGCCAAATGCAGGTTGCTCGGTTCGTAGGGAGCCAATGTGTCGAAAACCAGCTTCACGCCTTCAACGCCCCATCCTTGCTTCATCACATGGACGAAACAGAGATTCTGCATGCCGATGGCTTCCGAGAGGATGTCGAGGTCGGTGACGGCCAGCTGAAGCGTGGCCAGTTTGAAGGCATCATCGGAATTGTCGCTGATGAACCGCTGCACGTCGCCCAGACTGTTCATGCCGAACTTTTCGAGCAGTGGAAAGAATGGCAGCAACGACGCGGGAAAGAGCTCAGCCTGGTTGATGGCCGCAATGCGCAGGTTGAGCCGTTCGAGGGGTTTCAGTTCGAGAAAACTGCGATAGGTGCTCAACGAGAATGGCACCTCGTTGAACTTTGCCGACTTGACAAAACCCTGCACTCTCCGCCGATAGTCGGCCACTGCATTGCGCAGACGGCTGAATTCGTCGTCAACCAATTCGAGCATACCGGCCAGTCTGTTGAACTGGCGCATGTATTCGCGCGGTATCTGGATGTCGAATTTGTAGCCAATGTCGTGCTCAATGGTTGACCAGGCATGCTGCAAGGCAGTGCGCATTTGCAGTTCGAAGGGAATGTCGGCCATGCGCGGGTCATCGACTTTCGACTTGGGCAACCGGCAGACATAGTGTAGCGAGTTGTAACCGAAACTGTTCAGTTGGTGCAACTTGCGCTTATCGACGGAGTTCTGCCAATCCACCTCGAAGATACGGTTCACCAAGGCGGCCACCTTGTCAACGTCGTGGGTGTAGAACGTGATGACTCGCAGCCCCACCAAGTCGGTAATGTCCTCCAAACGAGCATACTTGCCACCCTTGAGCTCAAGTTTTCCCTTGAGCGACTCTACTGACTTCAGTCTGCGCTCAATGGCGGTGATGTAGATGCCTTGCTGACGGATGATTTGGTCCAACAGGGTATAGGCCGTTTCTTGCAGTTTTACGAGCCTCGGTATCTGCTCATAATACTGCACCAACAACTCTTCGGCGTGCGTGTCGAGGGTGAAGTCCATTTATTTGAACTCAAACAGATTGGAGAAGCCTGTCATTGCGAACACGTTCTTCAAATCCTGGCTCAAGCCCGTGATATAGACATGGCTGCCGCGCGGCTTTGCAGCTTTCAGAATGCCCAGGAAGATGCGCAACCCACTCGACGAGATGTAACTCAGCTGGGTGCAGTCCAGAACGATGTCCATTCCGTTGCTCTCCACAAGCGGCTTCACATCCTTTTCGGTCTGCGAGGCGGCGGCGGTGTCGAGCCTGCCCTCGAAGACTGCAATCAAGTTGCCATTCTCTTCTTTAATTGTAGTATTCATAACATTTGGTTTTTTTATTGGTTGTTTTCTTTTATCTTCATCTTCACCGAGATGGTTTCTCTCGGTCATGCTCTGTTCTTTCGGTCATGCTCTGTTCTTTCGGTCATGCTTTGGGCAGGCTTCCCAGATTCTTGCGCAGTGTCAGCACGTTGGTGTTGTCCACCCGCTCATAGTTGATGGAGTCCATGTACTGTCTGACGATGAAAATGCCAAGTCCGCCAATGGGTCTGTCTTCGGCCGAGAGCGTCACGTCGGCATCGCCCATGGTCGTCGGGTCGAATGGCGCCCCTTCGTCTCTGATGATGATGATCAACTTCGTGTCGTCGGCCTGAGCCTCGATGTCCACTTCGCCGGTCATGCCTTGCGGATAGGCATACTTCATGACGTTGACCACGGCCTCCTCGATGGCCAGGTTGAGTTGCATGTTGGTGGAGGCATCCAGCTGCAGCGTCTCGCTGATTTCGTCAACGAAGGCGTTCAGCTGTGGCAGTGTCTGCACGTCGTTGGGCAGTGTGATGCTGCGCTGCATGAGTGTTTCCTTTGTCTTCTTGGTGTATTCGATGGCCAGCAACGTCAGGTCGTCGCTTGGGGTGGCGTTGCCCACAAACTCCCTGACAGCGTCGGCAAACACATTGACCAGCATTTCTGCATGTCCACCCTGGCCGTCGGCTGAATGGCCCATTTGGATGGCGGCCTCCTGTGCCTTCTCCATCATCCGTTCATCGCCCAGCTGGTTGTTGTCTTTGTCCTCGGCTTCGGGCAGTCCGTCGGTATAGAGGAAGATGGCCGTGCCCGGAGTGATCTCGACGTTCTGCAACGAGTACTTCCACTGCGACACGGTTCCCACGGGCACATTCGACTCCACGGGCAGCAGCTGGGCCTCACGCCCAATCAGCAGCGGCGGGTTGTGGCCGGCGTTGCAGTAGTGCAGCCGCCCGGTGGGCAGGTCGAGCACTCCCACGAAGAGCGTGGTAAACATGTTGGACGAGTTTTGGTTGCACATGGCTTCGTTGATGCCCATGACAATGCGCGCAGGGTTGCTCTCGCGGGTCGAGAGTGTGCGGAAGAGCGAACGGGTTACGGCCATCACCAGCGCGGCGGGCACCCCCTTGCCGCTCACATCCCCGATGCAGAACACCAGCTTCTCGTCGCGCAGATAGAAGTCGTACAGGTCGCCTCCCACCCTTTTGGCCGGTTTCAGCAGTCCGAAGATGTCCAAGTCGTTGCGCTCGGGAAAGGGCGGGAACACCTTGGGCAGCATTGACTTCTGTATGTTGCTGGCCACCTTCAGTTCGCTCTCCATGCTGGCTTTGCTGGCCGTTGTGGCGCGCAACTTTTCGACGTACGTGCCCAGCGAGGTCTGCATGTCCTCTATCACGTCGCGGAAATGGCGTATCTCGTCGTTGGTCTTGATGGCGGGCAACTTCACGTTGAAGTTTCCCTGGGCGATGTCGCGCGTCGATTCGGCCAGAGCCCTCATTGGGTTCAGCTGCGACTTGATGACGACGTAGATGATGCTCGAGATGATGCCCAAGAGCAGCAACAGCAGCAGAATCATGTTTTTCATCAGGATGTTGGGCTCTTCAAGAATCTTGTCCTTCGGAATGGTGAAGGCGATAGCCCATTTCACCCTGTCGATGGGGGCGTAGTAAACCACGAAGTCGCCCTCCAGATCCATGCTGTCGGGCAGCGGGGTGGATTTGGCGTCCAAGGCCATGTTGCCCGACTCGCCGTCGAGCATGCGCTTCATCAGCCGAAACTCTTTGTCGTTGTTTGTCTCGCGGGCAATGTCGAGAGCATACTTCGTCAGAATGTAGCTGGAATCGGGGTGGCAGAGATACTTTCCGTCGCGGCTCAGCAATGTGACGTACGAGAACGAATAGGGCTTGGAGTTCTTCACCACATCCTGAATCCAGTTCAGGTCAACCGCGGCGCACAACACCGCATAGATGCTCCCCACCTTGTCGTGCAGCGGCACCGAGTAGGTGATGAACGTGCGGTTGGTCTTCATCGAATCGACAAATGGCAGACACCAGTAGCCGCCGTCCAGTTTGTTGCTGTAAACCCAGTTGCTGTCGGTTTCCAAATAGTTGAATTGGTAGTCGGGGCCGCCGATGTCGTAGGTGCTCAACTTCTTCGTCACGGGGTCGCGCGAGATGGTGGGCGCGAAGTAACGCCCCTCGTCGGGAAAGAAGTTGTTGCGGTAGAGCAGCGTCACGGCGGCAATGTCTTCATTGCCCTTGATGAGCGACTCCAGCAGCGTGTAGGAAAGCATCTCGTGGGGTGCAAACATGTTGGCATACGAAGCCGCCGTAACCACCGACGACTCCACGGTGGACACATGCTTGTCTATCACCTTCACGGCTCCCTCGAGCGACGAAGTGGCCTGCTGGTGCATCTCTTTGGAGACGATGCGGCGCACATACACTATTTGCCACACCTCGGTCACTGACAGCACAATGGCCACCAGCATGAGCACCAGCAAAGCTGTCCTTGTTGCTATGGAACCTTTGATTTGTTTTGACAAATTCATGTCTTTCCTTTTTTTGCCACGCCCACGATTTCGTCGTGTAAGCGTCTGCAAAGATACAACAAATATATGAACAATGAGGGCTGCGAGCAAAAAAATAATCGCCAAGAACGACAGATTTCAACGTTTTTAAACTATCTTTGCACCCTGAACAAAAAAACGCACACCTCATGGAAATACTTCTCGACGTCCACACCCACACCCTGGCCTCGGGCCACGCTTACAGCAGTTTGCAGGAAATGGTCCAGGCTGCCACCGAAAAAAATCTGCAAATTTTGGGCATTACCGAGCACGGCCCGGCCATCGAGGGCACCTGCCCGCTGCTCTACTTCCGCAACAACCACGTGGTGCCGCGCCAATTCGGGAGTCTGCGACTGCTCATGGGCTGCGAAATGAACATCCTCGACACCAACGGGACGCTCGACATGCCGGCCGACTACATGCGCTACCTGGACGTGCGCATTGCGGGCATTCACGCACAGTGCTGGCGGGGAGGCACCCGCGAGGAGAACACACAGGCCATGCTCAACGTGGTGCGCAACCCCTACGTCCACATCATCAGCCATCCGGGCGACGGCTCCGCCGAACTGCTCTTCGAGCCCATCGTGCTGGCCGCAAAAGAATGCCACACGCTGTTGGAAATCAACAACCACACCCTTTCGCCCGCGCGAAACAAAACCATGGCTCGACCCAACAATCTGGAGATTCTGCGTCTGTGCAAACGTTACGAGGTGCCCATCATACTGGGCAGCGACGCCCACATCTCCTATCAGATTGCCGACTACTCGCGGCTGTGGCCCCTGCTGCAGGAAACCGAATTTCCCGAACAGCTTGTCATGAACCATCAGCCCGAACGCTTCTGCGAATATCTGGGCATTGGGAAATGAATGGGTGTGCGGAAAGACACCGTATTAGAATAATTCAAGTTTCGAAAGCTCCGCTTTCTGGAAGTTAGCGGGAGCCCCCTCGTGTTGGAGGGGATTTAAAATCCCCGACTCATGAGAAATATACTCAAAAGAGACAGTAGGTTGAACGCTCCGCGTCTTTTTCAAAAACCAATAAAAACAAAGAAAAACCAACAAAAACAAGGAGTCTTACAAAACAAATAAAAA
>DFFM01000039.1:2556-29088 GCA_002369515.1 Prevotella sp. UBA3776 | reverse complement strand
ATCCTGCAAAATGAGCTATAGGTCCGATTTTGCTCCGTTCGGCAAAAATTAGCCGCGTCAAAATGTCCACCTCGAAATGGCGGTCTTTCTGTTTTTCAATCATGGTGTTTATGGTCAACAATGGATGTTTCAAAAAGGTTTCTCTTTATATCATTCGCCGGATTCTCGCGCCGCTATTGTGCTTGGCGTGGCTCTTCCGCCTCGGCTGCAATCGTTCCGTCGGCAGCCGTGTCGGCGGGTTCGCTGGCAACAGCAGCCGAACGCTCGTCGAACGATTTGGGGCTCACTCCGTAGAGTTTCGTAAAGCAACGGGTGAAATATTTGGGGTCATTGAACCCCACGCTGAAGGCTATCTCGGCGATGTTGCGCTGGTCAGCCTTGCGCAAAATCTGGCGCGCAATGTCCAAACGATAGTTGCGGATGAACTGTGTGGTGCTCTGCCCCACCTCTTCGTTGAGCCTTTTGGCCAGCAGGCTGCGGCTCATGCCCATTTGCTCGCAAAACTCGGTCACGCCGAATTCTGAGTTCATGTAGTTCTTCTCGATGATGGCCATCACACGGTCCATGAAAGGCACTGTGTTCTTTTCCTGTTCAACGGCATCGGCCTCAACGCTCTTGGCCGAGCTCTGGCTGTAGCGCCGCTGATTGCTCAGAAAACTCTCTATGCGGGCCTGCACCTGCTGCGGGTTGTCGCTCTCGCGCAAAGCCTGCTCAATGGGCTCCAGCAACCGTTCTGCCTCGCGCTTGCGCAGATAGGCCACCCGGCGGTTGTAGGAATAGACTGCCAGGGCGGCCAATGCCACGGCCAACAACAGCAGGAACCACCAGCTCTTCCAGAAATAGGGAGTCACGCGGATGTCGATGCTGATCACGTTGTCGTCGTTCTGCATGCCCGACACGTATTTCACCTCGAGCGTGTAGTGACCCGCCGGGAGGTTGGTGTAGCGCACCTCATGCTTGCCGGCCTCCAGCTGCACCCACCGTTTGTCGAAGCCTTTCAGCCGGTAGCAGTAAAGGCCCTGCACGTCGGCACTGTAGTTGAGCGCCGAAAACTCGATGGTGAACGACTTGTCGCTCTCGTGCAGACGCACACGCTTTGCCCTGCTGATGTCTTCGTCCAGATAAGCACTGGGGACGGCAACCTCCTGGTTGCCCACGTACAAGCGCGTGAAGCTCAGTTTCCCTCCATACACCATGCTGGTGTTCAGCCCTTCGAGCACCGACAGGCCATTTTCGGCCCCCAAGTAGATTTGTCCGTTGCTGCCTATCACGGCGGAGTTCCAGTAGAACTGCGACGACGGCAGTCCGTCGTTTTCCGAAAAGTTGAGGAAATTGCCCGTTTGAGGGTTCATCATCGACAGTCCGTTGGTGGTGGTAATCCACAGCTGCCCGTTCTTGTCCTCCACGATGCCCTTGACGGCATTGTTGGCCAGTCCTTGCTCGGTGGTATAGTTGGTGAACGTCTCCTTCCCTGTCTTATCGACCGTGCGTTTGTAGAGTCCGTAACCATTGCTTCCCATCCACAGAGTGCCGTCGGCCGACTGCCAGAAACACGTTATTTTCTCAGTGACGCCACTTTCCGGGTCGTCCAACTTTGTGCGAAGGGCGCGCACCTTGAAGCGCGGAGCCTTCAGGTCGATGACGCGAACACCGTCCAGACACCCAATCCAGAGTTGCCCGTCGCGGTCGATGATGGAGCCTATGCAGCCGCGCACGTCGCGGCAGCCGTCGTAGGGTTCCTCTATCAGCTGCGTGGCGAAGTTGTAGAAATAGATGCCCCCGTTCGATGCAATCCACAAGCCGTTGTTCAGCCGGTCGTAGGCCAGCGCCCCCACATAGTTGATGATGTATCGGTATTCGGGCTGCACTTCCAGCGGGACGATGGTCGCGGGATGGTTGCGGTCGGCCTTGTGGACACCTCCGCCCCATGTGCCCAGCCAGAGGTCGGTGCCCGCTCCGCGTTCAATCACCGACACCGAGTTGTGGCGCAAGCCCGTGTTGGCCGTCGTAAAGTGCTCGAAGGCCTCGCTGCCCGCCATCTTGCGGTTCAGTCCGCCCTCAACGGTCCCCACCCACAGAGTGCCGTCGTCCTCTGTCAGCATGGCGTTCACCGGACCGCCCGAAAGGCTCTCAGGCAGCGACGAGTGCAAATAGTTGTGCAGCGTGAGGAACCGCGGCGACAGTTTCGATATGCCGGCATTGTCGGTGCCTATCCAGAGCAGCCCGTGGCTGGTCCACATGCAGTGGACGAAGTTGCTGCTCAGCGCATTCACCTTGTCCGTGGCGTTCCAACGCTTAAACTTGCCCTGCTCACTCAGTATGTCGATGCCGTTGAGTGTGCCCACCAAGAGCTGCTGACCGGAAGTCAGGAGGCAAGTGACAAACTGGTGCGACAACTCGTTCTCGCCCTCGCCGCGCACATAGCGCAGTGTTTGGCGCGAAGCCATGTTGAAGTTCACCAGTCCGTTGTTGGTGCCCAGCCATACAATGCCGCCCTGCCGCAGCATGCACGTCACGTAGTTGCCCGCTATCTCGCCCGTCAGCCCGCGCGCCACCTCCTGCCGCACCAGTTTCTCGCCGTTCAGCGCCAACCTGAAGATGCCGCCGTCGATGGCCACCCAGGGCCTTCCGTCGGACTCGACGTCGGCTATGACAATGTCGAAGGCCCGCACACTGTAGCCGTGGGTCAGTAGACTGCCCACCTGGCCGTTCTCGTCGAAAGACAGACGGCACACCTGGCGGTCGGTAATCAACCAAATGCAGCCCTTCGAGTCGCAATAGACATGCTTGGCTGGCTGCGACATCAGTGCTTTCAGTTTTTGCGCCCTCTCTTTGGCTCCCTCTTGCCTCCCCAAGGCCGAGGAGGACAAGGTTTCGGCCGACACCGTGCGTAGCGTCTTCAGTTCGAGCACATCCACCCCCTCGTCGAATGCAATCCACAACCGCCCGAAACGGTCTTCGCAGAGGTTGCGGCACGAATTGCTGCGCAATGTGCCACCTCCAGTCTCACTGAAAGCGAAGTGTGGAGAACCCAATCCCAGATGCAAGAACGAGTAGCCGTCGTAGCGCACCAAACCACCTACGTCGGAGGCTATCCACATGAAACCGTAGCTGTCTTCGAAAATGTCCTGTATGGAGTTGCTGGGCAGTCCTTCCTTCATGCCTATATACGACATGTTGTAGCCACCGGCGTCAACGATTGTGTTCTGAGCCGAGGCCAACAAGCCCTGAAAGAGCAGCAAGAAGGTGAGAACAGCTTTATTCTTCAATATTTTTCAATATTAGACTGATTAGTTTTTGCAAAGATAGCATTTTTCCGCAAAAAAGCCAAAACTGACAAGGGAAAAACAGGTTTTTTGTTTTCACATCCGCTGTTTTTGTTGGTTTTCAAGTTTGTTTTTATTGGTTTTTGCTGTTTTTTTAAACGGCGCGAATCGCAGGACAAGCCCCCATGAAATAGCCTTCCCAAACAGCAGTGGCAAATTTTCTAGAGAATTTCATCGCAACGTCGGGAAATAAAAAATTATCTCCCGACGTTATTTTCGCCGCGTCGGGAGAAATTGTGGGCTGTTGGCAGATTGGGAAAAGAAAATGGCGGCCCCCGGAGCAGCTATTGCGTCAGTCTGCTTGCGGAGTCCGCCTGTGCGTGTTCTTAGTAAGTATTGATTTAAGGGTAGAAGGTTGTGTTACTTAGTTTTCGTTTCAAGTGTCGGTTTTTCCTGTTTTCGGCCCGTGCCTGTTGCTCATTGTGCCACCACCTTGCGGCCATTCACAATGTATATGCCCCTGGGCAGGATTGGCCTTTGGCCATTGAGCGCCGGCCGTTGAACGTCGATGCGCTGGCCGTTGAGGTTATAGACGGTCGAATTGTCAGTTGCCATTTGTCCATCAGCAATTGTCTGGATGCCCAGTTGCTCTTCGGTGAGGAAGTTCTTCAACTCGTAGAGAGCCTGCATGGCCCGGCCGGTCTCGTTGTCGAAGAGCGATGCGTTGTACCAATTGTCTGTAACGCGCTGCGTGTTCCAGTTCAGCCCATACTCGTTGGCCTCGGGGAACCACCAATAAAGTCCGTCAACATTCTCGTACTCGTTGAGAGTGGCGATGAGGTCCTTGGTGAACTGCAACTGTCCGGCATCGGTGGCGGGCCAGTTGGGGAACGTGCTGATTTTATAGGTGGCATTGTCGGGATACCATTTGTGATAATAGCCCGTTTCCACGATTTGTATTTTCTTATCGGGATAGTTGCTCGACAGCGTGTTGAGCACGCTTTTCAGTGTTGTGAGTGTGCCGTGATAGTAGGGGTAATAGGAAATGCCTATCACGTCGTAGTCGTCGGTATATTTCTTCAGCGTCTTGTAGAAGTTGGTGACGTTCTGCGATTTGCTCATTTCGGTCTGGATGACGATTTGCGCTTCGGGGCAGGTCTCGCGAATGGCCCGGATGCCTGCTTGCAGGTATTTGGCAAAGTTGGCGAAGGTGCCTCCGCTGTGGCCGCCGCCGTCGGGATAGCAGTGGCCTGTGGGCCAGAGCATGCCATAGGTTATTTCGTTGCCGGGCTGCACGAAGTCGGGGGTAGCTCCAGCCTCTATCAGTTCGTTCAGACAGTCGCAGGTGTATTGGTAGAGCGTCTGTGCCAGTTGGTCGGGGTCGGTGCTTGTCCATGCCGAGGGTGTGCTGTGCTTGCCCGGGTCGGTCCAGGTGTCGCTGTAGTGGAAGTCGAGCATGAAGGCCAGTCCGGCATCCTTGATTTGCTTGCCCAGCGCCTTCACAAACTCCAGGTCCTGGCAAACGCCCTCGCCCTTATGTTCGGCTGAGGCTTTCTCGGGGTTCACAAACAGGCGCACGCGCATGGCATTCCAACCCTGCTGCTTGAAATAGTCTATCATGGGACCTGAGATGGCCTTGCCGTTGTTGTCGAGAAATTTTGCTCCGTGCTCTTCGTACTTTGGCAGCAGCGAGATGTCGCCGCCAACATACTTTTGGGCTTGCGCGGTGAGATTGCCTACTAACAGAATGATTGCGCAAACCGTTGCAATAATTGTTTTTCTCATACTCAGTGTGGGTGTGACAAGTAATGTCATTAAGAAATGATTTGGTTTTAGTTTTTGCAAAATTACGTTTTTTATTTGAGATGGCCAAGAAAAAGGTCAAAAAAATGAGGGCACGCCTCGTGGGCATGCCCTCAACTGATGAAGGTGTATCGGAAGATTTACTTCACCACCACCTTGCGGTTGCCAATAATGTAAACACCTTTGGCCAACTTTGAATTTTGAACTTTGAAGTTCGAAATATCGACTCGCTGTCCGTTGAGGTTGTAGATGGACGAATGATCAATTGTCAATTGTCCATTATCAATTACTTCAATGGCCGTAGGCACGGGCTCGTCGCCAAACAACATGCCGTTAAGCTTGGCTCCAGAGGCGGCATTAGCAGCAAAGTAAGCGCGATAGGGCGCAATCTTCACACCGTTGGTTTCGCCAATCTGCACAAACTGGTTGTTGCTGTAGCCGTAGTAGGTGGTCATGTTGTCGGATTTCAGCGTTTGGGCTTCTGTTGTACCGATGAACGAAATCTCGTTGTTGGCCCCGGCATCAACAACAGCGCCTTCGCCTTCGTCCATACCTTTATTGGCAAACTTATAGAACGACTTGCCACTCTCTTCGGCAATGAAGATGTAGGGTTTGAAGGCTTCTGCATGGTCAACACTGCTGAATCGGAGGAAGCCGTCCTCGTAGCTGGTGAGTTCGTAGAGTGTTCCGGCGAGTGATTCGGTTTCCTCTTCGTTAAGGCTGAACGGCAGACAAACAGTAGAGCGCACACCGGCAGAGAAACTGCGGTTGAACAACTGGGCGTAGTTGGCATTGTTTTCGCTTACTGTTAGTGTCATCACTGGGCCGTCGGCATTGTAGTAAGTGGCATTCACAAACTCCAAATTGTCAGTCTGTTTGCCGTTTCCATTGCCATTGTTGAAGATGATGGTTGTCGGAACATCAGCACCTGCCGTGGCCGTCCAGCGATACACGTCGTGTCCGTTGGCCGATTGGCCCACCTTCTCAGCTGGAACTCCTGGCCAGTCGGCAGTTATGTTGCCGTCGCTATTGTAAGCGTAAGCATTCACAACGTTCCAGTCTCCAGTGTTTTCAAAGTAGGCGTAGGTCTTACCTTCTTGTCGTGTGGCGCATTCAGGCAAATCCTGATAGATGTAGTCGATGTACTGGTCGGTAACATTCTGATAGTTTCCACCACCGCTGTACGTGAAAAACTGGTCGCCGACGAGATTCATGATATCAACAGTCTGATTGCCGTTGCCGCCATTGCCGTTGTTCAGGATAGCGTTGAGTTCAATGGCCTCGTAGGTGCGGTAGTACCATGTTTTGCCTTTCACTGTCTTGGTTTTGAAATTTCCAACCTCAACCTTGTCGCCTGGCCATGAAGTACCTAGTGGATCACTGCCTTTCCAGGTATAAAGATGGGCATTGGTCTGTGTCGGGTCAGTATCTACATAGATGGTAATGCCACCGCCAGTTACTTCTGTCTCAATTGTTTCGGGGATAGTGAGGTCTTTGCTCATGTAAAACGCGAAATTGGGGTTGGCAGCGTCGCCGCTCACCACGAGCTGATAGTTGTCGTTGAGATGTTGGTCCAGATACTCATTGCCAACCACATAGCCATTGATGACGAGCACACGGCCGTTGGTGCCCTCGGTCTCGATGACGCGGCCTCCGCTGACGTTCTCCCAGTCCCACGTTTTGCTCTGGTTGGTGATGCCGGCAGCCTTGCGCGCCAGAATCATTTTCTTCAACTGGGGTTTGTAGTGCTTCCAGTGGCTGAGGAAGATGCAGGGCGTACCGGGCAGCGCAAGAATGAAAGCGTTGGCGGCCAGCACGTTGCTGCTGAGCCGGCTGTTGTCACGGTAGGTGTCGTGGTTATCGACGAAGGTCACCGACCAGCGGCGCAGCTCATCGACTCCCACCAGCCCCTTGTAGGCCAGTCCGTCCCAGTTGTTGTTGCCAAACACGTCGTTGATGATGAACTTCAGGGGGAAGTCGAAGGCGGCCGACTTGCCGTTGCCATTGTCGTATTCGGCTGTCTTGTTGATCCACGCGCTGGTGGCGTCGTAACCGTCCCAAAACTCGCCCACGGAGAATCGAGGCTTGGCCGCAGCGTTGTAAAGACCGGTGTACCAGCCGCTGTAGCCCTTCACCATGTCGTAACGGAAACCAGCGTAGCCCAAGTCGTTGAGCAGGAAGTCAAGATACCACTTCACGTTTTGCTGCACGTTGGTGCTGGTGTGGTCCAAGTCGCGCGTACCGTCGAAGTTGTCGCCCGTGTCCTGTGCTCCCGTGGGCACATAGCCGTTGTTGGCAGCCTCGTCATTGCTGCAAATGTCAGCCATCGACCATGTGAGGGTGTGGCCGTTCCACGTTTCTTCAGGAAAGTCGCACCAGCTGCTGACGCCGGCCTTGTGGTTGATGACCACATCCTCGATGATGCCGACGCCTTTGCTGCTGAACGTGTTGATCATGCTGCGCAGCTCGGCTTCGGTGCCGAACGTGCCGTTGTGGTCGAACCACCAGATGGGCATGTATCCCATGCCGCGCCCAGGCCCGCAGTTGCCCGAATTGGGAATCCAGATGAGGTCGAAAATCTGTGCCAGCTCGTCGGCCTGAGCTTCCAGTTTGGTCCATTTGGTGTCGGAATAGGAATCCCAGTAGAATCCCTGCAGCATCACACCGCCGTAGTTTGCCGGCCAACAGCCTTTATCCTGCGCCATTCCCATCATGGGGAACAACAGGGCTGCGATGAAAGTGAACAGTTTTTTCATATCTCAATTTTGAAATGTCAAAGTCTTTGGATGGTTCATTCTTCCCACACGCTGTAGGAAGGCATAGGTTTTGCGTCGAGTGTGGTTTCGCCGTCATCGACGACGGGCGTTTCGTCCGAAACGCTCTGTTCGATGACATCCATCAAGGGGTCGGCCATGGCCAACACCTTGATGGAAGGTTGTTCGTAACGGGTATTTTTCATCGTTTCATCACCTTTTTGCCGTTTATGATGTAGATGCCCTTGGGCAGGTTGATGGGCGAGACGCGTTGTCCGGCCAGGTTATAGACGGCCGAAGCGCCCTTGGCCGACGGGCTGTTGTCAATCACGTCGATGCCGCTGGTGCCAGCCTCCACCAAGCCGAAGTAGCCGTCGATGGTGTAATAGCCTCCATTGGTAAAGGTCAGGTCGGCGGTCTGCGGCGCACCATTGTTGCTGAAGATGATGAACGCGGGTTCTTTGACGGTGGTATTTTTCTCTCGTGTTCCGTCCCAGGTCCATTTCCACACTTTGTTGCCATTGTCGGCTAAGCCAATCTGCTTGCAGTCGGCGCCAGGCCATTTGCCGCTGGCACTGGTAAAGTTCTCGGCAGGCGAGTTGTTCCAAGCCCAGCACTTCACGGTTTGCGTCCATGTGCGTGGCGCCTCGAAGAAAGCGCATACTTCGTCGGCTGTGCGGGTGCAGAAGTCGGGAATCGAAACTTCAATAATTGCAGGCTCCTGCACCACATATTCGCGGGTGATGATGCCCTTAACTGCTCCGCCCACAAGGATGCCGGCCTTCAGCGTGATGACTGTGCCCATAGGAAGGTCGATGGTGGTGCCGCTGGCAACCTGCTTGCTGCTGGCAGTGGGGTTGCTGCCATCGGTGGTATAGACGATTTTTGTATTGGCATCGGTACTCACGGCGGTGAGTGTCACCTTCTGTGCCGTATGATATTCACCCGAGGCGAGGTCGGCCCACGCCGTGTTCATGTCCCTTGACAGATAGTAGCAGTAGTGGTGGCCTGAGAGCACTTTAACGTAGTTCTCGTTGTCGGGCTTATAGGTTCCCGCATTTTTCCCCACCACACAGAGCAGTCTGCCATTGGTGCCTGTTGTACTGATGGCGAAGTAGTCTTTGTTTGATGAAGAAGATTTGGCGTAGTTGCTCTGATTGTGGATGCCAACGGCGTTGCGCACGTCAATCATCGACTTGATATCCTTCTTGCAGTCAATCCAATGTTTCAGGAACACGCAGGGCGTTCCGGGCATGGCCAGCATGAAGGCGTTGGCGGCCAGAGTGTCGCGCTTGATGGGGTCTTGAGCGGCATTTTGGCGCTTTTCAGTGTCGTGGTTCTCCACAAAGGTCACCGAATAGCGACGGGTGGCAGTATTCGAAGCCAGACTCTCATTGCCCAGTTTGGTCCAATCGTTGTAGTTGATGGCATCGCGCACAGTGTAGCGGAATGGAAAGTCGAAGGCAGCACTCTGAATGGCTCCATCCACCTTGGTGCCGTTTATCCAGTTTTTCACCGTGTTGGCGTTACCGTCCCAGTATTCGCCTACTGAGTATTGAGGCTTAGCGTCGGCATTATATTGGCCAGTGAACGAGGCCGAATAGCCTTTCACCATGTCGTAGCGGAAACCCACGTAGCCCAAGTCTTCAAGCAACATCTTGAGGTAGGCTTTGACGTTGGTCTGCACGTTCTCGCTCTTGTGGTCCAAGTCAGGCATACCGTCCCATCCCTCGCCAGTGTCGTTGTTGCCAGAGCCGCCGTTGTTCTTCACCACGTCGGCCTGTGTCAGCTGATAGGTGACACCTTTATAGGTTTCAGCGGGGAAGTTGAAGCCGCCGAGGCTCTTACGGTGGTTAATCACTACATCGGCAATGGTGCCGATGCCAGCCTGTTTGAAGGCCTTAATGAGCGAGCGCAGCTCATTCTCTGTACCGAACGAGCTGTTGTAGTGGCCGGGAAACCAGTAAAGGTCGTCGTAACCCATTGACATACCGCCGCAATCGGCACTCTGTGGCAGCCAGACAAGGTTGAAATACTGTCCCAGCTCTTCTGCCTGATCTTCCAGGATGGTCCAGTTGGTCTGGTCGAAGGAGTCCCAGTAGAACGCCTGCAGCATGACGCCTTTGTATTCTGCGGGCCAGCCCTGCGCCATTCCTATCATGGGGAACAGCAGGGCGATGATGAATGTTGACAGTTTTTTCATTGGTTCTTGGTTCTTTATTAAAAGGAAAA
The DNA here is from genome assembly GCA_002369515.1 of Prevotella sp. UBA3776. Classification (GTDB taxonomy): domain Bacteria; phylum Bacteroidota; class Bacteroidia; order Bacteroidales; family Bacteroidaceae; genus Prevotella. The sequence continues at coordinate 19,034 of DFFM01000039.1, read as the reverse complement.
CAGGGAAAAACAGTAAAAACAAGTACAAACCATTGTTGTTTTTCTCTGTTTTATTTGTTTTTCTCTGTTTTCCTAAAAGTTACCATTCTGATTAATACTCGATTTCCGAATGTTTACTTCACAACGACCTTCTTGCCGTTGACAATGAGAATACCACGTGTGGAAGCGTTGACACGCTGTCCGCGCAGGTTGTAAATGTTGCTTTGAACATTGAGCTTAGAGCTTTGAATCGTTCCGATACCGGTTGTGTCTTTTTCCAAAGTGATGGTAATCTCTTCAGTTGTCGGGTCGAAGGTGATGACAATATCATATTCACCGGTTTCATCCACGGTGAACTGGTAGTTGTTCTCTTTGTCAGCGCCAAAGCTGGGCTGATCCCAGTCACCATTGGTCACAACCTTGAACTCGTAGGTCTCACCTGCGGTCAGCGTAGCACTGAAACTGAGTGAATAGGTGCCGTCATCGTTCTTTGCCATCTGGTTGTCAGGATACGAAGGATCCCAATCAACACCCATAAGTGCCTCCTGACCGGCCACGAAGTAGTCCTTTTCAATCACAACGTCCCCCTTCTTTACAGCATTGAGTTCGGCGGTTTGTTCTTTCACGTTAACGGTGAATTCGAGGTCGTAAATACCGTCTTCCTCAAAGGTGTAAGTGAGATTGTCGCTCGTCGAAGGAATGTCTGCCACGCCCCATTCGTGGTTGGCAACAACCTTCCATTGATAGGTCTTGGCATCAGTCTCAAAGTCGGTAATAGTGCCTGTCCAAATGCCGTCGCCTGTCTGTGTCAGGTCGAATGCATTCTCTTCGGCCCCCCAACCGCCAGTGATTTCACCTAAGACGGAGATAGAGTTAATCACCACCTCGTCTTTCTTTCCAGCAATGGTCATCACCATGGTTTCGCTGTTTACAGTGATGACGTATTCGCCTGCACCCATCTTAAAAGTACCTTCGCATTTCTGCAGCGGATATTCACCCATGGTCACCTCAACATCACCAGGCTGTACACCATATCGGTAGGTAGAGTTAAAAACACCCCAATCACTGTCATAACCGTCGCAGATTGTCCACCATACGGTTTTATCTAGTGACAACGTGATGGTGTTGGTAATGCCGTCTTCATCTAGGGTCATGGCTGTGGGCTCTGCCGGGGAGTTATTCGGCCCTGTCCATCCACCGAATGGATCGCCGATCACATAAAGTTGTTTTGCCGAAGCCATGCTGAAAGAAAGTAAGCTCAGCACGATAATAAATGAACGAGTAAATAAATGTTTCATATTGCTTATTTTTTGGTTATTGATTTAGGTTTATGAATCTCTATATGGTTTTCTCATCTTTTAAGTAAAGAGCATCCGTACTAAAAGTAATTCGTCCGCTTTGCAGTAGGAGGTGACGTGTCTCACGTCACAAATTCACGGATTGTGACGTGAGACACGTCACCTCCTACTTGGACACTGCAAAAATAGCAAATATACAATTACGTTGTTCTCCTGTTAGCTTTTTTTATTGATTTACAGTTGCGCAAACGTTTGCATTGTCCGTATTTTTCCAGTTCCTTCAGAGCTAATGCTTTCGCTCTCGAAAAAAAAACGAAGATTTTTGTTGCCAAAAATGACAATTATTTATATCTTTGCAACATAGAATGCAAAACGAAAAAACATGAAAAAACACTTTTCCTTGAAATTCATGTTGGCGGCGCTGACCGTGGCATGGTCATCATCGCTGTGGGCACAGACGCCCCAGCCCCTCGAAGTGAAAGAGTTGAAACTGAGCAACGGCATGTCCGTGTGGCTCAACGAGGACCACTCGCAGCCCAAAGTGTTCGGCGCTGTGGTGGTGCAGGCTGGAGCCAAAGACTGTCCCAACACGGGCATCGCACACTATTTCGAACACATCATGTTCAAGGGCACCGAAGAAATAGGCACCATCGACTATGCCAAAGAGAAGCCTTGGCTCGACAGCATCTCGGTGGCCTACGACCAGTTGGCAGCCACCACCGACGCCACACAGCGCGCTGCAATACAGAAAAACATCAACCGACTGAGCCAGAAGGCGGGCGAATATGCCATCCCCAACGAGTTCAACGGGCTCATCTCGCGCTACGGCGGCAGCGCACTGAACGCGGGCACATCGTTCGACTTCACCTTCTATCACAACATGTTCACCTCCCAATACATCGAACAGTGGTGCTGGCTCAACAGCGACAGGCTCATCAACCCCGTGTTCCGCATGTTCCAGGGCGAGTTGGAAACCGTCTATGAGGAGAAGAACATGGAGGCGGACGAAACCATGAACAACCTGCGGGAAACCATCTTCAAGGAAATGTTCGGCACCCAGCCCTACGCCTACCCCGTCATCGGCAGCACCGAGAACCTGAAGAACCCCAAGCTCTCGGACATGAGGAAGTTCTACGAACAGTACTACGTGGGCTGCAACATGGGGCTGGTGCTCTGCGGCGACTTCGACGCCGCCAACATCTTGCCGCTGCTGGAGCGAACCTTCGGACGCATACCCCGAGGCACCATGCCCCACCACCCCAAGTCGCCATTGCCCGACATCACCCAGGAGCGCACCGTAGAAGTGAGGCTGCCCATCCCGCTGGTCAGCATGGAGGCTCTGGTGTTCAAAGCACCCACCGACTACGAAAGTGACGCCAACGCACTGAAGATTGCCTCCAAAATCCTCTCCAACGGCAAGGCTGGCATGCTCGACTCGCTGATGAACGACGGCCAGTTGCTCGCAGCAACCATCTCGCCCATTGCCCTCAACGACGCTGGCGTTGCACTGATGCTCATGGTGCCCAACTTGCTGGCAAAATCGGCAAAGGCCGAGCAGAAATGCTTCGACCAGCTGGGGCGCGTCATCAATGGAGACTTCAGCGAAAAACTGGTTGAGCTGCAGAAACAAGAGCTCCGCAACGAAGAGCTGCTCGAGCTGGAAACCATCGACAAACGTGGCATACAAATGGTGATGACCATGTCGTCGGGCCACAAGTGGCAGGACTATATCAACAAACTGAACGCCATCGACCAAATCACCAAGGCCGACGTCATGGCCGCCGCCAAGCGCTACCTCGACGCACCCTTCGTCAGATTCAAGAAAAAATACGGCTCGCCCGACAAGGACAAGGTGACGCAGCCCGGCTACACGCCCGTGAAGCCACAGAACACAAACGCCGAATCGGCCTATGCCAAGCGACTGGCACAAATACCCTCTGCCGAGAAGGAACTGCGGCTCATCGACTTCAACAAAGATGCCGTCACCACACCCGTGGGTCCACAATCCACCCTCTACACGGCCAAGAACCCCGTGAACGACCTGTTCAGACTGAACATTGAATACAACCGCGGCGAGAAAGCTGACCCAAGACTCGAAGCAACGTCCATTCTGCTCAACTACGCCCAGACCGATTCGCTCACCCGCCAACAGTTGGGGGTAGCCCTGCAGGAATACGGTGCCGACTTCACCATCGAGAGCAGCGAAGAGTCCTTCACAATAACGGTGACCGGCATCGACAAGCACTTTCTGCCCACCATGCAGCTCCTGGGCCACTTCATCAACCACGTACAGCCCGACAAGAAAGCGCTCGACAAGATGAGAGACATCTTCAAGAGCGGCGAAAAATCGCTCACCGAAGAATCCACCGACGTGCTGAGGGCCCTGCTCAACAAGATGAGCTACGGCAGCCAGTCGCCACAACTCCACCGCTTGACCTACAAGGAGGTGAAGAAAATGACGGGCGAGGAATTGCTCGAAGCCTTCAACCGTGTGCTCGGCTGCCACTCCACACTTTCGTACAGCGGCACACTGGACGCCGCCGAGGTGGCCGCTGCCGTCAAGAGCTGTCTGCCCACCGACCGCAGCCAGGCTCCCTTCGTCGATTACGGCAAGGACATGGTTTCCTACAACGAGCCCGTGGTCTATGTGTTCGACATGCCCAAGTCTCGCCAGACGCTCGTCGCCACCTACGACCCGGTGAAACCCCTACCCACCAAGGCCGAGCGCGCCAAGGCCAATCTCTTCAGCCAATACTTCGGCGAAGGAGGCATGTCGTCGGTGCTCTTCCAGGAAGTGCGCGAATTCCGGTCGCTGGCCTACGCCACGCAGGCCATTCTCCGCAAACGTGCGCTGCCCGTACATCCCAACTCGCCGCTGGGTTTCATCACCATTACCGGCACACAGGCCGACAAGGCCATGAACACCATCGCCCTGGTAGATTCTCTGCTCGGAGACATGCCCCTGGTGGAGAAGAACTACCTGAACAGCCGTCAGGGATTCATCAACGAAATGTATGCCAACTTCCCCTCGTTCCGCACCATCGGCCAAGTCATTGCCATCGAACGTCTCGCTGGCTACACCGAGGATGCCAACACTGGATTGGTTCCCTTGGTCAACGCCACCTCGATGGCCGACATGAACAGTTTCTACGAGGCCAACATCAAAAACAATGCCGCCCATCGAGCCATCGGAATCGTGGGCAGCAAGAAAAAGCTCGACCTCAAACGGCTCGCCCGTTACGGCCGCGTGGTCATCGTAAAGGAGAAAGACCTGTTCAGAAAATAGAAATGTAGGAGCCCCCTCCCATCCTCCCTGGGGGAGGTGGAAGGGGGCTCCTACAAAAGTTTTGCATAGGGGGTTACTTCACCAGCACCTTGTGCCCGTTCTGGATGTAGATGCCCCTGCCGGGGTTCTCCACCCGCTGTCCGTTCAGGTTATATACGGGCGTATTGCCAATGGTCAATTGTCCATTATCAATTGCCTTGATTCCATCCTTTTCGCTGGTCACCTCTATGCCGTAAATCTTCAGCATGTCCGTGTCTACGGCCCAACTTCTGACGGTCAAGAAGTTGGGCTATGCGGATTATGGTTTAGCGGACAGTAATAAAACTAAATATTGTTTTTCTCCTCGCACGGTGCAAAATGCTCTGATTGTGATTAAAAGATGGTATGAAACAGGGAAAGGATGTCGCATTCTGGCAGATGAGCGATGGAAAACAATCTCGCCCAGCTGAAGGTGATGGGAAAATCCTCCAACGGTTTAGGGAAAAACCTCCTGCGCTTTAGGCATAATCCTTTTGAGGGGTGCGAAAAAATGAGTTATTTTGCCAACGAAAACAAGAAGCAACACCAGCCGATTGTTGACAAGCGAACAAGACAAGCAATGTTTAACCCCTTAAAGAAATAGGAGACTGAATTATGAAGAAGATGTTCACCCTGGCAGTGCTGATGACGATAGCCATCGCCGCCAACGCAATGACATACACCGAGGCTCGCAACGAAGCCCTGTTCCTGAGCGACAAGATGGCCTACGAGCTCGACCTGAGCCCCGCGCAGTATGACGCAGTGTATGAAATCAATCTCGACTACCTGTTGAGTGTTGGCAACCGCGCCGACGTGTTCGGCTCCTACTGGAACCGCCGCAACACCGACCTGCGCTACGTGCTCACCTCATGGCAGTACAACCGCTTCATGGCAGCCGAGTACTTCTATCGTCCGCTGGCCTGGACGGGCGGCAACTGGAGCTTCGGCATCTACGCCCACTATGGCCGCAACATGATGTACAACGCACGTCCGACCGTGTTTGTCAGCTATCGTGGAGGCAACAACCGCAGCAGCGGCAGCTACTATGCCAACCGCAACTTCGGCAAGCCTGCCGTCGCTACGGCCCACCGCACTGGCACCACCGTCCGCACCGGCACTTCTGTACGCAATGGCAACTACGCCATGGGCAACAGCTCTACCCGCGTGACCGTGAACGTCGGCAACAACAACCACGGCCACAATGGCAACAGCATCGGTCGCACGAACCACAACCACAGCCACGTGGGCACCGGCGTCAGCCGCACGAGCACCAGCAATGGCCACTTTGGCGGCAGCGCCACCCGCAAGGGCTCAACCCCTACCCGTTCAGGCGTGAACAGGAATTAGAAAGCACACACTATACTTTTTTCACTCAAAATTATGGAAAGCCGTCCGCAGCGATTTGCGGGCGGCTTTTTCTCGTCACTGGCCTCCGAGCCGCTCGAAGAAAGTGATCACCTCGTCCCAGGTCTTGAAGGTGTCGTCGCCCAGACGGATGTGGGTTCCCATGAAGCCGCCCAGCTCGCTGTCGGCGGCGGGGTCGATGAGGTAGTCGCCCAGGAGCAATTGCTTGTGGGCGGTGAAGATGATGCGCCCCCAGGCTGGCACGTTGATGTATTGTTCCACCCAGCGGGTGACCTCGCCCATCTGCGCAGGCTCATTGGGCAGACTGGGGGCCACGATGTAGAGCGAGTAGGTTTCGGCGAGCCACCGATAGGCTTTCTGCGCACTGCCACGGGCTTTGCCCCAAGAGTCGATGAGCGATTCGAAGGCCACAAGGATGACGGGCCGAGAGCGCTGCTCCTGACAGTCGTCCACCCAACGTATGACGGGCAGCACCGACTGCATGAACGAGCGGTCGTCCATGCGGTGCTCTCCGTGGAAGCGGATGGCACGGGGGTAATGGCGGTGGAACAGGTCGAAGGTATCGACGGTGGTGTCTTCGTCGCCAAAGAGCCCTGTGACGCGCCGCCGTTCGTCTTCGTCGATTCCCTCGAAGCAGTGGGTGGTGATTTCCTTGTACTCCTTCACCAGCGCCTTGGTGACGATGAAGTCCTGCACTCCGTCCTGCCGAGGGTTCTGGAAGTGCTGCGCCCCCATCATGTTGTGGCTCACCATGGTGTCGCCCATCTGCAGGGCGGGATTCACCATGATGCGGTCGTAGCCGCGCAGCATCTCGGTGTACATGCCGCCCATGGAGGTGCCGACGATGAGGTGGGGCTGCTCCTGCTGGCACACTCGCCACAGCAGGTCGATGGCCTCCTGCGGATGCAGGGGCAAGTCGGGAGCGATGACTGTGGCTTGGGGCATGACGGTGCGCATGCGGCTGACGGTGCCGCTCTGTCCGCTGGAGGCGAAGCCATGGACGTAGAGAATCTTCTTGCCCGCCATGAGTTGCGGGAATTGCTTGATATAAGGGTTTTCCATAGTGCAAAAATAATGAAAAAAACGAACGCGAGGACGAAAATATCCAATTTTTATTCCGTTAGTCTGAAAAAACTTTATAAATTTGCAGACTGTATGGCAAAAAACGGACATTAACCCTCCTCTCATCCCCCCTAGGGGGATGTTCCATTCCGCGAAAAGTCTCTCCCCCCAGGGGAAGTCGGAGGGGGCTCCCTAGAATCAACAAAAAAAATAATACCAACCGTCATGATGAGAAGAAGCATTCTTTTTCTGACGCTCGCAGGACTGTTGTGCTGCGGTGGCGTTGAAGCAAAAACCATCAAGAAGAAAACCAAGAAAAGCGCGCATACGCAGCGCGCCCAAAAAGCAAAAGAAGATGCCGACACGATGCGTGTGCCCACGTTCACCGAATGGCACGACTTGCAGGTGAACCAGACGAGCCGCTTCCCCCTGCACACATCGTTCTTTGCTTACGAGAACGACCGTGTTGCCTTGAAAGGCGACCCGCGACAGTCGGCCTGCTACATGTCGCTGCACGGCGACTGGAAGTTCCAGTGGGTGGAGAATGCCGACCAGCGGCCGCAGGACTTCTACAGTCTGGCCTACAACGATTCGCTGTGGAAGACCATGCCCGTGCCGGGCATGTGGGAGCTCAACGGCTACGGCGACCCCGAATATGTGAACATCGGATTCGCCTGGCGAGGCCACTTCAAGAACAACCCGCCCGAAGTGCCCGTCAAGGACAACCACGTGGGGTCCTACCGCCGCATGGTGGAGATTCCCGCCGAGTGGGACGGCCGCCAGGTGATTGCCCACTTCGGCAGCGTCACATCGTGCATGTACCTCTGGGTGAACGGCAAGTATGTGGGCTACACCGAGGACTCCAAGGTGGCCGCCGAGTTCGACATCACCAAGTTCGTACACCCCGGACAGAACCTCATTGCCTTCCAAGTGTTCCGCTGGTGCGACGGTTCCTACGACGAGGACCAGGACTTCTGGCGCCTGTCGGGCGTGGCCCGCGACAGCTACCTCTACAGCCGCCGTCAGGACGTGCAGCTGCGCAACCTGCGGCTTACTCCCGACTTGCTGAACGGCTATGCTGACGGCGAACTGAGCATTGAAGCCGACGTGAAGGGACGCGCCCAGATAGACTATTATCTCTACGACGCTTCGGGCTCGCTCGCGGCCCAGCAGACGTTCATGGCGCTGCCCGAGAGCGACCCCACGGTAGATAGCCTGCGCATGGGAGTGCGCATGGGCGTAAAGGACGTGAAGAAATGGAGCGCTGAGTCACCTTATTTATATACGCTCATTGCGAAAGTGTATGAGCTGAACGGCAAAAAGCGCGGCCAGCTGGTGGAGGTCATTCCCCAGAAGGTGGGATTCCGCAAGGTGGAAATCAAGAACGCCCAGCTGCTGGTCAACGGCCAGCCCATACTCATCAAGGGAGCCGACCGCCACGAGATGGATCCCGACGGGGGCTACGTGGTGAGCCGCGAACGCATGATCCAGGACTTGCAGGTGATGAAGCGCCTCAACATCAATGCCGTGCGCACCAGCCACTACCCCAACGACCCGCAGTGGTACGACCTGTGCGACCGCTATGGCATCTACGTGGTGGCCGAGGCCAACCAGGAAAGCCACGGCTTTGGCTATAAGGAGGACTCGGAGGCCAAGAAACCCCAGTTTGCAACTCAGATAATGGAGCGCAACCAGCACAACGTGGAGATGCAGTACAACCACCCTAGCATCATCGTATGGTCGATGGGCAACGAGACTGCCGACGGCCCCAACTTCACGGCCGCCTACGAATGGATCAAGTCGGTGGACAAGAGCCGCCCCATTCAGTGGGAGCAGGCCCACGGAGGGCAGAACACGGACATCATGTGCCCCATGTACGCCTCGCCCGAGTGGTGCGAGAAGTATGCCACCGACGCTTCCAAGCAGAAGCCCCTCATCCAGTGCGAATACAACCACACCATGGGCAACTCGAGCGGCGGTCTGAAGGAATACTGGGACCTCATCCGCAAATACCCCAAGTTTCAGGGCGGATTCATCTGGGACTTTGTCGATCAGGCTCTCCACCGCCATCCGGGCAAGTGGAACGGCGGCAACATGGAGCCATCGTCAACCACTCCCGCCTACACCTATGGCGGCGACTACAACAACTACGACCCCAGCGACAACAACTTCAACTGCAACGGAATCATAGGTCCCGACCGACAGCTCAATCCTCACGCCTACGAGGTGGCCTACCAGTATCAGAACATCTGGACCGAGCCGGTAGATCTGAAATCGGGCATTGTCAGCGTCTATAACGAGCAGTTCTTCAATTCGCTGGAGAACTACCGCATGGAGTGGTCGCTGCTCGTCGATGGCAACGTGGCCCAGCAGGGCAACGTCGATATACTGAACTGCCAGCCGCAGCAGCGCCAACAACTCAGCCTGCCCTACAAGCTCGACGGCATCGACTCGGCCAGCGAGGTGCTGCTCAACGTACGCTACATCCAGAAACGCACCGACGGGCTCGTCACACGCGGACAGCTGGTGGCACAGCAGCAGTTGCTGGTGGCTCCGGGCAAGGGCGTACAGCTGGCCCTGGCCGACAAGAAAGGCCGCAAGCTGAAACTGGCCGACAAGAAGAACAGCCCCGAGATAGCCATCAGCAGCCGCAACATCTGCGTAAGGTTCAACCGACAGACGGGCTTCATCAGCGAATACAAACTCTTCGGCCACCAGATGCTGGGCCAGGGAGGCACACTGAAACCCAACTTCTGGCGCGCCGCCACCGACAACGACATGGGGTCGAAAATCAACAGGGAATACAAAGTGTGGAACAATCCGACGATGAAGCTGCGCTCGCTCACAGCCGACAAGAAGGCCATGACCGTGCGCGCTGAGTACGACATGCCCGACGTGATGGCAAAACTCACCATCACATACCACGTAAACGCCGACGGAAGCATGGACGTTGAGCAGGCCATGACCACCGACCGCGCTGCCACGCAACCCGACATGTATCGATTCGGCATGGTCATGCAGCTGCCCTACGGCACTGACATCAGCCGCTACTACGGCCGCGGACCCGTCGAGAACTATGCCGACCGCAAGCTTTCGCAGCCCATCGGCATCTACCGGCAGACGGCCGACGAACAGTTCTACCCCTACATCCGACCACAGGAGACTGGCACCAAGAGCGACATACGCTGGTGGCAGCAGACCGACGCCGAGGGCAACGGATTCTGCCTGGTGAGCGACCGCCCGTTCTACGCCAGCGCGCTGCACTACAACATCAGCGACCTGGATGACGGCGACGACAAAGAGCAGCGCCACGTCGAGGACATTCCGAAGTCGCACTTCACCAACCTCTTCATCGACGCCGAGCACACCGGCGTGGGAGGCATCGACAGTTGGAGCGGCAACGCCAAGGCACAACCGCAGTACCGCGTGGGCTACGGAGACAAGACGCTGCGATTCACCATCCTTCCGCTTTAAGCGAAAGCCGAAAATGCGTTTTGTACACCTTTTGGCAGCAAGAAACGCCCCCAAAAGCATATTATCCACCCATCTGTGCAAAAAATCCACCTCTCCGGGGGTGGATTTTTGTATCTTTGCACCCACTAAAAACCATCATTACCACATGAAAAAGTTCACGACATTGGCCGTCATGGCCGCTTTGGCGCTGACATCGCTCACCGCCAGCGCACAACACCAGTTCACCATCAACGCCAAGAAAATGGGAGCCCCCATCCAACCCACCATGTACGGTATCTTCTTCGAGGATATCAACTTCGGTGCCGACGGCGGACTCTATGCCGAGATGGTGCAAAACCGCTCGTTTGAATTCCCCCAGCGTCTCATGGGGTGGAACTCGTTCGGAAACGTGAAGGTAGAGGACGACAACCCCGCCTTCGAGCGCAACCCCCACTACGTAGCCCTGGGCGACTCAGGCCACATCGAGAAGCGCACCGGTCTGGAGAACCGCGGCTTCTTCGGCATGGGACTGAAGAAGGGCATGAAGTACGACTTCTCGGTCTATGCCCGTCAGAACTGCGACGGCCCTGCCCGCATACGCGTCGAGCTGGTGGGCAGCGACAACCAGATCATCAACCAGCAACGCATCAGCGTCAGCGGCAAGGACTGGAAAAAATACACCGCCACACTCACTTCTGACAAAACCGACGCCAAGGGCCTCATGCGAATCTTCCTCGAGACGGCCAACGGCGTTGACCTCGACCACGTGTCACTCTTCCCACAAGACAACTGGAACCACCTGCGCGCCGACCTGGTGAAGGACTTGAAAGACCTGAACCCCGGCATATTCCGTTTCCCCGGCGGCTGCATCGTCGAGGGTACCGACCTGGCCAGCCGCTACCAGTGGAAAAACTCCGTCGGACCGGTTGAGAACCGCCCCCTGAACGAAAACCGCTGGAACTACACCTTCGCCCACCGACTCTATCCCAACTACTATCAGACCTACGGACTGGGCTTCTACGAGTTCTTCCTGCTCTCCGAGCATATCGGCGCTGAGCCGCTGCCCATCGTGAGCTGCGGTCTGGCCTGCCAGTTCCAGAATCCCGACGAGACGGCCGCTACAGCCCATGTAGCCGTGAAAGACCTGGAGCCTTACATTCAGGATGCCCTCGACCTCATCGAGTTTGCCAATGGCGATGTCAACACCAAGTGGGGCAAATGTCGTGCCGACATGGGCCATCCCGCCCCCTTCAACCTGAAGTTCATCGGTGTGGGCAACGAGCAGTGGGGACCGCTCTATCCCGAACGTCTGGAGCCGTTCCTCAAGGCCATCCGCGCCAAGTATCCCAACATCAAGGTGGTGGGCACCAGCGGCCCGTCGCCCGACGACCTCGACGGCAAGCAGTTCAGCTACGGATGGGAGCAGATGCGCCGTCTGAAGGCCGACCTCGTCGATGAGCACTTCTACCGCGACCAGCAGTGGTTCATGCAGAACGTCACCCGCTACGACAACTATTCGCGCAAGGGTCCCAAGGTGTTCGCCGGCGAGTATGCCTGCCACACCAAGGGCGACCATCAGAACACCGCTACGGGCATGAACACCTTCGAGGCCAGCCTCTGCGAGGCCGCCTTCATGACCGGTCTGGAGCGCAACGCCGACGTGGTTCACATGGCCACCTACGCTCCGCTGTTCTCGCACGTTGAGGGCTGGCAGTGGCGCCCCGACCTCATCTGGATGGACAACCTCACCACCGTGCGCACCCCCAACTACTACGTGCAGCAGCTCTACGGCCAGAATCCCGGCACCAACGTGCTCAGCCTCACCGAGGGTGGCAAGGCCGTAACGGGACAGGACGGTCTGTGCGCATCGGCCGTCTATGACAAGAACAACCGTCAATACATCGTCAAGATTGTCAACACGGGCGACCAGGCGCAGGACATTGTGCTCAACTTCAAGGGCATCAAGAGCCTCAACGCTGGCACCGTCACCACCATCCACGCCGACCGAATGAACGACGTGAACACCATTGAGCAGAAGAACACCGTGCTTCCCCGCACAGCCCAAGTCGAGACCAGCGGCAACACGGTCAAGGTGAGTGTCCCCGCCAAGACTTTCGCAGTATATAAGTTTTAAGTTGATAATAGTTAGAAACGTTTGACGCGTCAGGAGCCCATGCACAGAACGAGGGAAAAAACAGATATAAAAACAGTAAACGATGCATAAGGCTTCATAAATTCATTAGGTAACATAAGGTTAATACAGATTTAAGGTAATCAGCTACGGCTCCACTGACGCATCGCAGCCACCACACAGGCGACTGCAACAAAAATCCCGGAACGAGTTTCGACCATCGAAACGGTTCCGGGATTCTATTTGTGTATATTGCTGTCCGCTAAAAATTGAGCCATCAGAATAAAATTAGGGCTGTCACCACTCAAAGGTGTCAGCCCTTTTGGTTATCTTTGCAGTCGCGAAACATAAACAAAAAATGCGTTGGCGGCTTCGTGTCTGCGCTTCAGTCATGTCTGGCATTGACGAAAGCCCGTATTTCCTCTACGCGCTCTTCTCCAGTCTTCCTTCCTATTTCATAAACCCGTTGCATCTCATCCGGATTGTGCGACGTGTGGCCGATGGGCAGCGGCTCGTCGGGATAGATGGCCAGCGTGTCGCCCCGGCGCACCTCCTGTTCGACGTAAGCCAATTCGTCGTTATACATGAGGTGGCGGTGCTGCATGGTTTCCACAATGCGCGGATAGCGGCGCATGCACCAACGGATGATGGGCATCAGGCGGTTGGGCTGCTTCTGATAACCGTGGGGTTGGGTGAGGATGACCACGTTGCGGCCGTAGCCCATGCGCTGCATCTGGCGCAACGGAATGCTGTCGGCCATGCCACCGTCGAGCAGCTTGTAGCCGTCGATTTCAACCACACGCGACACCACGGGCATCGAGGCCGAGGCGCGAATCCAGTCGTAGGCCCAGTCGCCACCGCGCATGACGCGCTGATAGACGGGTTCGCCCGTCTCCACATTGGTACACACCACGATGAACTCCATGGGGTCGCGCTCGAAGGTTTCGTTGTCGAACACGTCGAGATGGTTGGGCACGTGGTGGTAGGCATAATCGGCACCGAAAAGGTCGCCCGTCTTGAAGAACGACTGCCAACTGCAGTACCGCTTGTCGCGCGCGAACCTTTTATTATATCTGATGGCCCGCCCCGGCTGGTGCGACTTGTAGTTGCAGCCAAAGGCGGCGCCCGCCGAAACTCCGATGAGTCCGTCGAACCGTATGCCGTGCTCCATCATCACGTCCATGATGGCGGCCGAAAACAGGCCGCGCAGCGCACCGCCCTCGAGAACCAATCCCTTCTTCATATAGCTCTTACTCTCCTTCTGAATCGAGGCGTTTCCATAATTCTCAAGCCATGCCTATAGGCATAACGAAACCATGCATCATCTGATGAACAGCAGCTCGCGGTATTTGGGCAGCGTCCACAGCTCGTCGGCCACGGTGAGCTCCAGTTTGTCTATGTGATAGCGAATCTGGTCCATCTTGGGTTCCACGGTGTCGTGGTAGGCGATGGCCTTTTCGCGCTGGCTCTCGATGCGGTTGGCCACGCGGCGCGCTTCGACCAGTTCTTCGACCAGCGTTTCCACGGCCTGGGTGCGCTGGGCAATCTCGCGAATGATCTTCACGTTGCGCGTGGAGAGCTGCCGGGCCTCCTCGGCCGAGAAGATTTCGTGCATGGTGCGCACGTTCTTGGCCAGACGGCTCTGGTAGTGGGTGGCCACGGGGATGATGTGGTTCATGGTGAGGTCGCCCAGTACGCGCGCCTCTATCTGTATCTTCTTGGTGTAGGTTTCCCACTTCACCTCGTTGCGGGCGCGCAGCTCCTTACGGTTCATGATGCCCAGACTCTCGAACATACGGATGCTCTCGTCATCCAAGTAGCGGTCGAAAATGACGGGGCACGACTTCTCCACGTCCAGTCCGCGGCGCGTGGCCTCCTCCACCCACTCTTCAGCGTATCCGTTGCCGTCGAAATGGATGGGTCGGCAGGTGCGGATGTCCTCGCGCAGCACCTCGATGATGGCATGGAACGTGGCCGAGTGCTCGGTGCCCTCATACTGGTCGGCTATTCGCTCCACACGCTCATCCACACGGCGCTTGAAATCCACCAGCGCCTCGGCCACGGCGGCATTGAGGGCTATCATGGCACTGGCGCAGTTGGCCTCGGAGCCCACGGCACGAAACTCGAAACGGTTGCCCGTGAAGGCAAAGGGGCTGGTGCGGTTGCGGTCGGTGTTGTCGATGAGCAGCTCGGGAATCTCGGGGATGTCCAGCTCCATTTTCTGTTTTCCCGCCACGCTGAACAGGTCGTCCCTGTCCGCTTTCTCGATGTGGTCGAGCAGTTCGCTCACCTGCTTGCCCAGGAACGACGAGATGATGGCGGGCGGAGCCTCGTTGGCACCCAGTCGGTGGGCATTGGTGGCACTCATGATGCTGGCCTTGAGCAGGCCGTTGTGGCGCCATACGCCCATGAGCGTCTCAACAATGAACACCACGAAGCGCAGGTTCTGCTCGGGTGTCTTGCCCGGTGCGTGGAGCAGTATGCCGTTGTCGGTGGCCAGGCTCCAGTTGTTGTGCTTGCCACTTCCGTTGATGCCGTCGAAGGGTTTCTCGTGGAGCAGCACACGGAATCCATGCTTGCGCGCCACGCGCTTCATGACCGACATGAGCAGCATGTTGTGATCGACGGCCAGATTGGTCTCCTCGTAGATGGGGGCTATCTCAAACTGGTTGGGAGCCACCTCGTTGTGGCGCGTCTTGCAGGGGATTCCCAGTTCCAGAGCCTGCACCTCCAGGTCTTTCATGAAGGCCTGCACACGGTCGGGGATGGTTCCGAAGTAGTGGTCGTCCATTTGCTGGTTCTTGGCCGAGTCGTGCCCCATGAGGGTGCGGCCGGTGAGCATCAGGTCGGGGCGGGCCGAGTAGAGCCCTTCGTCAACCAGGAAATATTCCTGCTCCCAGCCCAGGTTGGAAATGACTTTCTTCACCGTGGGGTCGAAGTAGCGAACCACAGCCAGGGCGGCTTCGCCAACAGCGCGCAGCGAGCGCTTCAGCGGAGCCTTGTAGTCCAGGGCCTCGCCGGTATAGCTGATGAAGATGGTGGGAATACAGAGTGTGTCGTCAATGATGAACACGGGGCTGGTGGGATCCCAGGCCGAATAGCCGCGCGCCTCGAAGGTGGCACGTATGCCGCCCGAGGGGAACGAGCTGGCATCAGGCTCCTGCTGCACCAGCAGTTTGCCCGAGAACTCCTCTATCATGCCGCCTTTGCCATCGTGCTCGATGAAGGCGTCGTGCTTTTCGGCCGTGCCTTCGGTGAGTGGTTGAAACCAGTGGGTATAGTGCGTCACGCCATTCTCGTCGGCCCACTGCTTCATGCCCTTGGCCACGGCGTCGGCGATGGAGCGGTCGAGCGTGGCACCGTTGTCAATCACGTCGATGAGCTTTTCATAGACATCACGCTGGAGATATTTGTACATCTTGGCACGTGTGAACACGTTTTTGGCGAAATACTCCGACGGACGCTCAACGGGAGCCATCACTTCGAGGGGCTTTTTCATGAAAGCCTCTTCCACTACCTGAAATCTTAAGTTTGCCATTGTTTTGATAAGTCGTTTGGGGGATAATGGGTTGGTCGTCTGTTGAAAAACAGTCTTTTCTGCTGAAAAACTATCATTCCAGATGGATTCCTGTTGAAAAACCATCATTCCAAATGGAACACATTTTGTTCTCTGCTGTGGCAGAGTTTCAAACAAACGGTTTGTTTTTTCTCTGCTAGCGGTTGCAAAGTTACGATTAAGCGAGCAAAAAAAGAAAAGAAAAAGATAGAAAAATATTGTCGGGAGATAATTTTTTATGATTATCCGCTATCGTACCACCAAATACGTTGTAGCTTAAAACATCCACATAGATGGAAAAATAACGCTCCGCGTCGTTCAAAAACCAAT
>DFFM01000039.1:0-2489 GCA_002369515.1 Prevotella sp. UBA3776 | reverse complement strand
CAATACAAACAAGGAAAAACAGGTTCTTATTTGTAAAGCCCCCTTGTTTTTGTTGGTTTTTCTTTGTTTTTATTGGTTTTTAAAAGACGCAAAGCGTTATCATTCCCAGCGATTCACACGTAAACACGACAACAGAAAAACAAACTCGAAACTACAGATAATTAACGTGAGTTCGACGAATTCAGAATAATGCAAGTTGTGTGTCAGAAAATAGGAGGAACAACCGTTTTTTAATGCGGCACGACTTTCCTATGCCTTCTGCAAAGTTTTCTTTTTTATGTTCACCAACGAAGCAATCATAAACACGATGCAGAACAATGTAATGATTATAACGCGAGTCTGAAAAAAAATGTCAAGACTGGTGCTGTCGTCAGGCCTCAGCCAGTCAGCAAGACATGAAGCTGTATTGTTGACCATATGCATTAAGAAACATGCCACGACATTACGGCTCCGATAGTACACCCAACCATACAACAAACCATTGAGAAAGGCTATGACTATCAGACTGGGATAAAAGTGCAGCACACCAAAAAGCAACGATGACAACACTATTGCGAGAGCTGCGTTGGGCTTCCAACGGAGAAGATATTCCTCGACACCACCACGCATAACCAGTTCTTCGGCAAACGGCGCCAGCAAGCATATACCGACAATCGAAGCTACGCTTAGCGCACTATCAGAAGTGGCAGTGGCATAGTCGCCGAAATCAAGGATAGCAACGAAAAGGTTAATCGGAAGTATAGCCGAAAGTTCCAATATCAATATCCATAAAAACAACCCTTTGTCAAAAGATGCCATAGCCCTCCTACAGCAAGATTTGTTGATATTGGTATATCCCTTTTTAATGAATAGTAATATTATGAGCAGGTTTCCCAATATAAGAATGGCGTCGTCAAGGACACTGTTTTTTAAAATTAGCTCAAAAGAAACACTCCTTCCGAATAAATAATTTTCCGACAAAAAAGAAATCAGATACACGCCAAGAGGGGTAGCTATTAGAACTATTGAAACATAAAATAGGTAAAATTTTATGACGTTCAGCAAATTGGAGTTTCGACTTTTCATTTTTTGATCTATTTTTCGGTTTAAATATAATTAAACACAATAATACATATTTTACATTACACCACCAACTAATATTGTATATATTAAATAATATTATAAATAATTATACGTTTGACCAAGACTTTTGAAACATCTAAAAATAGGAAAGGACTAATCATCATAAAAACACAATCTTGTCACAAACCAGCAATATGTAATTATCACTCCGTGAAGTCATCCCAACCAGTCGGTGAAGATAAGTATGCAGTCGTGCACCGTCTCAAAGAATTTCTCTATTCGTTGTTTCACGCTCTTCCAATAAATTCCATTCATAAACCTCTAATTAGTAATAAAATTGAATTTATATTAAAAGTACTGATTTTATCTCTATTTTTTGTCGAAATGTTTGATTTTTAACAAAAGATAAACATTTTTAAAAAGTGGTACTCTTTATAACTATTCAGACTAATATTTAATATTCAAACGCAGACTTCTAAAGTTTGCTAGATCCATAATACTCCAATAGGATCGAATATCAAAAAAATTGAGGTCACCGGGACGGTTTGATTTCATTAATTTTCTCGATTTTCGACTTTGTGACATTTGACTTTGTGACATTAAGCACCTTCCGACTATCTTCGGGGTTTAGTTGGGCTCTAAAAGATACTCATAAGATAGTAATAATATTATATATTATTTGAAGTTTCGGAAGTTAATAAAAACGTGAATATATAAGTGCAAAAAAGGCATTGGATACTTGCGTATGTCGCAAGAAATGAGTAACTTTAAGGTGCGAAACAAAAAGACTCATTACACCAATGCCAATGCACAAAGTTACAAAATTTCTCTCAGAGATAAGCACTTTTTTCAGAAAAAATGATTCTGACCATGCAATGTTTGCCATTATGGACGTGATTAAAGGTATAAGAATGAACGAATGGACGCTCTTCGGGCGTAAAAGCCGATCTGGCAGCAAGTACTCGCTGCTGCAGGTGTTCCAGCTTCTGTTGGTATGTCCTTGTTTCATGATTCGTAATCATGGGCGGTAGAAAGATTGCATTGTCCTCATTACCAGATTGTTAAATAATCAAAACACCAAAAAACAAGCATTCAAATCTGCCGTTTTGGGCAAGTGGCAGGATGTCCATCTGCATTTTGCGCCTCAATTAGCGGCACAGTGTGTAGCTTTGTCTGCCGCCCGCTGTTCGACCTAAAGACCTTGGGGCTATATCGGAGTACGCCAGGTTCCTCGAAACGCCTTGACGCGATTGTTGCATTTTTGTCTTTTTTGGAGGTCGGGTTAAACTATGCTAACAGCTATTGCGTGTTTGCCGCCGACGGCCTATCTTTGCATCAGTTTTACGAACCAAATGTCAAAGTTATGCAGTTAGACAAACTGAAAGTGAGTGCGCCTTCCGTCCTGCGCATGATACCTGACGAAGCGC
>DFFM01000014.1:5480-26131 GCA_002369515.1 Prevotella sp. UBA3776 | reverse complement strand
GAGCCACCCTTGACAGACCAAGAAATGATTGCAGCTCTGCTCATCAGGCTCCAGTTCACCCAAGGCGAGCTGGCATCACTACTGGGTGTAAGCAAACAGCGTGTCAACAATATCAAGAGGAATATCAACAAAAAAATCTTTCAGCAAGAAGGAGCTGTCACCCTTAATGGCAATATCTTCTCCATTTAGCCGTATGGGTTTACAAAGTGTACTTTTTTGTAAGTCCTTTTAATTCAATCTTTTATGTTCAATCCTATGACAGGGGTTTACAAAGTGTACTCAAAAAATTTGGTGTTTCGTTCTTTGTTTTTTATTTTTGCGCCATAATTATATATAACTGAAGTTTCGGCTGTTTTCTACAACAACGAAATTAACCAATATATCGAATCCTATCAATGCATCGAAGATGCAACGAATGTTGACGAATGCAGCGATTCGAATGATTCGTTGGCCTCTTGAGGCCATTCGCTGCCGCCATGGGTGTATTCGGAAAATTCGCTTTATTCGTTGTTGTAGAGATGTCGTAGCATGGCATCTCTCCCAGTTGCGGCGGATGTTCGGTGGAACCAACGGTCGCTGGCCAAAGGGAAAAGCAATTGCAATCCACCGAAGAATGAGCATATGAATTTGTAATTCTTTTGAGATGATAAGGAAAACAACAGTAATTGTCGCATCTGGAGATGCTGATACTCAATGGCGGCGGATTCGAAATTGCTTTTCCCTTCGGCTAGCGACCGTTGGTTCCGCCGAACCCCGCGCCGAACACCCAACGGAACGGAGTATGAGAGTTATGTTTTTGGCGTTTTTATTGCTGTATTGCCTTGTTTCCTCCGCACAGGTGACACAGCCCGCAGACAGTTTGCAAGGCAAAAGAGAACAAGCGGAGAAGAACGACTCTGTTTATAAAAGCCTTGAGCTTGGTGAGCTGGTGGTGACAGAGAAACGGGTGAAGCGGGATGCTGAGCGGGAGACGATCTTCATCACCGATTCGATGCGCAAGGGAACGGTGAGCGCCGCGCAGTTGCTGCGCAAGGTGAAAGGAGTGAAAGTTGACTGGATTACAGAGTCTGTGAACGTTGGGCTTGACGGCAACGTGCCTGTAGTGATTAATGAACATGAGGTGGACGCCAAGCATGCGATGAGCATGAATCCCAAACGCATTAAGAAAGTGGAGATCATCAGGAGCCCCACAGGGCGCTTTACGGGTTACCCCATTGTCGTCAATCTGGTGCTTTATGATGATTATGCGGGTTGGGATCTTTCTTTGTTGCAGAATGCCGACATCAGATTGTTGCACACTGACACCCATACTGAGGCTACAGCCTTTGACTATACCCGGACCATTGGCAATTGGAACTGTTACGGCACTGTGAATGTTTCGCGCCGGCACTGGCACGACAGTGCGGCTTTTGAACGGTCGTACGCCAACGGCTATGCAGAACAGAGCGAAGACATAGACATTGACCATCCCAACATGCTCTCAGACGCAACTGCCGGTCAAGTGGTTGTGGGTGCAGACTGCAAAGTAACTGGGCAACAGACGGTCAGCATGCAGGTGAGAACCAACCTGCAGAGAAATGGAAACAGAGAAGAAATGGACGTCCATACCGCTGACGGCAACAACACTTCATGGTTTCACCAACTGGCCACGGACAACTATCATACGCAGAACACAGCCGCGAATATCCTCCACAAGGGCAACTTCAAGAATGTCAGCTTGTCGAATGAACTTACTTATAACTTTTATCACGTAAACGAGCATCGGGTCTATGAGCAGGCAGGCAGCTACAGATCGCTCAGCACTACGTGCTCAGAAAAACAATATGTGCGTCTAGACAATGGCTTGTTCCTGAAACTGTCGGAAAGATGGAACCTGTCCGTTGACAATATGCTCACTTGGCGGAAGTATGTCAGCCGCGAACGAGAGAGAGAAGAAGCCGACTACCATTCTTCCGAATGGCGTGAACGACTGAACGGCAGCGTTTCTTTCCGCCCCAGCAGCAAGTTCAACACCCGTTTGGGCGCAGACTTCATCTCTTTGTCGAACGCTGCCAGCGGAAAGAGGCAGACTCAGACTACGATCGACCCCCATGTGAGACTCTACTGGGCCCCTGTGGATTTTGCAAGCATCTATGCCAGCTATTCATTCAGCACAACGCACCCCACGCTCGACCAACTCTCCACAACCCAATGGCAGACTGGCCGCTACATGATCCGCCGCGGCAACCCTGATTTGAAAGCCTGCGTGATGCATCACACTTACGTGGAACTGGAGGTGGAGAAACTCTTCAAGCTGAGCTATATGTGGAAAAACACTGCCAACGACTTCGACACGTGGCTAGAGGATGACGGCAAAGGCAACATCGTCCAAACTTTGGCCAACGGCACCTACCACCACTCCTACCTCGGGATAGAGGGCAATTGCAAACTGACGAAGAACCTGCAATTCTGGGCACTACTCAACTACCAGTGGTACACGCGTTTCAACAGCTTGACCAGCAAGCGTCACGGCCACACCAGCTATGTTGATACAGAGCTTGCGTATGTTTTTGCAAAAGCACCCGTAAGGTTTGTCGCAGAATACTTTCTCCGTTACGACGACATTCCACACTTGCAAGGGAAGCAGTATCAGGAAGAGGAGGCCTGCTTCTTAACGGCCATTTGCTCTTTCCTGAAAGGCAGGCTGCCCGTGAGTCTGCGTGTTTGCCTGCCCACACAACTCATCTCCAAACATACATATACTAAAAGTGAAATCCCCGGCTGCAAGTTGGCCCAATACGGCGATGACCGTATCAACAGTTTTTCCATTCGGTGCAACATCCGCTACAGCATTGGAAATGGCAAGGTTAGGAAAAGCACCAACAGCATCAGTATTGAGAACGAAAAATAGAGATGCGAGACTGAGAACCATTGTCCTGGCCGTGCTCTATTCGCTGGTGGCGGTGGCTGCTCTGTGGTGGTGGAGGCATGGCGCATAGGAAACAAGGCACTGCATTGGGTGGGCATTGGAAATGGTCCGTTCCCGTTGCCCCCAAAAAACGTAACAGATATGAAAAAAGAAAAAGCGAAAACGGATGCAAACGGTTTTTAAAGAGCGTGAATGACCGCTGAATGACACGCGAATGCAACGTAAATAATTCTCCTTGTCTCCCTTCACTCTTTCATCTTTCGCTCCTTTTAGAATAATGAAATCTATGTTTGTTTTGAAAATTATCGGTTTGTTTTGGTTCTTTATCGCGGAAAAACACTATCTTTGCATTCGATAAAGTAAACGAATGTCATGAAAAACGTACTCTACTCTATCATATTAGCTGCATTTGCGATGGCTTTACTTGCATCCTGCACGGCAAAACCAAAGAAATATCGCATCGGCATTTCGCAATGCTCGGAGGACATTTGGCGCGACAAGCAGAACGCTGAACTGCGCATGGGTGCCTATCTGAATGACGATGTGGAACTCTGCTTTGCGGCTGCCTACGACAGCGACGAGCGGCAGGTGCAGCAGATTGATAGTCTGGCCAACGAAGGCATCGACCTGCTGATTGTGGCCCCCAACCAAGTGCGCACCATCACGCCGGCCATCGACCGCGTGTATGACCGCGGCATCCCCGTCATCGTGTTTGAAAGGAAAACCAATTCGAAGAAATACACCGCCCACATGGGAGCCGACAACTACGAGATGGGGCGGCTCATGGGCGAGTATGCCGCCCATAAGCTGGGCGGAAAAGGACGTGTGGTGGAGGTGATGGGGCTGAAGGGCTCGTCGCCCGCCATCGAGCGGCACAACGGTTTCGTGGCTGCGCTGAAGCATTATCCTGGCATGCAGATTGTCACGACGCTGCAGGGCGACTGGACCGAAGAAAGTGCCTACAAGGCCATTGAGTCCTTCCTGCGCATTCAGGACGGCGGGCAACAGCCCATTGACCTGGTGTTCGGACAGAACGACCGCATGGCCATGGGCGCTCGCAAGGCTTTTGCCGCGGCTGGAGTCAAGACGCCGCTGTTGTTTGGCATCGACGGTCTGCCTGGCGAAAACGGAGGCATCCGCTTGGTGCGCGATTCGCTGCTCGACGCCACTTACATCTATCCCACTCATGGCGACGAACTGCTGCAACTGGCCGTTGACATTCTGGAAGGCAAGCCCTTCAAGAAGGAAAACAACCTGATGTCGGCTCTCGTCACGAGAGACAATGCAGACGAGCTGCTCATGCAGAGCGAAGAAATGGTGAGGCAGACGGCCTATCTGGACCAACTGCACGCCAAGGCCAACGACTTCGGCGACGAGCTGACGCGGCAGCGCTGGCTCAATCTGCTGGCGGTGGGTGTGATAGGACTGCTGTTGCTGGTGGCTCTCGTCACCTATTTATATTATAGGCAGAAGTCGAGACTTCGCAAAGAGCGCAGCCGGTTGCAGCGCGAGCAGCTGGACTTCTACACCCAGGTGAGCCACGAACTGCGCACACCGCTCACCCTCATCGAGGGGCCGCTGGCCAAGCTGGCCGACACTCCCGACATGCAGCATGCCGGTGTAGAGGCTTCGGGGCTGCTGGCCATTGTCCGCCGCAACACGCAGCAACTGACGCAGTTGGTCAACAAGATGCTCGACGCACAGGTGAACGGCGGGTGGAAGGATGGGCGGCAGACGCAAGGCGAGGAGCGTGGAGACTCGGCTTTGCAGACGATGCAGCGAGCCGAAGAACCCGTTTCGCCCAGTACGGAGGCCAAGACCGTGCTCATTGTTGACGACAATGCCGACATACGCGCCTATCTGCGCACCATCCTGCAAGACAAATACCAAGTGAACGAGGCCGCCGACGGCCAACAGGGACTGGCCCTGGCCAATGAGATTGTGCCCGACCTGATTGTGTCCGACGTGATGATGCCCGTCATGAACGGCCTGGAGTTCTGCCAGCGGCTGAAGGCCGGCACTGCCACCAGCCATATTCCCGTCATCCTGTTGACGGCACGTGCCATGAACGAACACCAGATAGAGGGCTACGAGTGTGGAGCCGATGCCTACATCACCAAGCCCTTCGCCGCCGACTTGCTGCTGGCGCGCATCAGCAACCTGCTCAAAAGCCGTTTGCTGCTGAAGGACATCTTCGCCACCAGCACCACCGAGCCCGAAGCGACGGCCAACGCCGAACAGCCCGCCGGTGGAACAGAAACACCCTCGGCAGCAGTTGCTCAGGACGCTGCACCGCTGAAAGTGGCCAGTCCGCGCGAGGACGCATTCCTGAGCAAGTTCCGCGAATTCATTGAACAAAACATGGCCGACAGCGACCTGAGTGTGGAAACGGTGGGGGCTGAACTGGGATTGAGCCGTGTGCAGCTCTATCGCAAGGTGAAAGCCCTGACAGGGCAGTCGCCCGTGGAGTTGCTGCGCAAAGCGCGCGTCAGCCGTGGCCGCCGCCTGCTGGAAACCACGGGCAAGAACGTTTCGGAAGTGGCCTACGAGGTGGGGTTCTCGGCTCCCAGCTACTTCACCAAGTGTTTCAAGGACGAATACGGCATAAGCCCCTCGGAATTGTAGTTGGCAGTCAAGAGTTTTATCGCTATGAGAAGATTTGCATTATCAGTCGCGTTGTTGGCGGCAATGGTCTTTGCCCACGCGCAGAACTACACGCTCAACGGTGTTGAGCATGAAACCGTAATATTTCCCATCGCAGTGTCAAACTTCGACGGACAGACGCTCAGTGCCGCTCCGGTCGGCAAGAGCAAGACCGTCACACTTGCAAAGACGTCGTTTTCGGCGCCTCTGGACGACTACAATGCCCTTGCGCTGCCCGAGCTCAAGCTTGGAAACATCATCGGCCATCCGACACTCGGTTGGGACGACACCGATTACCGCATACCCGACATTGTGCCTGAGATATACAGCGGCGAGTGGGTGCTGAACGACGTGTTCTACGACGGCGACTATCCTGTGGCTACTTATGGAAGGGCGCCAAAAACGGATCTTCTGCCTTGGGGAGAATCGGAGAAGGACATCTCGCGGCGGGGCCGAGACCCGCACCTGATAATGCTTGTTGACCCAACGAGAGAGGTGAAGAAAGTCTATAACACATCGTCCATGACCTTCCCGCCCAAAAACCGCGGTGCCGACATCGACCGGCAGTCGGTGGAATGGGCCGTAGTGAAGGATGGGATCCTCTACTTCAGCATTCTTGGCCTTAGCGGCTTTGCCAATGGACAAAACGCATACATTGTAGCCATCGACACTTCTACCGACGAGACGCTGTGGGTGAGCCGTCCCAACACCTGCAACTCGAGCAACTTCCTGATCATCGACAATTCCATTGTGTGTGGATACGGCGGCACAGGCATCACCGACTATGTGAACGTTCTGAACCGGTTTACGGGTGTCAGGAAACAACACATCTGGGTTGCGACCGCCCCCGACTGGTTTGCTCTGGGCAGCGACGGCAAACTCTATGTCTCTCTCTACGACAAGCATATTTCCTTCAAGGTGAACCGCTAGAGCCGAATCGAAGGAAAAAACAAAAACAGAAAAAACCAAAACAGAAAAAAACAAAACAGAAAAACCAAAAGCCGAAAAAACGAAAAGTCGGCTCACCAAAAACAATTCTACAGCAACCACCGCAGATGAAGTGCTCTTTTTGCAAGCATTTCCATCTGCGGTGGTTTTCTTGTTCGTTGGCTGTTTGCATGAGTCTGTAACGGCCTGCGCCCGTCTCCCATCCCTTGTCTTTCGTCTCCTTTTCATCAAATATCGTTCATTTAGTATTAAAAATGTTACATTGAAACAAATTTGGCACCTGATGAACGATATTTTTCCGCAGGATAGCGCGTTTTTGCCGACATTTGCAGCAAATTAAGAAATTTTGAAGTAAGTACTAACCTTTAAGATCAAAAATCAAAACACAATGAAAAAACTTAAAAGACTTCTTCTGAGCTTCGCGCTCATCTTTGCGAGTACTGTAATGTACGCGCAAACGGAGATTTCTGGCACCGTGGTCGATGAGACCGGCGAAGGCGTGATTGGCGCTACGGTGAAGGAGAAAGGAACGTCGAGTGGCACAGTGACCGATTTTGACGGAAACTTCAAGATGAAGGTTGCTGAGGGTGCCACCCTCGTCATCAGTTACATTGGCTATGATGCCGTTGAGGTGGCTGCCACCCCTGGGATGAAAATCCAGTTGAAGGAGAACGCCGCCGAACTGGCAGAAGTGGTGGTAACGGGTTACCAGACGCAGCGCAAGGCCGACCTTACCGGTTCGGTGGCTGTAGTGAAGACCGACGAGTTGAAGTCGTCGTCGGACACCGACCCCATGCGTGCCCTGCAGGGTAAAGTTCCTGGCATGACCATCACGAGCAACGGTTCGCCAGTGGGCGCCGGTACGGTGCGCATCCGTGGTGGCGGTTCGTTCAACTCGTCGCAGGACCCGCTCTTCATCATCGACGGTGTGCCTACAACCACCAATCTGAACACTCTGAACATGAACGACATCGAGTCGATGCAGGTGTTGAAGGACGCCGCTTCGGCCTCTATCTACGGTTCGCGCGCTGCTAACGGTGTGATCATCATCACCACCCGTTCAGGAAAGAAGGGCGACAAGGTGAAAGTCGATTTCTCGGCCAACCTGACCGCTTCGTTCTACAACAAGCAAACCATGATGAAGTTGGCCAACACCGCCGAGTATGCCACAGCAATGGCTCAGGCTGCCATGAACGACGGCCTTGACCCCGAGCAGTATGCCAACAACTACGGTCTGACCCTCAACGCCACTGCCGGAACCCCCATCCGGGCTTACGACCCCGCTACGGGCCAAATGCGCGAATTTGTGGTGAACGGTCGCTATGACGGTTTCATGAACGACAAGCACACCATGCGCTTCAGCAACACCGACTGGCTGGACGAAATCTCGCGTACGGGCTTCTCGCAGAACTATGACCTGAGCATCTCGAACGCCACCGACCGTTCGTCGGCCTTGGTCAGCTTCGGCTACAAGAAGAACAACGGTATCCTGAAATATACTGACTTCGAGAGTTTCTCGGGCCGTATCAACACCAGCTTCAAAGTGAACAAGATGGTTACCATCGGCGAGAATGCCACCATCACCTACAGCGACCAGGTGGACTGCGCTCCGCTGGAGAACGCTCTGAAGATGGCTCCCACACTGCCCGTCTTCGAAGAGGACGGTGTTACCTTCTCTGGCCCCGTGGGTGGTATGAGCGACCGCCAGAACCCCCTGCGCGAGCAGTATCACAACCGCGACAACCGTCTGAAGATGTGGCGTATCTTTGGTAATGGCTACATCAACTTCCAGCCTGTCAAAGGTCTGACGTTGCGCTCCAACTTCGGTCTCGACTACTGGTCGGAGCACATCCACTCAGTCACCTACACTTGGCACTCTGACGTGGTGAACAACTCGACCCCGTCGGCCAGCTTGGGCACAAAGACTTCCGTGAAGTGGACCTGGTCGAACACGGCCAACTACAACTTCACCATCGGTGCCGACCACACCTTCACACTGCTGGCCGGTATTGAGCTCCACCGCGACGTGGAAGACCGCTCGTCGGCCTACGCCCAGATGTATGCTCTGGAGAACTATGACTACATGTGGCCCGATGCCGCTACCGGCACCCAGCGCGCCGGCGGTATCCGCGAGGGTTACAATCTGGTGTCGCTCTTCGGCAAGATTGACTACAACTGGAAGGACCTGGTGCTCGCTTCGTTCACCATCCGTCGAGACGGTTCGAGCCGCTTCGGTGAGAACAACCGCTACGGTACCTTCCCCGCCTTCACCCTTGGTTATCGTCTCTCGGAGAACCTCCACCAAGACTGGATCAACGACCTGAAAGTACGTGCATCGTGGGGTGAAACCGGTAACCAGGCCATCTCGAACTATGCCCGCTACGGACTCTACGCCGCAACCTACGGCGGTGGCCGCAACGAATCGACCGCTTACGACTTGGCTTTGCAGTACAGCGGAATCTTCCCCTCTGGCTTCCGTGCCACACAGTCGCAGAACAATAACCTGAAGTGGGAAACCACCGAGCAATACAACGTCGGTCTCGACTTCACACTCTTCGGCAGCAGCGTTTATGGAACGGTCGATGCTTATATCAAGAACGTGAAAGACATGCTCATCAATCCCGCCTACCTCGGCTCGATGGGTGAAGGTGGAGCTTCTTGGCTCAACGGGCCCAGCCTCCGCAACTGGGGTATGGAGTTTGCCCTGGGCTACCGCGGCACCACCGAGTTTGGCCTTCGCTACAACGTGAACGGCAACCTCGACTTCTTCCGTCAGCGCGTGACTTACCTGCCCGAAACTACCACCGGTAGCTACGTCCACACCGCCAAGCAAAACTTGGTGGAGGCCAAGAAGCCTTACGGCTCAATTGTTGGTTACGTGGTCGATGGACTGTTCCAGAATCGCGAAGAGGTGCTGGCCAGCGGTCAGGAGAACGCCCGCGTGGGTGGTCTGAAGTATGCTGACCTCGACGGCAACGGCGTCATCAACGAGCAGGACCAGACCTGGATTTTCAATCCCGTTCCCAACTTCTCTTGGGGCTTGAACGTAGAGCTGGGCTACAAGAACTTCGACTTCTCGATGTTCTGGCAGGGCGTTGCCGGCAAGGATGTCTATAACGACCAGAAGTTCCAGACCGACTTCTACAGCATCACCGACGCCGGCTCGAACAAGGGCAGCCGCATGCTCGACGCATGGACAACGGCCAACACCGGCTCGACCATTCCCGCACTGACCACCAACAACGTGGGCAACGAGAACCGCGCCTCTACCTACTTCGTCGAGAATGGCTCTTACGCCAAGTTGCGCCAGGTGCAGATTGGCTACAACCTGCCCGAGAGCCTGCTCAAGCATGTTAATATGACGAGCGCCCGCTTCTATGTCAGCGGCCACAACCTGCTCACCCTGAAGAGCAGCAGCCTGACGTGCTCTGACCCGGAGAACCCCAACTGGGCTTATCCTAACAGCACCTCGTTCTCATTCGGCCTTCAGTTAGGTTTCTAAACAAAAAGAAAGAAGAAAAACAAGTTGTAACTTTAAACAATAAGTAACCATGATTACCAAGAACAACAAAATAATACGCGCCATCTGCGCAGTGGGTGTAGTCTTAGGTTTGGCTTCCTGCAACGATTTCATCGATGTCGAGCCGCAGGGTGTCATCAGCGAAGACCTTGCCATGAGCCAGCCCAACGAGATGGTCACTGCTGCATACGCCAAACTGGGCGACGACTGGTACACCTATCCGTTCAACCTCTGGCCCTACGGCGACCTGACGAGCGACGACGCCATGAAGGGCGGCTCGGGCACCACCGACACCAACTATCATCCCTTCGAGGTTTGGTCAACGCTGACCGCTTCGACTCCCGACCACATGGACGAAATGTGGTATCACCTCTACTGCAGCGTCAGCCGCTGCAACCGCGCGCTGGTTTCGCTGGCCGACTTCGGCGACAAACTCGATGAAAAAACACGCGCCATCCGCGAGGGTGAGGTGCGCTTCCTCCGCGCCCACTTCTACTTCAAGCTGGTACAAATCTGGAACCAGGTGCCCTGGGTGGACGAGGAAGTCTATCGCAACCACACTGAGGAGCAGACTCCCAACAACACCTTCTCGCACCAGGAACTCATGGAAAAGATCGTGGCCGACTTCAAGGCTGCCTACGACGTGCTGCCCGCTCAGCAGGCCGAAGGCGGACGCGCCAACAAGATTGCCGCCGCTGCCTATCTGGCCAAGTGCTATCTGACCATGGCATGGGGCGATGGCTACGAGGCAACCACGGGCGTGAGCCACATCAACCAGCAGTACATGCAGGAAGTGCTCAAGTACACCAACGATGTGAAGAACTCGCAGTATGGCTACATGGCTGACTATGGCGACATCTTCCTGCCCGAGTACAAGAACGGGTCTGAAAGCATCTTCGCCGTTCAGCACTCTGACTATCAGGACGACAACACCCTCTACGGACGTGGCAATTGGAGCAACATGCTCAATGGCTGTTGGGGCATCTGGTCGTGCGGTTGGGACTTCCACAAACCCACACAGAACCTCGTGAACGCCTTCAAGACTCAGGACGGTCTGCCCATGTTCGACCACTTCAACGACAAGATTGAATACCCCGTGAACGGTGTACCCACCGCTCAGAAGTGGGATCCGCGCCTTTTCCACACCGTTGGCATGCCTACCTTCCCCTACAAGTACGAGGAGGCTTACACCATGACCAAGGACAACTCGCGTACGCCCAACACCTACGGCTACTACGCTTCGCTGAAGGAAGTGCCGCAGCGCTCAAAGGGCGAAACCTTCGACAATCCCTGGCAGGCATTCGCCATGAACGACTACGTGCTGCGCTACACTGACGTGATGCTCATGCGCGCCGAGGCACTCATCGAGACTGGCGGTCTGGAGGAAGCCCGCAGCATCATCAACGACATCCGTCAGCGCGCCAAGAACTCGGTCAGCAAGCACATTGCCTATGCCGCCAACCAGTGCGATATCGCCCTCTATCCCGCCTCTTACTTCCAGACCAAGGAGAGTGCCCGCCGCTGCCTGCAGTGGGAGCGCCGTCTGGAACTGGCCATGGAGAACGGACGCTTCTTCGACCTGCGCCGCTGGGGCATAGCATCGCAGACCCTGAACAAGTTCTTCGAGACCGAGCAGAACTCTGTCTATGACGGACAGACCTATGCACAGTACTACCGCGACGCCCACTTCACACCCGGCAAGAACGAGTACTTCCCCCTGCCTTACATCCAGCTCTACTACGTTCCCGGACTCTACACCCAAAACAAGGGCTACAACTAAAAGTCACCATCATGGCACTCCCCGAAAGGGGTGGGAATATACAGACTATTCAAATTAACATAAACAAAACGAAATCATGAAAAAGAATATAATGAAATATGTAGTGTTCTTGGCAGCTGCACTCTCCCTCGGGGGAGTAGGTGGGGGGCTCCTCACTTCCTGCCAGGACAAGGACATCGACCGCGAAGCCATGGTGCTCAGCGCTCCCGATGTGACCCAGATTACGGGCGCGCTCGCCGGCGACGACTACACTTGGACTTGGCCTGCACTCGGCAGCGGCCAGAGCATGATGGTGACCATCTATCGCAATGGAACCCTCTCGGCCAGCGAAGTGGTCAGCGGCAACAGCTTCACCCAGCGTGGTGTGCCCACCAACGTGCCTTTCGAGTATGTGTTCAAGCTGACCGACGGCAACAACATCTCCACCGGTGTGGTGAAGACCTACACGCGCGAGGGAGCCACCAGCATCAACGGTGTTCAGATGAGCCAGCTCGACAAGGCCGGCGGCTACGACGCACTGGTTGAGTGGAACGCCGCCGCCGATGCCACCAGCATCATCTTCACCGCCACCAACGGCAAGAAGACCATCAACGAGACACTCCCCGGCACAGCCACCTCCTACACCATCAAGGATGTTGAGACGGGCGATACCTGGAACGTGACTCTCGTGGCCAAGAACGACAAGGGCACCTCGCTCTCCACCTCGTCTTCGCTCCGCATCGGCAAGACCGCCATCGGCTTCCTCAGCATCTATGCCACCCCCGAAGAACTGGTGGCCAACGGCGATGACGACGAGGCTTCGGCTTGGCTGTGGCTGCACGAAACCTATCCCACGGCCCAGTTCGTCAGCTTCAACGATGTGAAGTCGGCTGACGACATCGATCCGTTCCGCGTACTCTTCTGGCTGCGCGACCTCGAGGGCGTCGGCGAGGATGCCGTATGGAACATTCCTGAGAACGTTGCGGCCGCAACGCCCATCATCCGCGAGTGGTATCGCGAGGGCGGAAGCCTGCTGCTCTGGAGCCACGCCACCGTCTATGTGGGCCATTTGGGCCGTCTCAACCTGGACGACATGAAGAACAACGACCACGCCATCGGCACCGGCCAAGGCGGCATCAACAACGATGTTTGGAAGATGGCCGTCCAGCTGAATCCCGGCTCGCGATTCTCGAAGGACCACTCTACACACCCCATCTACAAAGGACTGGATGTTGAGAGCACCGACCGCACCAAGCTCATCGCATTCAAGGGCGCCGGATGGACTGAGGACCACAACTGTCTGTTCTTCAACCTGCCCAGCCTGCTCACAGGCATCGGCAACCAGGAGGAAGCCTGCTACACGCAGATCACCACCACCTACGGCATCTATCCGTTGGGCACATGGGACAGCCAGATTGACTGGGTTAGCCAGATGAACGTATGGGAAGCTCAGCAGGGCAACACCGACTTCAAGGGCACCATCCTCTGCATCGGTAACGGTGGCTGCGAATTCTCGATGAAGAACAGCGACGGCACTCCCGACAAGAGCGCACATCCCAAGAACAATGTCTTCCAGGACAATGTGCTCCGTCTGGCCAAGAACTCACTCGAGTATCTGAAGACAAGATAAAAGCTGAAAACCCTCAAATGGCTTTCAAACGATGAAGAAATCCTATTTGACAATGACTATGGTAGCTGCCGCACTGGCGGCTACCATTTCGGCTTGCTCAGGCAGCGATGACCACGGGCAGGACTACAATCCGGAGATTGACGACCCCAAGCCCGAGCAGCCCCAAACGCCCGACAAGCCCACCCAAACGAGTGGATACGACGAGCAATACCGCCCGCAGATTCACTACACCCCGGCCAGGAACTGGGTGAACGACCCCAACGGGCTGGTCTATGTCGATGGCGTTTATCATCTGTTCTATCAATACAATCCTCAGGGCAACGTGTGGGGCAACATGTCGTGGGGACACGCCACCTCTTCCGACCTCATCCACTGGGAAGAGCAGGCCGTGGCACTCACCCGCGACGAACTGGGCGACATTTTCAGCGGCTCGTGCGTCATCGACCGCAACAACACGGCCGGATTCGGAGCCAACGCCATGGTGGCCATCTACACCTCGGCCACCGAGAAGCAGCAGCAGAGCATTGCCTACTCTACCGACGGCGGCAAGAACTTCACACGCTTTGCAAACAACCCCGTCATCAAAAACGACGACGACAATCTGCGCGACCCCAAGGTGTTCTGGCACGAGCAGTCGGGCCAGTGGATCATGTCGCTGGCCAAGGGATGGAAAATGGGCATTGAGTTCTACGGCAGCACCGACCTGAAGAATTGGCGCCACCTGAGCACCTTCTTTGTTGAGCTTCCCGGGCGTCCCAGCATACAGTGGGAGTGTCCCGACCTGCTGTCGTTCGACTACAAAGGCACAAAGAAGTGGGTGCTCATTGTCAGCGTCAATCCCGGAGGCCCCATCCTGGGCTCGGGCACCATGTACTTCGTGGGCGACTTCGACGGCACCACCTTCAAGGCCGACGACCTCGACTATCCGCTTTGGCTCGACTACGGCATGGACAACTATGCCGGCGTGACGTGGAGCAACACGGGCGACCGCCGTGTGATGATTGGATGGATGAACAACTGGCAGTACAGCGGCGACGTGCCCTGTTCGCCCTGGCGTTCGGCTTTCACCCTGCCGCGCGAGCTGAAACTCACCGAAGTGGCGGGCAACCCCGTGCTGGCCAGCACCGTGGTGAAAGAAATAGACAACATCGGCGGCACATGGCAGAAAGCCGACGGCCAACTCGACGTGAAGGATGCCTACCAGCTGCGTGTCACCGTGGGTCTGGACGGCAACTCGGCCATCACCCTGAGCAACGACAGCAAGCAACAGTTTGTCATCGACATCAACGGAGCCGACCGAACGCTGACCGTACACCGCACCTCGGCCACGGGACGCACCAATTTCAACGGCATCTTCTCCATCCCCTCCATGCGGGCACCGCTCAACGTGGTGGGCGACAAAGCCACCATCGACATCTTTGTTGACCAGTCGTCGGTGGAAATATTCACCGCCGAGGGCACCATGGCCATGACCAACCTTGTTTTCCCGCAGTCCATCTACGACCGCCTCAGCCTCACAGGCAACGGCCAGGACGCCCAGGTGAGGGTGCTGAACAGAATTTGGAAATAGCATTAAATTTAGATATGGATAGTTTTTTTAGGTATTGACTTTTTTGAAATTAGGTTATTTTTAAAGATTTTTCTTAGGTACACACACACACTTTTCCATAGGTTTAGAACAGAAAGGTATCAGGATTGTTTTTAGGTTTAACAATAGCGGCGGCGCAGCTCGGCAAAGAGAGTTGCGCCGCCAACTGTTTTCGCGCTCTCGCCCGACAATGATTTCCTGTCTTGCTGCACTACAGATTTATTTCACGACGATGTGTCCAAATTTTCTAGAAAATTTTCAGCTATCTTCCAGCGTTATTTTCCGCTTTCTGCGGATGGCCGTTTTTCTCCCGTCCAAACGGGGATTAAAGTCATGGAAAAAACTGTCTTCAACTTACGCCAGTAGTGTAAACAAGGATTGACAATGTATCTTAATGCGAAAGCAGTCTTCCATTTCTACAATCGTAACGGTGTGGGGATATTGTCAGTATTGCAATACACGTTTTGGCAGAACAAGCTGTAGCTGACTTGCAAGTGGCGAGATTGTCTTGTTTTCTATTCATAAGATGAATGTTGATAATCGTTCCGCTTCGCTTTTTAGGAGAGCGGGGCGTTGTTCGTTTTTTTGCTTCATTGAGATGTAATTTTGTTGCAATGAACGATTTTTCTCACTATTTGTAACATTATTTATAGGTGCAGCGGGGGGAAAAAGGTACTTTTGCAGCATTGAAACTGTAAAAGCGAAAGTAACAAACAATCTGAATAACTGAAAAACTGAAGAAAACATGAAACAATTTTTGATTGCATTATTTGGGCTCATAGCCATGAATGCCAGTGCGCAGGAGACACCTGTGGGAACAAATGCGCTCTCTGTTCTGGGCGACCAGCACGCCATGGTGCGTCTGGAGAGCGGGCACAAGTATGTGCTCCTGCCCGTCGAGGAGAAAGCTGAGAACGCCAACGTGCGCGTAGTTTGCAACAACAACCAGAGTGTGCTCAAGCCGAACGTAAGGCTGGCTGTTGACAACGTTGACTATTTTGTGCCATTGGAAATCAGGGACGGGCAGTTGCTCGACATCGTTTTCCATGGCGACCGCCGCAATGCAGGTAGCGTGAAGGACTTTGCCTGCTGGCGCGAAATGAAATATACCGACCAGATTGACACCCAAAACCGCGAGCGCCTGCGCCCCGTTTATCACCACACCCCGCAGTGGGGATGGATGAACGACCCCAACGGCATGTTCTACAAGGACGGCGTTTGGCACCTGTTCTATCAGTACAACCCCTACGGCTCAATGTGGGAGAACATGACTTGGGGCCACTCCGTTTCGAAAGACCTGGCTCACTGGGAGCCGCAGCCTACGGCCATCGAACCCGACGCGCTGGGAGCCATCTTCAGCGGTTCGTGCGTGGTGGACAAGAACAACACGTCGGGCTACGGACGCGAGAGCGTCGTGGCTTTCTACACTTCTGCCGGCGAGGCTCAGACCCAGTCGATGGCCTATTCTACCGACGGTGGGCGTACGTTCAAGAAATATGAGCGCAACCCCGTGATTACGGCCAAAATGCCCGACTTCCGCGACCCGCATCTCTTCTGGCACGAGGAGACCAGCCGGTGGATCATGATATTGGCGGCCGGTCAGGAAATGCAGATTTACAGCTCGGCCAACCTGAAGGACTGGACGATGGAGAGTTCGTTCGGACGCGAATACGGCAGCCACGGCGGTGTGTGGGAATGCCCCGACCTGATGCGACTGCCTGTGCGCGGCACGGGGCAGCAGAAGTGGATGCTGGTGTGCAACATCAATCCTGGCTTCGTCTATGGTGGTTCGGGCACCCAATACTTCGTGGGCCAGTTCGACGGCCACAAGTTCACCTGCGAGAGCAAGCCCGAGGTGACCAAATGGATGGACTACGGCAAGGACCACTACGCCACCGTTACGTTTGACAATGCTCCCGAAGGCCGCCATGTGGCCTTGGCGTGGATGAGCAACTGGCAGTACGCCAACCAGGTTCCCACCAAGCAGTTCCGCTCGGCCAACAGCATTCCCCGCGACCTCGACCTCTTTGTTGACGGCGGCGAAACCTACTGCGGTGTGACACCCTCGAAGGAGATGGACGCTCTGCGCGGCGGCAAACTGAAAAAACTGAGCGATGCCTGCGAAGTGGTGGTCGATGTGAAGGGCACCATGGAGCTGACGCTGCAGAACCAGAAGGGCGAGCGCGTGGTGATGAACTACGACGCACAGAAGCAAACCTTCTCTATGGACCGCACGAAGAGCGGCGAGGTGAATTTCAGCGAAGCCTTCCCCTGCGTGACGACAGCTCCCACACACGGTGCGCTGAAGCAGCTGCGCATCTTCATCGACCGCTGCTCCATCGAGGTGTTCGACGCCGAGGGCAAGATGGCCATGACCAACCTGGTGTTCCCCACCGAAGCCTACACCGCTGTCAAGGTGAAGGGCGGCAAAGCCACCATTTACGCAATAAAATAACAACCTAAAAAAAACGATAAATCTTATGGCAAGTCAAAACAAGAAACTCGCGCTCATCTCGCTCATGCTCTGCTTCTTCTGCATGGGGTTCGTTGACTTGGTGGGCACTGCTTCCAATTATGTGAAGGCCGAGCAAGGGCTCAGCGACAGCGTTGCCAACGTGCTGCCTTCACTGGTGTTCTTCTGGTTCCTCATTTTCAGCGTACCCACCAGTGTGCTGATGAACAAAATCGGCAAGAAGAAAACGGTGCTGCTCTCGTTGGTGGTCACCGCATTGGCACTGCTGCTGCCTGTCTTTGGCAACAGCTTCCCCCTGATGCTGGTAGCCTTCTCGCTGTTGGGTATTGGTAACACGCTGATGCAAACTTCTCTCAACCCCCTGATGGCACTGGTCAGCGGCGGCGAAAACTTGGCCTCGCAGCTCACCTTCGGACAGTTTGTCAAGGCCATCGCCTCGTTCATGGCTCCGCTCATTGCCGGCTGGGGATACAAGGCGCTCATTCCCACGATGGGACTCGACTGGCGCGTGCTGTTTGCCATCTACTTCGTCATCAGTGTGGCGGCCACTCTGCTGCTCTGGACAACACCCATCCAGAATGAGGAGCCGCAGACCGAGAAACTGCCCGCCGTGGGCACACAGTTCGTCAACTGTTTCCGTCTGCTGGGCGTACCCGTAGTGCTGCTCTCCTTCCTGGGCATCATGTGTCATGTGGGCATCGACGTGGGCACCAACACCACGGCTCCCAAGCTGCTCATTGAGCGCACGGGCATGACGCTCGACCAGGCCGGATTTGCCACGTCGCTCTATTTCATCTTCCGTACCATCGGCTGTCTGACGGGTTCCTATTTCCTCCGTGTGCTCAAGACGCGTACTTTCTTCATCATCTCTGTGGTGATGATGGCAGCCTCCATGGTGCTCATGTGCTTCGGCAACACCACGACGCTGCTCTATCTGGGCATTGCCCTGGTGGGCTACGGCAACAGCAACGTGTTCTCCATGTGCTTCGCACAGGCACTCACGGCCATGCCCGACAAGCAGAACGAGGTGAGCGGACTTATGATCATGGGCCTCTTCGGCGGCACCATCTTCCCCTTGCTCATGGGATTTGCCAGCGACGCCATTGGCCAGATTGGAGCCGTGCTTGTCATGGCCGTCGGCGTAGCCTATCTTTTCACTTATATCAAACAACTTAAATCAGCATAAACAACTATGGAACAGAAACGTTATATCGTGGGTCTCGGAGAGGCTCTGTGGGATGTACTTCCCGAAGGAAAGAAACTGGGTGGCGCACCCGCCAATTTTGCTTACCATGCCGGACAGTTCGGGCTTGACACACTGGCCATCAGCGCTCTTGGCGAGGACGAACTGGCCGAAGAAACCATCAACGCGCTCAAGGATCACAACCTCAACTATCTGATGCCGCGCGTGGCTTTCCCCACGGGCACCGTGCAGGTGACCCTTTCGGGCGACGGCATTCCCGCCTACGACATCAAGGAGAACGTGGCTTGGGACAACATTCCCTTCACCGCCGAAATGGAGGAGGTGGCCCGCAACGCCCGTGCCGTCTGCTTTGGCTCGCTGGCTCAGCGCAATGCCGTCAGCCGCGACACCATCCGCCGGTTCCTTGATGCCACACCCGACGACTGTCTGAAGATTTTCGACATCAACCTGCGCCAGCAGTTCTACTCCAAAGATGTGCTTGAGGAGTCGTTCCACCTGTGCAACGTTCTGAAAATCAATGATGAGGAACTGGTTGTGGTCAACCGCATGTTTGGCTACGAAGGTCTCGACATGCGCGGCACCTGCGAGCGCATGGTCATTGACTATGGGCTGAAGATGCTGGTGCTCACCTGTGGCACCAACGGCTCTTACGTCTTCACCGACGACGGTCTCACCTCGTTCCAGGAAACACCGAAGGTGGAGGTGGCCGACACCGTCGGCGCCGGCGACTCGTTCACCGGTTCGTTCTGCGCCAGTATTCTCAACGGCAAGCCCGTGCAGCAGGCCCATCTCACCGCCGTCCGTGTGAGCGCCTTCGTATGCACACAGAACGGTGCCATGCCCACCGTGCCCGCAGAGCTGAAGGGTTGACCCTTCGCGCCGAAGGCCCACCCCTTCATTCGGAGAATGTATTGAAAACAAAGCGAGCAGCCATCCCTTTTTTCAGGGGTGGCTGCTCGCTTGAAAAATGATTATAGGGTTATATATGACTTTCATTTGATTCTTCCAAATATTTAGCGATCTTCTCACGAATGGGATGAAGGTCAACGGAGATGGCCTCCCATACAAGATCTTCTTCCACATTATGATAGCCGTGAATAAGGAAGTTGCGCATGTTTGTGATTTGCCTCCACTTCATTTCAGAATGGCTTTCGCGAAATTCGTGAGTAAGCATATTGGCTGCTTCGCCAATGATCATGATGTTGTATATGACAGCATGATATGACTTCTTGTCGGCAAGGAAAGAATCCATATCGCGTCCTTCAACGTATTGGAAAATAGTATCAATGGCCTGAAGGATGTCTCTCAGCCGTTTGGGGTCGTTACGCTGCTCTCTCATAAATAAGGATTTTGTCGCGGTCAACACTTTCGCGGGCGAAAGGCATCAGGCCGCCGTCGGTGATTAAATCGACTTCGCGCCCTAAAAGCTCTTTCAGGTCTTCGTAGATTTCGCTGAGGGTAAACAGACTGAAGTGCTGAGACTTGTCGGGTAAAATCAGAATGTCAATATCCGATTCTTCACGCTGTTCGCCACGGGAATAAGACCCAAAAAGCCATGCCTTCAAAACGGGCTGCGTCTTGAAGTATTCGGCTAATTGCTGTGTAATGGTCTGTGTACTCATTCTTTTTGTGCTATCTTTACCTTGCAAAGATATGTTTTTTTCATGAATAATCAAATATTTTGGAAATAAAAATCTTGTAAAGCGTGATTCTTGGGGCAGATAAAACGCAGAGCGGACTTTCCTTGCGATAAGGAAAGTCCGCTCTGTGGTAATGATTTCCGTCAGCTGTTGCTTACAGGTTGGGATTGATCTTGTTCCACTCGGCGATGGGGGGAACGATGTTGAGGGTGACGAGCTCGTCGCGCATCTTGCAGAGGTGCTCGTAGCTCTGGTCGAGCTTAGCATTCTCCTCGGGAGTTCCCTGGGGAACTTCATACTTGGCACCATCGGCGGTCATGGTGGTCTTCATGGCCATC
>DFFM01000014.1:0-5419 GCA_002369515.1 Prevotella sp. UBA3776 | reverse complement strand
GGTCGTACTTGTCGGTCTTCACGTAGGTGCCAACGGGGAAGCGGAAAGGCTCACCGCCCATGGCAGCGCGAATCATCTCAACCGAGAGGTAAGCGGGGCTCTGGAACGAGCTGCGTCCGCGCAGTTCGATAATCTTGGCACCACCCTTGGTGACGTCGGTCTTCATCTGCTCCCACTCCTCAGCGCGGAATTCGTCGGTACCGATGATGTCGGTCAGCTTGCGGCCTGCAATCACCACGTGGCTGCCGAATACAGCCATCTGCTCGCCGTGGCCACCATAGGTGGCACAGCCCGTAATCTGGTTCTGCATCACACCGAACTTCTTGGCCAGTGCGCTCTGCAGACGGGTGGTGTCGAGACCGGCCAGTGTGGTCACTTGTCCGGGTTTCAAACCCGAGTAGAGCAGCGTAACCAAACCGGTGAGGTCGGCGGGGTTGAAGATGATGACCACATGCTTCACGTCGGGGCAGAACTTCTTGATGTTCTGGCCGAGCTCCTCGGCAATCTTGCAGTTGCCGGCGAGCAGGTCCTCGCGGGTCATGCCGGCCTTGCGGGGAGCGCCACCGCTCGAGATGATGTACTTGGCGTCGCGGAAAGCAACCTCGGCGTCGGTGGTGGCCACGATGTTCACGTCGTCGAAACCACTCTGGCGCATTTCTTCGGCTACACCTTCGGGAGAGAATACGTCGTAAAGACAGATTTCACTTGTCAGACCCATCATCAGGGCGGTCTGAGCCATGTTTGAACCAATCATTCCGGCTGCGCCGACGATGGTCAGTTTGTCGTTTGTTAAAAATGCCATAACTTTTTATGAATATGATGTTTTAAAAATTGATTACATGCTAAGGATGTTTTCCAAAGTTGTTGCAAAGATAACAAAAAAATACCGATGCTGAAATTTATTTCTATTTTTATTTGTTATTAATCTTAAAAAGGCGTATCTTTGTCATGTAGATATGACAAAAGTACCAAGAATATGCACATCAACGAACGATTATCAGCACTCAGGGAGGTGATGCAGCGCGAGTCGCTGGCCGCAGTCATCTTTCCCAGTTCCGACCCCCATCAGAGTGAATATGTGGCCGACCACTGGAAATGCCGCGAATGGATAAGTGGTTTCGACGGTTCGGCGGGCACGGCTGTGGTCACCCTGGAGAAAGCGGCACTCTGGACCGACTCGCGCTACTTCTTGGCTGCAGAAGAGCAGCTCCGTGGCACCGAATTTCTGCTCATGAAACAGAATATGCCCGGCACGCCCACCATTGCACAATGGATAGGGCAGGAGATACGCAATACGCGCCACCCGAAGCAAGACTGGACCGAGGTGGCCATGGACGGCATGGTGAGCTCCACCAACGAAGTGCGCCAGCTCATCGCCGACCTGCGCCGCGAAGGGGGCATCACCCTGCGCACATGCTTCGATGCGTTGCGCCACATCTGGAAGGACCGCCCGCCTGTGCCCGCCCGGCCAGTGGAAATCTATCCTTTGGAGTATGCTGGCGAGACAACGGCCTCGAAGCTGGAGCGCATCAGACGCGAACTGCGGAAACTGCATGCCGACGGCATGCTCATGGCCTCGCTCGACGACATAGCCTGGACGCTCAACCTGCGCGGTTCGGACGTTCACTGCAACCCCGTGTTCGTGAGCTATCTGCTCATTAGCTCGAAAAGCGCCAAGCTTTTTGTAAACCGTGCCAAGCTGACACCCGAAGTGCAGGCATACCTGAAAGCCGAAGGCATAAGAGTGGATGACTATGAGAACGTGCGCAGCGGACTGAAGAACTATTTCGAGTACAATATCCTGCTGGATCCCGACGAGGTGAACTACACGCTCTTCGACCTGGTGAAGAACCATCAGCACGGCGGCACACGCAGTCCCATTGAGATTGTCGAGGCCGAATCGCCCGTGAAACGCATGAAAACCGTCAAGAACCCCACCGAAATACGGGGTTTTAGGCAAGCGATGCTGCGCGACGGCATCGCCATGACCCAATTCTTGCGGTGGCTCCGCCCTGCTGTGGAGGCCGGCGGACAAACCGAAATGACGGTTGGCAAACAGCTGGAGGCGTCGCGCGCCCGGCAGCCGCTCTTTCGCGGCATTTCGTTCGACACCATTGCAGGCTACGAGGCCCACGGAGCCATCGTACACTACGAGGCCACGCCCCAAACCGATGCGGCGCTGGCTCCACACGGCTTGTTGCTCATCGACAGCGGCGGCCAGTATATGGACGGCACTACCGACATCACTCGCACCGTCAGCCTCGGGCCGCTCACCGACGAACAACGGCGCGTTTATACCTTGGTGCTCAAAGGGCACCTGCACCTGCAGAACGCCGTGTTCCCCGCTGGAGCCAGTGGTACACAGCTTGACGCGCTGGCCCGCCTGCCTCTGTGGAAAAACGGCCTGAACTATCTGCACGGCACAGGCCACGGCGTAGGCTGCTATCTGAATGTACACGAAGGTTC
Source organism: Prevotella sp. UBA3776 (assembly GCA_002369515.1). Taxonomy (GTDB): domain Bacteria; phylum Bacteroidota; class Bacteroidia; order Bacteroidales; family Bacteroidaceae; genus Prevotella. The sequence goes on along the minus strand of DFFM01000014.1, from coordinate 2,953 downwards.
CCACCAGATACGAATGGAGTGGAAACCCGCCCCCTTGGTGGCGGGCATGACTGTGACCGACGAGCCCGGCATCTATTTGGCAGACCGTTTCGGCGTACGCATTGAGAACACATTGCTGGTGGTGCCGGCCCTGCAGACCGAGTTCGGAGAATTCCTGAGGTTTGAGCCCCTCACGCTCTGTCCTATTGACAAGGCTCCTGTCGTGGTGGAAATGCTCACTGCCGAGGAGATTGGTTGGTTCAACGCCTATCACGAGCGCGTCTTCGATGTCCTTGCCCCTCATTTGGACGACGAAGGACGAGAATGGTTGCGCGATGCCTGTTCACCCATTGAACAAGAGGAGTGCTAGCACGTCGGTAGGGAAAACCATGTTGCATGGAGGCGGAATAGGGGGGCGTTCTGCCTCTTTGCAGTTCCTTTTACATCTCTTTTTAGGGGATTGAAAAAGAAAAAAGGTGAAAAATTTTGCTGTTTCGCCGAAAAGTTGTAATTTTGCATCCGCTTTCAGTGTCCGTGTGTGCTTTCGGGCTGCGGAACGCACTGTAAACATGACAAATAACTCTAAGTTTAACACATAAAAATTTAAAGACAAAAGCATGATTATTGTACCAGTAAAAGATGGCGAGAACATCGAAAGAGCACTGAAGAAGTTCAAGAGAAAATTTGAGAAGACAGGTGTGGTGAAAGAGCTTCGCCGTCGTCAGCAGTTCGACAAGCCCTCTGTACTCAAGAGACTCAAGATGGAGCACGCCATTTACGTACAGAAGCTGCGCCAGACAGAGGAATAATTTGAAATTGTTCCGCAAAAATTTGGTAGTTTGAATTTATTTCCGTATATTCGTTGCCGAAAACCCACAAGCCGGGGTGAAGAAGCAGCGTAACGTATGACGATTGATGAATTTTTGAACTACTTGCGCCATGAACGGAACTATTCCGAACGGACGGTGCAAAGTTACGGCGAAGACCTGCAGAGGTTTGAGGCGTACTTCAAAAATCAGGATAGTCAGCTCTCATGGGAGTCGGTAGATTCCGATGTCATCCGTGACTGGATGGAGAGTCTGATGGATAAAGGAAACAATGCTACTTCCATCAAACGAAGGTTAAGTGCTTTGCGTTCCTTTTATCGTTTTGCCCTTATGCGAGGGATGGTTAGCCAAGACCCTGCGCGGAAAGTTGTCAATCCGAAAGCCGAGCGCCCTCTGCCGCAGTTCCTGCGCGAAAACGAGATGGACCGGCTGCTGGACGATGTGGAGTGGGGCGATGATTATAATAATGTACGTGCGCGTACTATTATATTATTGTTCTACGAAACGGGAATCCGACTGGCCGAGCTCATCGGCCTGGACAATCAATCGGTTGACTGGGACGCTGGGCAGCTGAAGGTGACCGGCAAGCGTAACAAGCAACGGCTGGTGCCTTTCGGCGGTGAGGTGAGAAGCGCCTTGCTCCACTTTCTCCAAGTGCGCGACGCGCAGGTGGTGCGTAAGAGCGAGGCTTTGTTCCTCACTAAGCGGGGTGAACGAATGAACCACAATCAGGTGCGTTACGATGTGAAGAAAAATCTCTCGAGGGTGAGCTCGCTTAAGAAACGAACGCCGCACGTGCTGCGTCATACCTTCGCTACAGCCATGCTCAACCACGAGGCCGGTTTGGAAAGCGTGAAGAAACTGCTGGGGCATGAGAGCCTCAAGACCACAGAAATCTACACGCACACCACTTTCGAACAACTGAAAAAGGTCTATGAGCATGCGCACCCGCGCAGCTGACCGAAGAACGAATATACTAACCTTTTTAAAATTTAGGAGGTCACTATGGAAATCAAGATTCAGTCGATTCATTTCGACGCTACTGAGAAATTACAGGCGTTCATCGAAAAGAAGGTCGCCAAGTTGGAAAAGTCTTATGAGGATATACAGAAAGTAGAGGTGCAGTTGAAAGTTGTCAAGCCTGCCACCGCCCTCAACAAGGAAACCAGCATGACTGTCAACGTTCCGGGCAACACGCTCTTCGTTGAGAAAACCTGCGATACTTTTGAGGAAGGAATCGACCAATGTGTGGATTCACTGAAGGTGCAGCTGACCAAATTCAAAGAAAAACAGCGTAACAGATAAAAAAAGTGCCAAAAAATTTTGGCGTATGAAAAATAAGTCGTATCTTTGCAGCCGTTTTAGAACATATCCTAAATGCTCAGCCAAACGGCTGCAAGGATTTGCCTCTTTAGCTCAGTTGGCCAGAGCACGTGATTTGTAATCTCGGGGTCGTTGGTTCGAATCCGACAAGAGGCTCAGCCAAGAGCCGATGGAGGATGGCCGAAAGGCAATCATCAAAAAGAGGCTCCAAAAGAGCCGGTTGGATGAAAGCAGAGGCTGAAAGCGATCTTTTGAAATACGGGTGGATACCAGAGTGGCCAAATGGGGCAGACTGTAAATCTGCTGGTTTTTACCTTCGGTGGTTCGAATCCATCTCCACCCACTTCAGTAGAAGTTTTGCGGAATTTTTCGTAAACGATTTGTGGCGCAAAGCTTGCAGCCCCGAGGCGGATGCGAAAGTCCTGTATGCGGAAATAGCTCAGTTGATAGAGCACTAGCCTTCCAAGCTGGGGGTCGCGGGTTTGAGCCCCGTTTTCCGCTCTAACGGTATGCTGTAATAGCTCAGTGGTAGAGCACTTCCTTGGTAAGGAAGAGGTCCTGAGTTCAACTCTCAGTTACAGCTCTACTGCGGAGTGATTTTGTATTATATAACAGGAACCACGATTATTCAATAATATTTATAAATAACAAAGAAAAGCTATGGCTAAAGAGAATTTTGTGCGCACCAAACCGCACGTAAACATTGGTACTATCGGTCACGTTGACCATGGTAAGACAACTCTGACCGCTGCCATCACACTCGTTCTCTCGAAGAAGGTTGCTGGTAACGAAGGTAAGATCAAGTCTTTCGACCAGATTGACAA
>DFFM01000024.1 GCA_002369515.1 Prevotella sp. UBA3776 | reverse complement strand
TTTGAGTTTTAGCGGACAGCAATAAAAAAAAATACGCTGATACTCATCAACGAGCACCAGCGTATCGCCTATGTTTAACTAAAAATCCTTTTCAAAACGAAATGGGAGCCTCACGGTCCACCATTGTCATCCTTAACGAAAGCAATCTTGTTAAACTTACCTTAAATCTAAATAACTAAAAACCTAAATCTATTACTACTAACCTAAACAATCTATTAACCTTTTGACGATGCAAAGGTACAATGTTTTTGCGCTCCAAGCAATACTTTGACGGGCATTTTTTCGGTTTTTGCCCGCTTTCTTGACGTAAATCAACTAATTGTGTGCGATAACAGCCACTTTTTTGCCTTTTTTCTTGCTTCTGTATCAAATTTGCCGTATCTTTGTTTCAAAGAATGGAAAACAGCTGATTGAGAAAACATACATCCACTCATGAAAGTACTGATAGTGAACACGAGCGAACAGGCCGGAGGTGCAGCTCTGGCAGCCAAGCGACTGACCGACGCGCTGAACAACAGCGGCGTGAAGGCCAAGATGCTGGTGCGCGACAAGGAAACGCAGCAACTCACCGTGGTGGGGCTCAGCACGGGCTTGCACCGTCGCTGGCATTTCCTGTGGGAACGGTGGTGCATCTTCTGCCGGCTGCGCTTCAGCCGAAAGCATCTCTTCGACCTCGACATCGCCAACACTGGCAACGACATCACCCGCCTGCGAGAGTTCAAGGAGGCCGACATCATCCACCTGCACTGGGTGAACCAGGGCATGCTGTCGCTGGCCAACATCCGCAAGATTCTCCGTTCGGGCAAACCCGTGGTGTGGACCATGCACGACATGTGGCCCGCCACGGCCATTTGCCACCTCACGCTGGGTTGCAACAAGTTCAAGACTGCCTGCCGCCAGTGCAAATACCTGCCGGGCGGCGGCTCCGAGAACGACCTGGCCGCCCGCACATGGGCCCGCAAGCAACAAATGCTCAGCGGACAGCACATCGCCTTCGTGGCTTGCAGCAGATGGCTGCAGGGCGAGGCGCGACAGAGCGCGCTTCTCAGGGGACAGAGGGTGGAATGCATACCCAACCCCATCAACACCCACATCTTCCGACGCACCAACAAGCAGCAGGCTCGCCAGCGACTGCAACTGCCGCAGGAAAAGCGGCTGGTGCTGTTCGTTTCGCAGCGGGCCACCAACGCCAACAAGGGCATGAGCTACCTGATGGAAGCCTGCCGACAGCTGGCCGCCGAGCATCCCGACATGCGCGAGAGCACCGCCGTCGTGGTGCTCGGAGGCCATGCCGAAGAGTACGAGAACCAGCTGGACTTCCCCGTCCATGCACTGGGCTACATCAACGAAACGCAACGCATGGTCGATGCCTACAATGCCGCCGACGTGTTCGTGCTGCCCTCGCTGTCGGAGAATCTGCCCAACACCATCATGGAGGCCATGGCCTGCGGAGTGCCCTGCGTGGGGTTCCGCGTGGGCGGCATTCCCGAGGAGATAGACCACCTGAAGAACGGCTACGTGGCAGCCTACCGCGACGCCGCCGACTTGGCCCGCGGCATTCGCTGGGTGCTCAGCGAGTGCGACTACAGCGATGCCAGCCAACAGGCCATTCGCAAGGTGGCCCACAACTACTCGCAGCAGAGCGTGGCGCTGCGATACGAGGAACTCTACAACCAAGCTCTTGCCACCAAGCACTTCAAACTCTGAAACATGATAAAATTCACCCTCGTCACCGTCACCTACAACGCTGCCGACACCTTCATGCCGACAGCCGAGAGCGTACTCAACCAATCGTATGCCGACGTGGAGCACATCATCATCGACGGAGCATCGACCGACGACACACTGCAAATGGCTCGCGACTACAGACTGCGCAACCAGCAATCGGCCAGCCGACACGAAATCGTCATCGTTTCGGAACCCGACAAGGGGCTCTACGATGCCATGCAGAAGGGCCTCAACCGCGCTACGGGCGACTACATCTGTTTTCTGAACGCCGGCGACCGGCTGGCTGACGCCGACACGCTGCTCACAATAGCCGACAAAATAGACACCGAGCACAAGCCCGGTGTGCTCTATGGCGACACCGACATCATCGACGCCCAAGGACGGTTTCTCTCCCACCGCCGCCTGGCGCCGCCCGAACACCTCACGTGGCGCTCGTTCCGCCAGGGCATGCTTGTCTGCCACCAGGCCTTCTACGCACTGACCGACATTGCCCGCCAAGAGCCCTACGACCAACAGTTCCACTACTCGGCCGATGTGGATTGGTGCATACGCGTAATGAAACGTTGCGAGCAGCAACAGCGCGAACTGGTCAACCTGCACACCGTGGTTTGCCACTATCTGCGCGAAGGCCAAACCACGCTCCACCACCGCGCTTCGCTCCGCGAGCGGTTCAGCGTCATGGTGCGCCACTACGGGTGGCTCACCACCATTGCCATGCACATGTGGTTTGCCGTAAGGGCGGTTTTCAAGAAGCCGCAATAGAACGGCGGCGCACCCAACAGCACGTCGAAGCAGTCAAGAAAACAGTGGCAACGGCCAAGAGAACTTTAACTGCGGCAACAGCACGGCGGTAGCGGCCAAGAGAACTGCCGCTGCGGCCATAAGAACTGCAACCAAAAGAATATCGGGGGAACACAGCATCACCCACTAAAAAAGCCCGTAAGCAAAAACGCTGACGGGCTTTCTTCGCAGGTGATTTATTATCTTATGATATAAGAATTTTTTTCTGTTTTTTTAAGAGTAGCGGATAATCTGACCAACACGCACCTTGGTGTTCTTTCTCAGGTTGTTCAGGCGGCAGAGTTCGTCCACCGACACGCCACGAGTGCGCGAAATGGAATAGAGCGTCTCGCCGGAAACCACCTTGTGGTACTGTTTGCTGCTGTTGTCCATGGTCTGCGCAACCACTCTGTTGGACGAACGCTCCTCTTGTGCGGCACGAGCCGTTCCGATGACCTCGCTGCGGGTGTAGCCGCCATTGCCGCGCTTGCCGCGCAGACGGCTGGCTTCGTTGGAGTCGCGGTTGTAGGTGCTGCGGTTATAGACGTAGTAGTCGCCGGTAACGTCCTGTGCGCGGAAGTCGAACATCAGCGCCGGGTTGAGGGCAATGCCCTTGTAGCGTGTTTCGAAATGCAGGTGCGAACCAGTGCTTCGACCGGTGTTGCCGCCCAGTCCGATGGGTTCGCCTGCTCGAACGGTCTCGCCTTCGCGCACCAGATGCTTCGACATGTGGGCGTAGATGGTTTCCAGTCCGTTGTAGTGCTGAATCACCACATATTTGCCATATCCGGCGGCCTCATATTTCACAATTCTCACTTTTCCACTCCATGCGGCGCGAATGGTGTCGCCCACATACACCTTGATGTCAAGTCCCTTGTGCATGCGTCCCCAACGGGCACCGAAATTCGACGTGATGACGCGGCTCGGCGTAGGCATGCAGAAGTGAGTAAGATCGATTTTGAATGATTCGGGGAGTGATTTGGTATGTCGGGTAAAAGTATTCTGCCATTCTTCCATGGTTTCCTCAACAGCCAGCGTATAGTTTATCTCCATCGAGATAGTATCGGCTATTCTCATCTTTCGGTCAACAGGAGCCTGGCGCGCCAGCAGATCCTGTGCCATCGAGGGTACGGCTATTAATACGAAAAGGGCAGATATGACAAATGTCTTAATACTTTTTTCTAAACTCATAATATATACGGTTGTTTGGGTCAGTCATTACGACCAAAGTTAAAATTCAATAAGCGTTGGGCAAGAAGAGCACCCATCGATTATGTAAAAATACGGTGCAAAGATAATAAAAAAAACTCAAATCCGAGTGCGCGTTAACAGTTTTTATTGTCTATTTAACACAAAACAAAATCTTTTAGGATTCAGAAAATCATGAAATGGCCGCCCAGTTGATGTTTGATTTGCGCAGTTCGCGCAGCCGGTTCCACAGCATCTGGTACTCTGTTTTTTCGCATGTGGGGTCGGTCTCTATGATTTGCTGCGCCTCGTCGCGTGCCATCTGCACGATTTGCCCATCACGGGCGATGTCGGCAATTTTCAGGTCGAAGGCCATGCCGCTTTGCTGGGTGCCTTCCAAGTCGCCCGGGCCGCGCAGCTTGAGGTCGGCCTCGGCTATGCGGAAACCGTCGTTGGTGTCGCACATGATGTCGATGCGCTTGCGCGTAATGTCGGTCAGCTTGTGGTTGGTCACCAGGATGCAGAAGCTCTGGTCGGCCCCTCGCCCCACCCTTCCGCGCAGCTGATGGAGCTGCGACAGGCCGAACCGTTGGGCGTCGAGAATGATCATGACCGAGGCATTGGGCACATTGACGCCCACCTCGATGACGGTGGTGGCCACCAGGATTTGCGTTTCGCCACTGACGAACCGCTGCATCTCGGTCTCCTTGTCTTTCGACTTCATGCGCCCGTGGACCTTGCTCAGGCGGAACTCGGGGAAAGCTTCGACAAGCACCTTGAACCCCTCTTCCAGATTCTGCAAATCCATCTTCTCGCTTTCCTGTATCAGGGGGAACACGATATATACCTGCCTTCCCTGGCGTATCTGCTGGCGGATGCCGTTGTAGAGGCTGGTGGTCTGATTGTCGTACTTGTGCAGGGTGACCACAGGTTTGCGTCCCGGCGGCAGTTCGTCGATGACGCTCACGTCCAAGTCGCCGTAGATGGTCATGGCCAGGGTGCGCGGGATGGGCGTAGCCGTCATCACCAGCACATGGGGCGGATTCTGGCTCTTGCCCCAGAGCTTGGCGCGCTGGGCCACGCCGAAGCGGTGCTGCTCGTCGATGACCACCATGCCCAACCGACGGAACTGCACCCAGTCCTCTATCACGGCGTGGGTGCCCACCAAAATCTGTACGCTGCCGTCGGCCAGTCCGTCGAGCACCTGCTGGCGCCGTTTTCCCTTCACCATGCCCGTGAGCAGTTCTACGCGGATGTCCATGCCGCCGAGAAAGCTGTTGATGGTGGCAAGGTGCTGTTCGGCCAGGATTTCCGTAGGAGCCATGATGCAGGCTTGGAAATCGTTGTCAAGGGCAATGAGCATGGTCATGAGCGCCACGAGCGTTTTGCCCGACCCCACGTCGCCCTGCAGCAGGCGGTTCATCTGCCGTCCGCTGCACGTGTCTTGGCGAATCTCTCGGATGACGCGCTTCTGCGCATTGGTGAGCGAGAAGGGAAGATGTTCGTGGTAGAACGTGTTGAAATGCCGTCCCACGTGCTGGAACACATAGCCTCGATACTTGCGCCGCTGGTCGCTCGCGTACCTTAATATATTAAGCTGCACGTAGAACAATTCCTCGAACTTGAGCCTCACCTGGGCGTGCTGCAGCTCGTCGAGCGATTTGGGATAGTGGATGTGGCGGTAGGCCGTGTCGCGCGACACCATCTTCAGCCGGTTGACGATGAAAGGCGGCAGTGTTTCGGGCAGCGGCTGACTCATGCGCTCGAGCATGCTCTTGGTGAGTTTCTCGATGGTGCGCGACGTGAGCCCCGTGTTCTTCATCTTCTCGGTGGTGACGTAGTAGGGTTGCATGCCCATTTCGGAGAGTTCCACCTCGTCGGCCTTCTCCACCTCGGGATGGGCAAACTGATAGCGGCCGTTATAGACCGTCGGTTTGCCGAAGACGATGTACTCTTTGCCCACCTGCACGGTGTTATAGACATACTGTGTACCACGGAACCACACCAAGTCGGCCACGCCCGTATGGTCGCTGAAGTGGGCCACAATGCGTTTGCGGCGCGGCCCCATTTCGTACTCGTCGAAACTGAGCACGTAGCCCCTTATCTGCACGAAAGGCAGTTCGCCCGACAGTTCGCCGATGCGGTAAATCTTGCTGCGGTCAACATATTTGTAGGGATAATATTCCAACAGGTCACCGAAGGTCTCGATGCCCAGTTCCTTGCTCAGGATGTCTTTCCTCCGCGGACCGACACCTGGCAGATACTTGATGTCCTGTTGCAGCAAGTCGTACATGGATGATGAATGACGGATGATGAAGGGTGGATGACGTTGTGATGAAGGGTGGACGACGTTGGAGTGGCAGTTACTTTTCCATGGATGCCAAGGCCTCGGCCACCACCATGTCGAAGGGGGTGGTTATCTTGATGTTCTCGCGGTTGCCCTCCACCAGCGCAATGGTGTGGCCCAAAGCCTCCACCACCGACGCGTCGTCGGTGAAATCGTCGGTATAGTCCTGGGCGTAGGCGCGTTTGTGCAACTGAATGTCGAACATTTGTGGCGTCTGCACCAGCCGGTAGTCGTCGCGGGGCACGGTGACCGACTCTTTCGTCTCTCCGTCGGCGCCAGCCACGAGATGGCGCACCGTCTCGACCACCTTCACCACGGGGACTGCCGTTCCGCACCGGCGCGCCGTGGCATAGCAGTCGGCAATCACACGGAGCGACGGAAAGGGACGCACCCCATCGTGTACTCCGACAACCCCCTGAGCATCGTCGGGAATGAGCGCGAGCCCATTCTTGATGGAATGGAAACGCGTGGGGCCGCCGGTGGCCACGGCACAGCTGACACGGAAGCCATACTCGCTGCACAACCCATGCCAGTATTCATGTTGCGCCGCGGGCAACACGAGGATGATGTTGAGCGTGGGCGAATACTCGCGAAAACGCTCGATGGTGCGCATGAGTATGGGTTTCCCGCCGACGGGCAGGAACTGCTTGGGCACATCAGCCCCCATGCGGAGGCCTTTGCCGCCCGCCAGAATGATGATATAGTCCAATGTTTCTAGTTTTTACGGATTCTACGTAAATCGTCCGTCTGGCGTCCGCCTTCTATGCTTCGCCGCTCATCAGGTGAACGAAACGCATGCCCTCGGCCACGGCGTCGGCTGTAGCCTGGTCGGTGAGCCGCGCCAGCAGCGTGTAGGCGTAGGGGAACGCGGCTGCCGGCCCCTCGCCGGTGGTGATGTTGCCGTCAACGGTGCAGAGTTCAGCCGTATAGGTGGCACCCGTGAGCGTCTGCTCGAAACCGGGATAGCACGTGGCACGGCGACCATCGAGCAGGCCCAGCCCGCCCAGCACCAGCGGAGCGGCGCAGATGGCCGAAATAAGGCCGCCACGCTCGTTCTGCTTCACAAGGGCCTCTTTCAGTCCCTTGTGGGCATTCAGGTTGGTGGCTCCGGGCATGCCGCCGGGCAGCATCAGCAGGTCGGCGTCGCTCAGGTCACATTCGTTGAACGTCCAGTCGGCCAGCAAGGCCACTCCGTGGGCCGACTCCACCAGGTTTTGGTCGGTGATGCTCACCGTGTTCACGTCAACGCCACCGCGACGCAGCACGTCGAGCGGAATCAGGGCTTCGATGTCTTCGAACCCCTGGGCCAGGAACATATAAACTTTTGCCATAGTCACTATTTGTTTGTTAAGGTTAAATTGTTTTTTCTTCACTTCGCGGCCCCCGTTTCAGGCGCTCTTTTCCATTCCTCGGTTTTACGTGCAGATTCTCCAGAAAATTTGCGCGTATTGCCGTGAGTTATTTTGCCGTCTCGCGGGATTGTTTCTGCAACGTCCGAAGCGTTTCCACTACTTCAGGCAGTCCAGGTAGCGGCGGATGGTTTCCTGGAGCCCCAGATAGAGGGCGTCGCAGATGACGGCGTGGCCGATGCTCACCTCGTCGGTCCAGGGAATCATCTGGTGGTAGAAGGCCAGGTTCTCTAGACTCAAGTCGTGGCCGGCGTTGAGTCCGAGCCCCACCTCGCGGGCGGCAATGGCAGCATCGATGAAGGGACGGATGGCCTCTTCGCGGTCGCGGGCATAGTTGGCTGCGTAAGGTTCGGTGTAAAGTTCCACACGGGCGGCACCACACTCACGGGCGGCCTCCACCATGCGTGGATTGGCATCGACGAAGATGCTGGTGCGGATGCCCGCCTCGTTGAACCTTCCCACAATGTCGGTCAGGAACGAACGGTTCTCCACGGTGTCCCACCCGTGGTTGCTCGTTATCTGGTCGTTTCCGTCGGGCACGAGCGTCACCTGGTCAGGATGCACCTCGAGCACCAAGTCGGTGTATTTTTCAATGGGGTTGCCCTCAATGTTGAACTCGGTGGTGACACGGGGGCGCAAATCGCGCACATCCTGATAGCGGATGTGGCGTTCGTCGGGCCTGGGATGGACGGTGATGCCCTGGGCTCCAAACCGCTCGCAGTCGAGAGCCACTTGGAGCACATTGGGATTGTTGCCCCCTCGCGCGTTACGCAAAGTGGCCACCTTATTGATGTTTACGCTCAATTTCGTCATTTTTCGGTCGATTTAGTATGTCAATTCGCTAAAATTGATTATTTTTGCACTACGTTTTTATACGATGCAAAAATACAAAATGTTTTGCATTCAACCACACATTGTGGGCAGAAAGATTTCAAAACAGGCATTTATGACGGCAAAAAAACTGAGATTCGCCCTTTTTGGCAACGTCTATCAGGCCAAGAAGTCGGCTTCCATACAGAAAATACTGACGATGCTCGCCCAACTCGGGGCAGACATCTACGTGGAGCGCGAGTACTACGAGTTTCTCGCCGCCCAGCAACGCTTCAACGTACAGCCCACACGCATCATCGACGGCAACGACTTCGAAGCCGACTTCGCCCTTTCCATGGGCGGCGACGGCACGTTCCTGAAGACGGCCCATTTCGTGGGCGAAAAGAACATTCCCGTGATGGGCATCAACATGGGGCGCCTGGGATTTTTGGCCGATGTGGGGCCCGAGGAAATCAGCCCTGCCATCCGCGCCCTCTACACGGGCGACTACGAAGTGGAGAAGCATGCCGTCATCCAGGTGGATACCGACGGCGAGCCCCTGGCCATCTGCCCCAAGGCCCTGAACGACATTGCCGTGCTGAAGCGCGACAACGCCTCGATGATTTCCATACGCACCAGCATCAACGGCGACTATCTGGCCACCTACCAGGCCGACGGTCTCATCGTGAGCACTCCCACAGGCTCAACGGCCTACTCGCTCTCAAACGGCGGCCCCATCATCGTGCCGCAAACGGGCGTGATGTGTCTCACGGCGGTGGCTCCCCACAGTCTGAACATAAGGCCCGTGGTGATTCCCGACGATGCAGAGATAACACTCACCGTAGAGAGCCGCTCGCACAACTTCCTCATCGCCATTGACGGACGCTCGCAGAAATGCTCGGAAGGCACCCGGCTCACCATACGCAAAGCACCTTATTATATTAGGATTGCCAAACGGAGCGGACGAAAATACTATGCCACCCTGCGCGAGAAAATGATGTGGGGCATGGACAAAAGAGACTGAAAGATGACACAGCTGCGAAAACTCCTCAGAATGCCAAAAAGCAAATACAGTGCGCGAGTCACCCTGCGGTGGCTCTGGCGCGCGTGGCGCGGCAACCAACTGCAAGCCGTGCTCAACGCCGTGCTCGGACTGCTGGGCGTGGCCGTGAGCCTGACGCAGGTGTGGGCCGTGCAGCATGCCATCGACGTGGCCTCGCACGCCAAACAAGGCTCCATCTACTGGGCCGTGGCTTTCATGGGCCTGCTGGTGCTGTGCAACTTCGCCATCAGCATCAGCAGCATCTGGGTGCGCAACCTGCTTGGCATCAAGGCGCAAAACCGCATGCAGCAGCGAATGCTCGACCGCATCCTGCGCTCCGAGTGGCACGGCAAGGAACGCATGCACAGCGGCGACATCATCAACCGACTGGAGGGCGACGTGAACAACGTGGTGAACTTCCTCACCGAGACGTTGCCCGGCACCCTCTCAACGGTGACGCTCTTCCTGGGAGCCTTCTTCTACTTGTTCAGCATGGACCACCGGCTGGCCCTCATCATCGTGGTGATGATTCCCGTCTTCATCTTCTTCAGCCGCATCTACTTCGGACGCATGCGCAAACTCACCCGCCAAGTGCGCGACAGCGACTCGAAGGTGCAAAGCGTGCTGCAAGAAACCGTGCAGAACCGCATGCTCATCAAGACGCTCGAGAGCGACGCCGCCATGGTGGACAAGCTGGAGAACACCCAAAGCGAGCTGCGCAGCCATGTGGTCAGGCGCACACGTTTCTCGGTGCTCTCCAACCTGGCGCTCAACTTCGGCTTCGCGCTGGGCTACCTGGTGGCCTTCTTGTGGAGTGCCCTGCGCATGTCGGCGGGCACACTCACCTTCGGCGGCATGACGGCCTTCCTGCAGCTGGTCAACAAGATTCAGGCTCCCGCCCGCTCGCTCACCAAGCTGGTGCCCGCCTTCGTCAGCGTGTTCACCGCCGCCGAGCGGCTCATGGAACTGGAGGAAAACCCGATGGAAGAGCAGGGCGACCCCATCAATGTGGACGCCCCCTGCGGCATCCGCATCAGCAACGCTTCCTATCACTACGACGACAGCAACGAGAACGTCATCGACCGACTGAGCTTCGACTTCCGCCCCGGCAGCTGCACCGCCATACTCGGCGAGACGGGCGCCGGCAAAACCACGCTCGTGCGCATGATCCTGGCGCTCATTGCCCCACAGTCGGGCAAGGTGGAAATATACAACAGCCACCAGCAGCTGGAACTGACACCCCGCATGCGCTGCAACTTTGTCTATGTGCCGCAGGGCAACACGCTGCTGAGCGGAACCATTCGCGACAATCTGCGGCTGGGACAGCTCCATGCCACCGACGAGGAGATGTTGGCCGCCCTCCACACAGCCTGCGCCGACTTTGTGGCCGACCTGCCCGACGGACTCGACACGCTGTGTACCGAGTCGGGCGGAGGACTGAGCGAAGGCCAGGCGCAACGCATCAGCATCGCACGCGCACTGCTGCGCAACCGCAGCATCATGCTCTTCGACGAGGCCACCAGCGCACTCGACCCCGACACAGAGCGCCAACTGCTGCAAAACATACTGGCAACGCACGAAAAAACCGTCATTTTCATCACTCATCGCCACGCCGTAGTGGATTATTGCGACCAGACGCTGCACATTGAAAAGCTGTAAAAACGAACAAATCATCAATATTTAACTAGAAAAATTCACAATTTGTCGAAAAAATCGAAATTTTTGTGCTATTTTTTTGGAAGATAAACTATTTTTATTTAAATTTGCAGCAATAAAAAAACAGAACAAAATCAGATTTGCACAAACGGCACTGACAGTTCTGGAACTTCAAACCGAATGCAAGACTTCAAAAATAAAGATTCTCTAATAAAACAATAACAAATAGCGGTTTAATTAAGTAAGTTTTCATTCTGGTAGCCCTCGTTGTGAAACGGGGGTTACTTTTTTTGTGCCCTTACCTGATTTTTTGCCTGCCGCCGCCTTTTTTCCCGGTTCAGAAAGGACGAAAATATGGAAAAATGACTACCTTTGCACCGCTTCAAAAGGCAAATCATCCCAAAAAGCAAAAAACGAAGAAACCAATATGGCAATCATCAAATCAGTGAAAGGACTGACCCCGAAGTGGGGCAAAGAGTGTTATTTCAGCGAAAACGCGGCCATCGTCGGAGAGGTGACGATGGGCGACGAGTGCTCAGTATGGTTCAATGCCGTAGTGCGCGGCGACGTGGCCCCGGTGACCATGGGCGACCGCGTGAACGTTCAGGACGGTGCCGTGGTGCATGTGACCAACAAGATTGGCCCCACCATCATCGAGGACGACGTCACCATCGGCCACAACGCCACGGTGCATGCCTGCACACTGAAGCGCGGCTGCCTGATAGGCATGGGCAGCACCGTGCTCGACAACGCCGTGGTGGGCGAAGGCGCCGTGGTTGCCGCCGGCGCATTGGTGCTGGGGCGCACGGTGATAGGCCCTCACGAGATATGGGGAGGCGTTCCGGCCAAGTTCATCAAGAAAACCAGTCCCGACCAGGCTGAGTCCTATGCCCGCCACTATGTGGAATACTCCAAATGGTATTTGGAGGATGAAGAATGAAAACGAAAAAGAAGGATGAAAATCTGTAGATGACGCATTAGTCTGCCATCACTCCGTCGGGAATGGACAGCAACGGCTGCAAAAGGAAATCCACTTCGCCGTCGGAGGCGGCATCTACGAAACGAATCAACGTGTTCTTGGGCGCGGTGCCATCGGAAGCAGGCAGGCCATCCCTCTTGACGCCCAGCATGTGGAACACATAAGCCAGCACCTCCGAGCCTGCCTGTTCAGCAGCCAGATTCAGCTTGGCATCGCCCAATGTGAGGTTCACGCTCAGGCTCTTGCCAGCACCGCCCAACGCCACCGCGCCCCGAGCCGCCAGCTCGTTGGCCGTCAGTTGGCTGACCGCCTGGAACGACTTCAAATGAAAAAGATAGGCATTCATGTGACCGTCGATGAAGAGCAGCATCTGCGGATCCTTGGCCTTGAAAACAGGAATGGTGCTTCGGCTGACAAGCATCGCCACGTAGCCGGCAGTGAACCGCAGCTTGAACGCCACGGAGTCCTGTGTGCGCAAGTCTTTCACGCCGACGAAGGTTGCGCCCTCTTTATTGCGCCCTTCGAGCAGAATGCTCACGGTTTGGTTCTCCTCCCAGAGATTGGAGTACATGTCGGAGTAGGTGCGGAAAGTCATTTTTGCCAGCGACGTGTCGGCCATGCTGACGGCAACGCGCTTGCTGCCATAGAATACGGGCACCCGAAGCTGCCCCGTGCAGGGCATCTCGTAAACCGGCTTCCGCAACGAGAGTTGTCCGTAGTCGATGTCGCCAAAAGTATCTTTCAGACACGAAAGGAACAATGTGGCCGAAAGAAGCACGAACGCAACCGACAGAAGCCTTGGCAACCGAATCATAGACCCAAAGAACTGAGGATGATGTCTGTAGCGCCAGCACGTCCCATGACGTATTCGCCCGCCTTCCGCCCACGCTCGGCGAGCAAGTCGGGACTGACCGCCAAAGCGTCCATTTGCGACTCGAAGGCGGCATAGTCGCTGATTTCCATGCCACCCCCATTTTCCTTCAAATCCTGCGCTTCCTGGAAACGCTCGTTGTTGGGGCCGAAGAACACCGGCAGGCTCCACGCGGCAGCTTCGGGCAGATTGTGGATACCCACGCCGAACCCACCGCCCACGTAAGCCACGTCGCCATAGCGGTAGATGCTGCTGAGCAGCCCGAAACAGTCGATGACGAGCACCTCGGCCTCGGCCAGCCGGCGGGCCGCATCGGCTGAGCCGCCCTCCACCTGCGTGTAGCGCACCACCTTTCTTCCGGCAAGCAACCGCTCAATCTGCTGAAGATGGTCCTCGCCTACGACATGCGGCGCGATGATGAGTTTCCACTCACGGTGGCTGTTGAAGTAGCGCAGGAATATCTCCTCGTCGGGCTGCCACGAAGAGCCCGCCACGAACACGCGGGGTGCATCCTTGACAAACGCCTCGACCACCGGCAGCTGCTTGGCCTGCTGCTTGATTTGCAGTACGCGGTCGAAGCGCGTGTCGCCCGCTATAACCACGTCGGTGATGCCCAGCGTGGCCAGCAGTTGCCGGCTGACCTCGTTCTGCACAAAGAACTTGGTGAAACACTTCAGCACTCGCCCATACTGTCTCCCATACCAACGGAAGAACACCTGCTCGGGCCTGAAGATGCTCGAGACGCTGTAGGTTGGCACGTTGCGGTGCTTCAGTATGTGCAGGTAGTTGTACCAGAACTCGTACTTGATGAAGAAAGCCATCGAGGGGCGAATCAGCCGCAGGAAGCGGCGGGCATTGCTGATGGTGTCGAGGGGCAGATAGCAAACGATGTCGGCCCCTTCGTAGTTTTTGCGCACCTCGTAGCCCGAGGGCGAAAAGAAAGTAAGGAGGATCTTGTATTCGGGATGGTCGCGGCGGAGGCGCTCGATGATGGGGCGCCCCTGCTCAAACTCACCCAGCGAAGCGGCATGCACCCAAACGTATTGGGCGTCGGGATCGACTTTCTCGCGCAACACCGAGAATGCGGCGCGTTCGCCACGCCACATTTTCTTCACTTTCTTGCTGAACAGGCTGGCCACAGCCACTCCTGCCAGATACAAATAGATGACAACGTTGTACATCTATATAAATGTTTCCGTTAATACTTTACAATCACTCAGTCACGAACGCCCCTCGTGGAGCGTTCGGCACGGTCGCATCAGCCCAGCACCTCGACGGCGCGGCGCATGCGGCGCAGCGTTTCGTCCTTGCCCAGGAAGGCAGAGATGTCGAACATGCCGGGCCCCTTGCCTTCGCCCACCAGTGTGAGCCGCCATGCGTTCATGATGTTGCCCAGCTTGTAGCCCTTCTGCTCGATCCAGGCTTCCACCACGCGCTCTTGGTTCTCCAGCGAGAAGTCGTCGAGGCCCTCCAGCAGGTCGGCCAGTTCGGTCATGGCCTGCGCCGAGTCTTCCTTCCAGCGTTTCTTGCGGGTTTTCTCGTCGTACTCCACGGGCGGGATGAAGAAGAACGAGCACAAGGGCCACAGTTCCTTGACAAAGCTCACGCGGTCCTTCATCATGGCCACCACCCGGGTGACGCGCTCCATGGACTCGTCGATGCCGTTGTTGGCCACGATGGGGGCAAACAGCTGTGCTATCTCCTCGTTGCTTTTGCGCAGGATGTATTCGTGGTTGAACCAGATGCCCTTCTGATAGTCAAACTTGGCTCCGGCCTTGGAGCAGCGGCTGATGTCGAAGGCCTCTACCAGTTCGTCGAGCGAGAAGATTTCCTGCTCGGTGCCCGGGTTCCAACCCAGCATGGCCAGGAAATTGACCACGGCCTCGGGGAAATAGCCGCTCTCGCGGAATCCCGAACTCACCTCGCCCGTCTTGGGGTCGTGCCACTCCAGTGGGAACACGGGGAATCCCAGGCGGTCGCCGTCGCGCTTGCTCAGTTTGCCCTTGCCCTCGGGCTTGAGCAGCAGGGGCAGGTGGGCGAACCGGGGCATCGTCTCCTCCCATCCGAAGGCACGGTAGAGCAGCACGTGCAGCGGTGCGCTGGGCAGCCACTCCTCGCCACGTATGACGTGGGTGATTTCCATGAGGTGGTCGTCAACGATGTTGGCCAGATGGTAGGTGGGCAGTTCGTCGGCGCTCTTGTAGAGCACTTTGTCGTCGAGGATGTCGCTCTTGACGCGCACCTCGCCGCGAATCATGTCGTTGACCAGGATTTCCTGGCCGGGCTCGATGAGGAAGCGCACCACATACTGGCTGCCTCCGTCGATTTCGGACTGCACTTCGGCAGCCGACATGGTGAGCGAATTGCGCATCATCCCGCGTGTGCGGGCGTCGTACTGGAAATTCTGTATCTCGTTGCGTTTGGCCTCCAGCTCTTCGGGGGTGTCGAAGGCGATGTACGCCTTGCCGGCGTCGAGCAGCTGGTCCACATACTTCTTGTAGATTTTCCGCCGCTCACTCTGGCGGTAGGGACCCTTGTCGCCGCCGAAGCTCACGCCCTCGTCGAACTTGATGCCCAGCCAGCGGAACGACTCGATGATGTAGTCCTCGGCTCCGGGAACGAAGCGGTTAGAATCGGTGTCCTCGATACGGAAGACCAAGTCGCCACCATGCTGGCGCGCAAACAAATAATTGAACAAAGCGGTACGCACACCGCCAATGTGCAAAGGCCCCGTGGGGCTCGGTGCAAAACGCACTCTGACCTTCTTTTCTGCCATTTATCGTTGTTTTTTGTGCAAAATTACGATTTTTTTTGCATATTAGCATATTTTTTTTGTATTTTCGCACTGTAATTGGCAAAAACCGTTTTTTATGACCACCAAACCAGACCATACCGAAAGCTCCAGCACAGGCTACGCCCTGTCGAGAATAGCCCTCATCCTGGCCACCATCGTCCTCATTGTGTGGGCCCTGCCGCGCACCACGCGCCAGCAGTACCACTACGACGTGGACAAGCCGTGGATGTACGGGTCGTTCATTGCACAGTTCGACTTCCCCATCTACAAGACCGACGAAACCATCAAGGCCGAGCAGGACAGCCTCATCAGCCAGTTTGAGCCCTACTTCAGCTACGACACCGAAGTGGAGAAGAGGCACATCAACAAGTTCCTCTACGACTTCCAGAACGGCATTCCCGGCCTTTCGTCCGACTACATCAACGTCATCATCGACCGTCTGCACCGCCTCTACCAGTCGGGCATCATGTCGCCCGTACAATATGAAAGGATTGCGCGCGACAGCACCAACATGGTGCGCATCATCAACGGCAAGGAGGCCACCAGCCTGCAAATCAACTGCCTCTACTCCACCAAGACGGCCTACACCCAGCTGTTCACCGACGAGAAGCTGGCCCCCCACCGCGCCATCCTGCAGAAATGCAACCTGACGGAATACATCGCGCCCAACGTGCTCTACGACAAGGAGCGCAGCGAAGCCGAGAAGGCCGACCTGCTGAGCTCCATCCCCCTGGCCAGCGGCATGGTGCTCAGCGGACAGAAAATCATCGACCGCGGCGAAATCGTTGACGAATACACCTATCGTGTGCTCAACTCCTTCGACCGCGAGATGCAGCGCCGCAGCCAGTCGTCCCACGAGATTGCCACCACCGTGCTCGGGCAGATTCTCTACGTGGGCATCTTCATCATGCTCTTCACCATCTATCTGTTCCTCTTCCGCAAGGACTACTTCGAGAGCACCCGCAGCATACTCATGCTCTACGGCATGATCACCGTCTTCCCCATCATCGTCTCCATCATGATGGGCCACACCATCCTCAGCGTCTATATCGTGCCCTTCGCCATCGTGCCCATCCTCACCCGCGTGTTCATGGACTCGCGCACGGCCTTCATCACCCACGCCATCATGATCATGCTCTGCGCGGCGGCTGTGAAATACCAGTACGAGTTCATCATCGTCCAGCTCACGTCGGGGCTCGTGGCCATCTACTCGCTGCGCGAACTCTCCAACCGCGCCCAGCTCTTCAAGACCGCCGTGCTCATCACCCTGGCCAGCGTGGCCGTCTATATGTCCCTGCAGCTCATGCAGGACAACGACATCTTCGTCTTCGACCACACCATGTACACCCACCTCATCGTCAACGGTGTGCTGCTGCTCTTTGCCTACCCGCTGATGTACCTCATCGAGAAAACCTTCGGCTTTGTCTCCGACGTGGCGCTCATCGAGCTTTCCAACACCAGCAAAGACGTGCTGCGCCGGCTCAGCGAGCTGGCGCCGGGCACCTTCCAGCACAGCATCATGGTGGGCAACCTGGCCGCCGAAATAGCCAACCGAATCGGAGCAAAGGCCCTGCTGGTGCGCACGGGTGCCTTCTACCACGACATTGGGAAAATGCAGAACCCCGCCTTCTTCACCGAAAACCAAAAGGGCGTCAACCCGCTCAACAACATGGACCGACAGCAGGCCGCCCAGGTTGTCATCAGCCACGTCACCGAGGGGCTCAAGCTGGCCGACCGCAACAACCTGCCGGCCATCATCAAGGACTTCATAGCCACCCACCACGGCAAGGGCAAGACCAAGTACTTCTACATCAGCTACGCCAACGAACATCCCAACGAGGAAATAGACGAGAAGCCGTTCACCTACCCCGGCCCCAACCCCTTCACCCGCGAACAGGCCATCCTCATGATGGCCGACTCGGTGGAGGCCGCCGCCCGCTCGCTGCCCGAATACACCGAGGAGAGCATCAGCCAACTCGTCAGCCGCATCATCGACGGACAGATGGCCGAAGGATATTTCACCGAGTGCCCCATCACCTTCTACGACATCTCACAGGCCAAGCAGGTGCTCACCGAACGACTCATGAGCATCTACCACACCCGCGTGAGCTATCCCACGCTCAACCGCCCCGCCGATGCGCCCTCAGCCGAAGAGGCGCCCCGAAAAATCGGCGAAGAGCCCCGCAAACGCTCAGAAAAGCACAAGAAGAACTGACGCACCGCGAGCATGGGCCCGGGAGCCGCCCCCACTGGCCAACTGATAAAAAAAGCCGACAAATGCACTTCCGCCTGCGGCTGCATTCTACGCCGGAAAGAGCCCATTTTTGTCAGAAAAAAGAAAAACGAAAGCCGTTTTTGCAGTCCACAGAGTGGCGTTTTGCCATTTCTGAACGCAAAAACGGCTTTTCCATTGCCCGACGTCAGTCCGACGACGCTTGCGGCGAGGAAGCCAAAACCGACAAATCGGCCCAAAAAAATCTAGAAAATTTTGTCGCAACGCCGCGTTTTGGAAAATTATTGTCGGGAGATATTTTCGTAACGTCGGAAGATAATTTTGCAACGCAGCACACCAGCGGGCAGAATCCCGCCTTTTGCAATTTTGCAACCCTTTGAATAGCAACGAATTGCAACCAACGTGCCAGACTGCACCACTCTCGGAAAATCATTTTTTCTTACAATCCACCGAAAAACGGCATTGCCCGCCTCTTGCAAAAACCGAAAAACAGAACAATC
The DNA here is from genome assembly GCA_002369515.1 of Prevotella sp. UBA3776. Lineage (GTDB taxonomy): Bacteria > Bacteroidota > Bacteroidia > Bacteroidales > Bacteroidaceae > Prevotella. Next base: position 54,946 of record DFFM01000024.1, on the reverse strand, counting down.
CGGCCACAAACACCCCCTGCAAGCATGAGCATGGCCGTCGGCCAACTGTGCAAGGCTGACAACGAGCGCGCCCACAGAGAGGCAAAACAATGAATTTTGTTTACAAACCCAAGTTGTTTGCACACCCGTCTCCCCCAAAAAGTGCGACGACCACCCTTACCAACAATCGCACCGCCCCCCCACTCGCCGCTTTCGGCGCGGCAGCGGGTCGGCGGAACGGTTTTTGGGGCATTGACACAATAAAAGGCACGGGCGAGCGTTATATGAGAGTGCCTTTAAAAAGAAACACTACTTTCTTGAAACAGAAAATCTCCATATTGGCGATGCTGCTTTTTGTCGCAACCGCGGCAAGAAGCCAGTATGACGTGTCGTTCAGCCACTACTTCGACATGGAGCCCTCCTTCAACCCCGCAGCCGTGGGCAAGGGCCAGCAGGTGAACATCACGGCCGCCTACGCCATGGCCATGGCGGGGTTTGAGCACAACCCCAACACGATGTACGTGGCGGCCGACATGCCGTTCTATTTCCTGAACATGTACCACGGCGGCGGCGTGTCAATCATGAACGACCGCATCGGTCTGTTCAACCACCAGCGCGTGGCGCTCCAGTACGCGCTCAAGCGCGACCTGCTGGGCGGTGTGCTGTCGGCAGGTTTGCAGGTGGGGTTCCTCTCCGAGAAGTTCGACGGCTCGAAGGCCGATGTGCCAGACGAGGGGGTGACCGACGACGTTTTCCTGGGCTCGGAAATCTCGGGCAGCGGCTTCGACCTTTCGGCGGGACTTTACTATGTGCATGGCCCGTGGTATGTAGGCGCTTCGGTCCAGCACGCCACGGCGCCAACGGTGGAGCTGGGCGAAAGAAACGACATGAAGATAGACCGAACGTATTATTTGACAGGCGGATACAATATTAAGCTGAGAAATCCGTTTTTATCAATACCAACCTCTTTCCTTGTGCGCACCGACGCCGTGGGCTACCGGGGCGACGTGACGGCCCGGCTGGTCTATACCACCGAAAAGAAGCAGATGTACGTGGGAGCCGCCTACAGTCCCACCAATTCGGTGACGGTGCTCATCGGCGGAAAATTCCACGGCATCAACGTGGGCTACAGCTACGAGGTCTATACCTCGGCCATCAACCCCGGCAACGGCAGCCACGAGCTGTTCGTGGGCTACCAAACCGACATCGGGATGACCAAGAAAGGCAAGAACAAGCACAAGAGCGTGAGGTATCTGTAGAAAAACGTGTAGAGAAAAAAATGTGTATATAATTATAATAAAGTAATGAGAAAGTTAACCATATTTGCCTGTGCTGTTTGCGTGGCCATGCTTTCGGGATGTTTCGGAGGCAAGGCTTCGCTGTCGTCGGGACGCGGCGGCGAGGTGACGGGCGTAGGTGGAGGCAAAGGCTATTCCGAGCCAACGCCCTACGGCATGACGCTGGTGAAGCGCGGCTATCTGAAGATGGGCATCGAGAAGCAAGACAGCCTCTGGGGCATGCAGACTCCCGTGAAGGACATCTCTGTAGATGGATTCTGGATGGACGAAACCGAGGTGACCAACGCCAAGTACAAGCAGTTTGTGCAGTGGGTGCGCGACAGCATCCTGCGCGAACGGCTCGCCGACCCTGCCTACGGCGGCGACGAGAGCTACAAAATCACCGAGGACAAGAACGGCGACCCCGTGCCGCCCCACCTCAACTGGAAAAAGTCGCTGCCACGAAAACCCAACGAGGACGAGCAGCGCGCCATCGAGAGCATGTACGTCACCAACCCCGTGACGGGCGAGAAACTGCTCGACTACAAGCAGCTCAACTACCGCTACGAAATCTACGACTACACGGCTGCAGCCCTGCGCCGCAACCGCCTCAACCCCGAGGACCGCTCGCTGAACACCGACTTCGCCGTGGACCCCAACGAGGTGGTGATGATTTCGAAGGACACGGCCTACATAGACGACGAGGGGCGCATCGTGCGCGAAACCATCGACCGCCCGCTCTCGGGACCGTGGGACTTCCTGAACACCTACATCGTGAACGTCTATCCCGACACCACCTGCTGGGTGAACGACTTCCAGAACTCGGAGAACGAGATGTATCTGCGCTACTACTTCAGCAACCCCGTCTATAACGACTATCCCGTCGTGGGCGTCACCTGGGAACAGGCCAACGCCTTCTGCGCATGGCGCACCGACTACCTGCTGAAGGGGCTGGGCGGCGCAGCCAAGTTCGTGCAGCGCTACCGTCTGCCCACCGAGGCCGAATGGGAATATGCCGCCCGAGGCATGGACGGCACTGAGTTCCCCTGGGACAACGAGGACGTGGCCAGCGACAAAGGCTGCTTCTACGCCAACTTCAAGCCCGACCGAGGCAACTACACCAAGGACGGCAACCTGATAACCAGCCGCGTGGGGGCCTACTCGGCCAACACCAACGGACTGTTCGACATGGCCGGCAACGTGGCCGAATGGACCAGCACCATCTTCACCGAGGGCGGCGTCGAGGCCATGAACGACCTCAACCCCACCCTGCGCTACAACGCCGCCCGCGAGGACCCCTACAAGCTGAAGAAGAAGAGTGTGCGCGGAGGCTCGTGGAAAGACCCCGAGTCGGGCATACGCTCGGCATGGCGCTCGTGGGAATACCAGAACCAGCCACGTTCGTACATCGGATTCCGCTGTGTGCGCAGCCTAGCCAACACAACAACCACCAAGCAAAAGAAATCGAAGAAGAAAAAATGACAAAATACAGCAAGTTCAACGTCGTCTATCGTCTGCAGAAGTGGATGGATAGCGTGCCCGGCCAGACATTCCTCAACTATGCCTACAGCTGGGGTGCAGCAATCGTGATTCTCGGTACGCTCTTCAAGCTGACCCACATTCCGGGAGCCAACTTCTGGCTGTTCCTGGGCATGGGCACCGAGGTGGTGGTGTTCTTCCTCTCGGCCTTCGACCGTCCGTTCGACAAGACTGCCGACGGCATGGATCTGCCCACCCACCTCAATCTGGACGATGCTAACGGCGAAGGAGCCGGCGAAGGGCTGCCCGACGCCGAAGGAAGGCCCGCCGTGGCCGTGGCCACCGCACAAGGCGGGGGCACACTGCAAGGCGGAGTGGCCGGCGGAGGCACCATCATCATCGGCGGTGGCGGTGGACGCCAGGGCGCCGTGGCTGCCAGCGACGGCGAACAGCCGGCCGTGGCGGCAGCTGCCGTGGGAGGAGGCTCCCTGGGCGGCGGCACAGTGACCATCGGAGGCGGCAACGTCGCTGCAGGCGGGCAGACCGTCGGAAGCGGTGTGGCCGTGGCCGACCAGGCACCCGTCATTCCGCCGCTCACACCCGACATGACCGAGGCCACCAATGCCTACGTCGATGAGTTGAAGAAACTCACCGAGGTGCTCGAGCGCGTTTCGGAGCAGAGCCGCCGACTGACCACCGACTCGGAGGAGATGGAGAACCTCAACCGCACACTCACCGGCATCTGCAAGGTATATGAAATGCAGCTCAAGAGTGCCAGCTCGCAGATTGGCACCATCGACGAGATTAACGAGCAGACCAAGAAGATGGCCCAGCAGATAGAGCAGCTGAACAACATCTACGCTCGAATGATTGAGGCCATGACCATGAAGATGAAAGTAGAATAATGGCTATAAAGAAAAGACCTGTATCGCCGCGCCAGAAGATGATCAACCTCATGTATGTCGTCTTGATGGCCATGCTTGCGCTGAACGTGTCGTCGGAAGTGCTCGAGGGATTCTCCATCGTGGAGGAAAGCCTGCGGCGCACCACCGCCAACTCGTCGGCCGAGAACAAGGCCATGTTTGGCGATTTCGAGGCGCAGATGAAGAAGAACCCCGAAAAGGTGAAGCAATGGTTCGAGAAGGCCACCGCCGTGAAGCAGATGAGCGACTCGCTCTTCGACATGGCCCAGCAGCTCAAGGAGGCCATCGTGCGCGAGGCCGACGGCAAGAACGCCGACCTGAACAACATCCAGCACAAGGAGGACCTCGAGGCAGCCAACCAGGTGATGCTCGCTCCGGGCGTGGGCAAGGGCAAGGCGCTCTTCGACGCCATCAACCGGTTCCGCGACCGAATCCTGGGCATGATCACCGACGACCACCAGAAGAAAATCATCAGCAGCAACCTCTCCACCGAACTGCCCAAGGACGCCCACGCCATGGGCAAGAACTGGCAGGAGTACATGTTCGAGGACATGCCAGTGGCTGCCGCCGTGACGCTGCTCTCCAAGTTGCAGAGCGACGTGCGCTACGCCGAGGGCGAGGTGCTCCACACGCTGGTGGCTAACATCGACGTGAAGGACATCCGCGTGAACAAGCTCGACGCCTTCGTCATACCCGAAAAGACGGTGCTCTATCCGGGCGAGACCTTCACGGCCAACATCGTGATGGCCGCCGTCGATACAACCATGCAGCCTGAAATATTCGTCAACGGGACCAAGATCAACACCCGCAGCGGCAAATACTCGTTTACGGCGGGCGGCGTCGGCGAACACCAGTTTGGCGGCTATCTGCTCACGCAGAACGCTGCCGGCGAAGTGCTCCGCCGCGACTTCACCCAGAAGTACAGCGTCATTCCCGCTCCCAGCGGGGCCACCGTGGCTGCCGACCTGATGAACGTGCTCTATGCGGGCTACCAGAACCCCATGAGCGTCAGTGTGCCGGGCGTTCCGCAGAACGCCGTGTCGGTGAGCATGAGCGGCGGCTCGCTCTCCGCCAAGGGCGACGGCCACTACGTGGCGGTGCCTGCAGCTGTGGGCAAGGACGTAACCTTCACCGTGTCGGCCAACGACAAGGGCAAGAGCCGCCAAATGGCACAAGTGACATTCAAGGTGCGCAAACTGCCCGACCCGACACCTTATCTGAACATCGGCACCGACCGTTTCAAGGGCGGAGGGCTGCAGAAAGCCTCGCTCATGTCGCTCACACAGCTCAGTGCCGCCATCGACGACGGACTGCTCGACATTCCCTTCCGCGTGGTCAGCTTCGAAGCCGTGTTCTTCGACAACATGGGCAATGCCGTGCCCCTGGCCTCTGACGGCCCACAGTTCTCGGCCCGCCAGAAAGACGCCTTCCGCAAGCTCTCGCGCAACCGCCGCTTCTACATCTCGCGCGTGACGGCCATCGGACCCGACGGCATCACCCGCAAACTGCCCGCAGCCATGGAGGTGGTCGTGAAATGACAACAGCGAGCCCCTTCCGACTCCCCCTGGGGGGAGCCCGGCGCACAGGAAGCCTCCCCTACGGGGGAAGTTTGGTAGGGGCCCAAACATCGCAAACAACGTAAAAAAACAAGATATAATGAAGCGCATAGTAAGCATATCCCTGCTGGCATGTTTGGCCATGACCCTGGCCGCACAGCCCGCTTCGCGCCGACAGGCGCAGCAGACGCAGACACGCTCGAACGCCAACAACGTGACCAACCGCGCCCGCATTTCATTCCCCACCATGGCACCCATGTCCGACGACGTGGTGTGGCGACGCGACATCTACCGCCAGCTCAACCTCGAGGAAGACGCCAACGCCGGCCTCTACTACCCCGTGGAGCCCGTTGACGGACAGGCCAACCTGTTCACCTACATGTTCAAGCTGATGATGCGCGGACAAATCCGCGTTTATGAATACAGAATGGACGGCAACGAGGTGTTCAGCGACTCGGCCCGCGTCAAGCCCAAGGACTTTCTGGACAACTACCACATCTACTACGAGCGGCGCGACCGTGGCGTCCACATCGACGACAGCGACATTCCCTCGCGCGAGGTGAAAGGTTACTATCTGAAGGAAAGCGCCTACTACGACCAGCACACAGCCACTTTCCACCGTAAGGTGATTGCCCTCTGCCCCATCATGAGCCGCGAGGACGACTTTGGCGACGCTGCCACGCAATATCCGCTCTTCTGGGTGAAATACGACGACCTGGCACCTTTCCTGGCCAAGCAGACCGTCATGACGAGCAACCTGAACAATGCAGCCATCATGAGTCTGGACGACTATTTCACACGCAACATGTACAAGGGAAAAATCTACAAGACCACCAACATGCTGGGACGCACACTGGCCCAATATTGCCCCACCGACTCGGCCATGGCCAACGAGCAGAAACGCATAGAGGCTGAGCTGGTGGCCTTCGAAAAGAACATCTGGGGCGACCAGGCCCGCAAGGACTCGCTCGACAGCATTGCCAAGCTGAAGGAAGACACCAAGGCAAAGAAAGCACTGAAGAAGAACCGCCGCGCAGAGAGAAAGAGCAAGGAGGCCAAGGTGAAGACGCGCCGCTCGTCGGGCTCATCGTCGTCGTCGGGCTCCAGCCCCGCCCGCGTTTCCGTGCGCCGCCAGCGCCACTAAGGCTGTCATAAACCCTGTTTGCCGATTCCTTCTGAACGCTTCAAGCCTTGTCTTGGCGCAAGTCTTCCATGGCTTCAGAATCATAGACCGTCAGAAAAGAGACTTTTGCACTACCAGCGCCCCCAACATGCTGTTGGGAGCGCTTTTTTATGTTAAAAAATGTATAGGATGTGATAAAAAGCAGTTGCCTAACCGTTCTAATAATAGAACACGCCCAAATATCACACCCAACGGAACGAAGTTTATCTCGTCGCGGCAAAAATAGTAATCAGCAGGCAAACAACAAACGTGAAAACAAGGAAGGAGACAGGGATTCGGGGTTGGGGCAATGCCTTAGAACGCCTTAGAAGGGGGGACTGTAATCAGCAAAGGTAGGAAATTATTTGCTAAAAACACAGAAAAAAGCAATTTTTCGTCCGTGAATGAAAAAAAGGGGACGAAAAATTGCTTTTTTTGTGTGAAAACACTACCTTTGTAAAGAGTTAGGAGTTACGAGTTACGAGTTAGGAGTTAGGAGTTAGGAGTTAGGAGTTTAGGCGAAGCCGATTCTTCTTTCTTCATTAAAAAAGATTCTTCATTTAAAATTCAAAGTTTAAAATTCAAAGTTTAAAACACAGAATATGATGAAAAAAATCTATGTAGCAATCATTCTGCTGGCAGCCGTCGTGATGGCCCAGCCAGCACAGGCTCAGGTAAACATTGGTTTGCGTGGCGGTTTGAACGTCACCAACATGTCGCTTGACAAAGACGTTTTCAATGTTTCCAACCGTGCCGGCTTCTTCGTCGGCCCCACCCTCAAGCTGGGCTTCGGCACCATTGGTGCAGACATCGCCGCCCTCTACGACCAGCGCGAAGCCAAGGTGAACGAGGAAACCATCAAGCAGAAGAGCATCGTGATTCCCGTCAACGCCCGCCTCAACTTTGGCTTGGGGGCTGTCGGTGCGTTCATCGCCGCCGGTCCGCAGTTCGGATTCAACGTGGGCGACAAGGAATTCTCGTTCAAAGACCTGAAGGGCAGCACCGAAACGGCCAAGGACAAGTTCCAACTGAAGAAGTCGAACTTCAGCGTCAACGTGGGCGGTGGTGTACACTTCGGCAAACTGGACGTTGGCGTCACCTACAACATTGCCATAGGCAAGACCGCCGATGTAGATGCTGAAGGGGCATGGAACACCACCAAGGACGCCGTGAAGAATTTCGACGCAAAAAACAATGCCTGGCAGGTGTATGCCGCATACTATTTCTAGTTGAAGAAACCTATCAAAAGGGTGCTCGGCATCAGAGAGAGAAACGAGAGTGTGCCTTTGAAAGGGGCACTCTCTTTTTTGTTCTGATTTGTCTTTTCCATCCATCCACATCTATGAGAAAAACATTTTTCACTTTTTTACTGCTTGTTTTTTCTGCCGCCATGCAGGCGCAGACAGCCGCATCCGATGAAGAAACATCAGGGGGAGCAACGGCCCAAGAAACAGACTCAGTAGCCGTTTGTTCGTGGTTTTGCGTAGGAGACACCGTCGAATACCGAATGTCGTCGGTGGCAGCAGAAATAGTCGGCAACGACACCACCGTGACCGAATCCACGCGCAACGAGTTCATGGTATGCGTGACCGACTCCACCAAGAAAGGCTACGAATTGGAGTACCGGCTGCAGGACGTGTTTTCTTCAGACACCACTTCGATGCGGGGAATCATCAGTTTGCAGAAGGCACGCTTGGGCATCGGACAGCGCGTGAAAGTCGCCATCAGCGAAACAGGAGTCATACAGAGAATAACTAACGAGAAAGAACTGTACAAGAAATCGCTGGCAGACATGCAGCAAACCGTCGATCGGCTCTACGAGCAGATACCGCTGCTCGTTGGAAAAATCAGCCGCCAGGACATGAAGAAGCAGTTGAAAGAGAAGTTGGACACCATCTTCGCCTCGCATGAGAACCTCATCAACCAATATTACGGGCTGAAACTGCTGTTCAACAACCACGGAAAGATTTTTCCCACGGGCGAAACCGAGGATGACACAGACGGATACCATATCACCGTTTCGGTGACAAAAGGCAAACTGGAAGACGAGACAGACACTACCGACGACGACTACGAGATTTACTACAAGCTGACAGAACCTGAAGCCAACGGCCAGCAGACCAATTACTATTACGACTACACCTATTTCCCCGACGGGTGGCCGCGTAGTGTGCTCGTCACCATCTTGGAGAAACAAGGCGAGAAAACACTGCTCACCCAGATGGCGATCAACTGGCTGAGCAAGGCGTGGAAATAGAAATGATGAAACGTTATGCCGACATCGTCCTGCCCCTTCCGCTGGAAGGAATGTTCACCTATTCGGTGCCCGAAACGCTGGCCCGTCAGGTGCAGTTCGGCATGCGTGTGCTCGTGCCCCTGGGGCGCAGCAAAAAGTACGTGGGCATCGTCGGTCTGATACACCAGCAGAAGCCCGCCTTCGAATGCAAGGAAATACTGGCCGTGCTCGACAGCAGCCCCATTCTGCTGCCCTCGCAGTGGAGCCTCTGGCAGTGGATTGCCGACTACTACCTCTCGCCCATCGGCGAGGTGATGAAGGCTGCGCTGCCCTCGGGCCTGAAAGCTGAAGACGGCTACAAACCCAAGACCGAACTCTATGTGGGGCTGGCTCCCAACCTCCAGAACGAGGCGAGCCTGCACGTGGCGCTCAACCTGCTTTCGCGCGCGCAGAAACAGCAGAAAGCCTTCATCGACTACCTTGCCCTCTCCCACTGGGACACGCTCAACGGCAACGTGTGCGAAGAACCGACAGTGGAAATCACCCGCGAGGAACTGATGAACGAGAGCAACTGCACCCTGCCCACCATCAAGAACCTCACCGACCGAAACTTCCTGGTCACCTACGAAAAGGAGGTGAGCCGCATCAACCGCCCGGACGACGGGATGCCCGAAGTGAGTCCGAAAAAACTGTCTGCCGCCCAGCAGGACGCCTACAACCAAATACAGTTTCAGTTTCTTAGAAAGAACGTGGTGCTGCTCCACGGCGTCACCTCCAGCGGAAAGACCGAAATCTACATCCACCTCATCCAGCAAGCCCTCCAGCGGGGCCAGCAGGTGCTCTACCTGTTGCCCGAAATAGCCCTCACGGTGCAGATGATGGACCGTCTGCGGCGCGTCTTCGGCTCGCGTCTGGGCATCTATCACAGCAAGTACAGCGATGCCGAACGGGTGGAAATCTGGAAGAAACAGCTCTCGCCGGCTCCCTACGACATCATTCTCGGGGCCCGTTCGGCCCTTTTCCTGCCGTTCCAGCGGCTCGGCCTCATCATCGTTGACGAAGAGCACGAAACGTCGTTCAAGCAGCAAGACCCCATGCCGCGCTACCATGCCCGTTCGGCAGCCATCATGCTGGGACAGCTGTTTCGAAAGACCGATTCCCCTCACGTCTCCGCCAACAGGAACCCAGAGGGGAGGGATGAGAAGGAGACCGTCAAAATACTTCTCGGCACCGCCACACCTTCGGCCGAAAGCTACTACAACGCCCAGCAAGGCAAATACGGACTGGTGACGCTCTCCACGCGTTTCAAGGACATCATGCTGCCCGAAATCCAAGTAGTCGATGTGGCCGACCTCAAACGGCGAAAAATGATGAATGGCCCCTTCTCGCCCCAACTGCTGGCCGCTGTGCGCAAAGCTCTGCAGAGCGGACGCCAGGCCATCCTGTTTCAGAACCGCCGCGGCTTCGCCCCCATGATTGAGTGCAAGGCTTGCGGATGGGTGCCGCGCTGCCAAAACTGCGACGTGAGCCTCACCTACCACAAAAACATCGGCCAACTGAGCTGCCACTACTGCGGGTTCACCTACACCGTGCCCGAAGCATGCCCCAACTGCGGCGCCACCCATTTGCAGGGCCGCGGCTTCGGCACCGAGAAGATAGAAGACTACGTGCGCAACATCTTCCCCGAAGCGCGCATTGCCCGCATGGACCTCGACACCACCCGCACACGCAACGCCTACGAACGGCTCATCAGCGACTTCTCCGCCGGACGCACCAACCTGCTCATCGGCACACAGATGGTCACCAAGGGGCTCGACTTCGACCGTGTCAGCGTGGTGGGCATTCTCAGTGCCGACTCCATGCTCAACTACCCCGACTTCCGCGCCTACGAGCAGGCCTTCACCACCATGGCCCAGGTGAGCGGACGGGCCGGACGCAAGGGGCAGCGCGGACTCGTCATCCTGCAAACCCGCAATCCCCAGCTGCCCATCATCAACCAGGTGGTGACAGGCGATTGGACCACTTTCTTCCAAGAGCTCATGGACGAGCGCCGACAGTTCCACTATCCCCCCTTCTACCGGCTCATCTACGTCTATCTGAAACATCCCAAGGAGGCCGTCGTCAGCACAGCCGCCACCGAGCTGGCCAGCCGTCTGCGCCAGTGGTTCGGCGCCCGTGTGCTGGGTCCCGACAAGCCCGCCGTGGCTCGTGTCAAGACGCTCTGCATCCGCAAGATGATGCTCAAGCTCGAACAAGGCATCGACATGCGCCGTGTGCGCCAATGCCTCAGACTGGCCGCAGAACAAATGAACGGCGACAAACAATATGCCGCCGTTCAGATTTATTACGATGTAGATCCGCTGTAATTAGAAATCCACCTGCACACCCACGCCCAGCACTCGGTTGGTGCGTGTGAAATCGTTGTGGCCGGCAGGAATGCTCAGCCCCAGGCTGGCCATGTTCTGCGCCGGCGTGTCCATCTTGTACGTGTCGTAGTTGGTTTGGAAGTAGGCTGCGCTGAGCTTCACCTTTTCCGTCAGCTTGTACTCCAGTCCCAAGCCGAAGCTCCAGGAGTTCACCACAAACGACATGTCGTTCATATACTCGTCCGACAGTCCGTAGCGGGTGAGCTGTCCGCCGCCCGAAACGGTCAGACGGTCCATGACGTCCCACTCCACACCGGCCAGGTACTCGTTGGTGTCGCCGTCGAGCAGCTTGTTCGTGTCGTTATACCAGTGGGCGCTCTTGTCGAAGAAGTGGTGGTAGCCCGCATTCAAGCGCACATTGTCCACGACGCTCCACTGCGCACCCACGGTCAGCAGCGCGGGAGAATCCTCGGGCACGCTCGTTCCGTTCACATACTTGTTGGTGGCCTCCATCACGCTGGCCTCCTTCAGGTCCGAGTTGTTCTTCATCCGCATGCGCGTCTTGAACTCATATTTGGCGGCAAAGTTGAAGTCGCCCGTCTTGTAGTCGATGCCCACCACCGGAGCCACGCCCCATCCACTTTGGTCCGACTTCAGGTTCATGCCGTCGGCGTAGGGAGCCAGCGTCTCGGCACTCGAAGCCAGCTGGTCGGCTGTGGCCTTCAGGCTCTGTCCGGCCTCAGCCAGCTGCTGCCCCTGCTGCGCCAGCGCCACCACTTCGGGCGTCTGCATGGCCTGTTCCTGCGTCATGCCCTGCGCCATGTAGGCCTGCACATACTGGCTGATGCCCATCTGCACCTTCTCGCCGTTCATGGCGACGGTCTGGGCGGCGTCGGTCAGCCCCTTGGTCACGCCCACGAAATAATCGGGCAGCGACATGCCCGACTGGCCGTTCATCACGCGGATGTTGTTCAGCCGGGCCTCATACGACGCCGTGCCGTAGAGCAGCCGCAGACCGCCATACACCGACAGGTTCTCGGTAATCTTGCGGGCAGCACCCACCTGGAAACCGAAGTAGAACTGCTGGCCTTTCATATATCCGTCAACGTCGTATCCTGTCACGTCGGGAACCGAGGCCCCCAGCGGATTGAGCGACTGGTTCAGGGCTTTCGACGTTTCGATCAGCTTGCTGGCGATGGCACCCACGGCCGTCTCGAACGAACCGATGCCCCGGTCGAACTCACACTTTCCGCCGCCGCCCGTCACCGAGAAGTTGAACTGCAGACTCCAGTTGTTCTTGTTCCAGGCTGCCTGCAGCGAGGGGATGAACGGAGCGTCGGCCACACCCTTGAACGACTTGGTGTCTTGGCCGTTGTTTTTGGCGCCCAGGCGGAAGAGGGCGTTCTGTGAATCTATGGTACGCGTCTGGTGGGCATACTGCCAGTTGAAGGCCAGGTGCAGCCCATCGTTCATGAAGGCCACGCCAGCCGGATTCGAATAGACTCCGTCGAGTCCAATGGCCGCGTCGCGCGCGGGGTTTCGCAGAAAGCTTACACTTTGGTTTGTGTTGGTCAGAATGCCGCCAGCCGTAGCTGTCAGTTGGCTTGCAGCCAGCATCGAGCTGGCGACGAATGCAAATAATTTTTTCATATTCTTAAAACAACTTTAGAAAATTGTTTGCAAAGTTATCTGTATTGTTCTGAATTTCCTCTTTTCGCCCTCTTTATTTAAGGTTAGTTAACCAAAAAGCACCGTTCACCTGCACAAACGCCCCGTTTTGTGCAGTTTTTTGTTGCGTTTGTGTGCGCAAACAAGCGGCTTTCCCTGCTTTTTTCCGTCCATTTTCGCAGCCATGTCGGCCGTTGTTTTCCCGACAGCCGGCAGCGTTTTTTTATCTCCCGACGACAGCTCCGAATTCTCTAGAAAATTTGACACTATCTCCCGACAATATTTTTTCATCTCCCGACAATGATTTCGTATTGCCGGGAGATAATTTTCTGTAGTCTTGAGTTTGTTTTTCTATTGTCGTGCTTTACACGGGAATCCCTGAGAATGATAACGCTTTGCTTCTCATTGCTTTTTTGCAGAAGAAACGAAGCAGGCCTTGAGACTACGAATGTGGCGTCGGGAAATATAACTTCACAAAACGCCACACGGCGTTTCGTTTCCCGACAACAAGGTGAAGAACGGCCGTAAGGGCGAGCGGCCCGCCGAGCACACCATCAGCAGCAGCCGACGGCTAAAGCGAAAATGTTTGGTTAATAATTCATAAAAGCTCAGGAGCAGCAAACCACCCTCATTACTTTTTTGCTACTTTTGTCTTACACTTCATTTTACACAACCGATAATCATAATAGCACATGAAAAAAATCACCTTCTTACTGACAAACCTGGCAATGGCCCTGCTGCTGACAACCTCGTGCGAGAAAGCAGCCTTCGACGAACCGGCCACACCCAACCAACCGCAACCCGAAGAAACGGGGGCCGACATGGTGACCCTCACATTCACCGTGGCGCAGATAGCGCCCGAACCCTTCAGCACCATCAACGAGCAGTCGCGGGCAACCGCCGTGGGCGAGGTGTGCTCGCGCGTCAACGTGGCTCTCTACAAACCCGACGGCGAGCGCGTGAAGTCGGTCAACCAAAAGGCCGACGATGCAGGTTTCGGCAAAGTGTCGCTCACCGTACCGGCAGGCAGCTACCGGCTGGTGGTGTTGGCCCACAGCTGCGACGGCAATGCCACTACGACCAACATGAACAAAATCACCTTCCCCAACAACAAGACCACCGACACGTTCTACTACAGCACCGAGTTCAGCACCACCACCGACCTTGAACAGCAGCTGGTGCTCCGCCGCATCACGGCCATGGTGAGGCTTGTGGTGAAGGACGCTTTGCCCGACAACGTGAAGCGCATGAAGTTCTACTACACCGGCGGCTCGAGCACCCTCGACGGCGCGACTGGCCTGGGCTGCGTCAACTCCAAACAGACGGAATATCGCGACATAGCCGCCGACAAGCGCGGTGGCGGAGCCACCTTCGAAATATTCACCCTGCCCCACGATGCCAGCGGACAGCTGAAACTCACCATTTCGGCCCTCGACGCCTCTGACAACGTGGTGAAGGAACTGCAGCTGGACGACGTGCCCATCAGCGTGAACACCATCACCGAATACAGCGGCAACTTCTTCACCGGCAGTGGCGGAGACGATGACAGGGGCAGCGACACCGACGCTTCGGGCTTCACGCTCACGGTGGAAGACCAGTGGGAGAAGGTCAACACCTACTCCTACTGACCATCCCAACGCCCCACCCTCACAAAAACCAGACAAAGACATTCATATCAACACTAAGCAAAGAAACATCCATGCGAATACTTTTCATTGGCGGGACGGGCACCATCAGCAGTGCCATCACCCGCAGGTTGGCCACCAGCGGCCACGAGCTGTGGCTCCTGAACCGAGGCAACCGTGCCGACGAAGTGCCCGAAGGCGTTAACCAGATTGTAGCCGACATCAACGACGAGGCGGCCGTAGCCCTGCAACTGGCCGACCAGCAGTTCGATGCCGTTTGCGACTTCATCGCCTTCGTGCCCGCACAGGTGGAGCGCGACTACCGGCTGTTCCGCAACCGCACACGCCAGTACGTTTTCATCAGTTCGGCCTCGGCCTACCACAAACCCGCCCGCAACTACGTCATCGACGAAGGCACCACGCTGGCCAACCCCCACTGGCAATACTCGCGCGACAAAATAGCCTGCGAGGAGCTCCTCATGCACCTCTACCGCCAAGAGCGCTTCCCCGTCACCATCGTCCGCCCGAGCCATACCTACTGCGAGCGCAGCGTACCCGTTGGCCTGCACGGCACCAAAGGCAGCTGGCAGGTGCTCAAACGAATGATGGAGGGCAAGCCCGTGCTTGTGCATGGCGACGGCAGCTCGCTCTGGACCATGACGTGGAACGAGGATTTCGCCGTGGGATTCACCGGACTGTTGGGCAATCCGCATGCCATCGGCGAGGCCTTCCAAATCATGTCT
Organism: Prevotella sp. UBA3776; assembly: GCA_002369515.1. GTDB lineage: Bacteria > Bacteroidota > Bacteroidia > Bacteroidales > Bacteroidaceae > Prevotella. The sequence continues at coordinate 39,932 of DFFM01000024.1, read as the reverse complement.
TCCGAATCGGTCACATGGAACCAAGTCTATCAGGCGGTGGCCAATGCCCTCGGCGTTGAGCTGCGCCCCTACTACGTTTCGTCGGCATTCCTCGCCGCCGTGGCTCCCAAGGAGTACGACGTGGAGGGCAACCTGCTGGGCGACAAGGCCGTCACGGTGGTGTTCGATTGTGCGAAGTTGCGCCGCGCCGTGCCCGAGTTCGCCCCTCGCGTCAACTTCGAGGAGGGTGTGCGCCGCTGCGTGGCCTACGTGCTCAGCCATCCCGAATGCCAGGTGGAAGACCCCGACTTCGACCAGTGGTGCGACCGCGTGATCGAGACGCAGGAAACCGCCAAGCAACAGCTGCTAGCCAAGTTGTAGGCCGGGGCGGCGCTGTTTCCTAATCCATTCGGTAGATCGTGGCAAAAGAACTGAAGTAGCTATAATAGCCCCCGCCGTAGCTGCAGTTAACGAGCCTCCGGCTCGTGGAGTTAACGGACAATACCATTCTAATGGAAAACTAATGTCCGATGACTTCACAGCCTGAATTGAAAATCGGCGGCCGTAGGGAAAGCCAAAGGTTACGGGTAGGCGAACTTGCTCAGGAACCAAAGATCGATGGCCGGAGGGAAAAGCAATGAGACTGCTAACTTCCAATAATTCCTGATAACTCCTGACAAGCGAAAGTTGAGTTATTAAGTATTGCTGCCCGCTAAAAAGGAAAAACAAAAAAAACTAAAGCCCGCCCCAACCCTCCATTCGGAAGGGTTGGGGCGGGCTTTATGTTGGGGTGCGTTTCTCCTAATACTTCACATTCAGCAGTTTCACGATGGCATAGGACGTGGCAGGCATCCGAACGCTCACGAGGCCCGTCTTGTTATTGTGGGCAATCTTGAAACTGTCACCGGCAAGGAGTTTGGTTTTGCCGAACTTCACGTTGATGTTGAAAGTGGCCTCCGATGCCTCGGCCCGCGGATTGAGCATCACCAACACCACGTCGTTGCCGGCTGCGCGGGCATAGACGAAGGGGTAAAGTGAAGCCCCCTGCACGTTGGGTTTCCCTTCAGTTGTCGGGGATTTGAAATCCCCGACAACTGAAGAGGTGGAGGAGACCTGCGGATAGACGGGCACAAACTCGGCATAGTTGGCCAGGGCTGGCTCGCTGTGGCGCAGGGCGATCAGGCGGCGCGTCTTGTTGAGCAGCGAGTTTGGGTTCTTCTGCTGTGCCTCCACATTGGGGGCATCGGGCGAGGGGTCAACAGGAAGATAGAGCTGCTGGGCGTCGGCCGTGGAGAATCCCAGGTTCTTGCCGCCGGTCCACTGCATGGGTGTGCGCGCTCCGTTGCGCGGCTGGTAGGCCCCTTCCACCTGCGGCCAGTCGTTGGGCAGCTGACGCATGCCTATCTCGTTGCCATAGTAGAGGAAAGGCACACCGGGCATGGTGAACCCGAAGGCATAGATGATTTCCAGTTCCTTGTCGGTGCGGCGGTTGCCCAGGCGGGCATTGTCGTGGTTGCCCAGGGGAAGGCTGATGTAGCCCTTGCCCACGGTTTTCTCATACTGGTCCATGTAGCTGCGCAGGAAGGCGGTGATGTCGCCCTTGCCCTCGCGGTCAAAATAGCTGTGGCCTTCGCTCACGCCGTTCAGTATGCGCCAGCTCTCTTTCTGGAAAAGGTCGTTGTAGCCGTTGAACCAGTGGAAGAAGTCAACGTGGAAGCAGTCGTCGAGCGCGTCGGCGGGATAGGACCATTCGGCCACCATGAATCCCTGCGGGTACTCCTTTTCGAGCAGTCGGCGTATTTCGCGCCAAAAGAGTTTGGTTTCGTTCTCGTTGGTGTTGAAGAACTGCTCGTTGCCGCGCATGCGGCGCGTCTTGACCAGGGCGCCCGCCATGTCGGCTCGGAAGCCGTCGGCCCCCATGTCCATCCAGAAACGCAGCACGTTCTTCAGGTCTTCGCGCATGGCCATGACGTCGGGATGGTTGGTGGGCAGCTGCCACGGCTGGTCAGGGTCGGGGTTGGCGAATCCGAAGTTGAGCGCGGGCTGGCACCAGTAGAAGTTGCGCATGAACTGCCCGTTGCGTTGGCCGTATCCCTTGATGAACTGCCCGGCAAACTCGCGGGGAGGATCCACCCAGTTGGTTTCGGTCCAGATGTAGTAGTTGGAGTATTTGTTCTTCTGCTGCTTCTGCGACTCCACGAACCAGGGATTGTCGATGGCGGTGTAGCTGATGACATAGTCGAAGATGACGTGCATGCCGCGCTTGTGGGCCTCGGCAAAGAGTCGGCGCGCATCTTCGTTGGTGCCGTAGCGGGGGGCTATCTTGTAGTAGTCGCGGATGTCGTAGCCGGCATCCTTGAAGGGCGAGTCAAAGAAGGGGTTGAACCAGATGGCGTCAACGCCGAGACTCTTCACGTAGTCGAGTTTGCTGATGATTCCCTGCAGATCGCCTATGCCGTCGCCGTCGGAGTCGCAGAAGGTCTGCGGATAAATCTGGTAGAACACGGCGTTCTCTGCCCATTGGGGCACTTTCGGGATTTCAAACTTTCCGGTAATGGTCTGTGCCGACAGCGGCAGCGCGATGACGGCAGCCAAGAGAAGGGAGAATGGTTTCATTGGCAGTTTATGGTTGAGCCCCCTCCGACTCCCCCTGGGGGGAGAGACTTTCCAATAGTTGAGACTTTCCACTAGTTGAGACTTTCCACTAGTTGAGACTTTCCACTAGGGGGTCGGAGGGGTCTTGGGACTTCCCCCCCAGGGGGGATGAGAGGGGGGCTTGTCAATTGTTCACTTTCCACTCGAAGAGTCCGGCGGAATTGTCGTCGGGCAGGGTTACTTCGAGCCGCAGGGCCTTGGTCACTACGGGGTCGAAGTTGACGGTGCAGGCAGTTCCCTTGTCAGTGGGGTAGCCATCGGCTCCGCTGACGGGCTGCCACTGCCCTTGCTGATCCTGATAGAGAATGCGCCACGACTTGGGCACTCGGCATCCGCCCCAAGGGCCGTCGTCGTACCAATAGACGGTGGCACTCTGCACGGTTGTCGATTGCGGCAGCTCGTAGGCCAGCCATTCGGTGGTGCCGTTCTTGGGCCACCAGTGGGTGTAGGGCACCGAGCGGTCGTTCTCGTCCTTGGGCACAAGTCGGTCGTTGATGGCTGAGAGGGCCGGCATCTTTTCCGTCGAACTGCTCACCTTGCTCTCGCTGGCCAGCGTTGCGGGCTGCGAGGGATTGGTGGCGTTGAGGTCCTGCGGCAGCCACACGCGCATCTTGCCCGAGCCACGATGGCACCAGGCGTAGTAGGGAATGAGCGTGAGCGTCTGGTCCTGAGTTTCCAGCTTGCCCTGCTTGTTGAAACTGAGCGTCTGGGCGCTGGTGGTGAGTGTCTGTATCGGGGTGCCTGCAATCTCTCCCTTGCCGAGGACGAACTGCGGAGTCTGATTCATCAGGGCGCCCATGATGTCGAAGCTGTTGTCGGGATGCTCGGCACAATAGACCAGCGGCCCGCGCTCAATGCTCACCATGCCGCGGTCGGCCTCCACCTTGTTGTTGGCACGGACGGTGCGCGGCTCCATGTCGAAGTGAATCATTACCTTGTCGCCCTTCTTCCAGCGGCGGTCGATGGTCAGGTAGCCATCGGCGGAGGGGGTGACGGCTACGCTGTTGCCGTTTACAGAGCAGGTGGCGGAGAGTCGCTTGCCGTCGGTGTACTGGTAGAGGTTGGAGGGCACCACCTGGTTGCGTACCCAGCCGGGAATACGAATCTTCATGGCGAACCGGCCGGCGGCGTTCTGATCGACGGTCACGGTGATGTCGCCGTTCCAGGGATAGTCGGTCGATTGGCTCAGGGCCACCTTCTTGCCGCCCACGGTCAGTTCGCCCTTGTTGGAAAGGAAGAGGTTGACATAGACGTTTCTGTTCTTGACGGCATAGATGTAGCCGGGCAGCGAGGGGATGAAGCGGCAGATGTTGCTCGGACAGCAGGCACAGCCGAACCACGCCTGGCGCTGGTGCTGGCCCATGGACTCCAGTGGGTTGGGATAGAAGAAGCCGTCGCCCTGCAGACTTACTCCAGAGATGAGCCCGTTGTAGAGTGTGCGCTCCAGCACGTCGTAGTATTTGGAGTCGCCGTGGAGCAGGAACAGGCGGTAGTTGACATAGACGTTGCCGATGGCGGCGCAGGTCTCGCAGTAGGCGCTCATGTTGGGCAGTTCGTAGTTTTTGCCGAAGGCCTCGCCGTTGCTGGTGGCTCCGATGCCTCCGGTGATGTAGAGTTTCTTGCTGACGATGTTGTCCCAAATGGCGTCGATGGCCTTGATGTAGTCCTTGTCGCCGGTGAGTGCGGCCACGTCGGCCATGCCGGCGTACATGTAGGCGGCGCGCACGGCGTGACCCACGGCCTCATCCTGCTCGACGACGGGCTTGTGGGCCTGCGAGTAGTCGTGTGTGATGGTGGTCTTGCCGCGATAGTCGAGGAAGAACTTGGCCTCGTCGAGATATTTCTTGTCGCCGGTGACGAGATAGAGCTTGGCCAGCGCCATCTCGGCAATCTGATGGCCGGGCACCACACAGGCCTGTCCCGGGTTGGGGCCCACCTCGCGGCATACGCAGTCGGCATAGCGGATGGCTATGTCGAGGAACTTGCGGCTGCCCGTGGCCTGATAGTGGGCAATGGCGGCCTCCACCATGTGGCCCAGGTTGTAGAGTTCGTGGCTCAAGTCTTCCTCTTTGCTCCACCGCTTGTCGCCAGCCCACTCGTGGGGCTGCTGCGGATTCTGTGTGCGGGCGGTGTAGAGATAGCCGTCGGGCTCCTGTGCCGAGGCAATCACGTCGAGCACCGAGTCGATGTAGGCCACGAGGCGTTTGTCGGGATAGGTCTGCAGGATGTACGACGCGCCCTCAATGGTCTTGTAGGGGTCGGTGTCGTCGAACGACAGTCCGCCCACCTTGAACACCTTCGAGGGGTCTTTCAGATGCTGGGCAGCGTTGGAGAAGTTGGTGTAGCGTCCGGTCTCCTCGCATTTCGAGAAAGCCAAGGGAATGGTCACCTTTCGGCTGGCCTCAAGGCGTTGCCCCCAGAATGTGCCGGGCGTCACTTTCACTGCGGTGAAGGGCACGGGGTTGATGGGGTAGCCGTGCGCCGGCTGTTGTTTCTTGGCTGCTGCAGCGGGCATCATCATCGCTGCCGTCAGCGCAATGGTCAAAAGTCTTTTCATTTGTTTTTGTTATTTAGTTGTTGATTCATTTTTTTCTACTGATAAATAACCACATCGCGCAGCTTCACCCACGACGCGTTGTCGCTGTAGGTGGTCTGATAGGCCCCGATGCTGAGTCGGGGCGCGCTGACCTCGATGGGCGAGCCGGGCATGTTGTTCCATGTCTGTCCGTCGCTGCTGGTGCGGGCGAAGAGCTGATTGCCGCGCCGCTCGAACTGCAGGATGGGGTCGAAGTCGTAGCCCTTGGAGTTGGGGAACTGCTGACGGCCCTCACTGCTGAGGATGGTCAGCATATTGCCGCAGCCGTAGAGCGGGAAGACGCCAAGCTGCCAGAAGCCGCCCTGGCCATCGCTGACGAGCAGTCCGCCCTCGTTGTAGGGGGTGATGGTCTTCGCGGCCAGGCCTTCCATGTCGCTGAAGCGCGCCATCACCACAAAGTCGCCCTCCACCTCTTTTTTATATATCGTGCCGCCATTCTTCAGTGGGTCATCGTTGAAGGCGGCATTGCCCTCGGAGAGTTTCACTTCGCCGCTTTGCTCAAAGACAGGCTGCATGTCGGCGGACAGGGTGAACTTGCTGTCAGGGTCGGTCTCGTCAAAGTCGTCATCGCCAAGCGAAGGCAGGAGTGATTCTCGGGTGCAGGCGGCATAGCAGTCCTTCACCTCTTGGGCCGTCATAGCCCGTGGCATGATGTCGAGCCTGCTGATGTAGCCCATGAAGTTGTTGAACCCCATGCCGTCGGCACCAATGGTGACGTGCCCCTCAGGACGCACCATCAGGAAGTTGTTCTGCTCGTGAACGAGTTCGCCATTGCGATAGACCCGCTCCATCCAGCCGTCGAAAGTGGCGGTCCAGAGTGTCCAGCGCCCCTGGGCGTCCTTGACGGCCTCCGGCGCGCCACAGCTCTCGAACGAGCCGTTGTGGTTGAGTATTCCCGCCTTGGCGTCGGTGCCCAGCCGCAGTTCGGTAGTGGCCAGGTCGGCTTGCGAGGCTGAGAGCGAAGCGACCGTCGCCACAGGCCCCGTCTTGGTCTGAAGTACAAGGGCCGAAATGGTGTAGGGTGCGTTGTAGCGGTAGTCGTCGGCCAGTGGCGCGAGGCTCCTCAGATGTTGCGAGCCACCCAGGAACATGGCCCATCGGCCCTCCTTCACGCGCACACGAATGGGCTTGTTGGCCTTCAGCCCACGAGCCTGGGTGATGTCGAAAGGCTTGGTGGCCCCCTTTTCCGCCGCGATGGCCGCCACATCGAGGCTGACGCGTGCGTTCGGGCTGAAGCGCGAAGCCGCCTCGACATCCTTTTGGTGCATGCCGGGATAGCCTTCGCTCGGCTTCATGTCGGCGTAGGGCAGTTGGGGCGCCTGCTGCCACACCTTGACGTTCCAGACGGCGGGCATGTGGCCGTTCTTCTGAGTGTCGGTGATGGTCAGACGGAGATAGCGGGCCTTGGCCTTGCCCTTGTCAATCATTGGCGAGCCCTGCATGGTGTTGTTGGTGCGGTCGGCGTAGAGTGTCCACTGCTTGCCGTCGAGCGACGTTTCAATGCGGTACTGGTAGAAGAAGGTGGCGTATTCGAACTGTGTCCACACCTCGGTGAACTTCATCTTTCGGCCCAAATCTATCTGTAGCCACTCGTCGTGATGGCTGCCCGTGCCCCAGTTGGTGTTTCGGGCTTTCCACAGCGTGGCGTTGTTGTCATCGACGGCATAGTCGGGGCGGAAGTTGTCGTCGTAGCAGGAAGAGGCCGTCGCCTTGGCGCCCAGCGCAAGGTTCTTCGCCTTTTGGGGCTTGAAGAGCGTCACGCCCCGGGCGTCGTGTGTCGGCACGACGGGCAGTATGTTGCCCTCGGCATCGAATTTCATCTCGTCGATGCACACCTGGCGGTTGAACCCATGAACGCTGCGCGGCAGGTTGTGGCGGTGATAGACGATGTAGTATTTGCCGTCGGCACTGATGATGGAGTGGTGGCCAGGCCCGTGTACGGTCTGGTCGGCATTGGTCTCGAGGATGCAGCCCTTATATTCAAACGGCCCCATGGGCCCCACGCTCGACGTGGCATACTGCACCCGATAGGTGTGGTCGTGGCAGGAGCCCGACGAGTAGGTGAAGTAATAGATGCCACCCCGCTTGAACACAAACGGCGCCTCGAAAATGTCCTTCAGTTCGGTGTTGGGGATGAGCCGCTTCTCGGAGAAGAAGCTGTCGGCGGCAATGGGGAACGGTGCATGCTCATTCCATTGGCGCGCGTCTTGAAAGGCGGTTTTGCCGTCGGTATCATGCGCCCCGTCCCGGGGTGCCAACTTGGCCACCCCGCAGCCGAAGCCCTTATAGATGCCCCAAGTGGTGAAGTAGAGATACTCCGAGCCGTCGTCATCGCGAAACAGCTGCGGGTCCAGGGTGATGACATTGTGGACGTAGCGGTCGGGCACCATGACGGCATCTTCTTTGCCCAGGATGTTCCGCCACGGACCCACGGGCGACGCGCTCTCACCGATGCTGACCACGCATGGCTCGCAGTAATAGTAGCGGAACGAGCCGTCGGGCTGCTCCACCACGTCGGGGGCCCACACCACCTCGGTTGTCGGCCAGTTCATGACGATGTTCTTCCAGTTCAGGAAGTCCTTGCTCACCCACACCTGTGCCGGGCCGTAGCCGTTGCCCGTACCGTCTGTGGTGGCGTATATATAATAGGTGTCGCCGAATTTCCTGATGGTCGGGTCGGCAAAATAGCCAGGGATGACGGGATTGCCCGCCCATGGCGCATGAAAGGCTTTCGGCTGAGCACCCAAGGACAAGGCCCAGCCTGCAAACACCGCTGCTGCTGTCAGTCGTTTCATATCTCAGTTTTTTCTGATGAGTTTCACAAGGAATCCGCCGCCGCTGGCCATCTTGATGTCCAGGCGGTCGGCTGGCGTCAGCTGTCGCTGCTCCAGTCGATAGTCTTCGGCATTGTGGTTGGCGTTGATGCCGTCGGTGGCGATGGTGGCCTGATAGGAGCCCGTCGGCAGGAAGTCGAGCGCGAGCGTCACCTCCCGGGCGTCCCAGTTTGTCTGTCCGCCCACATACCAGTCGTTGCCGGCGCGGCGGGCGGTCACGATATAATGTCCCAGTTGGCCAAGCACGACGCGGGTTTCGTCCCAAGTGTCGGGAATGCTGGTGATGAGATCGACGCAGGGCTGTTCGCGCTCGTAGTTTGTGGGAGCGTCGCAGAGCATGGTGAAGGGCGAGTCGTGAACCACGTAGCAGGCCAGCTGATGGCAGCGTGTGCCCATCGAAACGGGGTTCTGATAGCATTCCACCCAGTTCTCCTTCGTTCCGTTGCGCATGGCTCCCGGGGTGAAATCTACCTGTCCGGCCATCCCGCGGATGAAGGGGAAGGTGACGTCGTAGCGCGGCATGTCCGTCTCTTTCTTCGCCCAGCGGGCCTCCTCCATGCCAAACACGCCCTCGTAGTTCAGGATGTTCGGATAGGTGCGACTCATGCCCGTGGGGGCGTAGAATCCGTGATAGTCCAGCAGCAGGCGATACTGGGCGCAGCTGTTGGCCAGCCTTTCGGCCATCTCCACGGCCCCCTGGTCGTTGCGGTCCATGAAATCGACTTTCCATCCCTTGATGCCCATGCCGGCATATTTTTCGCAGGCGGGAATGAGATGTTCGTCGAGCACGTTGAACACCGTCCACAGCACAATGCCCACGCCCCGCTCCCGGCCATAGTCCACCAGGTGTTCCAGGTCGATGGCCTCGATGGGGTGCATGATGTCGCCGCGCGACGAGTCATACCAGCCCTCGTCCATCACCACATAGGGTATGTGGTTTTTCGCGGCGAAGTCGATGTAGTATTCGTATGTGCGCGTGTTGATGCCCGCCTCGAAATCGACGCCCTTCAGGTTCCAGTCGTGCCACCAGTCCCAGGCCACCTTTCCCGGTTTTATCCACGACGTGTCGCCAATCCTGTTGGGCGCGGCCAGCGCATAGACGAGATTGCTCACCGGCATCGCCGTGTCTTGCTCCGTGATGACCATCACGCGCCAGGGATAGGTTCTTGCGCCTTCCGACTTGGCGATGAAGTCTTCCGTTTCCTCCACGTAGCTCATGCCGCGCCACTTGTAGTAGCCCATCCGTTTGGGAAACTTGGCAAAGCTTGCCTTCAGGCTGTTGCCATCGGCTTTCAGGAACATTCCCGGATAGCTGCGCAGGTCGCTCTCGAGGAGCGTCACCTTCACCCGTCCGCACTCGACGGTGGCGGGCAGGAAGATGTATTTGTCCTGCGCCTTTGAGAGCAGCGTCTCGTCGTAGGTGTTCTGGAAAGCCATGGCAAAGGGCTTCTCGTCGTTGGTGGAATAGGCCAGCCAGGCCTTGCTGTCGGCGGGGAAGCTGAAGTCTGCCGTCTCGTCGGCTATGACGGTCTGTTTCTTGTTGGTGGTGTAGAACCGATAGGCCACGCCCTCGTCGTAGGCCCTTACGTGCATGCCGAATCCTCCCGCGAGCCTCACGTCCATAGCCCGGTAGCTCGTGCTGACGCTCTTCTGCCGGTAGAAGGGGGCCTCGGTGGTTTCTTCGGTCACCTTCATCGCGACCGTGCCCGACTTCATTTTTCGCAGCTGCCGTCCGCCGGTGGCCGAAGCGCCAAGGCGCAGCCCCGTCTCGGCGGTGAAGAGTGTGCGTCCTTCGTAACTGACGGTCAGCCTGAGGTCATCGCTCAGCCCCACCGCAATCTTTCCGCCCGGCGAAGTCACCGTCAGGTCTTTGCCTTCCATCCCGATGCAGTACGCCAGAAAGAAGGTCGAAATTGCAAATAGTCTTAATGTTTGTTGTGTTCTCACCGTTGTTGATTGTTTATTGGCTTTTTTCGTAGCAGGTTTTTAGGTTGGTCTATTCGTGATAGACCGTCGGTCTATTCGGAATAGACTGTCGGTCTATCACGAGTAGACCGTTCTTATGTCAGGGTCAAAGCGAACTGTTGTCGCCACCTGACGTTCTTTGCTTCCATATAACTGAAAGCTATTCGTCCGTTTTGTATAGGAGGCGACGTGTCTCACGTCGCAATCGTGAATTCGTGACGTGAGACACGTCACCTCCTACTTGAACACTTCCATATAACTGAAAGCTATTCGTCCGTTTTGTGTAGGAGGCGACGTGTCTCACGTCGCAATCCGTGAATTCGTGACGTGCGACACGTCACCTCCTACTTGAACACTGCAAAGATAGTTCTTTTTCTGCAATGACGATGGAAATATAGTCCAAAGTGTCTGACAAAATAGTCTATATTTGCCTATCGGACAGCCCTTTTAGACTATTTTGCCATTTTCTTGGACTATTTTTTCACGTCTTTTCTATATTTCTTTGTTAATTTGCGGCTGAAACTATGATAAACCTGAATACTAACCATAAAACTTCACCTCATATCGATGAAACATAGCGCAATCTTTTTGATAGGTTTGATGACATTTGCCCTTTGCACTCCCCTCGGAGCAGCAACCAACGGACAGACATCCGCCGGCAAGAAAAAGCAGTCTGCCGCCACCATCCAGGAAGTGCCCTTCACCGAGGTACACCTCAACGATGGTTTCTGGGCACCCCGCATAGAAATAAACCGCACGGTCAGCATTCCCTCCGCCTTTCGCGAGTGCGAAGCCAACGGACGGTTCGACAATTTCTTGCTCGCCGCCAAAAACAATGGCAACATTGCCAATGTGCCGGCATCGCTCGAGCACCGCGGCGACTTCTCGTTCGACGACACCGACCCCTACAAGGTGATCGAGGGGGCCAGCTACTCGCTGGCCGTCCACTACGACGCCAAGCTCGACCACTATCTCGACTCCGTAATCAACATCATCGCCATGGCCCAGGAGCCCGACGGCTACCTGACCACCTGCGTCACCAATAAATGTACGCGCCTGAGCGGATGGTGGGGCACCCACAAGTGGGAGAAAATCAACTCGCACGAACTCTACAACTCAGGCCACCTCATCGAGAGTGCCGTGGCCCACTATCGTGCCACGGGCAAGAAGACCTTCCTCAACGTGGCCATCAAGAACGCCGACCTCGTCTGCCGCACCTTCGGCCCTGGCGAGGGACAGATCCACCGTCCGGGCGGCCACCCCATCATCGAGATGGCCCTCTGCAAGCTCTACAAGGTGACGGGCAACAAGCGCTATCTCGAGGGGGCCCGCTACTTCGTCGAGGAGACGGGCCGCTGCACCGACGGCCACAAGCCCAGCGAGTATTCGCAGGACCACATGCCCATCCTCCGTCAGGACGAGATTGTGGGCCACGCCGTGCGTGCCGGCTATCTCTATTCGGGCGTTGCCGACGTGGCTTCACTCATGGGCGACAAGGCTTATCAGGAGGCCCTGGAGCGCATCTGGGAGAACATGTCGTCGAAGAAACTCTTCATCACGGGCGGCATCGGAAGCCGTCCGCAGGGCGAAGGCTTCGGCCCCAACTACGAGCTGAACAACCACACGGCCTACTGCGAGACCTGTGCCGCCATCGCCAACGTCTATTGGAACTACCGCATGTTCCTGGCCACGGGCGAGTCGAAGTACATCGACGTGTGCGAGCGCGCGTTATATAATAATGTGTTGAGCGGCGTCTCGCTCTCGGGCGACAAGTTCTTCTACGACAACCCGCTGGAGAGCGACGGCGAGCACGAGCGCCAGAAGTGGTTCGGCTGCGCCTGCTGCCCGGGCAACATCACGCGGTTCGTGGCCTCCGTGCCAGGCTACATCTACGCCCGTCAGGGCAAGGACATCTTCGTGAACCTCTACGCCCAGGGCAAGGCCAAGATTGGCAACACCGAACTGGAGCAGACCACCGACTATCCCTGGAACGGCAAAATCAGCATCCGCGTGGCCAAGGGCGGCGGCAAGTTCGCCATCAAACTGCGCATCCCCTCGTGGCTGAAGACTTCGCCCACCAACAACAATCTCTACACCTATCAGGACAAGGCACGCGCCTACAGCGTCAGCGTGAACGGACGGGCTGTTACGGCGAATATGCAATCCAACGGCTACCTCACCATCCAGCGCAGCTGGAAGAAGGGCGACACCATCGAGCTTGACTTCCCCATGGACGTGCGCCGCATCGTGGCCAACGACAATGCTGAGGACGACCGCGGCAAGGTGGCCTTGGAGCGCGGCCCCGTGGTGTTCTGTCTCGAAGGCCCCGACCAGCCCGACCACCACGTGTTCAACAAGTACATCCTCGACAGCGCCCCTGTGACTGCCCACTTCGAGCCGCAGCTCCTCAGTGGTGTGGTGGTGCTCGAAGGCTCGGCCAAACAGCTCCAGCCCGACGGCGAAGTGAAGGACGTGAAGTTCCACGCCATCCCCTACTCCACCTGGAACAACCGAGGAGGCGAACAGATGGAGGTGTGGATTGCCAACACGCCCGCCAAGGCCGTAGCCACCCCGCTGCCAACCATCGCCTCGAAGGCACAGACCTTCTGCAACCGCGGCCCCATCCAGAACGACGCCCCCGAAACGGCCCCCGTCGATTCCTGGGCCGGCGGCACCAACGACCAGTGGGAGCCCCGTCGCAGCAGCGACACCTCGAAGCCCTACCACTACTGGTGGCTGAAGCAGGGCACCACCGAGGCCATCACCTATCAGTTCGACCAGGAGTACGAGGTGTCGAACGTGCAGGTCTATTGGCTCGACTTCGACCACTACGACGGCAACTTCCGCACCCCCGAGTCGTGGACCCTCTACTACAAGGACGCCCAGGGCGAGTGGCAGGAAGTGGCCGACCACAGCCCCTACACCGTGCGCAAGGACTGCTACAACAGCGTCGATTTCGCCCCGGTGAAGACCACAGGCCTGAAAATCCTGGCCAAGCTCCAGAAGGGCGAGTCGGGCGGAGTACTCGAATGGAAAGTAAACAAATAACTTCAATTTAAATTCTAATAACAACAAACCTAAAAACAAAACTTGGTATGAAGAAACATTTTCTATGCTTGCTTCTGCTGGCCGCATTTGGCTTGAGGGGATTTGCAGTCCCCGAGCCTGATGCCGCAGAGAGCACATCACCAGCCGCCCAGGAGGTCACTCAGCAGGGCGTCTCTGTGTCGGGTGTTGTAAAGGATGCGAAAGGCGAACCCATCATTGGCGCCACCGTGACCGAGAAAGGCACCCAAAATGCAACGGTTACCGACTTCGACGGTAACTATTCTCTCAAGGTAAAGAGCCGCAACGCCACGCTCGTGGTGAGCTACATCGGATTCACCACCCAAGAGGTGAAAGCCGGTAGCAACGTGACCCTCCAGGAAGACAATGCCCTCCTGAACGAGGTCGTCGTCATCGGTTACGGCACCCAGCGCAAGGGCGACGTCACCTCTGCTGTGGCCTCTGTGAAGGCTGAGGACTTCAACGCAGGTAAGATTGGCGATGCCGCCGAACTGGTGAAAGGTAAGATTGCCGGTCTGACGGTTATCAACTCAAGCGGTGACCCGAAGGCAACCTCTTCCATCCGTCTGCGTGGTATCACGACACTCGAAGGCGACCTGACCCCGCTCATTCTGATTGACGGTATCGAGGGCAACCTGACTACAGTGGCTGCCGAGAACATCGCCTCTATCGACGTGCTGAAGGATGCCTCTGCAGCCGCTATCTATGGTACGCGCGGTGCTAACGGTGTGATCATCATCACCACCAAGACCGGCAAGCGCGATACGGCTGCCAGTGTCAGTTATAATGGCTATGCATCTTTCTCCACATGGGCCAAGAAGGCTAAATTCATGGACACCCACGATGTCATCTACGGCAAGACCCAGCAGGATTATCTCGGTTACGACACCGACTGGCTGAAGGCCATCACCCGCAAAGCAGGCTTCAAGCACAACCACGACCTGAACATCAGCGGCGGTACGAAGAATGCCACCTATTCGGCTAATATCTCTTACGCAAGAGAAGACGGTATCATCCGCAAGACTTTCAACGAGAACTTCAAACTCCAGATGGACTACACACAGTATATGTGGAACGACGTGCTGAAGTTCAATGTCAATGCACTGGTGACCCGTCAGAAGTATTCTAACGACAACCTGAACACCTATTCTCACGAGAATGCCTACCGTCAGGCCCTGATACACAATCCCTCGGAGCCTATCTACAATGAAGACGGCAGTTACTATGAGAACTTCAACAAACTGCAGTACTACAATCCCGTGGCCCTGCAGAACGAGGCCTGGGGCGATACCCGCATCCGCTACTCACAACTCACTGGTAACGTCACGCTCGAACCCATTACTGGCTGGAAGACCAACCTCATGATTTCTTGGGGCGAGCATGCCAACACAGGAGAGAACTGGACATCGCCGCTGCACCAGTCGCTCGTGCGCCAGGGTTGGAACGGTGCTGCCTCGAAGAGCGAAGGCACCAGCGTCAGCAAGAACTTGGAACTGACCTCACGCTACGACACACAGTGGGGCGACCACCGCTTCAACGCCCTCGTGGGTTATAGTTACCTATATAACCAGGAAGACGGTTTCAATGCCGGCAACCAGGACTTCTCCACCACCGCCTTCCTGTGGAACAACCTTGGCAACGGTTCATTCCTAACAGACAAGGACAATCATGCCTGGATGGGCAGTTACCAGAACGACAACAAACTGATTGGTTTCTTCGGACGTATCAGTTACGGCTATGCCGATAAGTACAATGCACTCGTCAGTATCCGTCATGAGGGTTCTTCCAAGTTTGGTGACAATCACAAGTGGGCCACCTTCCCCTCTGTCTCTCTCGGTTGGAACATCATGAACGAGGAGTTTATGAAGGGCACCCGCTCGTGGCTCGACAACCTGCGTCTCCGCGTAGGCTTCGGTGTCACGGGTATCACACCGGGAAGTTCTTATCTGGCACAGACCCTCTACAACTTTGCCGACTATGGCGATGTACTCTCAATGAACAACAAGTGGATCAAGACCCTCGAGGTGGTACAGAACCCCAACCCCGACCTGAAGTGGGAGACCACCCAGGAGTGGAACTTCGGTCTTGACTACGGTGTGCTGAACAACCGCATCCATGGTTCACTGGATGTATATGTCAAGACCACTAAGGATCTGCTCTACTGGTACCGCGTACCCATGCCGCCAAACATGTGGAACCAGACTCTGGCCAATGTGGGTAAGATGCGTAACGTCGGTGTGGAGTTCATGATCGAGGCCATCCCCGTACAGACAAAGGACTTCGAGTGGACCACCACCCTCACCGCCTCTCACAACTCCAACAAACTGCTTTCGCTGAGCAATGATCTCTACGAGACAGATAACTTCCAGGAAGAGGGTGGCCTGAGCGATCCTATCAGCACTTCGACCCACTGCATGGAGGTCGGCACGGCTCTCGGCGACTTCTGGGGACTGAAGTTCGTGGGCTACGACAAGGACGGCTTCGCCCTCGTGGAAGCCAGCGACGGTAACGGCGGCTGGACCGTGAAGCAGTTCAACCCGAACCTGAATGTCAAGGAGAACCGTCAGCGCTTAGGTAGCGGTACCCCGAAAGTCATCTTGGGCTGGGGCAACACCTTCCGCTACAAGGACTTCGACCTCTCGATGCAGTTCACAAGCCAACTCGGCTACAAGATATTGAACGCCTCGCGTGCCTTCTACGAGAACAACTCGATAGCCTACAACCGTCTGAAGAGCGCTGCCGACCTGCATCCCGCCATCAATACCGACGGTACACCCTATATCGATCCCGAGACAGGTCAGCAGAAGATGGTCACACTGGCCAGCGCCATGCAGCAGGGTTGGTGGAGCGACCATCTGGAGAACGGTGATTTCCTGAAACTCACCAACCTGACGCTGGGCTACACCTTCACCCCGAAGGGCACGTTGGGCAACTACGTGAAGAAGGCCCGCATCTATGCCAATGCCACCAACCTCTTCTGTATCACTGGCTACAGCGGCATCGACCCCGAGGTAAGCAACTACTTCCTCGCTCCTGGTATCGACGATCGTGACAAGTACCCCGTCACGCGCAACTACACCATCGGTCTTTCACTTAACTTCTAAAAACGAGACAGCAATATGAAAAAGATATTCAACAAGGTACTGATTGCCATTGCAGCAGGAAGCATCAGCCTTTCATCCTGTACGAATCTCGACGAGACGCTTTACGACCGCCTCAACGAGACCAACATCGACCTCTCCAACGAGACCGACCTCTCTCTGCTGCTCGGTGCCGCCACCGCACAATACCGCTATTTGGTGGAGGACTGGTTCGGCATGTATCACCTGCTCGAGGAATCGACAGACCAGTATATGGTGCCCGCCCGTGTCGGTGTGGGCTGGGGCGATGCCTATATCAACCTGCACAAGCACAACTGGGGACCCTCTGTCGGTCAGATCCAGAATCCCTGGGACATCGCCTATCGTGGCATCGGCTATGCAAACAAGGTGATTGATGCCATCGACCCTGCAAACCCCTCTACACAGAAGAGTCTGGCCCACGCCCGTTTCTTCCGTGCCATGTTCTACTATCACCTCTTCGACATGTTCCGCAACGTCCCGCTTCAGACCACTCAGGAAGTGGAGTCTGGTTATCTGCCGCAGCAGGTGAGCCCCGAGGAGATGTACAACTTCCTCGTTACGGAGTTCACAGAGGCCAAGGCTGGCATCGGTGACGACGACATCTATGGATACGGCAACAAGTACGCCTGTTCAATGGCCCTCGCCAAACTCTATCTGAACAAGAACGTCTATCTCGGCACCAATGATAACGACGGCTACGAAAAATGTCTGGCCGAGGTGGAGAGCATCATCGCCTCTGGCAAGTACAGCCTCGCTCCCACCTATAAGGAGTGCTTCAAGGAGGATCTCACGGGTAACCCCGAGATTATCTTTGTGATTCCCGGCGACCGTACCCACACCGTACAGTTCGGTCTGCAGAGTTACTGCTTCCCGCAGTCGGGTATCGAGGCCTACGGCTCTACCGCTGCCGGCTATAACGGCAGTTGCGCCATTCCGCAGTGGATCCGCACCTACGACGAAGCCGACCAGCGTCTGGCTGACACCTGGGCCGGTGGTCCGCAGTATCACGCCACGAAGCAGGGTGATACCTATATCCCCAACAGCGACAAGGAGAATCCCATCATGTTCGAGGCCGACGACTGGACAGGTACGGGCATCCTGACCTACAATATGAACGTACACTCGATCGACAACCCCGGTGCCTACCAGCAGGAGGGCTATCGTCTGCACAAGTATGAGATCGTGGGCGGAACCAACGACGGCACGACATCTGATGATGTGGCCATCTTCCGTTATGCTGATGCGCTGATGATGAAGGCAGAGTGTCTGTTGCGTCTGGGCCGTGACAAGGAGACTGCAGCCCAGCTCGTTACTCAAGTACGTCAGCGCAGCTTTGGTTCCAATGTAGCGAAGGCTACCCGTACCGTGGCCGACCTTGAGGGTGGCTCAGTCTATCAGTATGGTCACGATGAATATGTGGTCGCTGCCGACGCTACTGCCGGCTACACTGACTGGAGCAACCACATCACAACCTTTGAGGGCGGTGCCGACATCGAACTGGGCGGTCTGCTCGACGACCTCGGCTGGGAGTTCTGCTGTGAGATGCACCGCCGCCAGGACCTGCTCCGCTTCAAGATGGCAGATGGCCGCAGTGTATGGAACGGTAAGTCGTGGTTCTGCAAGGATGCCACCACCAGCACCACTTACGACATCTTCTCTATCCCCGACGAGGCCATGAAGGCCAACATCTCGCTGAAGCAGAACCCGGGATACTAATCAGTTTATAGTTTATAGTTTACAGTTTATAGTTTATAGATATGAAAAAGTTATCATATATTCTTAGCGTACTGCTGATTGCCGGCTCTTCTGCCATTTTCTGCAGCTGCGGAGACAATACAGATTTCTGGGGGCCTCACACCCTGACAGACGACGAGATTGCAGAGATGGCCCGTCAGGACTCCATCAAGCAGGCTCAGCGCGAACGCATTGATGCCGACCTGATTCTGGAATACACCGTGGAGTTCTATCTCAGCGCCAATTCCTATGATGGTGGCGAGGTGAAAATTGATATGGACAAGATTGCCAGCGAGCTGGGACTCTCGAAAGATGAGCTGGGCAAGGCCCTTAATGGAGAAGGTGGTGCCGACGTGACAGGATTTGCCATCGAAGGCTCAACCCATGCCGACAACATGACCTCCTCTAACTCTGGCGCCTACTGGGGCCACTGGTGGGACAAGGACGGCAACGTGAAGAACTGGGGCGACGAGGCCATGGTCTTCGCTGAATTCGAATATACCGAGGATGGCGAGGGTATCTTCCACGTAGGCCAGTATCCCGGTCATCTGGTAGCCGACCAGCAGGTGAAGTTCATCGAGGCCCTGAAGTATCAGGACAAGCGTGTGGCCATTGTCATCACAGCCATTGGTCGTGAACGTGGTGAGGTGAAGGCTACCGTGGTGGCTTCCAACAAGCTGACCGTTGAGACTGCTCCCAACGACACCTATGCTACCGTATCCGTAGAAGGCTTTGATGCCGATGCTGCCCTGGCTGCTCTGGGCGCAGGCTCTTGGGCCGACGTGGCTTGGGTGGCTACCAACGCTGACGGCTCGTATGCTCAGGAGTACAGTGCTGACGCACCTGGCTTCTGGTACGACAAGGAGGGCTTCTCTGGTGCATGGGGCGACAATGCCAGCGTATTCGCCACCTTCCAAGAGGGTCAGATCTGGATTGGTCAGATGCCCGGACAGATGACTGAGGGCATGAGCGTCACCATCAACTTCAGCGCGATGTACGACAACAAGATTGTGGAGAACGTCATCACCGTCAACATCGTGGGCTACGAGGATCCTGAGACCGCTCCCGAGGGAACGCCCCAATCCATCGAGAAGGAGTTCACGCTGACCAAGGTATGGGATGCCGACTGGGGTGCAACCGACGAATTCGACGTGAAGGAAGACCTGCGCCAGTGCTTCAAGATGACCACCTATCAGATTTTCAAGGCGCTGAAGAGCGGCGAGATGAAGATGTGGTGCGAGGAGATTGGCAAGAACGCCGGTGAGGACGGGCTGCCGCAATACACGGCCGACGCTCCCGGCTACTGGCTCGGTGCCGACGGCCAGGCCGTCAGCTGGGGCGAGGAGGCCATCGCCTATCTGAACCTCGGCATCTCTGAGGAGAGCCTGGCCTTCTACTCGGGCAACCATCCTGAGAACTGCAACCCCGCAGGGCAGACCATCAAGACGAAGATGATTGTGGAGAAGGACGGCATCACCGCCACCTTCAACGTGACCATCGACATCACTGGCGCCGCTGCTGCGAAGGGCCAACGATAACGCTGACTGTCAACCAAAAGAATAAGACATGACAAGAAATTGCATCAAATCGCTTGTTCTGCTGCTCGCTGCGACATTGTTCGCAGCTTGCAGCAGCAGCGACAACGACGAACCGGCCTCGTCGGCTCCCGTGCTCTCGGAAAGCGAGGTCAACGTGGACTACGACGCCACATGGTATAGCCTTACCGTGAGTGCGCGCGCCGTATGGTCGGCAACCGTTGAGAGTGGCAGCGAATGGCTGACACTGAAGGACGGCAAGGGCGTGGGCGGAACGAGCGAGAAGCTCTCGTTCGAGATGACCCGTAACACCACCAAGAGCCCCCGCGTGGCCAACATCAAGGTGAGCTGCGGCACGGCCAGCACCTTTCTGAAGGTGACGCAGGCTCCGAGCACCATCGAAGTGATGGACAAGAGCCAGGTGAAGGACTTCGACAAATACTACAAGCCCGCCGAGTTTGCCAACATCGACATGCTGCGCAGTGACGCCAAGTGGTCGTGGTTCCGCTCCAAGCAGAGCGAGCACTTCTTCGTGTTCTGGGACGCCTACTTCGGCGACGACCCCAACAGCACCAACCTGAAGGAGGACGACCGCGTGGATGTAGATGACCTGCTGCAGAAGGCTGAGCACTTCTACGAGACCAACATCACCCGACTGGGCATGGTGGTGACGGGCCAGGGCAAGAGCCAACTCGACAAGTACAAGATGGAAATCTATCTGCTCGACCCCACTCCCGAATGGTGGGTGGCCACCGGCTCGGGCTACGACAACGTGATTGGCGCCCTCTGGGTGACTCCCTCCACGTGCAAGCCCGTGGGTTCGGTCATTGCCCATGAGATTGGCCACTCGTTCCAGTATCAGGTGAGCTGCGACAAACTGCTCACCGGCGAGGGCAACGAGACCAACTACGGCATGGACTGCGGCTTCCGCTACGGATTTGGCGCCAACGGTGCCGGCGGCTGCGCCTATTGGGAGCAGTGCGCCCAGTGGCAGTCGTTCCAGGACTATCCCGAAGTGACGTTCTCTGACAGTTTCTATGCCTGGCAGCAGAATTTCCACCGCCATTTCAACCACGAGTGGATGCGCTATGGTTCAGTCTATTTCCAGTTCTACTTCACCCAGAAGCACGGCGTGAAGTCGTACGGCCGCATCTGGAACGAGTCGAAGTTCCCCGAGGACCCGCTGCAGACCTACACGCGCCTCTATTGCGGGGGCGACCTGCAGAAGTTCTACGACGACTATGCCGAATACGCCCAGAAGGTGCTCACCTACGACTTCGGCGACATTCAGAAATATGCCGACGACAACGCCAAGGCCTTCAAGACGCAGATGTTCGAGGTGGATGGCAAGTTCCGCCCCTCGTATGCCAACTGTCCCGGCACCACGGGCTTCAACGCCATACAGCTGAACGTGCCCGATGGCGGCACCATCGTGAAGGCTTCGCTCAAGGCACTGCCCGTTGGCTCTGGCCTGGCTCCCGACGATCCGGGCGAGATGAAGAATGGCGACAACCAGGTGGTGGGCACCGCCCACAAGTATAACTCGCAGTCGAACAAGTCGGCCAACTACCGCTTTGGCTTCGTGGCCATCAAGAATGGCAAGGCCATAGAGTATGGCAAGATGACGAAGGGCGCCGAGGGCGACGCCGTGATGACGGTGCCTGTCGGAACGGACAAGCTCTACCTGGTGGTGGTTGCCACGCCCGACACCTACAACCGTCATGCGTGGAACGACGACGAAAGCGACGACGAGCAGTGGCCCTACGAGGTGAGCTTCGCAGGCACCAACGTGAGCGGACACATCAACATCGACACCGATGCCGAGCCGCAGAACGTCAGCCTGAGCTACGACCTGAAGTGCGACGCCGCGTTCAGCGAGTATGTCATCGGCACACTCGACCTGGCCAACAACGGCGCACTGGAGAAGATTGCACAGGCCTTCGCACTGCAACCCGCCACGCTGGCAGGCAGCACACTGCCCATCAGCAACGGACAGACGGCCGAGCCCGCCGAGGGAAAGATTGCCTTCGGACTGCAGCAGCCCGACGGCACCATCAGCTACTCCTACACGGCCAATGCCGGATTCTACTGCACAGCCGACGGCCGTCAGGGCTCATGGAACAATGGTGACCCGATATGGATGGAGTACGACAAGGACAACTTCGTGCTCACCTACGGCCACTATCCCGGCAAGACCACTGCTGGAACCAAATACGTGGTGAAGCCCGTGCTGGTCTATACCAAGGGCGGCAAGCAGTACAAGGCTGTCATCACGCTGAACATGCAGTTCTGACCCTGTTTTTTAGGTTAATTTTGTTAATAGTACGGGGGCGGGCACATCGGTGTCCGCCCCTGTTGAGCCTTAAAAAAGCTTAAATAGTTTCCTGTCATTGCAAGTTTTTCACTGTCTCTGCATTTACTATATTGACAGTCAAGTAAACAAGAAGTTTCAAGGAGTTCAAGGAGTTCAAGACAATAGTCTTCACTTTTTCAACTTTCCGAAATGGATTACAGGAATAAAGCTATAGTCTTGAACTCCTTGAACTCCTTGAAACTCCTTGAACTCCTTGAACGACGAAAAGTTGAGCGATAACGAAACTTGAATTAAAGAACAAAGTCAGAAAAAAATGAGAAGAATTTTTTGGAAGGTACTATCGCTGATGATCTGCATGCTGGCAGTGGCATGCTCAGACAGCGATGACGAGACAATCGTAGCCCCAGAACTGCATCCTGAGTTTACAGAGGCTGAAATGGATGAGGCTTACAAGCAAAAAGCAGAAAGGAAGAAGGAGGTGGATATAGCCGGATGGCCGGCCATCGTCTATGATGAGGAACTGACGATGGTTGACTTTGAGAGTCGTAACGACAAGACGCCTCCTGCCAGCGGGGAAGAGTTTTTCAGCATGCTGAATTACGACAGTGACTATCAGTTTCGCAAGAGCGCTGCCAGCAGGGATGATTGGGCAATACCTTTCAAGACGCATGGACAGAGAGGGCGTATGGAAGTGTATAATCCATTATATAAAGGTGTCTATGTTGCAGGCTCATGCACATTGTGGTACGACAAGAGTGGCAAGATGCTGCGCATGGAAGGCTCATGCCAACCAGTAAAGGACTTCAATGTCACGCCAGCGCTGACACCTGACAAGGCCAAGGAGAAAATGGCCATGTATTTGGGTGCCAAGGTCGATGATTTGGATTCACAGATTAATGATGAATGCTATATTGCATTCTACCCAAAGGGAGGGCATTGGCGTCCCCGTCTCTGCTATAGTGGGCGTAGCATGAAGCGCGCTGACGTAAGCCATATTGTCATCGACGCCAATACGGGTAGTCTCATCTTCGTTGCTTACTTTCATGAATGGTGCGGCACCCCATCTGTTTCACACTGAGTGAACAGAGGTTTTTCTTTCACGCGGAAGGCTTTTCTTTCACGCAGAGGTTTTTCTTTCACGCGGAGGCGCGGAGAAATATTGAGTTCAGAGAGAGTATTTTCTCACACAGAGGGAACAGAGGTACAGAGGTTTTCATACTGAAGGCTTTTTCACGCGGAGGCGCGGAGAAATTTTGAGTTCTGAGAGGAGTTTTTCTCACACAGAGGAAACAGAGGTACAGAGGTTTTCATCCTGAAGGCTTTTTCACGCCGAGGCGCGGAGAAATATTGAGTTCAGAGAGAGTATTTTCTCACACAGAGGGTACAGAGGTAATGAGGTTTCCACGCAGAAGGCTTTTCTTTCACGCAGAGGCGCGGAGAAATTTTGAGTTCTGAGAGGAGTTTTTCTCACACAGAGGAAACAGAGGTACAGAGTTTGCGACCTACGGTCGCTTGCCTCTTTTAACTCAAAAAAACTCCATCAACTCTATAATACTCCATGACTCTAAAACAAGTCCTCTCTGAACTCTAAAGACCTCCTTAACTCTAAAAAAAGTCCTCTCTGAACTCTAAAAACCTCCTTAACTCTAAAAAAAGTCCTCTCTGAACTCTAAAAACCTCCTTAACTCTAAAAAAAGTCCTCTCTGAACTCTAAAAGCCTCCGCGCCTCTGCGTGAAAGAAATATTTCTGTGTGAAAGAAAAACTCTGTACCTCTGTTCCCTCTGTGTGAGAAAAAACATTCTGCGTGAAAGAAAAAACTCTGTGTGAGACAAGGAAAAACTCCCTTGAAAAGAGCATCCTAGACGATTCTTGCAACAATTTGGACGATAGTGTCAGCCGGGAAGGGCAAGAAATGGTAATTTTGCATCGGCTAACCTGAAACGAAAGGAAAAAATGAGAAAAAAGATATTTGCTGCACTGTTGACAGCGGTGCTGGTGGCAGGCTGTTCGTCGGAGAACGACGAGCCGGAAGCCAGGCAAACACCATCGCCAACACCCGACACTACCGAAACCGTAACCACCGACACCACGGACACTCCCCAAGTGACGCCAGCCCCTGCCTTTGAGGCCAAATACTGCGTGGCGCGCCTGAGCATCAACACCGACGGAGGCGCAGCCGTCAACTCGAAGGAAAAGGCCGACTACCGCCCCTGCACCATCAAAATAGAGGCGGACACGACTGCTTGGAACTACGAGGGGCGTGGGCGCATCAGAGGCCGAGGCAACTCCACATGGGAATGGTACCCCAAGAAACCTTACAGGCTGAAACTGGACGAGAAAGCCTCTGTGCTGGGGCTGGACGAGGACAAGGACTGGGTGCTGCTGGCCAACTATCGCGACCCGACGCACCTGATGAACACCCTGGTCTTCATCATGGGCGAAGCATTGGGCATGCCCTTCACCAACCACTCGCGCTATGTGGAGCTGACACTCAACGGCGAGTACATGGGGCTCTATCTGCTGACGGAGCAGGTGGAGCAGGGCAAGAAACGCGTGGACATCGACAAGCACGAGGGTTGGCTATTGTCGCTCGATGTGGACGACGGCCCGGCGGAAGCTCCGGGGGCAGTGGACAACTTCTGGTCGGAGGTGTACAGAATGCCCGTATGCGTGAAGTGCCCCGAGGCTGAAGACTACGCCTCGCCCAACACTCTCACCGATGATGCCCGCACAGAGCTGGCTGCACTGGAAAATGCCATCGCGAGCAGCGACTACGACAAGCTCGCCCAACTGTGCGACGTGGCCACGATGATTGACTATCTGCTCATCCAAGAATTCGTCTATAACGTGGAGGTGGCCGCTCCGCGCAGCATCTTCCTCTTCCGCGACAAGGGCGAACATGCCCGGTGGACCTTCGGCCCGCTGTGGGACTTTGACGCCGGATTCGACTTCGACTGGGCACACATGACCACAGGACACAACTTCTTCAGCGACTACCGCGAGACGGTGCTCGGCACCGACCCGGCGCGACACATCAGCGACTACTCCTACACGCCCTCCTTCTTCACCGACATGTGGCGGAGCCGCCAGTTTGTCAGCGAGGTGAAAAACCACTGGAAAACCATCCGTCCGCGCATACTCTCAGAGTTCTGGCCCGAGGCCAAGCGCTACGCCGAGGCAGCCAGCGAGGCCATGGAGCGCAACGCCAGCCGATGGCCCATAGGCAAGGACGCCAAGACGGAAATCAACCGCATGGAGAAGTGGCTCAGCAGCAGGGCGGTGTATATGGACCATATCGTGAATGGATACCCCATGAAATAGCTCACACAGAGGAACAGAGGCTTTCTTTCACGCGGAAGGTTTTTTCTTTCACGCGGAGGCGCGGAGGATTTTTGAGTACGCTGAGATTAATTTCTCACACAGAGGAAACAGAGGTACAGAGTTTGCGACCTACGGTCGCTTGCCTCTTTTACTCAAAAAAACTCCATCAACCCTATAATCCTCCTTAACTCTAAAAACAATTCCTCTCTGAACTCAAAAAAACAATTCCTCTCTGAACTCTAAAATCCTCTGCGCCTCTGCGTGAAAAAACCTTCTGCGTGAAAAAAAACTCTGTACCTCTGTTTCCTCTGTGTGAGAAATTAATCTCAGCGTACTCAAAAATCCTCCGCGCCTCTGCGTGATAAAAAAATAATTCTGTGTGAAGGAAAAACCTCTGTACCTCTGTCTCCTCTGTGTGAGAAACAAAGCACCTTAGACGATTCTTGCAGCATTTTGGACGATAGTGTCAGCCGGAAAAGAGAAGAAATGGTAATTTTGCAACAGAAAACCTTTATTGAATCATGCACTAAAAACCTAAAAATACACAAAACATGCAGAGAATAGTATTTTTCATTTGGGCGTTGGCAGCTTGCTGTCATACAATGCAGGCACAGACAGACAAGATGCAGACACAACACCAGAAGAAGATTTATATCCCCGAAGACCTGCGAAAGATGGATTTGCAGGCCGACACCTCGCAGTGGAGTTTCAAGCGGAGCATCGAGACCGACGACCTCATCCTGATGTGGGAGCGTGGTTTCGGCCAGGACACCAACAATCCGCCACAGTTGGAGGGCAAGCCCATGGGCTTCAACCTCGAGAATCTGCGCGACCGTGTGCAAGGGTTCTACAACTTCTTCCGCGACACGCTGGAATTTTCGAAGCCCGGCTCCAAGTGCGACGAGTATAAGATGATGGTGATGGTGATGTATTCGCTCGATGGCACTGCCTATGGCGGAACCTACGATGACTTCATCGGCGCACTGTGGGTGGCTCCCAACCGCATACAGGACGAGAAGATGAACTGCATGGCCCACGAACTGGGCCACTCGTTCCAGCTGCAGATACCAGCCGACTCGATGGGCGACGCGTGGGGTGGCAGCGGTTTCTTCGAAATGACTTCGCAGTGGATGCTCTGGCAAGTGAACCCTGACTGGCTGACCGACGAGAACTTCCACTTCGAGGCCTTCAAAGGGCTCACCCACAAGGCATTCCTCCATCTGGACAACATCTACCACTCGCCCTACGTCATCCAGTGGTGGAGCGACCTGCACGGACGCAAGTCGATAGCCGAGCTCTACCGGCAGGGACGCAAGGGCGAAGACCCCGTGGTGACCTATAAGCGCATGTATGGGCTCACGCAGGACCAGTTCTGCGACGAGATGCTGCGCGGCTATCAGCACCTGGTGAACTTCGACTTCAAGCATGCCCGCAAGGAGACGCGCCGCTACGCCTGCACCTTCGACACCCATCTCACCGGCGACGGCACCGACGGCTCGCTGTCGCCTACTTACGGGCTGGAGGAGTATGGCTTCAACGCCATCCTGGTTGACGACATCACAGGACTGGAGCATCGCACCTACAAGCTGCGCATCAAGGGCGAGGAGCTGCGCTGGGGCTTTGTGGGCGTCACCACCGACGACGAGGAAATCTACAGCCCGGTGAATGCCACCACCTTCAAGGTGCCTCGCGGCAAGAAACTGGCCCACCTCTATCTCGTCGTGATGGGCGCACCGACGGAGCACTACCAGATTCCCATGCCTACAGAAGAGAACCCCGACCCGAAGGCCGACTTGAAGACCTTCCCCTACAAGTTCTGGATAGATGGGAAATGAACGGACAAAAGAAAAAAAACAAGAAAAGCATGAGCCGTATTGTTTTTTTTCTTATTTTTGCAACATGAAAAAACGATTGCTCCTGCTTACAACCGCCCTAATATGCCTCGTGGCGATGGGGGCGCGCACCGACTATCGACACCGCACCCTGACCATGAACGACGGGCTGCTGTCGAACGCCGTACGCAACATCGTGCAGGACCCCTACGGTTTCATTTGGCTGGGAACCGACAACGGCCTCTGCCGTTACGACGGCACTCGGGTGCAACCCTTCCGCATACAACAGTTGGGCATCAGCCAGTACATCTCGGCCTTGTTTGCCGCCGAAGATGCGCTCTACGCAGGCACTGAGAAGGGAGTGTTCTGGCTGAAGCAAAAGAATCTGATCTTCGACAGGCTGCCCATGGAAATCAGTTCGGTGGTGACCAGCCTCACCATGGACCGCGAGGGCAACCTCTGGGCCTCGACAATGAAGAACGGTGTGTGGCGCTATACACCCAGAACGGGGCAGGCCAAGCAGTACAAGCTGAAAGGCGACAACAATGGCGCCGCCCAAGTGCTGGCCGACAACAGCAACCAGATATGGACCATCACCAACTGGGGCTCACCTGTAGTGCAGCGGCTGAACCGTCTGCACGACCGCTTTGAGCCCGTAGCCCTGACTTACGACGGCGACTACGGCGGGCTGCGCATGTTGCAGACGCGCGACGGTCGCATTTGGATAGGCTCTTGGGAGCAGGGGCTGCTGCTCATGGACAGCAACGGAAAGCTGGAGCAGATGCTCAACCCGAATCTGGCCAAGGTGGGGTCACACATCCATGCCCTCTACGAACGGGACGACAACTGCATCTGCATAGGTTGCGACGACGGCACCATCTGTTTCAATCCCAAGACGCGCAGCTGGCAACGGCTCGAGGAGGAGGAGAACGATTACGGAAACCAACAGACGAGCCGATTTGTTTATGCCATCACCACCGACCGCGAGGGCGGGCTCTGGACAGGCACGTTCTACGGCGGAGCACACTACGTGTCGCCCGTGGGCAAGCGCTTCGAGTCGTTCACCATGGAGACGGGGCTGAGGGGCAACGTCATCTCGCGCTTTTGCGAAGACAGCGACGGCCGCATCTGGATTGCCAGCGACGACGGCGGCGTGATGTGCTACTCACCACGGGATAAACGCTTCGTGGACTATCCCCATCAGGACATACTGGCGCAACAGAACGCCCACGCCCTTTGTACATGGGGAAGGGAGCTGTGGGTGGGCACCTACACCAACGGCGTGATAGTGCTCGACACCTCGACGGGCCGCCTGCAGCAATTCACCCAAACGGCCGACCCCCACTCGCTCGACAACTCGAGTGCCTACGCCATCCATGCCGACTCGCGAGGCAGGATGTGGGTGGGGACGATGGACGGGCTGAACCTCTACAACCGCACGGCAAACCGATTCGAGCGCATCTGCACAACGGGAGCCATGGTCATCGACATCGACGAGGACCGCCAAGGCAACATCTGGCTATCCACCCAAGGGGCGGGATTGTGGCGATACAACCCCACAAACAAGCAGCTGAAACAGTTCAAGCACAGCGACACGGACGACCACTCGCTGCCCGACAACCAAGCCAACTGCTCGCTCGTGGACGAGAGTGGCCGTCTGTGGACGGGCACCTTCGACGGACTGTGCATCTATGACGCGGCCCACAACCGATTCGACCGAATCACACTCGACGTGCCCACCCAAAACGTCATGGGCATCATCGAAGACCAGGGCACACTCTGGCTCTCCACCGAGCGCGGCATTGTGAAGTACGTGCCCGGCGAGGGCACACAGCGCTTCACCCTGCACGACGGGCTCGTCAGCGAGCAGTTTCAGCCCAACGCCTGCACCAAGGCCAGCGACGGCCACATCTACTTTGGCAGCACCAGCGGAATGAACGCCTTCCTGCCCTATCAGATCAAGGCCAACAGCGTGATGCCACCGGTATATATCACGTCGCTGAGCATCATGAACCGCGAGGAGCACACCGCCGAGGGGCTCCCCTTAGACCTCTCGCAGACAAAGGAACTGGTCATCGGATATACCGACGCGCGCATGGTGACGCTATCGTTCGCCTCGCTGAGCTACTGCTCGCCCGAGAAGAACCAGTACGCCTACATGCTCGAGGGATTCGACCGCGACTGGAACTACGTGGGCAACCAGAACCGCGCCACATACACCAACCTGCCGGCAGGCACCTACACATTCCGCGTGAAAGCCACCAACAACGACGGGGCATGGTCGAAGAACGAAGCGGCGCTGCGCATCGTGATAAACCCACCCCTGTGGTGGAGTTGGTGGGCCAAAACCCTCTATCTGCTCTTGATGGCCTGTGGCGTGTGGTATTACGTGCGCTTCCGACTGAAACGGGCCGAGCGCATGCACCAACAGGAAATTGAGCGGCTGAACGAGGAGAAGGAAAAGGAGGTGCGCGAGGCGCGCCTGAACTTCTTCACGATGATAGCCCACGAGATACGCACCCCGGTGTCGCTCATCATCGGGCCTTTGGAGAAAATCATGAAGAAAGGCCACCCTTCTGACGACATGCGAATCATCGACCGCAACGCCCACCGGCTGCTCGAACTCGTCAACCAACTGCTCGACTTCCGCAAGGTGGAGCAGCAAAGTCTGGTGATGCACTTCGCACCGCAGAACATCAAGGAACTGCTCGAGAGCGTCAGCGAACGATTCGCCCCCACCTTCCGCCAGGGCGGGAAACGATTCACAGCCAGCTACCCCGACGACCACTTCACCGCCATCGTTGACCGGGAGGCGGTGACCAAGGTGGTGAGCAATCTGCTCACCAACGCCAACAAATACACCAAGGACGAAGTGGCGCTCAGCTGTCAGGCCGAGCCCGACGGCAACTCTTTCCGAATTGTGGTGAGCGACAACGGAGCGGGCATGCGCCCCGACGACATACAACGCATCTTCGAACCCTTCTTTCAGGCTCAGCACAACAAGCCAGGAACGGGCATTGGCCTGAACATCGTGAAGAACATCGTCGATTTGCACCACGGAACCATCAACGTGGATTCTGAGCCTGGAAAGGGCTCCACATTCACCGTTTTGCTGCCCGTGAAACAGGATCTGCCAGAGAGCACCCAAGCCGCCCAAAAGCCCCCCTCTCATCCCCCCCATAGGGGGATGCCCAGCGCACAGGAAGCCTCCCCTACGGGGGGAGGTTTGGAGGGGGCTTTGGAGGGGGCCATGCTCATTGTTGAAGACTCGGAGGACATGCTGCAATTCCTTGCCACCAACTTCAACGAACAGTACAAGGTGGTCACCGCAACCGACGGCATCGAGGCGCTCCAACAGCTCAGCCGCCACGAAGTGGGCATCATCATCAGCGACTGGATGATGCCGCGCATGGATGGTGCGGAGCTCTGCCGGCGAGTGCGGCTCAATCCGCTCACCAGCCACATCCCCTTTGTCATGCTCACCGCCAAGACCGACGACGAGTCGAAGATTCAGGGCATGGACGTGGGGGCAGACACCTACATAGAGAAGCCCTTCTCGCCACAGTACCTCAAGGGCTGCATACGCAACATGCTCGAAATGAGGCGACGACTGATGGAACGCTTTGCCACGCAACCCCTAGAACCCGTCACCGAGATTGCCGGCAACCCCACCGACAACGACTTCCTCGAACAAATGAAACACATCATCGAGGAGAACTTCTCCAATTCGGAACTCAACGTGGCCTTCCTAGCCGACAGGCTGAACATCAGCCGCAGCGGACTCTTTGCCAAAATCAAAGCCCTGGCCGGCATCACGCCCAACGAAATGATACAGATGATACGCCTCAAGCGAGCCGCCCAACTGCTGCACGAACAGGGAGCGTCGGTCAGCGAGGTTGCCTACATGGTGGGGTTCTCAAGCCCCTCGTACTTCTCCAAGTGCTTCCAGAAACAATTCGGAATACGGCCTGCTGAGTATGCAAGGCAAAAATGACACGTAAAGGAATCCCCCAAAAAACGGGTTTACAGTTTACGGTTGACAGTTTACAAAAAAGGCAGTAAACAGTCAACCGTAAACTATAAACTGTAAACCGTAAACTGTAAACTGTAAACCGTAAACTGTCAACTGTCAACTCTAAACTGTAAACCGTAAACTGTAAACTGTCAACTCTAAACTGTAAACTGTAAACCGTAAACTGTAAACTGTAAACCGTAAACTGTCAACTGTCAACTCTAAACTGTAAACCGTAAACTGTAAACTGTCAACTGTCAACTCTAAACTGTAAACTGTAAACCGTAAACTGTAAACTGTCAACTGTCAACCCGTCAACCGTAAAATGTCAGACAAATGTCAGACAAATGTCAGACATTTTTTTGCCCAATCCTCACCATTGTTGCTACCTTTGCGGCCATAATCGCAAAGTATGATGCAACAAACGACATTCAACCGACTCAACACCTGCATGGCATGGCTGATGTTTGCCATAGCCGCCACGGTGTATGGACTGACCGTAGAACCCACAGCCAGCCTGTGGGACTGTCCCGAATTCATTGCGTGTGGCTACAAGCTGCAGATTGGTCATCCACCAGGCGCGCCCGTATTCATGCTGGTCGCCAATCTCTTTTCACAGTTGGCAGGCGAGCCCTCACGGGTGGCGCTGATGGTCAACCTGCTGTCCGCGCTGCTGAGCGCGGGGTGCATATTCTTCCTGTTCCTCACCATCACCCACCTGACAGAAAAGCTCATTTCTCCTGCAGAACAAGAGCTCCCCATAGCCAAAGCCATCGTCATCGAGGCCAGCGGCATGGTCGGGGCATTGGCCTATGCGTTCAGCGACACATTCTGGTATTCAGCTGTAGAAGCAGAGGTCTATGCCTTCTCCAGTTTCCTGACTGCGCTGATGTTCTGGTTGATTCTGAAATGGAGCAACGAGTGCGACGAGCCCCGCAGCGAACGTTGGCTCATCCTCATAGCCTACGTTACAGGACTGTCCATCGGTGTCCATCTCCTCTGCCTGCTCTGCCTTCCTGCCATGTCGCTGGTGGTTTACTTCCGCACGGCCAAGCATATCACCCGATGGGGCACACTGAAGGCATTTGCGGCAGGATGTCTCTTGGTGGGCATCATTCTGTATGGTCTGATTCCGGGCGTAGTAAAGATTGGCGGCTGGTTTGAACTCTTGTTTACCAACGTCATGGGATGCCCCTACAATACAGGACTCTTTTGCTATATCTTGATGACGACAGCCGGACTCATATTCTTTTATTATAAGACGAAACGGAGATTCTGCAAGCTTTCGGCTGCTTGCCTGCTGATGATACTGGCCGGCTATAGCAGCTATGGTGTCATCTTCATCCGTGCCAACGCTCATACACCAATGTGCGAAAATGCGCCCGACAACATTTTCTCCCTCGGCAGCTATCTGAACCGCGAGCAATATGGCTACACGCCGCTCATCTACGGACCGGCCTATTGCAGCGAACTTGACTATGAAATCCAAGGCGACTATCTCGTGCCCAAACAGGAAGAAGGAAAGGCCATCTACCGCCCTTCGGCCGATTCCACGAAACGCCATTACGACGTGGTTCATCACGACGTCAACTATCTGCACAAAGAAAACATGATATTCCCCCGCATGCACTCCCAACGCCACGCCAAGGCATACGAAGACTGGATGGGAGGAGTTGAAAAGCGGGGCAACCTGCCCACGATGGCTGATAATTTGCGGTTCTTCTTCACTTATCAGGTTAACTTCATGTACTGGCGCTACTTCCTGTGGAATTTCGTAGGGCGGCAAAACAACATCCAAGGACACGGCGAAGTGGAGCATGGCAACTGGATAACAGGCTTGCGCTGGATAGACGACTGGCTGTTGGGGTGCGACACTTCGAAGCTGCCCTCAGACTTGGCCGACAACCGAGGACACAATGTCTTCTATGGCCTGCCGTTGCTATTGGGCCTTACAGGCATATTCTGGCAGTGGCGCAGAGGGCGCAAAGGCCGCCAGCAACTGCTGACAGTCGCGCTGCTGTTCGTGATGACGGGACTCGCCATCGTGGTCTATCTCAACCAGACGCCCCTGCAGCCCCGGGAGCGCGACTATGCCTACGCCGGCTCTTTCTATGCCTTTGCCATTTGGATGGGCTTGGGAGCGGCAGGACTCGCTCAGGCAATAACGGGAAAGGTAAGAGCAAAGAGCGAAAAAGGTGCTGCAGCCACTGCTTCAGCAGCCTGCGCCATCAGTCTTCTAGTCCCGCTGCAAATGGTCTCGCAAACATGGGATGACCATGACCGCTCAGGCCGATACACCTGCCGTGACTTCGGCACCAACTATCTGGAAAGTATGCAACGCGGAGGAAACCCCATCATTCTGACCGACGGCGACAACGACACGTTTCCCCTGTGGTACAACCATGAGGTGGAAGGCGTACGCACCGACACACGTTGCTGCAACATGGAATATCTGCAAACCGACTGGTATATTGACCAGATGAAACGTCCCGCCTACGACTCCCCTGCCCTCCCCATCAGCTGGCGGCATGAAGAGTATCAGGAGGGGAAAAGAGAATATATCCCTGTACGTCCGGAGTTGAAAGGAGAAATCACAGACTTCATGGCACAACAGCCCGAGGAGGCCAAGAGACTGTTGGGCGACAAGCCATTTGAACTAAGAAACATCATCCGCCGATGGGTGCTCAACGGCGATGGCGACATGCAGTGCATTCCAACGGACAGCATCACCATCACCAGCGGCAAAGGCACAATGGTTCTCTCGCTGAAAGGCAAACGGGCCATCTACAAGAACGAGATGATAGTGCTGGAAATGCTGTCACAAGCCGACTGGAGCCGCCCTGTTTACACATCAATCAGCATGGGGGCCGACCAGCTGTCGTTTCTCCAAGACCATCTGGTGCTCGAAGGGCTGGCCTATCGCATCTCACCCACGGCAACATGCAAGCAAGTCGATACCGAACGCCTCTACGACAACGTGATGCACCACTTCCGCTTCGGCGGCCTCAGTTCGAAAGGCATCTATGTTGATGAGGACGTGAAACACATGGCCGACACCCACCAACTGGTCATGAGCATCCTCATCGACTCGCTACTTCAGCAGGGCGACACCGAGAGAGCTTCGAAAGTATGCAGCAAATGGCAAAAAGAAATGCCCGAGGAGAACGTCCCCTATACAGAGGCGGCTCTCTCAATGGCCCGCTGCCACTTTCTGACCGGCCAGCACAGAAAGGGCGACGAGATTGTCAGCCACCTGCTTCGCCGGGCAGACCAATGGCTATCATGGATTGAGACCATCAGCCCGTCGCGCCGCTCAGGCTCCCTCTACTCTCAACTCTCATGGCTCCAAACCATGCAGCAGGCTCTTGCCCTGTCAGCGCAATATGAACGATCAGCCATCCTTCAACAATACAGCAAGCCGTATGAACACCACATCCAACAACACCCCCAAGACTAATCCCTTTTTCACCCGTCGCCGCATCGTCATGGCAGCCTGCCTGCTGATTGCCGTCGGATATCTGCTGATGACCGGTCCCGCCAGCACAGAACAGGCCTTTTGCCACGATCTGTTTTCAGCACGGCGAACAGTCGTGGCTCCCCTGTCCTGCCTCTGTGGCTACCTGCTGATCATCGTAGGAATCCTTCGTAAGAAATGAACGCACCATTTCTTTCACAAAGATTCGTTGCACCTTTGCCCATGAACAATGCCAATACAGCATGATGAAACATACACTTTCATTCCTCACTTGCCAAGTCCACGGGCCTTGAGCAGACCGGAGACGTCGGGCTGCGCCATGCCGGTGAAGTCGGTGAACATCTGCATGAGGTCGCCGGTGTTGCCGCGGCTCAGCACTTTCTGGCAGAAGTCGCTGCCGGTGGCGGGGTCGAGGGCACCACGACGGGCAAAGACATCGGCAATGTTTACGGCAAGCACCTCGGTCCACAGATAGCTGTAGTAGCCGGCGGCATAGCCGCTGCCCCAAACGTGGTTGAAATAGCTGGTGCGGTAGCGGGGAGGAATCTGGCTGTTGAGCAGACCCACTTGCTGCAGGGCCTCGGTCTCGAAGTCGGCAGCCTTGTCGGCCGTGGGAACCTTGGCGGAGGGCAGCATGTGCCAAGCCATGTCGAGGCAGGTGGCGGCCAGGTTCTCGCCCAGGGCGTATGCGCTATGGAAGTTGATGCTCTTCAGCATGCGCTCCTTCAGTTCGGCGGGCATCGGCTTGCCCGTTTCGCAATGCAGGGCATAATGGTCGAAGATTTCGGGAATGGAGGCAAACGACTCATTGAACTGCGAAGGCATCTCCACGAAGTCGCGGGCCACGGAGGTGCCACTGAGGCGGTTGTAGTTGCAGTCGGAGAGAATGCCGTGGAGGGCATGGCCGAACTCATGGAAGAGCGTCGTCACCTCGTCCCACGTAATCAGCGAAGGCTTGCCTTCGGGCGCCTTGGCATTGTTGCACACGTTGAAGATGATGGGCAGCTGACCGTAGCGGCGGCTCTGCTTGGCAAATCCGTCCATCCAGGCTCCGCCGCGCTTGGTGGGCCGGCGGAAATAGTCGCAATAGAAGAGGGCCTTCTGCTTGCCGTCCTTGTCGAACACTTCGAACACCTTCATGTCGGGATGATAGGTGGGAATGTCGGTGCGAGGCTTGAAGGTGAGGCCATAGACGCGGTTGGCGGCATAGAACACGCCATTGATCAAGACGCTGTCAACTGTGAAATAAGGCTTCACCTCGTCGTCGCTGATGTTGAGCATCTGGCTCTTCATCTTGGCCGAATAGTAGAAACGGTCGTAGGGTTCCAGTTTGAAGTCGGGACCTTCGGTCTTTTGTGCGAACTCCTCAATGGCCTTTGTCTCGGCATCGGCCACGGGCTTATAGTTGGCAATGAGGTTTTTCAGGAAAGCATAGACGTTCTCGGGCGTCTTGGCCATGGTATTCTCCAGAGAGTAGGCGGCATAGTTGGGATAGCCCATAAGCTCGGCCTGCTCGGCGCGCAGCTTGGCTATCTCGCTGACGATGGAATAGGTGTTGAACTTGCCTGTGCCGTCGGTGCGGTGGATGGAGGCTTCATAGACCTGGCGGCGCAAGTCGCGGTTGTCGAGACTGGTCAGAAGGGGCTGCTGCGTGGTGTTCACGATGACGATGGCGTATGGGGCCTTGCCGCCGCGGCTCTCTGCGTCTTTCTTGCACTGCTCGATGTCGGCATCGCTCAGTCCGGCCAGTTTCTCCTTGCTGTCCACCCACACCACCGCATTGTTGGTGGCTTCGAGCAGCAGGTCGCCCCACTGCTGCTGCAGGTCGGAAATACGCAGGTTGATGGCCTTCATGCGCTCTTTCTTATTGTCGGGCAACAATGCTCCCTTGCGCACAAACTCCTTGTAGGTTTCTTCCAGGAGTTTCTTGTCCTCGCCCTGAAGCGAGTCTTTATCGTGTTCATAAACCTTGCGGATACGCTCGAAGAGGGGCACGTTGAAGGAAATCTCGTTCTCCAATTCGGTCAGCATGGGCATCACCTTCTTCTCTATTTCGCCAAGCTCTGGCGTTCTGTCGGCCTCGGTCAGGGCAAAGAACACGCGGCTCACGCGGTCGAGCAGTCGTCCACTCTCCTCGTAGGCCACGATGGTGTTCTCGAAAGTGGCAGAATCGGCATTGTCCACAATCTTGGCAATGTTGTCGCGGTTCTGCTGGATGGCCGTCTCGAAAGCCGGCAGATAGTCTGAGGTCTTGATCTTGCTGAAGTCGGGTGCTCCGTAGGGCAGCGTGCTTTCCTGCAGCAATGGGTTCTCGCGTTGTGCCTGCTGGCAACTGCTTACTGCACAGGTCAATGCAGAGGAAATAGCAAAAGTCATAAGGATGTTTTGTATTTTCATAAGTTTGACAGTTATTTTGATGATTATTTTGTTTCCATTCTCTGAACGCTTAAGAGCACAAAGGACTATCCGGCATCGTCAGCCGAATAGTCCTTTGTCTCCAGTTCGTATTGCAGCGCCTCCAGTTGTCGGAGTGTCATTCGTTCCACGCGGCGCTCTATCTCGCGGATGAGTTCCTCGCGACGGTATTCTTCGTCATTCATATCTTAGAATTGATGCTTTCGGCAGCAAAGATACGAAATATAAATGAAAGTACATTCTAAAAGACTGTCATTTTTATTACTCCAATTATTTCTTTCCAGCGAATTCGTCAATGTTCTTGATAGCATTGTTCAGCGAGCGCATCTCGCGGGAAAAGACATAGGATAATATGGTAAATGCAACGACAATCGCCACGAAATAAACAAGATTCCTGTCACTTGAGGGGAAAAAAGGGATATCGGTACCATAATAAACGTCAAACAGGAGCCATACTACCCAGAGAAATAAGAATGGAAGTATGCCGAACGTGTAAAGTTTCTCCCTGCGCTTGAAGGTTATCAGCCGCTGCTGAACACTGAGAACATCATCGGCTGCCAGATGTTTGTCGCGGATTGTACTGACATTCCAAAAGTTGAAGACTGCCTCACCAACAATCAAAAGCCCTAAGGCAATAATGGGTAGCCATGAAACGCCGACAATGCTTCTTAAGAGGTAAACCAACAATGGTAATATCACCAATTCTCCTACGCTACCCCAGATGCTCATCCGCTTAATCCACGACACGTTGCCTTTCATTGCCTCTTTCAACAGATGGCGGCTGACTATCTCCTGCTGTTCCATACGTTTCTTAAACTCTGCGACCTGACCGCGCAGTTCTTCCAATTCCTGTAAGTTGTTATTCTGATTATCCATAATTCCTGTTGTTTATTCGTTTGACATGTTTTTTAATTCCTCCTTGATACGGTAGAGACGAACGGAGACATTCTTCACCGTAATTCCCATGATGGCAGCAATTTCCTCGTAACTCATATTCTCCAGCCATAACAGAATAATGGCGCGATCGAATTGGCCAAGCTTCGCAATTCGTCTTCGAAGCATATCCATCTGCCGAGAGTTCTGGTTGCTTTCCATCTCTTCGTATGGGTTGATGTCCATTGTCAGCGCCACCGTCTTGTGTCTTCGCTTCTTTTGGTCGAGCGAGATGCACACGTTCAGGCTGACGCGGTAGATCCAGGAGCGCACATCGCTGCGCCCCTCAAACGAGGGCATACTCTTCCACAGGTTGATGAGCACCTCCTGAAACAGGTCGGCCACCTCGTCTTGGTCGTTGGAGAACATGTAGCACACGGTGTAAATCGTGCCTCGGTTCTTCCTGACCATTTCTTCAAATTCACGTTCTAAATCGTTCATTCTTTCTTGATTCTTAATTCGTCATCTGATAGTAAGTCACACCAAGGAGGCAAAAAACTACAAAAACGGATGACTTTTTTACAAAGATAGATATTTTTACCTATTTACCAAATAGAAAGACGAAAGTTAACAATTTACCTTCTCTTCACTGGGCAGTCGCAATGCTGATTGTCAATTGGCTGAACTTTCTTTGACTATTAGCCAAACATGCCACTCTGTCAGAAACGATGTGGAGCGATTAGAAGGCTGATTGGACAAACAAAATATATAGGGGAGAAGAAAGTCATAAGAAAAAGGGGAGCCAAGTTTGCTTGGTTCCCCTTGATATAAAGTTTAGGTGTTGGACTTACCTGATGAACAACAGTTCGCGATACTTTGGCAGAGGCCAGAGGCCGTCGTCAACGATGAGTTCGAGCTTGTCTATCTGGTAGCGAATCTTGTCGAACATCGGGGCGATGGTGT
Organism: Prevotella sp. UBA3776; assembly: GCA_002369515.1. Lineage (GTDB taxonomy): Bacteria > Bacteroidota > Bacteroidia > Bacteroidales > Bacteroidaceae > Prevotella. Next base: position 1,240 of record DFFM01000024.1, on the reverse strand, counting down.
CGTGGTAGGCGATGGCTTTCTGATGCTCGTCGGCTATCTTGTTGGCGACCTTGCGGGCCTCGACAAGCTCCTCCACCTGTGTTTCGATGGTGGCTGTGCGCTCTGCTATCTCCTCGATGAGCTTGAGGTTGCGGGCATTCAGCTGACTGGCCTTCTCCTTCGGGAATACGCCCGACATGCGCTCAACGTTTCTTAGGAGCTGGCTCTGATAGCTAGTGGCAATGGGGATGATGTGGTTCATAGAGAGGTCGCCAAGCACACGAGCTTCAATCTGAATCTTCTTGGTGTAGGTTTCCCACTTCACTTCGTTGCGAGCCTCCAGCTCCTTCTTTGTCATCACACCGAGGCTCTCGAACATACGGATGCTGTCCTCGTCGAGATAACGCTCGAAGATGACGGGGCAGGAAGTTTCTGTGTCTAGTCCACGCTTGGCGGCTTCTGCCTTCCACGCGTCGCTGTAGCCGTTGCCATCGAAGCGGATGGGCTTGCACACCTTGATGTCCTCGCGGAGGATGTCGATGATGGCGTGGAACACGGCGTTGTGTTCTGAGCCTGCCAGTTTCTTCTCGAACTCAGGGATGCGGGCATCCACTCGCTTTTTGAACTCCACCAAGGCTTCGGCCACCGCACTGTTGAGGGCAATCATGGCTGAGGCGCAGTTGGCCTCGGAGCCTACGGCGCGGAACTCAAATCGGTTGCCGGTGAAGGCGAAGGGCGATGTGCGGTTGCGGTCGGTATTGTCGATGAAGAGTTCGGGAATCTCGGGAATATCCATCTTCATGCCCTGCTTGCCGGCCATGGCGAGTATGTCCTGCACGTCGGCCTTCTCGATGTGATCTAAAAGCTCGCTGACCTGCTTGCCGAGGAACGAGGAGATGATGGCTGGCGGCGCCTCGTTGGCTCCTAAGCGGTGGGAATTGGTGGCCGACATGATGCTGGCTTTCAGCAGACCGTTGTGGCGATAGACACCCATCAGTGTCTCGACGATGAAGGTGGCGAAGCGCAGGTTCTGCTCGGCTGTCTTGCCGGGGGCATGCAGCAGCACGCCGTTGTCAGTGCTCAGCGACCAGTTGTTGTGCTTGCCGCTGCCGTTGATGCCTGCGAAGGGCTTTTCGTGGAGCAGTACACGGAAGCCGTGCTTGCGGGCCACGCGCTTCATCACCGACATGAGCAGCATGTTGTGGTCTACGGCCAGGTTGGTTTCCTCGAATATCGGGGCCAGTTCAAACTGGTTGGGAGC
>DFFM01000004.1:54295-72214 GCA_002369515.1 Prevotella sp. UBA3776 | reverse complement strand
TGCCTATTTTGACACACCCTCTTGCGGAATAATTCTCTAGAAAAACTATGGATGGTGTCACATTGCGTTTCGTCAGCGCTTATGGTGGTGGTTTCTGCGCTTGGCTTTGTCGGCCTCGTACTGCTTGAACTGCTCGGCAGTCATGATTTTCTTCAGCTCAGCGTCGTAAGCCTTAACATTCTCGGCCATCTTCGAGCGGAACTTCTGCATGGCAGCACGTTGCTTCTCGACATCCGAGAGTCCTGAAGCCTCCTTTCCGTCCACGGGCGGCTGGGGCTGCATCTGCGGAGCACCGGGGTCGCCTTCCGGGCCGTTGGGCTTTTGGCCCTTGTGGCGGAAATCGGGACGCGGCCCGCCCGCCGGGCGTGGTCCTCCGTGGCGTGGGCCCAGAGTTCCGGCGAAATCGGTGTTCAGTTTCAGCAGCTGGGTCGTCTGTTTTTCGTTGAGTCCGTAGCGCTGCGCCATGTCTTCGGTGCGCCGCTGTGCCATTTCTGTCTTATTGGGACGCTTGTGAGTGCGTTGGGGCTGTATTTGTTTGTCATCCTGTGCCAAGGCTGCCGAACTCATCAAGATGGTGGCAGCGAGTGTCAATACTATCTTTTTCATGCCTTTTGAGTTTTAATTGTTTCGTTTTACTATGTTTTTGTTAGTTGCAACTATCACTTTGACGCAGAAAAAACAGCATCGTTTAACCCGAAAAACTGAAAGGTTTGCTAAGTTGTGCAAAAAAATCTTTACCTTCCACGCCCACTGTTTTCCAACAGATTGATGCAATTTTTGGGCAAAAAACGCGAAATAGCGGCAAAGCAGCATAAAAAAACGGCATTTTAACGCACGAAATCATTTTTTTGCAGTATCTTTGCATGACAACCCACATTCAACACCGAAAAGAATGAGAAAAAACGCCTTTTGCATACTTTTGCTCCTGGCCGCTGCGTTCGTTTCGTGCAGCGAGCAGGCTCCACCCAAGGAGGAGAAGACCGTCATCGACACCATACCGATGATGGTGATGCAGATACAGAAGTGCTCGCGCCTCTATACATCGGAGATGAAAGTACACAAAATCATCACCCACTCCGACCAGCTGAAGCTCAAAGGCTCCATCCTGGCCAAGACGTTCAACATCCAGTTGCCCGTGGGCGACCGCAAAGTGGCCATCCCCATGGACGCCACGCTGAAGGCCTACGTCGATTTCGCCAACTTCAGCGAGCGCAACATACGGCGCAACGGACGGAAGATTGAAATCATACTGCCCGACCCGCAGGTGACGCTCACCAGCAGCAAGATAGACCACGAGAACGTGATGAAGTCGGTTTCCATCTTCCGCAGCAACTTCACCGACGCCGAAATGACCAACTACGAACGGCAGGGGCGCGCAGCCATCATCAACAGCATTCCCGAACTGGGCATCATCGAGAATGCCAAGCACAGCGCCGCAACCACCATCATTCCCATGGTCAGGCAGATGGGCTTTGAGGAGAAGGACATCACCGTGAGCTTCCGAAAGGATTTCTCGCCGCAGCAAGTGCCCCTTTCGCTTTACAAAATGATTGAGAAAAAATGAGCAGAAGATACAAACGCAGCAAAATAGGCGATTCGGCCGACCTGCTGAAGCAGGTGGTCATACTGGCCATCATCGTGGTGGCGGCCGTGTGGTACTACAAGTCGCAAAATGACAACGTCGAGGTGGAGGTGGAACAGACAATCGACCTCACGCCACAACAAATCACCTCGCTCAAGGACATCGGCGAGTGGGAGTTTCTGTCCATTGCCGACGAAGAAATGGTAGATACCCTGCGCAAGGGCATCTTCACCGACGACCAACTGGTGCGCATCTACTACGGCACCCTGCGCCTGGGCATCAACATGAACCATGCGAAGGAGGGCTGGATCAGAAAACAGGGTGACTCGGTCTTGGTGACGCTCCCCCCCATCGAGCTGCTCGACAAGGACTTCATCGACGAGGCGCGCACCCACTCGTTCTACGAGAGCGGCAAGTGGAGCGAGCGCGACCTGGCCGCCCTCTACCGGCGGGCTTACAACAACATGCGCCGCCGCTGCATGACGCGCGCAAACATACAGAGTGCCGAAGACAACGCCATCGCACAGTTCGACAAACTGCTGCGCACCATGGGGTTCGACAACGTCATCGTCCGCATGGACAACACCAACGCAAAACACTAATCATCCGACATCACGATGGAACAAATCAACGTTTTCTTTGAAGATCTAAGTTCGCTGCTCTGGGGCTGGCCCATGATTGTGCTGCTGCTCGGCACCCACCTGTTCCTCACCATCCGGCTGAAATTTCCACAACGCAAGATAGGCACCGCCATCCGTCTCTCGGTGAGCCGCGACAACAATGCCACGGGCGACGTGTCGCAATTCGGAGCCCTGGCCACCGCCTTGGCGGCCACCATCGGCACGGGCAACATCATCGGCGTGGCCACGGCCATCTCGCTCGGAGGGCCAGGCGCCGTGCTGTGGTGCTGGCTGACGGGTGTGTTCGGCATCAGCACCAAGTATGCCGAAGGATTGCTGGCCATCAAATATCGCGTGAAGACCCCCGACGGCAAAATGCTCGGCGGCCCCATGTATGCGCTTGAGCGCGGCCTGGGATGGAAATGGGCGGGAGTGCTGTTTGCCCTGTTTACAGCCATCGCCGCCTTCGGCATCGGCAACACGGTGCAGGCCAACGCCATGTCAACGCTCACTTTCGAAACCTACGGCATTCCGCAATATCTCACGGGCCTGGTCATCTGCTTGCTGGCCGGAGCCGTCATCCTGGGCGGCGTGAAGAGCATCGCCCGCGTCTGCACCATGCTCGTGCCCTTCATGGCCATCTTCTATGTGCTGGGCTGCATCGCCATCCTTTTCATCAACGGCACCTACGTGTGGCCGGCCATCAGGCTCATCTGCGAGTCGGCCTTCACGCCCGCTGCTGCCGGCGGCGGATTTGTGGGCACCACCGTGATGATGGCCGCCCGCTACGGCATCGCGCGCGGACTGTTCTCCAACGAGTCGGGCATGGGCTCGGCACCCATCGTGGCTGCCGCTGCCCAGACGCGCAACCCTGTGCGCCAGGCGTTGGTTTCGGCCTCGGGCACGTTCTGGGACACGGTCGTCATCTGCGCCCTCACGGGCATCGTCATCGTGAGCAGCATCATCGCCTACCCCGACATCGACTATAGCAACGGAGCCGTGCTCACAAAGGCAGCCTTCAGCAAGATTCCCTACATTGGCGCACCGTTGCTCAGCATCGGACTGCTCACCTTTGCCTTCAGCACCATCTTGGGGTGGAGCTATTACGGCGAGCGCGCCGTGGAATATTTGGCAAGGGGCAAGCAAGACACCAAGGACAACACCGCCGACAGCACCTCCAGGGCGAAGGCTGCCCGCGTAAAAGGCACAGTAAACTCCTATAGAGTGCTCTACATCATTGCGCTTTTCATTGGTAGCATCATGAATCTGGGCATTGTCTGGAACATCGCCGACTGCATGAACGCCCTGATGGCCATTCCCAACCTGCTGTCGCTGCTGCTGTTGAGCGGGGTCATCGTGAAGGAAACCCGCGAATACCTCTGGAGCGGCCAGTTGGACAAGGAAATGGAGGAAAACTGAATTTTTCGAGTTAGGAGTTGGGAGTTAAGAGTTAAGAGTTAAGAGTTAAGAGTTAAGAATTAGGAGTTGTGAGCTGGGAGCTGCCGTTGACAAAAAAAAGGAGCTAACAGCTTCCATCTGTTCGGAAACTCTTAACTCCTAACTCTTAACTCCTAACTCCTAACTCACCTTTTGTCGATGTACTTGTAGCCGGGGTATTTCTGTTTGTCGAACACAAACACCTTGTCGGAAATGCCACCGCTCTTGAAGTTTGAAATTTTGATGGTGGTGTGGAAAATGCCCACCTTGATGCGTATGCTCTGCGGATGGCGGGTGTGCAAGTCAAGCTGAACGCGCGCCTCCTTGATGCCTTTCACACCTTTCTTGGCCTTCAGCGTCAACCAGTAGTGGGAGTCATCGCGCTTGATGCTGTAGGTGTAGTTGTCGGGAGAGAATTTGAACTTGGTGGAATACTTGTCCCTCGAATCATCGTTCATGTCAAAGATTGTCACCGTCATTTTCTTCCTGTCTGCGCGCCAATAAGTGGTGCCGTCGCTGTAGGCATCATACTTCTCGTCAACAAACTTGCTCTTTTTCTCCTTGTACCAAATGGTGCCGTTGGTCTTGTAGATGCCAATGATGTTCACCGAATAGTGAAGCGTTGAGCCCTGAGCACCAAAAACCATGTCATAAATCTGATTGAACATCTTGCGGGCCTGCCGCTCGTTGGAATTGGTCTGCGCCACACAACTCACTGACGCAAAAAGCATTAAAAGAACGTATCGATATCTGAAAAACATACTCTATTTTTGAAAATTGGGTGCAAAGGTACGAAGTATTTGCTAGAAGTCAGCATGGAATTGAAAGAAAATGGCTACTTTTGCACGAAAAAGGACGAAAAGACCACAACAAACGTGCAAAAGACATGAATATCAACACCATCATACTCGATTTCGACGGCACCATGGGCGACACGCAGAGCCTCATCGTGCGCACCATGCAGCAAACCATCCAAGCATTGGGACTGCCACCACAGTCGCCCGAAAGCTGTGCCGCCATGATTGGCCGCCCGCTGCGCGAAACCTTCACCGAACTCATACCCATGACCGAGGAAATGGGCGACCGGTGCGAACAAACCTACCGTCAACTGTTCTTCCAGAACAACACGCCCGACGCGGTGCCCCTTTTTCCGCACGTCAGAGAAACGCTTGCCCGCCTCCACCAGCAGGGCATCACCCTGACCATTGCCAGCAGCCGCAGCCGCGAGACGCTCGACGAATTTTTGCAACGCATGCAGCTCAACCAGTTCGTCAGCCTCATTGTCGGTGCCGACGACGTGGCCCAAGCAAAGCCCCATCCCGAGCCGGTGCTCAAGACTCTGAGCCACTGTGGCTGTAAGGCAGAGAATGCGCTCGTTGTGGGCGACACCACCTTCGACATTCTCATGGGCAACGCCGCCCACTGCCCCACCTGCGCCGTCACCTACGGCAACCACTCGCGCGAGCAACTGCTCACCGCCCATCCCACCTTCATCATCGACGACTTTGCTGAGCTCATTGACATCGTCCTACAATAACCGTACAAGCGAGAACGGCCTAACAAGATAGAAATGGGGGCATGCACAAGGAAATGTGCATGCCCCCGTTTCCATCTCATTGAGCGCTGTGAGCAGAACAATGTCCGCCGGATTTGTTTACAGCCAAGCCGACGGCTTACTGCTCAATCTGTTGCAGCTTCGTGTCGCCGGGTTTAAAGAGCAGGCCCGTGCATTTGGTGGCTGCAGCCTTGTAGGGGCGCAACTCGATGGCGTTCCAGTCAATCTGGTCGGTGCGCTGTGCGAGGGGCGCATGCGGAATGAGGCTTCCGTCGCGCACAAGGATGATGGCGGGAATTTCGCCTGCCTTCAGCGTTTGGTATCCACCGTCATAGACGGCACCACTCTGGTAGTCGATCCATTTTCCGGCGGGCAGATAGACCGTGCGCTCAGTGCCGCTCTCCATCAGCGGAGCAACGAGCATTTGCGAACCGAACATGTACTCATCTTCTACGAGCCATGCACCGGCATCGTGGGGGAACTCAACGAACAAGGCGCGCACCATGGGCAAACCGCGCTCGGTGCAGTCCTTGGCCTGGGCATAGACGTAGGGCATGAGGCGGTATTTCATTTCGGCCGCCTGACGGAAAGCGTCGGTGAACGACTCGCTGATGAGCCATGGCTCGGTGGGCGGTGCGCCGTGGGCACGGGTGTGCGAAGAAAGGAATCCGAAGGGCAGCCAACGGCGGTAGATGTCCTCGGGCGAAGCGGTGACGAAACCGCCCATGTCGTGGCTCCAGAAGGAGAATCCGCTGAGTCCGAAGGAGAGTCCGCCGCGCAAGTCGCCCAGCATGCCGATGTTGTTGGTGGCTGCGTCGCCTCCCCAGTGGAGGGCGTAGCGCTGCGAGCCCGCCCATGCGGAACGTGCCCAGATGATGCCCTCGCCGGGATGACTGCGCTCGACCACCTCCCAAAGGGCTTTGTTGTAGCGCAGAGGATAGAGGTTGTGCTCGTAAAGTCCACCGCGCCCGCTATGGTAGATGCCGTTGTTGAATGGAGCGGCCTCGCCGAAGTCGCACTTGATGGTGCTGACGCCTTGGCGCATCAGTCCTTCGATTTTCTGCTGGTACCAACAGACGGTCTGCGGGTTGGAGAAGTCGAGAATGGCGTCTTCGACGGGCATGCCACCGGCGGCGTTGCGCACATGCAGCCCTTTATCGACAATCTCGTTGAAGAAGCGGTTCTTAGGAGTGAAGTAAGGCAACTGCCACAGGCAGGTGTGGAAACCGTCGTTGCTGAGTTGCTTGAGCATCTTCTCGGGATTGGGGAAACGGTCCTTGGCAAACAGGTAGTCGCACTGCCAGTCAACGCCGAACCAGCCCGTATCGAAATGGATCACGTCGGCGGGAATGTTGTGCTTGCGCAGCTGGCTGGCTATCTCCAGACCCTCTTTCTGCGAGAAATAGGTGATGCGGCTCATCCACGTGCCGAAACTCCAGAGGGGCAGCATGGGGCTCTTGCCCGTCACATCGGTGTAAGCATCGAGAATGTCCTTGGGCTCGCCGAAGAACACGAAGAAGTCCATGGTCTCGTCGGCCATGAACAGACGGTCGGCACCGATGTAGGAGGCTCCGAAGTCGGCAGTGACGGGAGCCGAGGTGTGCATGAAGATGCCGTAGCCGCGATTGGAGAAGAAGAAAGGCACAGGCTTGTACATGCCGTCGGTTTCGGGTCCCTGCGGGTCGGTGACGAAGATGTTGACCTTCTGCCCCACCTTGTTGAGCGAGGTGAACGACTCGCCGCATCCATAGATGCGCTCGCCTGGCGAGAGCAGGAACACGGGGTTGACCGAGCGCGAGTTGTCGCTGCCGCGCTTGATGAAATTGAAGGGCAGCAGCTTCACCTGCGTGGAGTCGTTGTCAACGAGGGCGCGCGTCTGGGTCATGATCTTTCCCTTGGCATCTTTCAGCACGATGCGCCAAGGGTATTTCTGTATTTCCATCGAGCCACAGGCACTGCTATAGACAATCCGGTCGCCCTTGTCCACTGCTGTCCAGCCCGCCGGGGCAGAGGTCTGTCGGCTGAGGAACTGGGGCGAGAACATGGGGTCGTCGCTGTCGGTGTTCTTGGGTTCGATGGGCGATGTGAGCAGGGTGACGCGCAGGGTTCGCTCGTCAATTCTGCTGACGCGGATTTTCAGGTTGGGGTCGTTGTCGTAGGCGGCATCGGGAAAATCGAGCATCTGCATGCGCACCGGCCAGTAGCCGTTCAGATTGAAGGCCTGGCGGGGTGAGAGCCGATAGCGTTTCCAGTTGAGCAGACCTTCGCCCTTTTCCGTACTGAACGCCACGAGGCTGTCAGCCAGGAAGTAAGTGTTGGAAAGGTCGTTGAAATCGGCAGACATGTCCTTTGGCTGGGCTTGCAGATACTGGAAGCCTCCGTTGGTTTGAAGCTGCGCCAGCGACGTGGCGATGCCACAACTTACGAGAATTAATAGAATGAAGACTCTTTTCATGATTGGGTTATTGAATTGTGATTTCGTTTGAAGTGAGGCCCACGCTACGGGCGGTGAGCTTGCCCTTGCCACGCACCACCACAAGGCACTTGCCGAAGAAAGCGCGCCGCTTGTTGTCCTTGAAGCGCTCCATCGACGTTTGGCAGCCGTTATCTACGCCGACGATTTCCAGTCCTTCGGCATCGAAGAAGATCTGGTTTTCGGCCAACGGGCAGAGCGTTCCCTTGCCGTCGAGCACATCAACGGCCACGAAGGTCAGGTCGTTGCCGCGATAGTCGATGCTCAGGCCTATACGCTCGGGGTTGTCGGCGGTGCGAATGACTTGTTCGCGCACGGGTTTTCCACCCTTGCGGGCCACCACCTTCACTTCGCCCGGCTGGTATTCTACGCGCCACATGACGTGATACTCGGTCTGTGTGACGGGGCTCTGTGCGCCTTCACCCACATGCAGCGGACCAGCCTGCTTGCGTCGGGTGCCCTGGCTCTGGCCGTTGACAAAGAGTTCCACCTCGTCGGCATCGTTGTAGTAGCACCACATATCGACCGTCTGGCCGGGCAACCAGTTCCAATGGGGGAACAGATGGAGCACGGGGCGCCTGGTCCACTCGCTCTGATACATATAATAGGTGTCCTTGGGGAATCCAGCCAAGTCGATGATGCCGAAGTACGAGCTGCGGGCGGGGAAACCGTAGGGCGTGGGCTCGCCGATGTAGTCGAAGCCCGTCCAAATGTACTGTCCGCCCACAAACGGGTTGTGCTTCACCACGTTCCATGTTTCCTCGTGCGTACTGCTCCACGAGGCATGCATGTTGTCGTAGGCCGAACACATGAACGTGGGGTCGGTATAGGGCAGCCACCACTCCTTGGGGGCTTTAAAGACCGTGTCGCTGGGCATCATGTAGTAGCCGCGCGTCTGCAGGGCGCTGACGCTCTCGCTCATAATGAAGGGCTTGCCGGGGAAATTCTTGGGCACATCCTTCACCCACTGGTGATGGTAGTTGAAGCCAATGATGTCGATGGCTCCACTCTTGAAAAGGTGATTGTTGGGGTCGGGCTCGTTGCATCCTGCTGTGATGGGGCGCGTGTCGTCCAGGCGTTTCACGATTTCGGCCAAGTGCTGGGTGAGCAGCGAGTTGACGCTCAGCTCGCCCTCCTTGGCCAGTGTGGAGGCATCGTGGCCGGCGTTCAGGATGAGGTTGGCCTGCTCAAGCGTGAGCGTGTCGGCCTCGGCACTGGACCACTGCTCGAGCACTTCGTTGCCGATGCTCCACATCAGGATGCAGGGATGGTTGCGGTCGCGCAGCACCAGGTCTTCAAGGTCGCGCTCGTGCCACTCGTCGAAGAAGCGGGCGTAGTCGTTCTGCGTTTTCTTGCGGCGCCACATGTCGAAGCTCTCGTCCATGACGATGAGCCCCATGGTGTCGCACATTTCGAGCAGCTGCGGTGCGGGCGGGTTGTGCGAACAGCGGATGCTGTTCACTCCCATGGCCTTCAGCTTGGTGAGTTTGCGGTGCATGGCATCTTCGTTGAAGGCCGCGCCAAGGCATCCCAGGTCATGGTGCTCGCACACGCCATTGATCTTGAAGTTCTTGCCGTTGAGCCAGAAACCCGTTTCGGGGTCGAAACGGAAGTCGCGGAAGCCCGTGGTGGTTTCTTGCACATCGACCACCTTGTTGCCCTTCAGCACTTCCGTGCGCACGGTATAAACGTAGGGCGACTCCACCGACCAGAGCTTGGGGTCATTGACCCTGATGGTGGACCAATTGTCGTTGGAGACTGGGCTGCCCACCACATGGCCCTCGGCATCGAGCAGCGTGTTGCGTACTTTCAACTTGTCCGAACCGCGGTCTAACGTGGTATAGACATCCACGCACCACCAACCGCGCTGTTTAACATACTGCGTCCTCACGCGTACGCCCCAATGGGCTATGCGCACGGGGCCGGTCTTGGTGAGCCACACGTGGCGATAGATGCCGCAGCCACTGTACCAGCGCGAGTTGGGCTGGTCGCTGTTGTCCACTTTCACCACGAGCGTGTTGGCGCCTCGCTGCAAATGGGGCGTCAGTTCGTATTCGAACGAGCTGTAACCGTAGGGACGGTGGCCCAGTTCGTGACCGTTGAGCCACACAGTGCTGTTCATATACACTCCGTCGAACTCGATGAAGAAGCGCCCCTCCTTGAGTTCGCGCGCCGTGACGTCGAACGATTTCTTGTACCACCCCACTCCACCGGGCAGCGCACCGCCGCCGGCTCCGCTGGGGTTGCCCACGTGGAAGTCGCCCTCGATGGCCCAGTCGTGGGGCAGGTTGAGCACCCGCCAGCCATTGCCCTGCTGAGCCTGATCAAGGGTCATCTTGTCGTCGAGCACGAACTGCCAGCCCTGGTCGAAACAAATGCGTTCGCGGGCCATCGCCGTCAGTCCCATCAGGACCGCAGCAGTAAGAAAAAACAATATCTTTCTCATTGTCTCAATTCGTATATATTTAAAGGGCGCAAAAGTGTCTGTCACCTTTACGCCCTGTATGAACATTTATTTGTCTGTCAGACTGCTATTCACATCGATTCCAGATTTCTCACAGTAGCGCAATATCTTAGCCCTGACTTCCTCCAGGCTGTCAATGACCATTTGATACTCTTCCTGAGTAAGATCACTATGGTCATCCGAGTTGGGCCTGACAAAATCCCATACCAGACCCTCACTCAAATCCCACGTGAAGATCTTTATCATGAAATCCTTATTCTTAAACATCCTGATCAGAGTTTGACGTTGACGTTAAGGTTGACGTTAGCGTTTAGAGTTTCACCGTGACGGCCTTGCCGCTATACTTCACCATCTTGCCCTCGGGATTGCAGAGGTTCAGTTCGCGGGCGTTGTCGGCAGAAACGAGCACCACGTTGAAGCGGCGGTTCTTCAGCATGCCCGGGAACGAGCCCTTGCGCTGGCCAATGGTAAGGGTGCGCGAAGCATCGTCGTAGCTGATGTCGATGGTGGCGTACTTGCCCTTCTCGTAGTTGTAGTTGGTGCCTTCGTCCTCATAGAGCTGGAACTGTCCGTTCTGTCCGGCATAGACATAGAGGTTGATCAGTTCGGCAGGTTTCTCGTCGCTCCACTCCATTTCGGGGCCGAAGGGAATGATGGCTCCCTCACGCACGAAGACCGGAATCTGCTCGTAGGGAGCATCCACCACGAGGCTCTGTCCGCCATTGATGTGTTCGCCCGTGTAGAGATCGTACCAACCACACTGCTCGGGGAAATAGACCGAGCGGTTGCGGGCCTTGTAGTAACCCACGGGACAGGCCATCAGGGCCGGGCCGAACATCCACTGGTTGCCGATGTTCTCAACTTGGCGGTCGCCATTGAAGTCCATCACAAGGGCGCGCATGAGCGTGTAGTCCTTGAAGTGAGCCCATCCGGCCAGCGAGTAGAGGTAAGGCATGAGCTGGTAGCGCAACTTGTCATAATAGACGAACGACTTGTAGGCGGGATGCTCCTGCGGGGCAATGTTCCATATCTCGCGCAGCGGCCATTGGCCATGAGCGCGGAACAGCGGGATGAACGCGCCAAACTGGTTCCAGCGCGTCTGCAGCTCGCGCCATTCCTTCAAGTCCTCGTTTTCCACGCCCGTCTTGTCATATTCCTGCTGGGCGGCCACGTAGCGGTTTTCCACCGAGAATCCACCTTGGTCCATGCCCCAGAAAGGAATGCCCGACATGGAGTAGTTCAGTCCGGCTGTCATTTGGGCGCGCATGTCTTCCCAACGGGTGCCGATGTCGCCGCTCCACGTGGCGGTGGAGAAACGCTGCTCGCCAGCAAATCCGCTTCGGGTGAGCAGGAACACACGGGGTTCGTTGGCCTTGCCTTTGAACACCGAACGCTGACCATTGTAGATGGCATCGGCATTCACCGTAGAGTAGGCATTGAAGTATTCGGTAGCCGTGCCGAGGGCGGTGGGGCCACAGAGGGCCTTGCGATACCACATGGGAGTGCAGTCGCGCACGTTGGGTTCCGAAGCGTCCATCCACCAGGCGTCGATGCCATGGTTGTACTTTGTGTAGAGTCTGTCGTTCATCTGCCGCCAGAACATTTTGCGCGCACCGGCATCGTAGGCATCGTAGAACGAGCCGCGGAAGCCCAGCCAGTCGTGGATGTCGTCCTTCACAGCCTGATGGTACATCCAACCGTTCTTGTCGAGTTCCTTGTAGTTGTCAACCGTGTCGTAGAACTTCGGCCACACGCTGATCATGAATCGTCCATGCATGGCATGCACCGAGTCGAGCATGGCCTGCGGGTTGGGATAGCGGCTGGCCTCGAAGGTGTGGTCGCCCCAAGAGTCCAGTTTCCAGTAGTTCCAGTCCTGCACGATGTTGTCGATGGGAATGTGGCGCTGGCGGAATTCGGCCAGAGTCTGCTCAATCTCAGCACTCGACTTGTAGCGCTCGCGACTCTGCCAGAAGCCCAGCACCCACTTGGGATAGAGCGATGCACGGCCCGTGAGGGTGCGGTAACCGCTGATGATGTCGTCGAAGTTTTTGCCGGCAATGAAGTAGTAGTCCATGTCGCGCGCCATTTCGCTCCAGATGCTCAGCTGTCCGCGTTCCTTGGCATTGCGGGGCTCCGACACGCGCAGACCACAGTAGGCCTCGCCTCCGTCGGGTTGCCACTCTATGCGCAACTGTGTGCGCTTGCCCTTCACCAGCACGGTGTTGAACTTATAGGCGTTGGGGTTCCAGGCTGTGCGCCAGCGCTCGGGCACCACCTCCTTGCCGCCAATATAGACCTTCACGTAGCCCGAATAGTAGAGAATGAACTGGTAGAGCTGGCTTTCGGGAGCCTCGATGTAGCCATCGTAGGTGACGTTGGCTCCCTGCAGGTTGAATCCCTTTGGCAGGTTCTTGATGCCGCCGTTGTCGGTCTTCACGGCTATCTCGCTCGTGGCGGGGAAGGCATACTCGTAGTAGATGCTGTCCTCGTCGCGCACCAGCCGCTGGCCGTCCTTATCGACGTAGGTGCCCGTAAGATGCCCCTCGCGGCCTTTCTTGTCGAAGAGCTTGAAGGCGCGGTTCAGCTGCAAATAGTCGTTCGGATTGCCGAAACGGCAGTAGCTGTAGCTGTCCCACAGTATGCCGTAACCCTTGTTGGAAAGCACAAAGGGAATGGAAACCTTGGTGTTGTACTGGAACAGGTCTTCGTTCTTGCCTTTCATGTTGAACTCCTCGCTCTGGTGCTGGCCCAGTCCGTAGAATGCCTCGTCGTCGGGGCTGTCGAACTTCATCTGCCAGCTGAGTCCGTGCTTCATCTCCTCGGTAATGGCGGGGCCGCCTTTCAGGCCATATTCGCGTTCGGGCACGGTGAAGGGCCAGAACTGCTTGCCGCCGTCGGCCTCCTTGAGCAGCCGTCGGCCCGCAGCGTCAAAAAATTCCACTTCGCCCGTCTGTTTGCTCACCACAGCCTTCACGCCAGCGGTCTTCACCACCACGTTGCCGCCTTCTTCCGTCACGGAGTAAGAGTCAGCGGCAGGCGCCTTCTGCGGAACAATCATCAGGCTGGGCTGCTTCTGGGGCAACTGGGCCTCGCTCGTTGCCTGCACCCGGATGATGTTGTCGTTAATTACCTGCAGCCTTACTACTTTGGCTCCATTCTGCTGAGGGTTGCCCACACTCACGGTGACACTGTTTCCCTGCTTGTCTGCAGCCACGGCTTGGCTCCCCGTGACGGCTGCACCGGCCACTGTTGAGCAGGCCATGAGCAGTGCAGACATAATCATTTTCGCTTTTCTCATTATAGATTTGGTTTTTATTGAAATTTTTTGTCCATTTTGTTTTTCAGCTTTTTCGTTTTTCTGCTGTGCTTTCGCTACCAAGGGCAAAAGGACGGACTTCTTTTGCCAGTGCAAATTTACAACAAAATGCCGACATATCGGCTCATTTTGGGAACATTAACGCAACAAAACACGCAAAACGTCATGGTTGGCGGTTTTCAGCTCCCCATTTCGTCCTTATACTGCGAGGGCATCATGCCATACATCTCCTTGAAATACTTGGTGAAGTAGCGCGGATGGTTGAATCCCACCTTGTAGGCAATCTCCGACACGCTGAGCTGGCTCTGCCGCAGCAGCTGCTCGCCCCGGCGCAGACGGATGGTGCGGATAAACTCCGAGGGCGTGGTGCCCGTGAGCGAGAGCAACCGCTTGTAAAGGTGAACGCGCGACATGCCGAGGGCTTCGCTGAGCGTTTCCACCGACAGGTCGTCGTCGGCCAGATGGGTTTCCACGTATGCCGTGGCCTGGTTGACGAACTGCTGGTCGAGCGACGTGATTTCCACCTCCTTGACCTGCGGTTTCAGCTTTGCGTTCTTGTCGCCGCGCCACTTGATGAGGTTGGCAATGCGCAGGTGGAGCATGTCGAGGTCGAACGGTTTGGTGATGTAGTCGTCGGCTCCACTCTCCAGTCCTTCCATGCGGTGCTGCTGCGACAGTCGCGCCGTGAGCAGAATGAAGGGAATGCGCTCGGTCTGAGGGTTGGCCTTCATGCGGCGGCACAGCTCGTTGCCGTCCATAATGGGCATCATCACGTCGCTCAGAACGGCGTCGGGCTGTTCGCGCTCCACCTTTTCCAAGGCTTCCTGCCCGTTGGAGGCAGTGCTGATGCGGTAGGAGTCTTTCAGCACGTCGGTCATGAACCGAAGGAAGTCGTTGTTGTCATCGACGATGAGGAGCAGTGGCTTGGCATGGACACCCGGCGCGACGGTCTTGGCTGCATCCGGCGCAGCGCCGCTCCCTTCGGCGTCAGCATGGGCGGCATTGTTGCCAGGCGTGGGCGATGTGGCCGATTCGGCCGGAGCAGCGGTTGGTTCGGTTGGCGCAACGGTTGGTTCGGTTGGCGCGACAGCAGGTTCGGTCTGAGCGACAGCAGAAGAATCGATCAGCGGCAACAACACTCTGAACAGAGTGCCGCCCCCGGCGTTGTCTTCCACGCTGATGCTCCCGCCGTGCAGCAACACGAAGTCCTTGGTCAGGCTCAGCCCTATGCCACTGCCGCCGTAGGGTTGCTCCACATGGTTGTCGGCCTGGAAGAAACGGTCGAACACGTGCTTCTTGTCCTCGTCGCTGATGCCGATGCCCGTGTCGGCAACGGTCAGTTCAACCGAACTGGGGGCATCCGCCGACGAGCCACTCTCGACAGGACGCAGCCTCACCTCCACCCTGCCGCCGGCTGGGGTGAACTTGTAGGCGTTCGAGAGCAGGTTGTTCACTATCTTGCCCAGTTTGTCGTTGTCGAAATCCATTCTCAGTGTGCTCACGGCAGGCAGAAACTCCAGCGCGATGTCTTTGTCCTGCAACAGTCTGAACGACTTGCAGATGTTGTCGATGAACGACACCACGTCGCCCGACACCAGATGGAGTTTCTCGCTGGCGGCATCCACCAGGCGGAAGTCGAGCAGTTGGTTCACCAGGGTGAGCAGATTGTTGGCATTGCGCTGCACGAACGAAAGCTTGCGGCGTTTCCAAGGGTCGGTTTCTTCCTTCACCATCTTCGAGAGCGGCGAGATGACCAGCGTGAGCGGTGTGCGCAGCTCGTGGCTGACGTTGGTGAAGAAGCGGGTCTTCAGTTCGTCCAACTCGCGGTCCTTCTCGGCTTCGCGCCTCAGCTGCTCCACCAGCAACTGCTCGCGCTGACGGCGCACCACGCTACGGACGAAATGGTACAACAGGCCGAAGAACACAAGCAGATAGGCCAGAATGGCCCACCACGTGAGGTAAACGGGCGGATGAACCACAATGAGCAGTTCGCGCACATCGCTGATGGGGTTGCCCAAATAGTTGAACACCTGCACATGCAGTTTGTACTTGCCGGGGCTCAGATTGGCAAACTCCACGTGCGGACGGTCGGGGTTGGTGCGCACCCACTCGGAATGCAGCCCCTCGACACGGCAAACGAACATCTTGTGGGGCGGAAAGACCAGATTGCTCGACGCCAGCTGTATTTCGAAGGTGCTCTCGTCGTGGCGCAAGTCGAGCCGCTTCAGGCGGTCAAGGTCCTCGGCGAGCACCACGTGCTTGTTGATCTTTTCGCCCACACCCACCACGTGCCCCGCTATGCGCAGTCCGCTCAGCAATACACGGGTGTGAACGATGGGGGCGACAAATTCGTGGTTGGGCACCAGGTTGATGCCCTCCTGGCCGCCCACCACCAACGTGCCGTCGCGCGTCACCATGGCTGCGCGCAGGTTGAGCTGCCGACGCTGCATGCCGTCCAGTTGGTTGTAGTTGAGCACGTCGAACCGATAGTCGTCGTCTTGCTTGTTCACCTTGACACACGAGAGCCCGGCGCCAGTGCCCACCCACATGCGGTGGGAGTGGTCTTCAGCAACCAGACAGGCCAGGTTGTTGGCCAGTCCGTTTTCGGTGTTCAGATGATGCACGATGTGGTCGGTCTGCGGGTCGTAGATGCTCACGCCGGCCTGCGAGGCGAGCCAGATGAGCCCCCGGCTGTCCTGCACCACATGGTTGACGCTGAGATTGTGGAATTCCTCGCCGCCACGCGTGGTGGGAAAATTCTCTACCCGCCCGCTCTTGGGGTCGATGACAGAGAAGTTCTGCAGGTGCGCCACGTAGTAGCGTTGGTCGTTCCCCACGCAGAGCGAGGCTATGTAGTCGGAATTCAGGTCGCTGTTGGCGGTGCAGTATTGGGTCCAGCGGCCGGTCTTGGGGTCGAATGTCTGCAAACCCGCGTCGAGTGTGCCCATCACGATGCGCCCGTCGGCATCCTGCGCCAACGCCCAAATGTTGTCGCTCTGCAACGGACTGCTTCCCTTGCGCCACACCGTCCAACGCCCACCCTGGTAGCGGGCCAGCCCACCTTTGAACGAGCCGAACCAAAGCGACCCGTCGCTGGCGTAAAGCGAACTGACCACCACGTTCGAACCCAGCCCGGTCTGCTCGCTGCCGAAGTGCTGACGTTGCCCCGTCAGCCGGTTGTAGCAGACAATGCCCGAGTCGTTGGTGCCGCACCAGAAGTTGCCCAGTGGGTCCTCGACCATCGTACACACGTCGCCCAAACGAACCAGCTGGAAACGCTCGTAGGCATCCCAGTAATAGACGGCGCCGTTGCGGTAGGTGCCCATCCAGAGCGCGTTGTTCGAGTCAATGGCGATGGCCAGAATGGTGTTTTCGGGCAGTCCGCCCTCTTCGTCGGGCGAGGCCGTGAATTGTTTCAGCAGGTTCTGGTTCCAGTCCACCATGACCAGGCCGTGGTGGTCGGTGGCCATCCAGAGCCGCTTGCGCTTGTCGAGTTTCAAGTCGCGCACGATGACACCCTTGAGGTTGGCTTTCAGGCCCTTGGCGGCAAAGAAGTCGGCTGGCGACTCAAACCACCGCTTGTGTTCGGCCGAATAGACCCGGCACCACTGGCGCGTCAGGTCCCACACGTTGCCCTTCGCGTCGGTGAGCCGCGTGTGGCGGTCTTCGGCCGTCAACCGCTCGGCTGTCTTGGCGTCGGGATGGCGGTCGAACAGCTCAGTAGCCGGGTCGAAAATGCAATAGCCGTTCTGGGTGCGCACCCAGATGCGGCCCTGCTTGTCTTCGCGTATGGATTTCACGTAGTCGTTGAGCAACGTCTGTTCGTTGCCACTGTACGAAAAGTAGTTGCGGAAACGGTAGCCGTCGAAACGCGAAAGGCCCGAGGCTGTGCCAAACCACACATAGCCCCGCGAATCCTGCAACACACAGTTCACCTGCGAATTGGGCAGACCCATCGACACGGTGACGGGCCGGAAACAGGATTCGGCCCTTACCTCGACGCAGACAACGCCCACTGCAAACAGCACAAACGTCAAAAGGACATGCCCCACGGCACACCCCACGCGCTGCCTGGCTCTTTGCACATCAGCCAAAAGCCGCAACATTCGACAATGGACATTTTTGTTTTTCAAGGTCATTTGTGGTCTGAATCACCCTTGCAAAGATAAAGTTTTTTCTAACAACAAACAAATAAAACCGTAAGATTTTTACTCCGAATCGGCACCTCCGTTCCCAAGCTGCAGCACCACCCCAAAATTTTCTAGAGAATTTCTATTTATTGCCGTGAAATAAAAAATTATCTCCCGACGATATTTTCGTATCGTCGGGAGATGATTATCTGTGGTCTCGAATTTGTTTTTTCTATTGTCGTACTTTACGAGGGAATCCCTGGGAATGATAACGCTTTGCGTCTTTCAAAAACCAATAAAAACAAAGAAAAACCAACAAAACAAGGGGGCTTTACAAATAAA
>DFFM01000004.1:16120-54220 GCA_002369515.1 Prevotella sp. UBA3776 | reverse complement strand
CCGTTTTTGTTTTTATTTGTTTTTGAAAGACGCGGAGCGTATGCTTTTCTGCCGAAGAAAAAAGCAGGCCTTGAGACTACGAATGTAACGTCGGGAAAAAACATCTCCCGACAATAATACAACAACTCCGACAATATAAACTCCAATACAAACTTCAAGATGCAGCGATGCCACGAAAATAATCACGAAATTATTTGCAGCCTTGCGGATTGTTACTTACCTTTGCAAGTCACCAACTAACAAACCTCAGAAAAACAACTTATGAAAAACTGGATTCTTACAACAATGATGCTGCTCATGATGAGCGGAACAACCGCAAGTGCGCAAACGATGACCGAAACCCAGGCGGCCAAAATGGACAGCATGGCCGTGGCCCTCTTTTTGGAAGGAAACTACGAGAAGAGCATCTTGCTGATGAACAAATGGCTGGACGACAGACGACAGAGAAAAGGCGAACAGGACTCCATCTACATCAGGCGAATGGTCTTGCTGGCAAAAGCATACTTCAGAGACCAGCAGACCGACCAGGCCATCAGCAGCATAGACAAAGCCATCAACCTCTATGGAAAATACAAAAGCGACAACGACACCATCTACGCTTTCTACTTAGACAACAAAGCGCTCTACCTGAATGCAAAGGAAGACTACAAAGCCGCGCTGCCACTCGTCAGAAAAGCGCTCGACATCTTCGAACCTCTCCACAGGCGCGACTACGACATGGCCATGCTTCTCATCCACATGGCTGAGGCATGCCATTACAACAACCTCCACAAGGATGCCATCAAATACGAATTGCGCGGGCTCGACATCTACAAAGAACTCTTTGGCGAAGAGTCTGAGAACTACGTGGAAGAACTGGGCTACCTGAAACTATACTACGAAGGAGCCGGAGAGACGCAGAAAGCCAGTCAGGTGGAGAAGGAGCTGGAGCAATTGGCCGCTAAAATCAATGAGAAAGAGAAACAAGTGCAATTTGTCCAATTTGACTCTGCCGAAGAGTGCCGCGAGCACAATGACGACGCACTCGCTGCTGCCAAGACCTACCTGAAAGGCAGAATCGATGAACAAGAAGCCGTGAAAGCCGCAGCCTACGTGATGGGATGGGCGCAGGCATCGACAGACATCAGCGTGATGATTGCCGACGAGAACCTGTATTACCTTCAGAATCAATGGCAGATGTTGGCCTACTTCTGTGGCTGTACCGAATACGCCCTGGAGAAACAGCAGAAGGACTTCACTGCGGAAATGCACATCGCCGCCATGAAACGCACCCTGGAACACTACAAGGCCAACCGCTCATTGACGGGCATAGTGGCTGAAATGGAAAAGCTCTCCAATCTTGAAAAGAGCGGCAAACTGGAAGAAACACTCCGAATGGATGCCCAAAAGATACTTGAAACCGCAAAGAAAGCAGAGGAAAAGGAATAGAAATCCAACACTTTACCCGTTCAGCTAGAAATCAAAAAAATGTCCGGCGGAGAATTTTCCGCCGGACATTTTTTTGATTGAAGTTAATTGAAAAGGTGGGAAGCCGCAGGTCAACGTCCCTTCATCAGAGCATTGACAATGTCTTCTTCGTACCAGTTGAGCGACTTGCGGTCGAACAGTCCCATCCACCAGAGTCCGCAGGTGTTGTAGGCCTTGAACTTCTCGTTGAGATAGGTGGCATACTTCACGCGCTCTGCCATGCTCTTGTCCTCGTCGATGGCTCCAAACTCGCCGAAGATGAAGGGAATGCCGCAGTCGGTGGCGCGCTTGCTCACACGGGCAAAGACGGCGTCGATGACAGCCTTGCAGTCGTCGTCGAAGATCTTGATGTTGTAGTCATACTCTGTGCCATCGGCATTCTTGCCTGCATTGTTGTTGCAGAAGTTGTAGGGATCGTAAGAGTGGATGGTGAGATAGAGATGGTTCTTGGCCGGATCCTGTGGAGCCACGAAGGCATTGACGGCAGCGTCGCTGTTGCCCGTGGCCGAATAGGTGGTGACGGCCAGGTTGCGATACTGGTTGTTGCCACCCGAAGCGCGAACCACATTGACGAAGTCTTGCTGCAGACGGTTGATGGCCTCATAGGCGGGGTCGCCAGCCGATGGTGCCGTCCACGAGTAGTTCTTGTTCAGGATTTCGTTGAACGACTCGAAGATGAGCTTGCCGTCGTAGTCGCGGAAACGTTCGGCTATCTGCTGCCAGATTTTCTGATAGAGCACGGTGTTCTCGGCGTAAGTGTCCATGTCGGCGGTGAGCCAGCAGTGCTTGTCGGTGCGGTTGGCGCCCCGGGCACCCGTGTCGTGCATCACGTTGAGGATGCAGTAGCAGTTGGCCTTGAGCACGTAGTTGACAACTTCCTCCACGCGGTTCATCCAGTCGGCGTCAATGTTGCCGTTGCTGTCAATGTGGGGGAACCATGTGACGGGCACACGGATGATGTTGAATCCCTTGGCAGCGATGGCATCGATGATTTCCTGAGTGGTTTCAGGCTGTCCCCAACAGGTTTCCCAAGTCTTCCAGTCGCCAGGTCCGGCGGGATTGAACCAGTCGTTGGTGAGGTCGTGGTTCGACTCGAGCGTGTTGCCCAGGTTGTAGCCCATCTTGAGGTTGGCCACCATGTCCCAAGCGCTCTCTATCGGGTCGGCAGAACTGCCGATGCCTGCCTGGTTGATGCGGAGCACAGCCTGCAGGGCCCCTGTAGAGAAGGTGATGGAGGTGGAGCGGTCGGCGCCACGGTTGTAGTCAACTTTCAGCTTGACGTATGCGCGCAGGTTGGTGGCGGCGGTGTCTTTGACGGCCCATCCGTAGCCAGCGTGGGGAGTGATGTGTACCCAAGTGGTGTCAGCATCGGGCATCGACACTTTCCATCCGCCGTCGCTGTTGACCGAAATCATGTAGGAAGTCAGTTCGCCCATAGAAAGGTTGAGTTCCTGAATGGCGATGCCGTCGTGGGTCAGACTGATGGTAGTACCGTCGGCGGTAATGTTGGCCATGCTCTCCGTGGTGTCGCTGTCGCTGCAGCTTTGTATGCCCAGCGCAGCGGCCATGAGCATCATGGCGGTGAAAATATTCTTGATTTTCATATTCTATAAAATGCTTCTAATGGATTTTCGTTGGTTACTTTGACGGAAGGTAAATCACACGGACATTGTCAAACTTGACATTGATTTTGCCCGAGGGGGTACCCTGGTTGATGGACTGCAAGCGGAACTGGTTGAGACCGACGGTGACAATCTCGGCAAACGACTTGCCTTGATAGCAGGCGAACTTGCTCAGCGGCAGCACATGGCGATACCAGCGGCCAACGGGAGCATTGCCCTCGTAGTCGCCCAGCACGGGCTGGTCGTTGATGAAGGTGCCGGCATTGTAGTCGTCCCAGGCAAAGTTGTCGTAGATGTTCTCCTGGTCGCCAATGGGCTGAATCATGTAGCGGATGTAGCCCGTGAAGGTGCCGTTGTTGTAGTCGGAACCGTCGTTGAATACTTCGACAGCGAGATAAACCTCGTCGGCAGTGGCCGTGGCAGGAATGTTGGGAGAGAAGGCGAACGAATTGCCGTTCCAGTCCTTGCGGAAGTAAATCATGGTTCCCCACCACTGCTGATACTCAACGGGAATGTCGAAGTAGGCATAGAATCCGTCGTCCGTTCCGCTGTTGGCAAACGAGCAGTTGGGTCCCCAACCGTTGTCGGTGGCATCGCCGTCGAAGGAGGTCAGAATGGTGCTGTAGTCATAGAACCGATCCACCGAAACCGTTCCGCCGGGGGTGGTGACGGTCAGTGTGGTGCCGCTACCGTTGGATGGTTTCTTGCTGAAGGGGATGGTAATCATGTTCTCCTCGGCAGAAACGGTGAACTCGTCGCTCTTGAGGGTCACGTCGCCGTAGGTGATGCTCTCCACCTGGACAAACTCGCTGCCAGTGATGACCAAATCTTCCGAAATCTCAGGCATGTCAGAAGAAATGCTGGTGATGACAGGCTTGCCCGGACGCTTGTAGAAAGCAACGTAAGAGGTTCCACCTGCACACTCCACCACAAGCGAACCCGACTCGGGAGCACCAGCAGGAACAACGGCAGCTACGACCGAAGTGGTTTCGTAGGAGTTGTTGGAGGGGTTCAGGTGGTGATCCATCACTTCGGTCTTGAAATCGGTGATGTCAGTGTGGTTGCCCGGCACAGTCTCCCACTTGGTGGTGTCGAGGTGGAGCGCCGTAGCGTCGGTGATATACATCTTTTCAATGTCAACGAGGTTCAATCCGTAGAGACGAACCACGTCGCCAGCCTCACGGGGATAGACGCCTTGCAGTCGCTGCACCTGTGGGCCGGGAGCTGTAATCTTGAACGCATAGGTGGCGGTTCCTCCGCCTGTTTCCACACGGATTTCATCCTTCACGCTACTGTCGAAAGCCGAGAGCTTGAATCCTTTCTCTTCGGTAGGCACGGTGACGATGAGGCTGTGGTCGGTATTCATGGTGGAGTTGAAGGTCACTTCCTGGTCGTTGATGAACACATGGAGCGCACCGCCCAGATTGTTGCCCATAAGAGCCAGCATGGTGCCGGGGCCGGCCTTGGTGTAAAGCTGGTCGTAACTGTAATTGGTGGTGTCTGAACTCAGAATCTTCACGCCCGTAATCTGCGGCTGTCCGCCGCCGGACTCTTTGTCGCTACAGGCCGTGATACCGAAGCATGCAACTCCGAGCAGGAACACGAACAACAAACTTAAACTGTTTATACTGGTTTTCATAAGATTGTTTCTTTAAAATGAAAATGTGATTTCTTCTATGGTTTGTCTTCCATTTTTACTCACTGAAGTTGTAGGGCTGTGGAGCCTCCTTCAGATAGTGGTTCTGAATGACGTCGCTTTCAGGATAAGGCATGAAGATGTTGGTTTCGCTGAGCATGATGGGCTGATAGTCAGCACCCTTGGATGTCAGAAGCGCATCGCGTGTGGCCACGTAGTCATAGCCCTGTGCCTTGGTCTGAACGATGGTGTTGTCATTCTCGCCGGCCCGCAAGCAGTCGTTCCACACCACGTAGCCCTCGTTGGTGAACAAATACCAGTTGTTGATTCCGGGGAATACAGCACGATAGCTGATGGTTCCGTCGGCGTTCTTCAGCACACTGCCCTCGCGGATTTCCCATCCGCGGTGCTGTTGGTTGTTGAAGAAGTCGAGCATGGTCTGCGGTTTCCAGCGGTAGTAGGTCACCATGTCCCACCAGTTGAAATACTCCATGCAGAACTCGATGCGTCGCTCGCGCAACAAGTCGGCGAAGGTAATCTTGGTGTAGGGCTCAACATGAGCACGACTGCGCACGGCATTGAAAGCTGCCAAAGCCTCGCCGTCGGTGGTTTCCTCGTTGTTGCCAAGAATGGCCTCAGCCTTCATCAGATAGACATCGGCCAAACGCTGGATGTAGGTGTTCAGCGGCGAAGCCATCTGAGCCAACGTGTAGGGGGCGACATCGGCCTTGGTGCCGAGCACACCTTTCTTGTTCTGCATCCAGTTGTGGGCGTAAGTGTAGCCTCCGTCGGCAGCCTTGATGTAGCTGTAGTACTCATTGGGCGTGAAGAAGGTGGCATCGCGACGGATGCTGTCGGCGGGGTCTTCGTTGTAGAGGTCGATCATGTCGATGGAGGCATGAAGCGAACCACCCCAAACGTTGACGTCGGTCACCTCGGGGAACGCCAAGTCGGAATAGAGGGCGTTCATGGCACCCCACTCACCGCTGTTCGGGTCGGCCCAGCGCATGGCGAGCACGGTTTCAACATTGTCGTTGTTCTGTGCCTTGAACAGGTCTTCATAGTTCTCCATCAGGGCATACTGGCCGCAGTTGATGACCTCGTTGCACAGGCTGACCACTTCCTTGAGGGTTGCCTCGTCACGATTGTGGTCGCCCTTGGTGGTGTTGTCCCATCCGCTCTGAGCCAGGAGTGCCTTTGCCAAGGCAGCCTTTGCGGCATACTTGCTGGGATGGTTGTCAACGCCGGTTTCGGGCAGCATCTCGATGGCGCGGCGGAAGTCGCGCACGATGAACTTAAGCACGTCGGTCTCAGGATTGAGCGGCCGAATTGGGTTGTCAATCATCGTTTGGTTATCTTCGAAGAGCAAGTTGGCACCCCATCCGCGAAGCAGATAGAAGTAAGCCCAGCCTCGCATGAGGTAGCACTCGCCGATGGCCGCATTCTTGGCAGCCTCGGAAACCTCGCTTCCGCAGTGGTTCTCAAGATTGAAGAGTGTGGCATTGCTCATAGTGACCACATTGTAGAGAGCCGACCATGCGAGTCCCATGTCCTGAGTGAGAGCCGTCACCTGGAACTTGGCGAACTCAGCGCTGACATAAGGGTTCCAGGCATCGTTGGCACGATAAGAGCCCATACCGACGATGGCACGGCGGTTGAAATCGAACCAAGCACGGTTGAAAAGCGGCTCAGTGCCTTTTCTCACCGCTTTGTCAGACGAATAGAAGGTGTCCGACGTGTAGTTGCCGGAAGGTTTCTTGTCGAGGAAGTCGTCCTTGCAGCTCGTCATTGTCAGAGCCAAACCTGCCAGCGTGCATATTGCATATATTTTTATCTTATTCATAATAAGTATCCCTGATTATATTAGAATTTCACTTTCAGTCCGATGGTATAGATGCGCTGAGAAGGATAGCGGTAGTTGTCAATACCCTGCAGGATGACACTCTGGCCCTGGGCACCGATTTCGGGGTCGTAGCCGTCGTATCCACAGATGGTAAAGAGGTTCTGCACGTTGCCGTAGAGCTGCACCCAGTCAAGTCGCAGCGGCTGGAGCCACTTCTTGGGCAGGTTCCACGAGAGCGAGAGCGTCTTCAGGCGCAGGTAAGAACCGTTCTCAACGAATCGGTCGCTCACGCGGTTGTTGTCGTTCAGGCTTGTACCGGCAGCACTGATGCGCTGTACGGTGGCCGTCTCAGAATTGGCCACATAGACATTGGTGATGTCGTTGGCGAGGCCGTTGGCATCGTAGAGTTCCACGCGAGCGTAGTTGGCCACTTCGCTCATCTTGTTGCCATAGCCCTGGGTGTTTGTGTGCTGCTGGCGCACCAGGTTGTAGATGTCGCCACCCACACTACCGTTGAGGAAGAACGACAGTTCAAAGTCTTTCCACGTAATGACGTTGTTCAGACCGAAGGTGAAGTCGGGGTTGGGGTTGCCGATGTAAGTGCGGTCGGCTTCGGTAATCTTGCCGTCACCGTTGATGTCCTCGAAGATATAGTCGCCCACCCATACACTGTTCTGGGCAATGGGCTGAAGGTTGCCTTCGGTATCGACAGGTCGTGCCACGGGCACGCGGTTGCCGGTGGCATCGAGCAGATATTCGCCCAGCTCATTCTTCTGGTAGAAATCCGACTCGCTCTTGAACATGCCCACCACTTTGTAACCATAGAATCGTCCCACGGGGCCGCCTACTTCGGAGAGCGTATAGGTTTCGGTGCCGATGGTACCCGAAATGGTTGAGCCTTCACTGTTGAGCTTGGTCAGTTTGTTGCGGTTGAACGAGAGGGTGGCACCCGTGCGCCACTGCCAGTCCTTGCTGGATATGTTCACCGTGTTGAGGGTGAACTCAATACCGGTGTTGCGGATAGCGCCTGTGTTTACCCAAGGTGCCGACATACCCATCCAGTCATTGTTGATGACGTAAGAGGGCAGCGAGGCCTGCATCAGCAGGTTCTTGGTCTGCTTGTAGTACCAGTCAACGATGAGCTCTATGCGGTTGTTGAAGGCCGAGATGTCGAGACCCACGTTCCATGAGTTGGTGCTCTCCCACTTCAGGTTGGCGTTGGGGAAGTTGCCGGGATAGTAGCCCGTACCCCAGGCCGTTGCCGTGTTGGCCATGGTGGCACCGTAGGCGTAAGAACCTGAGCTCTGGTTACCCACGAGACCCCATCCCAAACGCAGCTTGAGGTTGCTGATGGCTTTCACGTTCTGCATGAACTTCTCGTTGTTGATGCGCCATGCCAAAGCAGCCGAAGGGAACCAACCCCAGCGGTTGTTCTCACCGAAACTGGTGGAACCGTCGGTACGCAGCGTGGCGGTGAGCAGGTAGCGCTCCAGAATGTTGTAGTTCAGACGACCAAAGTAAGACTCGATGCCCCACTGTGTACCGTCGTCGCCACTGTTGGTCGAGGTTGAAGAATCGCCCACGTTGAGCGAGTGGATGGCATCGGAGATGTAGCCCTTGCGCGAACCGCTCAGACTCTCCCAGTTGCCCCACTGGGCCTCGTGGCCAAGCATGAGCTGAAGGTGCTGTCCCTTGAATGTGTTCACGTCGTATGTGGCATACTGCTTGAACGAGGTGTATTTGCTCAAGTTCTTCGTGCGGGTTGACACCGACTCCACCATAATGGAACCGTAGGTATATTCGGGAACAAAATAGTAAGAGTTCATCCAACCACGGTTGCCACCATACTCAATGCGCACGTTCAATCCCTTGAAGGGCTTGATGTTGGCAAACACGTTATAGTCCAGCTGGTAGTTGTTGGTGCGGTTCTCCTTCATGTTGGCCTCAAAGATGGGGTTGCTGTAGTAGGTGGCGAAATCGTTCACCTCAGGCACACCGTAGCTTCCGTCGGGATTGCGCGGTGCCACGTCGGGGAACTGGCTGAGCGCGGTGGAGATGACGTTGCTCTCGGTGAAAGTGACAATCTGCTTTGTGTTCGAATAAGCCATGTTGGTACCCACTTGGAGCCAATCGGTTATGTTAGTATCGAAGTTCGAACGGAACGAAGCACGGGTGAAGCCCGAGCCGATACCCACACCGTCTTGGTCGAGATAGCCACCCGAAATGCTGTAGTGCATGTCCTTGTTACCACCGTTGATGTTCACCGTGTGGTTCTGCATGAAAGCCGTCTGGAACAGTTCATTCTGCCAGTCGGTGCCATCGGTGAGCAGTTCGGGGTGCTTGTAGTCCTCGCGGGTGCCCCAACCCTGAATCTTCGCGCGTACATTATAGAAATCTGCATACTGTGGCAGGTTCATCACGTCGAGCGTCTTGGGAATCATCTGCCAGCCCACGTAGCCCTCGTACTGCACCTTGGCTTTGCCTTCCTCGCCGCGCTTGGTGGTGATGAGCACCACACCATTGGAAGCGCGCGAACCGTAGATGGCCGTTGCCGAGGCATCTTTGAGCACCTCGATGGAGGTGATGTCCGACGGGTTGATGCTCGAGAGCACCGATGAATTTGAACTGGTGTTACCGCTCGTGGCAATACCGTCGATGACATAGAGAGGCTCATTGCCGCTGAGTGAGTTGATACCACGAATCTGCACCGAGATGCCACCACCAGGCGCACCTGAGTTCTGCATCACCTGCACACCGGCAATACGACCCTGCATGGCTTGCTCGAGCGAGGTGTTCACACCCTGCTTGATGGCCTTCTCGTCGATGCTCGCCACCGATCCGGTAAGGTCGCTGCGCTTCATGACACCATAGCCGACCACCACCACTTCGTCCATCACTTGTGCGTCTTCGGCAAGCCGCACATTGATGACACCCGCTTTGGTGACCTTCACCACTTGTGTTTTGTAACCCACATACGAAAATTCCAGATTGCGGCCTACACGGGCTGTAATCTGGTAATTTCCAGAGATATCGGTGATAGTTCCACCGCTAGCTCCCTGCACTTTCACGGTTGCACCGATGACTTCGTCACCCGTATTGGCATCCGTAACAGTACCCGTAATCTTCACATCCTGCGCCATGGCAGAAAGCGGAACCATGAAAAGCAACATCAGCGCCAAACGGCACAGACGCCCACTTTTGCATGTCTTGAGAAAAGATTTACTCATAGATACACTTCTTTATTTTGGTTAATATAATGATTCGGTCTGTTCTTTTTTTCTTGTAGTCTGCTGTTGCTTGTTGGTTGGTTCAAACAGCAAGGTATTAGATACGAAAAACAGGGAACTGTCAACAGCTCCTGCTTTCAGTTTGCAAAGATAATACATCTTTTGCAAATGTGTATGACTTTTTTTTGCAATTTTTTTGCTTTTTATGTCAGAATGTTTCTTGAATGAGCGCAAAGGCTGCGAGCGACACTATCGGAGACAAGTTTCGTCGAAACGAAACAGTTCATCCACATGGTAGCGGGCCACTCCGAAGTCGAGAGCAAACTTCTGCTCATTTGCCTTGCTGCCAACGGTTTCCGCCTCGTCGGCATTCTCGTCAAGAATGAACCATGGAGACACATCGGGCTCGGAAACATTGCGCACCAAATGAATGTTGCTGGCAGGTGTGCTGCCTTCCAGCAGCAGGATGGCTTTCCGCCCTGTGCCACGATGAATAGCCACATCGGCAACCATCATGGCATGTCCATAACGGGCTGACGGACGCGACTTGGCGTCATAGACAAACACATCGCCCGGCTGAACGTCGGCCAGTTTTCTCTGTGGCATCGAAAGTTTCATCGACTCGGTGTTGGACACGCGGAAAACTTCTTTCAGATATACGTTCAGGGCTGGGCGGTTGTACCCGTAGCGATAGTGGAGTACGTGGTGCTTAGTGTCGGCGAAACGAATGCCGAAAAACCTGCGGACAGAAAACAGATATTCGGCTCGCAGTCTCATGCACACGTCGGCACACTGCTCGTCTCTGTCCAGTAGCGGAAGAGCTATTCGCCTGTAACAATAACGTTGCAGCGAGTCGTTTGGCGTACCGTCATAGTAAGTAAGCACTGAGTCGGACGGCATCAAGGGCAGGCTTCTGACAAAGGCTGCATAGTCTGAACCTTTCGACTCGACACGCTCAAATCCTTTGGGAGGCACGATGTCGCTCAAGCGGCCATAAGGTGCATCGTAAGAGGTACGGTTTCCCCAAGGAACGTACAGATAGATGAGTGTTCCTACGGTCGAAACGGCCACAAGCCAGGAAGCAAGTGCCCTAAACCTTGGACTGAAAACAAAGAATCGCTGGCAAGAGGTTTTCTGTGCCATATCCGGCAAAGCAAAAAAGAACAAAGGCAAGAAATTGTAATTCACCCCGAGCACCAACGACTCCATGAAAGCCTCCATGGACATGGCAAAAGCAAAAGAAGCAACCAATGGTTTGCCCATGCGGCTGATTTTCCAAAAAAGACAGGTCCAAAACGACATGACCACCACGGCCACCAGAATGCCATTGCGCAAGAACAGACGCAAATAGGCATTGTCGAGAGCCAGTGGAGTAATGTTGTGTTTCCAGGCTTTCCTGTAGTTCACGAGCCCGCAGTCCTGGCCGAAGAAGGTCAGCCCATCGCGGTCGAAAAACATGCGCGGTATGCTGAAGCGGCTTTCAAAAGAAGTGGAGCCATAACCTGGGCCATACCAACAAGCCAAAGCAACAGAAAGGAGAAGGCATGCAACAGGCACAACCACAAGCCATCGTGACAGTGTTGGTCTTTTCAGCAATACCGCATAGCCCAACGCCACCAACAGCAGACATATTGATTCGGACAAACGAAAAGTCAAAACAAACGCCAGAACACTCATGCCTATGCAAACCGTGGCGACCCTTTTCAAAGGTCGTTCCTGTCCGAAAAGGAACCACAACATGGTCAGCGCCAACAGCAGGTAAGCCAGATAGCCGGGATTGCTCAATCCCCACGAATGACCAGTCTGATCCCAACGCTCCCTCGTAATGTCTTCGGCCCAACCAACCGAATAAAGTGCCAGTGCAGAGAGGATGAAAAACAGGAACGTGCATGCATAGATGCGCAGCGTAATGCGGAGGTCTGTGTCACGCGAGGCCGCTATCGCCAATGCCGCCACATTGACGGCATGGTCGCCGCCCGAAGCGATGGTGAAGGCCAGATAAAGACGTAAAACCAAATAGCCTACCACAAAACGCGGATGACGGGCGAACATGAGCAACAGCCGAAGATAGAGCAAATCCCTGCCAACTTGTGAAACAAGATTTCTGAACGTGTTGAAGCCCTGAGGCGCGGTGTCAGAAAGCCACAAGTAATTGACGCCCAACAATACCATCGCAAAGCCCACATAAAACAGCCATGGCCCGAAACTCTCGTTGGCCTTCAGCCACTGGGCTTTACACTTTGAAACTTGAAAGTTGAACATCTATTGGACTTCTAAATGCGCCGCAACGCATCTTTTTTTATAAACTTTTTTGGGGGGCAGCTCCCTTGTCAGAACTCTCGCGTATCTTCAGAATCATCGGCACCACCTCCTTGTAGATTTTCTTGTCGCCGTTGATGTTCTTCAACAACAATTCGCAAGCCTTCATGCCCGTGGTGTGAGCCTGATCCATGATGGCACTCAGTTTGGGTGTGACGAAAGCCGACGTGTCACCATCGGTGAAGCCGATGATGGCCACATCTTCGGGAATGCGCAGCCCAAGGCTCTTGATGGCATCGAAAGCCGCGTAAGTGATGATGTCGTTGAAAGCCAGGATGGCATCGGGACGGTCGTCGCGCTGCAACAAAGTGATGGCAGCCTCTCGCGCCACGTCGTAGTCTATCTTGTCGCACACCACGAGCGAGCGGTCGATTGGCAACTTGTGCTCGCGCAATGCCTCCAAATAGCCGTGTTTGCGGCGGCGCACCATGTCGAGATGATTGGGGCCACCCAGGAATGCGATGCGCCGGCTTCCCGTGCAAATCAGATGGTCAGTGGCCTGCTGGGCGGCTTCATCGCCGTTGGCCACCACCGACGAGAACATTTCGGGCAGACACGTGCGGGCGAAAAACACCAGCGGAATGCCCATGTCATTAATCTCCACGAAATGGCTGTAATCCACCGTGTCCTGGGCCAAACAAGCCACAATGCCCTCCACGTGCAGACTGATGAAGTTGTCGATGGCGCGTTCCTCATCCTCGTGGTTCTCATGGCTGTTCGAACTGATGACCGAATAGCCCGCCCGCGTGGCATAAT
This sequence comes from Prevotella sp. UBA3776, assembly GCA_002369515.1. GTDB lineage: Bacteria > Bacteroidota > Bacteroidia > Bacteroidales > Bacteroidaceae > Prevotella. Next base: position 41,350 of record DFFM01000004.1, on the reverse strand, counting down.
CCTCTATGCCCGAGAGCACAGCCGCATAGTAGTGCGTCACAAGATTGGGCACCACCACACCAATCATGCGTGGGGCCTCACGCCTCAGACTCTGTGCGAAAGGGTTCGGACGATAATTCAGTTTCTTGGCTAGTGCCTGCACTTTCTGTTTCATGTCCTCGCCCACTTCGTGGCTGTTGCGCAAAGCCCTCGACACCGTGGCAATGCTTACCCCAAGCTGCTCTGCCAGATCCTTCAAGGATGTACGTCGTTTTCCCATGCTACTCTTTCTTGTTATGATTATCTTGGTTCTTTATCTCCATGCAAAATTAAGGAAAAACTTCGTTTCCGCAAACGTTTACGTAACTTTTTTCGTAAAAAAAAGCACAATCTATCGAAAAACCCTTTATCTTTGCACCGAAAATGAAAGAAAAGTGAAAAAATATCATAAATTGAGAGCAACACAATAGTAAGAATACATTGTTTAGTATATGAGTAATGAATAGTTGATAATAAGTTAGTTAGGAATAAGAGCCAGGTTGTTGTGAAACAATTTGGCTCTTTCATTTTTTGTACGTGTGGGTCAACTACAACAAGAGGCCGGCTCCCATCACCAAGATGAGGTAGCGCAGGAATTTGCCAATGCTGATGCTTGTGAACGAAATCAGGACGTTAGCCCGCATAAGCCCCAGCAGAATGGTGATGGCACTGCCGAGAATGGGAAGAAAAGCAAAAAATCCCATCCACGCTCCCCTGCCGGCCATGAATCGCTGTGCCTTGTCGAGGTCTTTCTTCTTCACATGCAGGTATCGCTCTATCCAGTCGAGACGGCCAAGGCGGCCCACACTGTAGTTGAACATGCCGCCCAGCACGTTGCCGACGGTTCCATAGATGACCAGGCCCCACGGCTCAAGTCCGGCTGCCTGCAGGCCCACCATGACGGCCTCGCTGCTGAAGGGAAAGAAGCTGCCCGCCACGAAGGCCGACAGCAGCATGCCCCAGTAGCCATAGCTGATCAGTAGATTAATGATGGAATCCATAGATTGTAAATGGTGAGAAACAACACGGCTGCCAGAATGAAATGAAACGAGATGTTGGTGGCTCGTGTGCGGGTGAGGGCAATGTAGTGGGCAATGAGAATGCTGGTGTTGACCATCATGAGCTTCAAAAGCACGTCGAAATGCTGTGGCTGCAGGATGATGAAGACTATGGTGAGTGCATTGACATAGATGAACACGTTGAAGAGCATGCGCGTACGAATCTTGTCGAGGAAACTGCGCCGCAGAAAATGGATGGAGCCCATCGCCGAAAGCAGCACCACAAAGATGAAAGTGATGATTTGGTGCTCATTGACCATGGAGTAGTCGAAAAGAGGCGAAAAACGGGCCATCTCGGTGAAGTGGGCCGCAAAATCGGCCAGACGGTCGGTGGCGATATAATAGGTCACAACAAACCAATAGGGGGCAATCAAACCAACGATGGACGCCCAAAAGGTGCGCGCACTCAGAGCCATGAGGAATCGGCCGAGTACCAGCCAAAGAAACGGAACAAAGAACACTATCTGAACAAACACCGTGCTGGCCATGCCCAGACAGAAGAAAGCGTAGAACACCCACCCCGCCCCACGCTTTTCCTGATAGGCGTGGAACAGACAAATATAGAAAGCCACGAAGCACAGCTGTGCAATGCTGCCTTGCAGTGACGAAAACTGGAAGGCAGCCAGCGACGTGAGCGCCAAAAACGAACACGACACCATACGGCTGTAAATGCGTATCAAGGCGTTGATGTTGTTCAGTTCAACCATCAGGTAGGCAGCCACTATGGTGCAAGCATAGGGTGCCCACAGCTGTTGGTCGTACAACAGCCCCCCGGCCACCCACGCCAGTGTGGCGAACACCAGCATGAAGGGCAGCGCGTAGCGGCTTTCTGCTATTTTGTTCTGAAATCTTTTCAATGTTGCTTCAACTCTATGGATGCGCAAATGCACCCCGACGCTAAATGACTCTCTTAACTCCTTATTATACCCACAATGTCCAAGCTCTTAACTCCCGTCAGAGGTCAGCACCGATGTCTGAGCGGAAATATTTGTCGGTGAACTGTATTTTCTGAGCCTCTTGGAACGATTTCTGAAGCGCTTCGGCCTTGTCCTTTCCGTAGGACGACACAGCAATCACACGGCCACCATTGGTCACCACCTGCCCGTCTTTCAGAGCCGTTCCGCTATGGAACACGATGCTGCCATCCACCTGATCGATGCCACCGATGGGGTAGCCTTTCTGGTAAGCCTCGGGATAGCCCCCGCTGACAAGCATCACGCAAACGGCGCTGCGCTCGTCAAACTCCACGTGGCACTGGTCGAGTGTTCCGTTGGCCACCCCTTCGAACAAATCGACGATGTCGGTTTTCAGACGCAACATCACACTCTCCGTTTCGGGGTCGCCCATGCGGCAGTTGTATTCGATGACCATCGGTTCGCCCTGTTCGGGATGCTGGCGGTCACCGCGGCTGATCAGTCCGAAGAAGATGAAGCCTTTGTAGTCGATGCCCTCGGCGGCCAGCCCTTCAACGGTGGGACGGATGATGCGTTCCTCCACCTTCTGCATCCACTCTTTGGTGGCAAACGGAACAGGTGTGACACTGCCCATTCCGCCAGTGTTCAGGCCCGTGTCTCCTTCGCCAATGCGCTTGTAGTCCTTGGCTTCGGGCAGAATCTGGTAGTGCTGGCCGTCGGTCAGCACGAACACCGAACACTCTATTCCGCTGAGGAACTCCTCGATGACCACTCGCGACGAGGCGTTGCCAAACATGCCGCCGAGCATTTCCTTCAGTTCGCGCTTGGCTTCGTCGAGTGTGGAGAGTATGAGCACTCCCTTTCCGGCACACAGTCCGTCGGCCTTCAGCACGTAGGGAGCCTGGAGGGTTTCCAGAAAAGCGAGCCCTTCGGCCAGGTGCTCGCCGTCGAACGTCTGATAGCGGGCAGTGGGGATGTGGTGACGCTGCATGAACGCCTTGGCAAAGTCTTTTGAGCCTTCCAACACGGCACCGGCCTTCGATGGGCCGATGACCGGCACATGGGCCGTGCGCGGGTCGGCCTGCAGTTCGTCATAGATGCCTTTCACCAGCGGGTCTTCGGGCCCCACCACCACCATGTTGATGGCATTGTCGGCCACAAACTGCTTGATGGCCTCGAAGTCATCAGCCTTCATGCCGATGTTCTGGCTCTTTCCTCCTGCTGCGAGCGGCATGCCGCCAGTGCCCGCATTGCCAGGGGCTACGAAGAGGTTATCTACTCTGTTGCTTTGGGCAATCTTCCATGCCAAGGCGTGCTCACGGCCGCCACTACCTAACAATAATATGTTCATGTCTTGATTCTTACTATTTCTTTTTTGCGTTTCCTTTATGTAGCCTGCGAGAAGTGCCTTCATTCCGGCCCTCTCACTTCAGATAGTCCTCGAAGTATTGTGTGATGCGCTCGTGCAGATGAACGCTCTGGTGGCCTCGCATGTTGTGGGGCTCGCCGGGATAGACAAAGAAGTCGGGTTGCGTTCCGGCCTTGATGCATTCGGCCAAGAACGACAAGCAGTGCTGGGGCACCACCGTGGCGTCGTTGTAGCCCGTGATGATTTGCAATTTCCCCTTCAGGTTCTTGGCTTTGTCCAGCAGGCTCGTCTTCGCGTATCCTTCAGGGTTGGCCTGCGGTGTGTCCATATAGCGTTCCCCATACATCACCTCGTACCACTTCCAGTCGATGACGGGGCCTCCGGCCACGCCCACTTTGAACACGTCGGGATAGTTGGTCATGAGCGAAATGGTCATGTATCCGCCAAAACTCCATCCGTGAACGCCCAGACGGTCTTTATCCACGTAGGGCAGCGACTGCAAGTATTCCACGCCCTTCATCTGGTCCAGCATCTCCACCTGCCCCAGTTGGCGGAAGGTGGCCTGTTCGAAATCGCGTCCGCGGTTTTCGCTGCCCCTGTTGTCGAGAATGAAAAGCAGATAGCCTTTCTGCGCCATGTAGGTTTCCCACGAGCGGCTGCAGTAGTGCCAGCGGGCGTCCACATTGTGTGCATGCGGACCGCCATAGACATAGACCACTGTGGGATACTTCTTCTGCGGATCGAACCCTATGGGCTTCACCATGCGGTAGTAGAGGTCGGTCACACCGTCGGCGGCCTTCAGGGTGCCACAACTGTACTCGGGCACGTTGTAGCCCGCCCATGGGTCGGCGGCAGTGAGATAGTTCACTTTAAACTTTGCGCCCTGCGTCTTTCCGTTTGCGCTTTGCGCTTTGGCCAGATTGATGATGTCAATCTTTCGCGGCACTTCGGGCTCCGAATAGCGGTCGAGCAGACAACTGCCGTTGGCAGACAGTTCGCCCGTGTGCCATCCACGCCCGTTGTCGAGCGGCCGGCGCTGTCCGTTGTCAATGCTGACAGCATAGAGATTGGCCTGAATGGGGCTGGCCTCGTTGCTCAGTATGACCACCGACTTCTGGCGTTTGTCAAAACCAACCACGTCCAGCACGACCCACTGTCCGCTGGTGAGCTGACGCATGTCGCTGCCGTCGGCTTTCATCAGGTAGAGGTGGTTGTAGCCGTCGCGCTGGCTCTGCAGCAAGAAGTGCGAGCTGTCCCAGGGCAGGAACACGATGGGATGCTGCGGCTCCACATATTTGTCGTTCTGTTCGCGGTAGATTTCGGCTTTCTTTTCGCCGGTGGCGGCATCGTAGCCCACCAATCGACAGTCGTTCTGGTCGCGGTTGAGTTCCTGCATGTAGAGGGTCTTCGAGTCGGGGCTCCAGGCAATGTTGGTGAAGTAACGGTCGGTTGGGTCGCCAGCTTTGAGATAGATGGTATTCCCCGAACGCAGGTCATAGACGCCCACGGTCACTTTGTGGCTCGTCTCGCCCGCCATGGGATACTTGTCGGGCACATGCTGAGCCTCGCGGCTGAAGACATCCACCTGTGGATAGTCGGCCACCATGCTCTGGTCCATTCTGTAGAACGCCAGCCGCTGCCCGTCGGGGCTCCAGAAAAGCCCTTTCGTGATGCCAAATTCGTCACGGTGAACACTCTGCCCATAGACCGTTTCGCGGTTTCCGTCGGTGGTCAGCTGTCGTTCTTTTGCTTGTGTGCCTCCGTCGTCGAGAGTGGTCACAAACAGGTTGTCGCCCCTGACGAAGGCATAGGCCCGCGATGCCGCGCACCACTCCTCGGCCTGCACGTCGTCGCGGTTGTACTTGGCCAGCAGTCGTTTCTTCTTCCAGTCGATGAGCATCAGTTCCTTGCCATTGACGAGCTTCACAATGCTTTGTCCGGCATAGGGAAATTCCGCATTGTACAGATGGCGCATCTGGTTGTGTTCGTCGCTCTGGGTGAGCGGCTGGATGTCGGCCAGCGAGAGCAGACGCGTTTCCTTGCCGTTCTGCTTGTTCACGATGGCGCAATGGTCGACCTCCAGGCGCACCAGTTCGTCGCCCCACCAAGTGGTGAAGCGGTTTTCGGGCACCATGTTGCGGTAGTTGGTGCCGCCGAAATTAAGATCCTCAAGCGTGAATTCGTTTTGGGCAGTCATGGTGGTTGCAGGGTTCAGGGTCATCAGTGCCACGATTATACCGAACCATTTCATCCTAGTCTTCGTCATGGTCGAATCTCCTTTGCTTTTTGCCGCCGCCAAAACGGTTGTCCCGACCGAATTTCTTTCCGTCGCGGCCGAAACTTTTGCCGTCGCGGTCGAAATCCCTTCCGTCGCGGTCGAAACGCTTTCCGCCACGGTCATAACCTCTGCCGCCGCGGTCGGAGCCTCTGCCTTCGCCGCCGAAGCGTTTGCCTCCGCGGTCCTGGCGCCTGTTGTCGCCGCCTTCACGGTCGAACCGTTTGCGCGGTTCCCCCTTGTAATCCCTCTCGAACGAGTGGAACTTGAAGGTGCGAATGTCGCCTTCCTCGTTTTCTTCCTCCTCGTCAAGATGTTTCTTGAAGTCGCGGTTTTTCTTGAAGCGGTGTTTCTCGGCCATGGCGCGCTTTTCCTCTTCGGTCTTCACGATGCCGCCTTCGCTGCGGAACTCCTTCATGCGTCCCTCGAACATCTGATATTTGCGGAACTCGCATTCCAGCGACCCGTTGAAGAGCGGAATCTTGATGCTGGGTTTCAAGCCGATGGCCTCGAAGCACTCCTCGCGGTAGCTCAGCACCCATGCGTCGTTGCCCTGGAACGAGTGCTTCAGCCGCTCGCCAATCATGCGGTAGGTGCCCAGCAGGTCGGGCGTTGAGATGCGCTCGCCGTAGGGAGGGTTGGTCACCATGATGGCTTTCTGCTGCGGCTGCTTGAAGTCCTTGAAGTCGGCCTGTTCGATGGTGATGACGCTGGAGAGCCCGGCGGCCTTGACGTTCATGCGGGCGGTGTTGACGGCTTTCATGTCGATGTCGTACCCGTAGATGTGGTGTTTGAACTCGCGCTCCTGCGAGTCGTCGTTGTAGATATGGTCGAAAAGCTCCTGGTCAAAATCGTTCCACTTTTCAAAGGCATACTCCTTGCGGAACACACCCGGGCTCATGTTCAAGGCAATGAGCGCAGCCTCGATGAGCAGCGTTCCGCTGCCGCACATGGGGTCGATGAAGTCGCAGTCGGCCTTCCACCCCGTTTGCAAAATCATTCCGGCGGCCAGCACCTCGTTGAGCGGAGCCTCCACACTCTCCTGGCGGTAGCCGCGCCGGTGGAGCGACTCGCCGCTGGAGTCAAGGCTCAGCGTACACTGATCCTCGGCAATGTGCATGTTGAGCCTGATGTCGGGGTTTGCCACACTGATGTTGGGGCGGCTTCCCGTCCGCTCGCGAAACTGATCGACAATGGCGTCCTTCACCTTGTAGCTCACAAACTTCGAGTGGCGGAACTCCTCGCTGAACACCACCGAATCCACGGCAAACGTCTTGCTGTTGTCCATGTATTGGCTCCAGTCTATCTTCATCACCTCGTCGTACACGTCGTCGGCGCTGAGCGCCTTGAAGTGCTTGATGGGTTTGAGCACCTTGATGGCTGTGTGCAGCTGGAAGTTGGCGCGATAGAGCATTTCCTTGTTGCCCGTGAACGACACCATGCGCCGCCCTATCTGCACGTTGTTGGCTCCCAACTGGGTTAGTTCCTGCGCCAGTATGGGCTCCAGCCCCATGAATGTCTTGGCGATAAGCTCAAACTCTTTGTTAAATTCCTGTTCCATTGTCGAATTCAAAATCACTTTTATCGGGTTTTACTTCTTTGTATTTCTTGGTTTTGGGACGCAAGTCGCGCGTCACCCACACATTGGCTCCCACCACGCTTCCTTCGCCTATGGTGATGCGGCCCAGAATGGTGGCATTGGCGTAGATGATGACATTGTCCTCCAGGATGGGATGGCGCGGAATGCCCTTGATGGGGTTGCCGTCGCTGTCCAGCGGGAAGCTCTTGGCCCCGAGCGTCACACCCTGGTAGAGTTTCACGTTGTTGCCAATGATGCAAGTAGCGCCAATCACCACGCCCGTTCCATGGTCGATGGTGAAGTGGTGGCCTATCCGTGCCGCCGGATGGATGTCGATGCCCGTTTCGGAATGGGCCATCTCGGTCAGAATGCGCGGTATCAGGGGCACGTCGAGCTTCACCAATTCGTGGGCCACGCGGTAGTTCACCAAGGCCTTGATCACAGGATAGCAGGCTATTATCTCGCCATAGCTCTGGGCAGCCGGATCGCCGTTGTAGGCGGCCTCGACGTCGGTGGCCAGCACACGGCGCACCTCGGGCAACTGCCTAATGAGCTGTGCGGCCAGCACCTCGGCCTTGTCGCGCCGCACGGCCAGCAGGGCGATGTCGTCGTCCTCACTTTCGCATCCAAAGCAAATGCCGGCCAGAATCTGGTCGGACAGCAGTTTGTGCAGCCGTTCGATGTTCACACCGATGTGGTAACGAATGGTCTTGATGTTGACGGTAGATTTACCAAAATAACCTGGAAACAAAATGCTTCTCGAAAGTTCAATGATTTCTTCCAGCGCGCGCTGCGAAGGCAACGGCTTCCCGTCGCTATGCTGGTGGAACAAACCCTTCAATGCTTTCGGCTCCGAAAGTTCCTCAACGGTTTGTGTCAGGGTTTGTGTTAAATTCTCAGTACTCATCTGATGGGGGTTGTATCAATAAATCTGCTGCAAAGGTACGAAATAATGCTGATATACGAAAGCGATTTTGGAAGATTAACGCAGTTCGCCCCATAAATAAAGGCAATTCGAGGAAATTTGAGGAAAGTCCGCAAGATACCACTAAGCAAATCGAGGCGGATTGCGGAACGAATTAGGTTTCCAATTCGGACTCGGCCTTGCCGCTTGCCAGAGCAAGAACCCCTGATAGCCCCATGTCGGAAAGTTAAACTTTCTTAACGGTCTGCGCAAATCAAGACATTTCTCGGCAGTTCGAACCGTTTCCACATTCTGCGTTTTTCTTTCCCAAATCTGCCGTGATTTGCATAGCAATTTATTCCCAGAATGGTATTACTTTTGCAGCCCGAATTTTAAAAGGATTTAGAAGATGAGTAGAAGCACTTTTTCGGTATTGTTCTATGCGAACAAGAGTAAGGTAAAGAACGGCATCGTGCCAGTGATGGGCAGAATCACCATCAACGGGACGCAAAGCCAGTTCAGTTGCAAGCGGAGCATCCCACTGTCGTTGTGGGACGCGAAGGGCAACTGTGCCAAGGGCAGAAGCAGGGAGGCTCTTGACCAGAACCGTGAGCTTGACAACATCAAGGCACAGATCATCAAGCACTACCAGCACCTGTCAGACCGTGAGGCATTCGTCACGGCAGAGATGGTGCGCAATGCCTATCAGGGCTTCGGCAGCGAGTACGAAACACTGCTGGGTGCGTTCGACAAGAACATTGCCAGTCTGAAAAGACGTGTCGGCAAGGACAGGGCTTTGGCACATACAAACTGCAAGTGAGGTCGAGGAACTACGTAGCAGACTTCCTTCAGATGTATTTCCGTCGCACTGATATGTCCGTGACCTCCTCGTTTTCATGAACTTCACTGCCCTGTCTTTCGTGGACTTGAAGGAACTGACTACGGACAATATTGTGGAGGTCTACGGTGAGAAATGGTTTGTCAACAAGCGTCATAAGACAGGTGTACCATATCAGGTGAAACTGCTGGCAGTGCCCTTGCAGATTATCGACCGCTACCGTGACTATCCGAAGGAAAATCCAAAGTCAGTTTTCGGCGAAGTCAATTACTGGAGCGTATCAGCCGTAACCACAAGCCCTTTGAGGTGATACTGGCAGCAATAACAGAGCTTACGAAGCATGGGGCATGACAAGGCACGACGGGCTTGATGCTGACGCAGGTACGGATATTTCCACAGGCGAGAAAAACCGTAGCCTATTAGGGTTTTTCCGAGCCGCACAAACAAGTTAGTGCTAAAAATCCCTAATAGGCCGAGGTGTTGCACCCCTCTGGACTCCCTGCAAAGACCGTCGGCAAGAGCCAAACACAGACAGGAACGAGAGACCAACGAAACGAAATGTCAAACGAATAAATCAAAACAATCGAATGGGATACGCAGTATTACACTTAGAGAAAGCAAAGGTAGCGGACAGAGGTATGTCTGCCTACATCAACTGCTGGAAGAACAGGAAAAGACGAGACTGGTGATAGCCGAGGCAGAACAGGCCAAGAAAGAACTTGCCCGTATTAAGGCAGAGACTAAGACAGAGGAATTGAAGTTATCGACCTTGGTCGCTTGCCTGAGCAAGAACTCCGCCACGAAGACTGCCACCAGCGTACTCAACGGAGTGAATTCCCTTTTTGGCGGCAACAAGGTGAACCGACTGGAGAAAGAGAATGCCCAACTGCATAGGGAGGTTGAAGATTTGAATGACCAGATTGAAAGACTGCACACCGATATGCAGAGGTTGAAGGACAGCCACGCAAGAGAACTCAACCGTACCAATGAGCAGCACCAGCAGGAGGTGAGCAACTTGAAGCGCATCTTAGACAAGGCTTACAGATGGTTCCCAAGTTTTAAGCGTTTCCTCCACATGGAGCGTGAGTGTCTGCAATACGGTTTCAATGAGGAACAGACCGGCAAACTGCTGCACGGGCAGAACGTCAACTATAGCGGGTGGCTTCACTCTAATGAGTATAGGCGCAATGTACTTGCGGATAATGTCACGGCACAACTGATTAGGGACGAGAAGCGAAACTTGTTCCTGCATATCAACGAGACACCCATTACCCAATGGTTTATGGAACAGTTTGGGCTATCTCAAAGTCAGACTCGAAAGAAGGGATTTGGGCTTTAAGCCTATCCCTTTCGAAATTTACTGAATAGAGAATTTGTTCCCTGCAATAAACATCTCTAACTCTGGCAAGTGCATAAACAATTTGTCTGCGAGAATATCGTAAGGGTGCCATATTCCATCAAGTTTCAATTGTTTAGCAATCCTATACCAATCCCATATCTGGGAATCCGTAATGCTTTCAATGGCCGATTGATACCAATTTCTGTAAGAGGCCGTAATGACTGATTTCTCCATTTTGTCCAGATGATAAAGAATTTTATTTATCTTTATGGAGAAGGTATCTCCTTGTCCGTAATCGTCAGCATCTTTAGCCTGACAGACTTCTTTGGTTGCTTCAAAGAGGATGCCCCATGCCCTTTCTGTCGTAATGTCTCGCCCTGTTGTTGAGAGGATCCAGATATATTCGTAAGGCGTAAGTTTATCTCTATCAATAGTGTATGATCTGTCTTCACACAATCGCCTGATCACAAATGGGCGATTTTTTCCAATGGCTAAGTCCTCTTTATGTTCCAATACATACGAAAGTGGAAAATGCCTGATGACAGCCCATGCGCATTTTTCCTCATGGTACTGCTCCCATAAACCCTTGATAATAGGCTCAAATGACTCGTCCCACAAATCAAGTAATCGTGTGTATGCCCATTCACGAAATGACTTTTCACGACGAAGGTGATGCATAATGACTTGCATCTGTTGCCCTTTGTCAAGTCCAACAAAACGCCGTCTCAATTCTTTCAAGGCGGCATTTTCTGTTTTCCTGTCTTCTCTCTGTAAGTCTCTCAGTAGAGACTTCAATGGAGTGTTCCATTGTTGAGGACTTCTATTTATCATATTTAGCCAATTCTTTTACATTTGAAAGTCGCTTTTCAAAATGCATAATAGCCTCTTTCTGTTGTTCAGGTATGATACCTGTTAAGATGCTTAATCTTTGATTCACTACATACTTTGCTCCTATCTCATCCAAGTTTAATGCGTCCATCAGTTTATTTGCAGCATCTTCTATATCGCGGCTAAGTCTTATTATTCGCACAGTTTCTCCTATATTGCAGGCTTGCGTAAGTAATGCTTTTGCGTAAATGACTTCGTTTTCTGCATATCTAATCCAGTCATTCATGTGACCATACATATAATAGAATATGGAATGATTACCAAACACAGGATTTTTTACTACTTTTGCTTTCGCAATTTCTTCTGCAAAGAGTTCTTCTGCCTTCAACAGATAATTCTCAAAGTGTTCGTCTTTTCTTGAACGTCTGATGTCATCTGCCATCTTCTTTAGGTTCATATTGTACTTAAGAAGCTTCGAATAATCTTCTATCCCAACCTCTGTTGTTTCAAGAAGAACGCCGTCCTTGATTCTAAATTTACGCTGTATCATATTTTACCAAGCTTTGTTAGATGGTCTCTAATTTCATTTGCCATATCCTCAATCATATCATTTTGAATTTGGCTTAATTGAACGGTATGTATGACGAGTTTCTGTTTATCTTTACTATGATGAGTATAAAACCAAAAACCTGTGGGATACTTTTTCTTGTGCTCGCCTATTGGGCTCCCATCACTATTTGGCTCATTATCAAACTCAACACCAAAAGTTTGGTTAATCTGGTACCCGTTCTTTTTGTCGTTATTAATATAATTAGAACAGGCTAGAATTACCACAGGAAATGACTTAATAAAACGTGAATCTTTGAAAAATTGCAAGCGTTTATTGATACCATCCTTTATTTCTTTTGTAAGATAAGAACGCTTGCTTGGGATATTGTTCATTTCAGTTGTAAAAGCAAGCTTTTCAAAATCCCATTTGTTAGGTTCTTCTGACTTACGTTGGTATATTTCATCAATTAACTTTTGATAATAACACCAAGTCTTGTTTTGGGGATTAATGTCTCTTGGTGCATCTCGATTTATTTTATCTCTGCATAGCTTAATTTTATCACGAATAAGAGCCTCACTTGTATCCGTTGACTCTTTACCGATAATCAAAATATCAGCATTGGGATTTCCTTGACCGCAAAAGGTTAGTGGTTCTTTCTCGCATTCATTAATAAACTCTTCAAATAATTCTTCTCTATCCATAATCATTAGTATTTAATTAGTTGCCTGCAAAGATGGCATTTTTTTATAATCCTAACATCCGCACTAAAAAAGGGCATAAATCATGCCTGCATCGTGGATTATGGAGATGAGCCAGATGTATATATAGCTTGTCTGTCATAAAAGCCTTTCACTTTAACAGATTCCTATTGCTATTCCCCTCCAACACCTGCATCTGCTGAATGGCAATCTGATTGAGTTTTACAAGTCTTTCGCCCTGTGGTATTCCATCATTGATTAGCACTGCATTGATATTCTCCATATTCGACAGGCATATCAGTTCGTTGATGGTGGCATAGTCACGGATATTGCCTTTTAGGTCGGGATTTGCCTCTCGCCATTGCTTGGCGGTCATCCCAAACATGGCCACGTTCAAGACATCAGCTTCTTCGGCATAGATGATACTTGCTTGTGCTGGGGTGACCTCTTCGGGTATCAGATGGCTCTTGATAGCATCTGTATGGATGCGATAGTTAATCTTAGAGAGTTCTCTTTTGGCAGTCCATCCCAATTGCTTCTGTTCTTCCTCTTTCAGTCTTTGAAACTCGTCAATCAAGTAGAGTTTGAAGGTTACACTAATGGCGGTTCCAAACTCAAAAGCAATATCCTTGAAAGCGTATGTGCCGCCATAACGACCTTTCTTCACAATGATGCCAATGGCATTAGTCTTCTCAATCCACTCACTCACGCTCATGACGAAACTTGGTAAACCAGCCTGCATTCTAAAGTGGTCAAATTCGACCACTTTAAAATTGGGATTATGAATCATCTCCCAAGTACCAAGAAACTCAATGGTGTATCTTGTGCGAATCCAGTTCTTAATGATGTCGGCAGCACGGCTTTCACTTTGTTTGCCATTAGCCATATCTGTAAGAGATATATAGTCTTTGTCGTTATAAGACAAGACTGTTATTTCAGTATTTTGGACGGTAATCTTTGCCATTGGTTCGCTCATTTATTATGTGTGCAAAGGTAGCACAAAATCACGAGACAAAAGAACAAAAGGTGAAAAATCCTTCAACGTTTTGTAATCTCGCATTTTCTGTGTACCTTTGCCCCCGACAATGAGCCATTGAAACATGCTGGCGGCTCTGAGTCGGGAGTTCATTGACAAGCAAATCACGGCAGAATGAGGAAATGAGAACCGTTGCCAGTTCGTAACCCAGATTTTTCTCAATCCTCCGAACTGCCTTTATTTACAAAAGGTTTGCGATTTTATCCAAAATTACGAAATAAACTTGAAACCAAAAAAGATTTCTCCACATAATTTATTTTATTCAAGTTTCGCTATCGCTCAACTTTTTGGAGTTCAAGGAGTTCATGGAGTTCAAGGAGTTGCAAGACAATAGCTTCGTGCCGTGTTTCCCCAAAAACAGAAGGACTCAGAGCAAAGACTAATGTCTTGAAACTCCTTGTAACTCCTTGCAACTCCTTGTTTACTTAACATGCGAAAGTTGAGTTATTTTATTAAAATTTCGCATGTTGGGAGTTATCAGGAGTTATTGGAAGTTAACAGCCTTTTCAGGCTGCGAAGTTAACGGACATTAGTTCTCCATTAGAAGGGTATTAGCGCCGGGAGCTGTTTTCCTATTCTCGGGAGATAAATTTCTATCTTCGGGCGATAAAATCCCGTCGTCGGGAACTGTTTTTTTATTGTCGGGAGATACGTTCAGATTTTCTAGAAAAATTGGGAACAACGTCGGGAGATAATTTCGCCATCCCGCAGGATGCTACAACAAGGCACGGCACGGATGCAAAATTTGTGGCCGATTTGCAACTTTTTCAGTGTTTCTTTCGTCAAACGGACAAAGCAAGAACACAAACAAAAGGAGAAAAATGAAAAAGATCACCATGTTTTTGATGGCAGCAGCAGCCCTGGTGGGGTTGGCGGGCTGCATGGCGCAGACAACGCGAAAGAGTAAAAATGTTTCTAAGGATTTCCAACTAGGACAATTCGAAGCCATTGACATTTCTGGCAACATTGACGTTTACTACTCGCAAGGAGAAAAAATCTCTGTACGGGCAGAAGGCGACGAGATGCTGGTCAGTTCGCTCGACATAGGAAGCGACGGCCACACGCTGGTCATTGCGCAAAAGCCCTACAGGCTGAGTTTTTCGATGCTCCGCAAGAGTGTCGCGCTGTATGTCACTTCGCCCGACCTGACAAGCGTGAACATGACCGGAAACGGCGATTTCAAGGCCGAAGGAATAGTGGATACCGACGAACTGCGCGTACAGCTGACGGGCAATGGCGACATAGACTTCCAAAAGGTCATTTGTGACAAGATTTTTCTTAGCCTCACCGGCAATGGCGACATCGAAGTGGATGATGTCACGGCCGGCTATGCCAACATCCGCCTGACCGGCAACGGCGACGTGGAGATAGCAGGCCGTGTGGGCAAGCTGGACAAAGAGAAACTTGGCAACGGAGACATCATGACCGAAGGACTTAACATGTAAAAAAAGCAATTTTCCGCTATAATTGACAATAAGGAAAACAAAAATATGCTAAAAAGTTTTCTGCTGTCAGTTATTTGCAGTAATTTTGCACCTTGTATTTTACAGGGTGCAATTTTTTTTGTATATGAAATATGCGATTATAGCAGCAGGTGAGGGCTCCAGACTGGCCAGCGAAGGCATCGACAGCCCGAAACCTCTGGTCAAGATTAATGGTGAGCCGCTCATCGACAGGCTCATTAGAGTGTTTATGGATAACAACGCCACCGAAATAGCAGTTATTTGCAACAACCTGACCCAGCTCGTGAGCGACCATTTGTGTGCCATCCAGCGCGACGGGTTGGGTGGCAGGCACATACCGTTGCGCTACGTGGTGAAGACTACGCCCAGCTCCATGCACAGCTTCTACGAGCTGAGCAGCATGCTGGCTGACGAACCGTTCGTGCTCACCACGGTTGACACCATCTTCCGCGAGTCGGAGTTCAAAACCTATGTGGAACAGTTCGCCGATTGCCTTCAGCAGCAAGACGGGCTGATGGGCGTCACCGACTACATCGACGACGAGAAGCCGCTCTATGTAGGCACGGACGAACAGATGAACATCACGGGATTCTTCGACGACGCCAGCGGGCTGGACAGCCATCGCAGCGCCACCTACATCAGCGGCGGCATCTACGGACTGACACCACGCGCCATCACGACGCTCAACGGCTGCATGGCTCGTGGAGAATCGCGCATGCGCAACTTCCAACGGGCTCTCGTGCGCGACGGCCAGCGGCTGAAAGCCTTTGCATTCAGCAAAGTGCTCGACATCGACCACGCCAGCGACATCGGCAAGGCCGAAGCGTTTCTTCAATGAACCATGAATTTGGAGCATGAAAAAGATGAAAGCCGTTTGCATCTATAGAGACGAGCGTTTTTCGCCCAATTCGGTAGAAGTGGACCGGGCCATCCTCGAAGCCGTGGCCGACAGGCTGCGCAGACGGGGATGCGAAGTGACATTCGTGCGCGAGGCCGACATGGCCGGCAGCGATGGCCGCGAGACTCTCCGTGGAGCCGACATTTGCTTTTCCATGGCCCGTTCGGAGCAGGCATTGCAAGTGGTGCGCGAGAGCGGCGTACGTTGCATCAACCGCCCCGAAGCAGTGCAACTGTGCAGCCGACGCAGCCGTCTGGACCAGCTGATGCGCTCGGCGCAGGTGGCCATGCCGCCGCTGGCCGGCGACAAGGGGTGCTGGCTGAAACGCGGTGACGGCTCGGCTGAGAGGCGCGGCGACGTGGTGTTTTGTGCCACCGAGGCCGACGAGCGCAGGGCCATGGCAGATTTTCGTGAGCGTGGCATCACCGAGGTGGTGAGGAGCATACACGTTCAAGGCGACGTGCTGAAATTCTATGGCGTGGGCGACGGACTTTTGTTCCGCTACTACTACCCCTCGGACGACGGCATCAGCAAGTTCGGCGACGAGCGGCTCAACGGGGCTGCCCATCATTATGCCTTCGACGAAGCGGAACTCCAACGAGAAGTGCGGCGGCTGGCCCGCTTGGTTGGCATTGAGGTATATGGCGGCGACTGCGTGGTAAGTTCCGACGGCTCGCTGGCCATCATCGACTTCAACGATTGGCCCAGCTTTTCGCGTTGCCGCGAAGAAGCCGCCGAAGCCATTGGGAATCTACTCCCCCACTCCCAGCAAAATGTATAACAGTAGAATTCAAAAAAAAGGTAAAATAGCAAAATCAAACTATGGCAACATTCAAGGAGATGCTTCAGGCATCGTTTAAGAGCAACGACACAGAAGAATGGCTCGATGTACACTTCACACGGCCCATAGGGCTGGTATTCGCCCTGTTTTGGAACAAACTGGGTGTTCATCCCAATGTCATCACCATTCTCTCCATATTCTTGGGCATAGGAGCCGCCCTGATGTTTGTCCACACGGACGTGTGGCACAATCTGGCAGGCGTGGCCTTGCTCATGCTGGCCAATTTCTGCGACTCCACCGACGGACAGATGGCGCGCCTCACGGGCAAGAAAACCCTCATCGGACGCATGCTCGACGGTTTTTCGGGCGACGTGTGGTTTTTCTGCATCTATTTTGCCCTTTGTCTGCGAATGATGCCGCAGCTCATCCCTGGTTCCGACTTGCGCTGGGGCTTCTGGATATGGCTGCTGGCGGCCGTAGCCGGTCTGCTCTGCCATTCGCCACAGAGTTCGCTCTCCGACTACTACCGCAACATTCATCTTTTCTTCCTCAAAGGCAAAGAAGGCAGCGAACTGGACAACTACGCCCAGCAGCGGCGGACCTACGAGGAGATGAAACGCAAGGGCGACCTGATGGGAAGGCTGTTCTTCTACAACTACGCCAACTACTGCAAGAGCCAGGAACGCCGCACTCCCGAGTTTCAGAAGTTTTTCGCTTCGTGGAAGAACTGCGCCGACAACAAACGGAAAGAATCCGTTAGGCAGGAGTTTCTCAAGGGAAGCCGGCCGCTGATGAAATACACCAACATCCTGACTTTCAACGTGCGCGCCATCTGCCTCTACATCACAGCACTGCTCAACTGCCCGTGGGTTTATTTCCTCATCGAAATCATTGTGCTCACCGTACTCTACGTCTATATGCACAACACCCACGAGAAACTCTGCCTGCGACTGAACAATTCACTGAACAATGAACATTGAACTTTGAGCAACCAACAAGAACAATGAACACCAAAGCATACATCTTCGACTACGGAGGCACCATCGACACTGCCGGATGCCACTGGGGCAAGAAACTGTGGCATGCCTACCAGCAGATTCAAGTGCCAGTGAACGAGCAGCAGTTTCGCGAGGCATACGTCCATGCCGAACGCACTCTGGGCAGCAACCCCATCATCAAACCCACCCACACGTTCCACCACCTGCTCGACGTGAAACTGCGCATCGAACTGGAGTTCCTGCTGGAACAAGGCTACTGGAACCCTTCCGAGCAGGACTACCGGGAGACTCAGCGCCAGCTGCTCGACAATCTCTATGCCGAGGTGCAACAGACGGTGAGCCACAGCCGCGATGTGCTCTGCCGGCTGAGCGAACGCTGCCCCATGGTGTTGGTGAGCAATTTCTACGGCAACATTGAAGTGGTGCTGCGAGAGTTTCAGCTCGACAGTCTGTTTGAGAGCGTGATTGAATCGGCCGTGGTAGGCATCCGCAAACCCGACCACCGCATCTTCAGCCTGGGTGTTGAAGCCCTGCAGAGGCTGAACCCCAGCTTGAATCTGCAGCCTGCCGACATCACCGTGGTGGGCGACAGTTTCTACAAGGACATTCTGCCCGCCCGCAAGGCTGGCTGCCGCACCGTATGGTTCAAGGGCGAAGGGTGGACCGACGAATCCTACGACGAAACGGTGCCCAACCTGGTGATTACAGATTTAGACCAACTGCTATAATACTAAACACGACGTGAAATCAAGCATGAAAAGAGATTTTGTGAAAACTTTCAAACTGAAGAAAACGAGCCTGCTGCTCGTGCTCTGGATGATGGCCCAAAGCATGGCTGCACAGATAAGCGGTGTCATCACCGATGCCGTCACCGGCGACACCATCCCCCATGCCAGCGCCATCTACCAGGGGCATCACATTGCCGTGTCGGCCGATGACGAGGGACGATACACCATAGAGCGTCACAACGGATGGTATCTAACGCTCTCGGCACTGGGCTACGAGAAAGTGAGGGTGCTCATCGGCAGCAACACCCCCTCGACACTCAACGTGAAATTGAAACCCGAAACAAAAACGCTGCAGAACGTGGTGGTGAAGTCGAAACGCAAGAAGTACAGCCGCAAAGACAATCCGGCCGTCGAACTGATGCGCAGGGTGATTGCCGCCAAGAAGAAGACACGGTTGGAAAACCACGACTATTACCAGTTCAACAAATACCAGAAAATAACGCTCGCCTTCAACGACTTAACGCCAAAGGACCTCGAGTCGTCGCTGTTCAAAAAGCACCAGTGGCTGCTCAATCAGGTGGAGCCTTCGCCCTACACCAAGAAGCTCATTCTGCCCATCTCTGTAGATGAAACGCTCACACAAATCATCTATCGCAAAAGCCCACGCTCGGAAAAGCGCATCATCAAGGGCCAAAACTCTACAGGCATCAACCACCTCATAGAAACGGGCGACATCCTGAACACCGCCCTGAAGGACATCTTCACCGACGTGGACATCTACGACGACCAGGTGCGACTGCTGCAGTATCCGTTCACGTCGCCCATCGGCAAGGATGCCATCAGTTTCTACCGTTTTTACATCGAGGACACGGTCTATGTGGACAAAGACTTGTGCTACCACTTGCAGTTCATTCCCAACAACCAGCAGGACTTTGGCTTCCGCGGCGAAATCTACGTGCTCTGCGATTCAACGCTGCACGTGAAGCGCTGCAACATGACCATTCCCAAGCGCAGCGACGTGAACTTTGTGGAGAACCTGCAAATCATGCAAGAATACACCCGGCTTCCCAATGGCGAATGGGCTCTCTCGGTTGACGACATGTTCGTGGAGATGGCCCTGACCAAATTTCTCAGCAAGGCTCTCGTCATACGAACGACGCGACTGAGCGACTACGCCTTTGACGAACTGCCCAAGCAACTCTTCAAGGGCAAGGCCAAGGAACGGCGCGACGCCGACGCCATGATGCGCGACGAAGCCTTCTGGAACCAATACCGCGGCGTGGAGCTGACCAAGGGCGAAAGTTCGATGGATGCCTTCATCCACAACATTGAGCAGATAAAAGGCTTCAAGTGGTTCATCTTCGGCATCAAGGCACTGGTGGAGAACTTTGTGGAAACCAGTCCGCAGGGCAAGAAAAACTATGTCGATATAGGCCCCGTGAACACCATGATCTCGAAGAACCCCGTGGACGGACTGCGCACGCGTATCAGCGCACAGACCAATGCCAATCTCAATCCCCATTGGTTTGCTTCGGGCTACGTGGCCCGTGGCTGGAAGAGCAAGAAGAACTACTACAAGGGCGAACTCACCTATTCGTTCAACAAGAAAGAATACCTGCCCCGCGAGTTTCCCAAACGCACACTCACACTTACCAGCACCTACGACGTCTGTGCGCCCACCGACAAGTTCATGCGCACCGACAAGGATAACGTCTTCACCGCCTTCAAATGGAGCAAGGCCGAGAAAATGATGTTCTACAACCGCCAGTCGCTCACCTTCGAGCGCGAGGAAGACTGGGGCTTCAAGACCACCTTCAGCCTGAAGACCGAGGCCAACGAGGCCACTGGCGACCTCTACTTCGCCAGCCTTGCCGACATCAACCGCCAGATGGAGCAACTCAAGAACGAGCCGCCAGCAGCCAGTGGCGCCGACTGGGCACCCACCGTGGCCGACGCACAGGCCGCTCTCTACACCGACAACCTGCACCACGGAAAGTTCCGCACCACCGAACTGCACGGCGAGCTGCGCTTTGCCCCCGGCGAAACCTTCATCAACACCAAGCAGCGCCGCATCAAAATGAACCTAGACGCCCCCGTGTTCACCATCGGCCACACCATCGGCCTGAAAGGCGTCTTTGGTGCCAACTATGCCTATCACGTCACCGACGCCAGCATCTACAAACGCTTCTGGATGAAGAGCTGGGGAAAGATAGACTGCTACCTCAAGGGCGGCATCCAGTGGACCAAGGTGCCCTATCCGTTGCTGCTCATGCCCGCCTCCAACCTGTCGTACATCATTCAGGACGAAACCTTCAACCTGGTGAACAACATGGAGTTCCTCAACGACCGCTACGCCTCGCTTGACATCTCGTGGGACATGAACGGAAAGATTTTCAACCGCATTCCGCTGCTCAAGAAGCTCAAGTGGCGCGAGTACATCGGCGTGAAGTGCCTATGGGGAGACCTCTCCGACAAGAACAACCCCACACTCGAACAGAATGCCAACGACACCGACCTGATGCCTTTCCCCTACGGAAGCTACATCATGAACAAAAAAGAGCCCTATGTGGAGCTTATCGCCGGTGTCCACAACATATTCAAAATTCTGCACGTAGAGTATGTGCGCCGATTGAACTATCTCAATCTGCCCACCGCCAACAAACACGGTATCAGAATGATGGTGAGAATGACGTTCTAAGGACAGCACTCCCAACTCCCGAGCACCTAAACTCCATTAAAAAAATGATAAATATATGCTTAGCCGACCGTCAGGACATCACCCGAGCAGGGCTGATGTACATCTGTCAGCAGATAGACGGCACACGGTTGAAATACACCGAAGACAAAACCGAACTCATAGAACAACTCAAGCAGTACCCCGACTCGGTGGTACTGCTTGACTATACGCTTTTCGACATCAACGATGCCGAAGAACTGCTCATCCTCTGCCAGCGATTTGCCACAGCCCGCTGGGTGCTCTTCTCTGAAGACCTCAGCCAGGACTTTGTGCGACGGGTGGTGGCCTCGTGGAGCCAAATCAGCATTCTGCTCAAAGAATCGCCCCTGAACGAAATCAGCCAGGCCATCAACTATGCCATCAAGCGCCAACGCTACATTTGCCAGCGCATGGCCGAGCAACTACTTGCACCAGCCGCACTTCCTGAAGAGAACGTGCGGCTCACGGCCACCGAACGCGAAATACTCAAGGACATCGCCATGGGAATGACCACCCGCGAAATAGCCGAAAAGCGTTTCTCCAGTTTCCACACGGTCAACACCCACAGGAAAAACATTTTCCGAAAAATCAATGTCAACAACGTCCACGAAGCCACTCGCTACGCCCTGCGAGCCGGACTCGTAGATTCGGCAGAGTATTACATCTGATTGATTTCAGGAGAAGAAGAAACAAAAGTCGGGGGTACGAGAATACTGTTTACAAATGGAAACTCCATTTACTAAACATTTCTCGTACCCCCGAACCTTGGTACCTTTGATATTTTCTGAATGATTACTTGATGCCGAGGCTTAGAGCGCAAACTTATAACCTACGGTGAACTGCAGAATCCGAGTGTTGTTCTTCTCCTCGTAGCCACGCCATTTGGACAGCCACTGCGGAGCCTCGTTCTTCATCCACTGCGGATTGTTCTTCAGCACATCGGTGACACCCACATTATAGCGGATTTCAAGATTCAGGCCGAAGGGGAACTCATAGGAAATGCTTGCGGGCACAGACAGCTCGAACTTATTCATGTCCGACTTGTCATAGTCGCCCTTGGCTTTGGTCATGAAACCAGCCTGAAAACCAGTGTTGAGCGAAAGTCCCTTCCAAACATAGAATTTAGCCATGACGGGAACAGTGATGTAGTCGTTTTCCTGGTTCTTGTCGCCTTCCTTGACTTTCCAGCCTTCCTGCTCGTAGAATGCGCCTGCGCTCACGCCGAACCAGTCGGCCACCTTGTATTCGAGTTCAAAACCGGCTACCAATCCATAGCGATTATCCAACACATCCTTGCCGCCCGAAATGTCAGCAGCATTGAATCCCACCTTAGGCATCAGCGACCATGTGCCCTCTTCCATTTGTGCGCTCATGGTCAGCGTTGCTGTCAGCATGACAGCAATCATCATTAACTTTTTCATGTTTTCTTCAGTTTTTAAGTTCTACATTATTATTTCTAGCTAATCATCAGTTTCGTTACAGCTTTTGATTCTGTCAGTAAATCTGCTGCAGAGATAAGGTTTTTCTTCATTCATTGTCATGTTTCTTCCTGTTTTTTTTCTCAAAATTGACAAAAAGGAGATGTAAATCATGATTATACGATGATTGACGACCCTCTTCTCAGAAAAAACGATGCTCTTGGCGTTTTTTTGGGGAAAACACCGACCTCCAGCCAATTCGCAACAGAGGTCTCTCCGAGTTATAAAAAAACTAAATTGAGGAAAAATAATGGACGAAAAGGAGTGCTTTTTTTCCTAGTTGTAGTAACTTTGCACACGATTTAAAAAACGGATTCAAACAATAGAAGCAAGGATAATGAGAAAGTATGTTATGCCGACAACGAAGTTCGTTGTGATGTACGAAGAAGGACACTTGCTGGATCAAGTGTCAGAAGTTGATGGCAACGCCGGCATTGGACTTGGTGGTGGCGGTGATGGTACGCCAGAACATGGTGGCCAGCCTCGTGCCGACGAAGCCAACGCCTGGGAAGAGGTGGAAGGCCATAGCGTCTGGGAAGAGTAAACGACCGTTACAAAGATATTGATTTTTATACAGAAAAAGGGAAACAGCCTCCTTCACCCAATGTGAGGCGACAAGATATTCCCTCTGCTTGAGAAAAGAGAACTTCACAAGCAGAGGGTATTTGCATTATGGCAGTCAGAGGCAAAACAAGCCAAAACAGAGTTAAAATATAATAAATAGGTGGTTAAGCGCACGATTTGCATTACCTTTGCATAAGAAAACGTCATTTCGTCGTGGAAACCAGCAGTGGTGCTCCGCACCGTTTCGCATTCCTTTGGCGACATTTTGTAGCAATCAACAAAAAAAACAGTACAATAACATCAATGAAACAGTACAGACTCGTTGACAATGTCATGGGGTGGCTGGCATTTGCGATAGCCGCCATCGTGTATTGTTCAACCATCGAGCCGACAGCCAGTTTTTGGGACTGTCCTGAGTTTATCACCACAGGTTACAAACTAGAAGTGGGCCACCCGCCGGGGGCTCCGTTCTTCATGCTCACGGCCAACCTGTTCACCCAACTGGCCGGCGACCCGTCGAAGGTGGCTTTCATGGTGAACATCATGAGTGCGTTGCTTTCCGCCACTTGCATTTTGTTCTTGTTTTGGAGCATCACCCATCTGACACGCCGTCTGCTCATCGACTCATGGAGCGAGCTGACCACCCAGAAACTCATTGCCATCGAAGCCAGTGGATTGGTGGGAGCACTCATCTACACCTTCAGCGACACATTTTGGTTCTCGGCCGTTGAGGGCGAGGTCTATGCCTACTCATCGGCCTTCACGGCAGTGGTGTTTTGGCTCATCCTGAAGTGGGAGGACCACGCCGACGAGCCTCACAGCGACCGCTGGTTGGTGCTCATCATGTATATGACGGGGCTTTCCATCGGCGTCCACCTGCTCAACCTTCTCTGTGTACCCGCCATTGTGTTGGTTTATTACTACAAGCGTTTTCCCAATGCCGACCTGAAAGGATCGCTCATAGCCCTGTTCATTTCCTTTGTGTTCGTCGCCGCCATACTCTATGGCGTGGTGCCGGGCATCATCACCGTGGGCGGATGGTTCGAGCTGTTCTTCGTCAACACGCTGGGCATGCCCTTCAACACGGGCGTCATCATCTACCTGCTGCTGTTGGTGGGCATCGTCATTTGGGCCATCTACGAAACATACCAAAACAAGAGCCGCTCGCGCCAGAACATCGCGTTTCTGGCATCGGTGGGCATGCTCGGCATCCCGTTCTACGGCTATGGCTGGTCGGCATTCCTCATCGGCATTGTGGTGCTGGCCTTGCTGTGGGTGGTAATCAGCGGCAAAATACCCCGTGTGCCCGCCATCACGGCCCGCATGAAGAACACCACACTGCTCTGCCTGCTCATGCTCATGATTGGCTACTCCACGTATGCCGTCATCGTCATCCGTTCGTCGGCCAACCCGCCCATGGACCAGAACTCGCCCGAAGACATCTTCACTCTGGGCAAATACCTCAGCCGCGACCAGTATGGAGACCGTCCGCTGTTCTACGGACAGGCCTACACCTCGCAGGTGAAGCTCAGCGTTGATGGCAACATGTGCCGCCCCGTCTTCAGCGAGGGCGCTCCCGAATATCAGCGCAAGGAGAAAGCCTCCGACACAGAGAAAGACTCTTACTTCATCGTGGGCTACAAGCGCAACTATGAGTACGCACAGAACATGTTCTTCCCCCGCATGCACGACTCCAGCCATACCAATGCCTACGAGAGTTGGATGGGAGGCGTTGACGGACGCACCGTGCAATACGACCGATGTGGCGAAATGATTGATGTGAAGGTGCCCACACAGATGGAAAACATACGTTTCTTCCTGTCGTATCAGTGCAACTTCATGTACTGGCGCTACTTCATGTGGAACTTTGCAGGCCGACAGAACGACATCCAGGGACATGGCGAACTGGAGCACGGCAACTGGCTCACTGGCTTCAAGTGGATTGACAACATGCGACTGGGCGATCAGGACTTGTTGCCCGACGACCTGAAGGAAAACAAGGGGCACAACGTGTTCTACTGTCTGCCGTTGCTGTTGGGCCTCATCGGTCTGTTCTGGCAGGCCTACCGCGGAAAGAAAGGCATCCAGCAGTTCTGGGTGGTGTTCTTCCTGTTCTTCATGACGGGTCTGGCCATCGTCATCTACCTCAACCAGACTCCGCTGCAGCCACGCGAACGCGACTATGCCTACGCCGGCTC
>DFFM01000004.1:15868-16058 GCA_002369515.1 Prevotella sp. UBA3776 | reverse complement strand
ATGCCTTCGCCATCTGGTGTGGCATGGGTGTGGCCGCCATCATCGACCTGTTGGAACGCCGCCTGAAGTTGAACAACGTGGCAGTGGCCGCCATCGTTGGACTCGTATGCCTGCTCGTGCCCGTGCAAATGGCCAGCCAGACATGGGACGACCACGACCGAAGCGGACGCTACACCTGCCGCGACTTCGG
>DFFM01000004.1:0-15810 GCA_002369515.1 Prevotella sp. UBA3776 | reverse complement strand
GACTTCGGACAGAACTACCTCATGTCGCTGCAACAGGAGGGCAACCCCATCATCTTCACCAACGGCGACAACGACACGTTCCCCCTGTGGTACAACCAGGATGTGGAGGGTGTGCGAACCGATGCCCGCGTGTGCAACTTGAGCTACCTGCAAACCGATTGGTACATCGACCAGATGCGCCGCCCGGCCTACGATTCGCCGTCGGTGCCCATATCATGGCCACGACTCGACTACTGCTCGGGTACCAACGAAATTGTAGAAATAGACCCCAGTGCCAAGGAAGAAATCCTGCAGTTCTACAAGGATAATCCCGAACAGGCCCGCGAGAACTTCGGCGACGACCCGTTTGAGCTGAAAAACGTGTTGAAATACTGGGTGCGCAACAAGAACAAGGATCTGCACCTCATTCCCACCGACACGCTCTTCATGACCATCGACAAAGAGGCTGTCCGCAAGAGCGGCATGATGATGGCAGCAGACTCCATTCCCGACAGAATGGTCATCTCGCTCAAGGGAAAGAGCGCCCTCTACAAGGGTGACCTGATGATGCTCGAAATGATTTCGCAGTGCAACTGGACCCGCCCCATCTACGTGGCTCTCACCGTGGGCGAAGACAACTACATGAACCTGGGCAACAACTTCGTGCAGGAAGGTCTGGTGAACCGCATCACTCCGTTCACCACCAACATTGGCGGGCAGCCCGTTCCCGGCGCCAAGAACTATGACACCAAGCGCATTTACGAAAACCTGATGAAGCGGTTCAAGTTCGGAGGACTCGACCAAAAAGGCATCTATCTCGACGAAACCGTCATGCGCATGTGCTACACCCACCGCCGGCTGTTCGGCGACTTGGCCCTGCGACTCATTCAGGAGAACCAAAAAGACAAGGCCGCAAAGGTGCTGGCCTACGCCGACAAGGTGATACCGGCCTACAATGTTCCAAAGAACTACACCAGCGGAGCTCTGAACTTTGCCAAGGCCTACGCGCTTGTGGGCAACAAGCAATTGGCCAAGCAAGACCTGCAAGCCGTATGGACCAACTGCGCCCAATATCTGAAGTGGTACTTGTCGCTCGATGCCAACCGATTCGCACAGTCGCAGCAGGACTGCTTGATTCAGTTCTACGTCATGCAACAGTGTCTCGACGTGGCCGACATCATCGACAACAAGTGGAGCGACAAGTTGGCTGAAGAAATGTCGAAGCTGGCCAACACCTTCGAAGGCAGAGGCGGCAAACTCTATCAGGAATAATCAATCTTGCAAGTTGGGAGTCGAGAGCAAGGAATCAGGAGCATGAACGTTCCGCATTCCAAGCTCTCCACTTCTAACTCATAATTTCAAAACCAACAAAAAGGATGATCATTGAACAACCAGCCAAATGGCTGCGATGGCTTTACCCAAAAGCTACGTGGCGAATGGACAAGAATGTGCGAGCCGTCTATCTCACTTTCGACGATGGGCCCATTCCCGAAGCCACGCCTTTCATCCTCGAAACACTGCGTCGCTACGGTGTGAAGGCAACCTTCTTCATGGTGGGCGACAACGTTCACAAACACCCTGAGCTCTACCAACAAATAGTCAGCGAAGGCCATCAGGTGGGCAACCACACCTTCAACCACTTGGGCGGTTTCAAGCACTGGACCACCACCTACATCATCAACACCTACAAAGCCAACGAGCTCATTCACTCACACTTGTTCCGTCCTCCCCACGGGTGGATGCGCCACAGTGTCTATTACTGGCTGAGCAAAGATTTCCGCATCGTGATGTGGGATCTCGTAACGCGCGACTACTCCAAATGGCTCACTGCCGACGAAGTGGTGGAGAATGTGAAACAGTTCGCCCGCAACGGCTCAATCATCACTTTCCACGATTCGCTAAAGAGCATTGACAAACTGCGCACGGCCCTGCCCCAGTCCATCGAATGGCTCCAGCAGCAGGGTTACGAGTTCAGAATTTTCGACTGAGAGCATGAAACGACCGGCCATTGAGATACCCGCGATATTGCTTGAGCCAACGGCTCCTGCGCAGGTGCTGCTTCATGCCTGCTGTGCCCCATGTTCGTCGGCCATTGTCGAATGGATGGTGCAGCACAACCTCCGCCCCACCATTTTCTATTTCAATCCCAACATCTTTCCACAAGAAGAATACGCCGTCCGCAAGAACGAGAGCAAACGCCATGCCGAGAGCATGGGGCTCGGCTGGATTGACGGCGACTACGACCATGCCCTCTGGCAACGCCATGTGTGCGGTCTGGAGAATGAGCCCGAGCGCGGAAGACGCTGCCAACAGTGCTTCAACATGCGAATGCTGGCCGCCGCCCACAAAGCCCACGAGTTGGGCATAGAAGTGTTCACCACCACGCTGGCCTCATCGCGGTGGAAAAGCATCGAACAGATTACGCAGGCGGGACTCGCAGCCCAGGCCGCCGTGCCCGGCACACTGTTCTGGGCGCAGAACTGGCGCAAGGGTGGACTCTACGAGCGCCGCAACCAACTGCTCAAAGAATACCAGTTCTACAACCAGCAATACTGTGGCTGCGAATACAGCATGAGAAAGACGGACCATGAATGATGACAAGGAAAAGGGCAAACGAAGAAAGATTGCTGAAAATGACAGTAATGAAACACCTCGCATGAACGAACAGAAACGCCTTGAACGCTCGGCAAGACTGCACAGCAGCCGCTCGTACGCCCTGCTGCAGCGGCTCACCTCCTATCTGGATCGCTACTATCTCGATGCGGCCCTGGGATTTGCCATTCCTGGGGGCATTGGCGACATGATTTCAGCGTTCTTCTCGCTAGCCTACGTCTATTTCGCGGCGTTTGTCATCAAGTCGCTGCCCCTCACGCTGGCCATTCTGAACAACACCCTGCGCGACGTAGTGCTGGGCATGATACCCTTCTACGTGGGCGACGTCATCGACATTTTCCACCGCGCCAACAAGCAAAACATGAATCTCGTCAACGGATTTGTTGAGGGCGACCAGACCGTCATCAAGGAAGTGAACCGCAAGGCTTGGCTGTCGGCCATCTTCATCGTGCTGCTCATTGCCGCCATCGTTGGCATGGTTTATCTTCTCATTTGGCTCACAAAAACACTGGGCACCATGCTTTTCAGTTGAAAAGCTTGGTGCCCAGTCTGTTTTCTGTTTCTTACATTATCCGAAACCGAGACCGAAAGGTCTGGCTGTTACCCCTGCATGTCATAGACCACCTGCATGAGCTGTTTGCCCAACGCGTCGGCCTCGTCCATGGTGTGCGCCTCGCTATAGACGCGGATGATGGGCTCGGTGTTCGATTTGCGCAGGTGTACCCAGCGGTCGGGGAAGTCGATTTTCACGCCGTCGATGTCGTTGACGTTGGCATCGGGATTGGCCGCAAACATCTCCTTCACCTTCACCAGAATGGCATCCACGTCGGTGTCGGGAGTAAGGTCGATGCGGTTCTTGGCAATGAAATAGTTGGGGAACTGCTGGCGCAACTCGCTCACGCGACAGCCTTTCTGTGCCAGCGACGAAAGGAACAAGGCTATGCCCACCAACGCATCGCGGCCATAGTGGCTCTCAGGATAGATGACTCCGCCGTTGCCTTCGCCGCCGATGACAGCCCCCACTTCCTTCATCTTGGTGGTGACGTTCACCTCGCCCACGGCAGCAGCAGCATACTGGCCACCATGCTTTTCGGTCACGTCGCGCAGGGCGCGGGTTGACGAAAGGTTGCTCACGGTGTTGCCCTTGGTGTGGCTCAGCACATAGTCGGCCACGCTCACCAACGTGTATTCTTCGCCAAACATGGTGCCGTCCTCGCTGATGAAAGCCAGACGGTCAACGTCGGGATCGACCACGATGCCAAGGTCGTACTTGCCTGTGCGCATTTCGTCCATGATGCCCTGCAGGTTTTTCTCCAGTGGCTCAGGATTGTGGGCAAAGTCGCCAGTGGGTTCGTTGTTGAGAACAGTGTATTCCACGCCCAGTTCGTCGAGCAGTTTGGGCAGGATGATGCCTCCAACCGAGTTGATGGCATCTACACAGACGCGGAAGTGCGCCTTGCGCACGGCCTCGGCATCCACCAGTTCGAGGCTCATCACGTCGTCGATGTGCCACTGGTCGGCCTCGTCGCAGTTGATGTATCGGCCCAGATGGTCAACGTCGGCATAGCAGAATTCTTCCTTCTCGGCGATGCTGAGCACCTCGGCACCGTCTTTGGCCGTAAGGAACTCGCCTTCGTTGTTGAGCAACTTCAGCGCGTTCCACTGGCGCGGGTTGTGGCTGGCAGTGATGATGATGCCACCGTCGGCGCCCAACTGCCGCACCGCAAGCTCGGTGGTGGGCGTAGTGGCCAGACCGATGTTGACCACATCGTAACCCATGCCCATCAGCGTTCCGCAGACGACGCTATCGACCATCACTCCCGACATGCGGGCGTCGCGTCCCACAACGATGGTGGCGCGGTGGTCGTTGAACTCAGCGTTCTGCCCATTGCCGCCATTGCGACGGATAAAGGTAGCGTATGCTGTTGTAAACTTGACGATGTCCAGAGGATTGAGCGTGTCGCCCGTGGGTCCGCCGATGGTGCCGCGGATGCCCGAAATAGATTTAATCAGTGTCATTGTTTTATATTCGTTATTTTATATATAATCACATTAACTCTCACATATAAAGCAAAAAAACAGAAATTAGGAGTTAGGAGCCTGCCCACTGTAAAGACACAAAAAACTCCTAACTCCTAATTCTTAACTCCTAATTCACTACAGCCCCCTTTCGTAGGTTATCTCGTAGAAACAAGGATAGACGCTCTGCGTGGCGTATGCCTGTCCCTGCGTGTGGGGAACGATGAGTCTCACCTTGGCCGTTTCGTCCTCGGCCTTGCTGGGACGACCCACGTTGATGTATGACAGCGGCACGAGCCATCCGGCAGGCACCGAGGTGCTTCCGTAGGCCGACGCCATCACGCTGTTGCCCGAAACAAAGGAAGCCGTGAACGAACCGCTGGTGTTGGTAACGGTCAGTTTATCGACCAGCGAAGCATAGTAGAGCACGTTGTTGGTGAGCTGCAGTGAGTCGGTCAGCAGATTGGTTTCTTTGAAACGGCAGAGCACCGTGGCCGTTTCGCCCTTCTTGATGGCTTCGCCACATCCTTTGCGCACAATCTGCATATAAACGCCGGTGCTCTCGAAGAGCACATACTGGTTTTTGCTCACGTCGGTGGTGTAGTTGCTGGCCTTGAAGTCGGCCTCTGAAATGACGTGTATGGTAGAGTCGGCAATAAACTTCTGTATGGCCGCCGTCTCCTTCTTCTTCTGGTCGGCATAGGTCTCATGCTTGTTGCACCCTACCGTCAGCAGAGCTGCCAACAACACGAATAGTGCTATGAAAGATTTTCTCTTCATGGGCTTGTTGTTCTTTTGTTTCAGACCGCAAATATACTAAATTCCGCCCTAAAACCTCGCTGATT
Source organism: Prevotella sp. UBA3776 (assembly GCA_002369515.1). Taxonomy (GTDB): domain Bacteria; phylum Bacteroidota; class Bacteroidia; order Bacteroidales; family Bacteroidaceae; genus Prevotella. Next base: position 10,354 of record DFFM01000004.1, on the reverse strand, counting down.
AGCGATATTTAACAGCAAAAAGCTGCAAATGCCTCGCGAACGATACGCTCTGCCTCGTCGAGCGAACAGTTCAGCCTCCCACCAGCGGCATTCAGATGGCCGCCGCCGTTGAAGAACTGCTCCGCCATTTTGTTGGCCGGAAAATTGTCAACCGAGCGGATGCTCACCCACACCACATTTTCGCGCTCGGTGTCCTCGCGCAGCGAGAGCGACACTTTCATGCCCTTGATTTGCAGCGGCATGTTCACCAATCCCTCGGCATCGCCCTTGATGTAGTGGAACCGTTTCAGGTCCTTGCGCGACAAGGCGAAATAGGCTGCATGCTGCTCGGCAAAGACATTCAGCTTGGTGTAGAGTACATAGCCTATGAGCCTCAGCCGCCACTCGCTGTAGTTGTTGTAAACGTTGCGGTAGATTTTGTCCTTGTTGATGCCTTTGGTGAGCAACTGGCTGACGATGAAATATATTTCGGGCGTGGTGCTGTTGTAGGTGAAGCCTCCCGTGTCGGTCATCATGCCGCAATAAATGGGCACTGCCACCTTGCGATCCATCTGCTCGAAACCGCCGAGCTGCCAAATCAACCTGAACACCAGCTCTGCCGTAGAACAAGCCCACGACCTCGAAACGCTCAACACCATGCCGGCATCGGGCTGCAAGTGGTGGTCGATGAGCACGCGTTTGGCCTCGCTCTGCCGCAGGCTGCCGCCCATCTGTTCGCCCAGGCGGTCGATGGTGTTGAAGTCCAAACAGAACACCACGTCGGCCGTGCGCAGCAGCAACTGCGCCGTTTCAACATGCTTGTCGTAGCGCAGAATACGCTCCGTGCCTGGCAGCCACTGCAGGTAGTCGGGAAACATGTCGGGCACAATGATGCGCGGATCCTTGCCCTGCTGGCGCAGGTATTCTGCCCATGCCAGCGACGACCCTATGGCGTCGCCGTCGGGATTCTGGTGGCAACACACCACCACGTTCGTGGCATCGGCAATGAGTGTGCGCAATTGCGCACACTCTTGCTCAGAAAGAAGATTGATGTCCAATTGTCAATTGTGTCAATTATCAATTGTCAATGATCAGAACAGTTTCTCGGGATAAACGCCGTCTGCCACCAACTGGCGGATGCGCTCTACGGTGCCCTCACGGTCGGCGGCATAGGTCACGCCAAACCATTTCGAGGTGGTGTCGAGCACCTTCACCGTGGCCGTTCCGTCAACAATCAGCTTGTTCACCATCAGGGGAATGAAGAATTCGGCCTTCAGGTTCTCCATGTTCTTCGGGTCGGAGAGGAATTCCTTGAAGTAAGCCTCCGAATGGGCGAAGTAGTCGGGGGTGAAGCCCCACATGTTCATCGAAACGGGCGTATTGTCGGCCACTACCACCCAACGTCCTTCCTCGTCCTTGTAGCGGATGGGCTCGGTCGCAGCTCCTGCATTGGAGCCGTCCTCGGCACAACGCACAATCTCGGTGCGCTCCACCACCGTGGTCAGACAGTCCTGCTCGTCTTTCGAGCAGATGCCGCGAGCCACCGTTCCGTTCTCGCTCAGCGTGTTGCCCACGCGGAATCCCACCATGGCATACTGGTTCGTCGCACCCTCGGGCAGTTCGCTCAGGAACTTGCCTATCACCATGAAGGCGTCGCGGTTGTAGAAGTCGTCGCAATTGATCACGCAGAAAGGCTCCTTAATCACGTCCTTGCCCATGAGCACGGCGTGGTTGGTGCCCCACGGCTTCACACGTCCCTCGGGACAGCTGAAGCCCTCGGGCAAAGCGTCGATGCTCTGGAAGCACAATTCGCAGGGTATCTTGTCCTCATACTTGGCAAGAATCTGTGTGCGGAACTGCTCCTCAAAATCTTTGCGGATGACCCACACAATCTTCCCGAATCCTGCCTGAATGGCATCATAAATACTATAGTCCATGATGGTCTCGCCGTTGGGGCCCAGACCGTCGAGCTGTTTCAGACCGCCATAGCGGCTGCCCATGCCCGCAGCAAGCAAAAACAATGTTGGTTTCATGTTTTTTCCGATTTTATGAATGAGTTGTGTTTTTATTAAGCTTTGAATCTTGTTTTAGTTTGCAAAGGTAATAAAAAAAACAGTAAGTATTTATCAAAAAACAACATTTTCTTTTTCCCCCACTTTTTTTTTGCAAATCCGTCGAACATCCGACTCAAACGCGCATGGGAAAAACACAAAGAAAAACCACAGAAAAATATCTCCCGACGTTGTGCTCAAATTCTCTAGAAAATTTTGAGCCATCGTCGGGAGATATTTTTCTGTGGTCGAGCATTAAAAAAATAACGTCGGGAGACAGCTAGCTGAAACGCCAAGACTCAGAGGACACGCTCTAAGTCCCTGAGGGCGCACGTCAGTTTCTCACCACCTTGCGGCCATTGACAATGTAGAGTCCGCGCGGCAGCTGACTGCCGTCGGCAGGCATGGCGATGCGCTGGCCTTGCAGATTATAGACAGCCGTGTTGACGCTGGTTTCGGCAGCGATGCTCTTCACTGCGGTGGACTCCTTGCGGTCAACATCAAACTTCAGGGCCACCGTCTTGGCATCGCCCAGATACTGGTTTGCGTCGCCTTCAAGGCCGATAACCGAGAGGGGAATCATCTTGAGCATCACCTTAGAAGCTGCACCGATCTCACAGAAGATGTTGTCTTCGGCAGTAACGCCCTCGGCTATCTTGACGCTGCCCGTGAGGGTGGACATGTCGGTGAGGTCGATGGTGCAGAGGTCCTTGCCATTTTTGCTCTGCAAATCGATGTGTCCGGCCAAGACGGGAGTCAAGTCGCCTCCCTTGAACTGAACCACACCCTCACAGTACAAGCAAACGACTCCCACCAACTGCTGGGGCGTGAAATCGCCGGGAGCCAACGGGCCGTCCTTCAGCGTTACCACGATGTCAGCCTCTTGCTGTTGGGCTTTCAGCTGTTGCGCAAAGGGAGCGGTGAACATGGCGAGCGCTATAACCATAAGTACGTAGATTTTCTTCATTTTCTTTTTCCTTTCTTTTTTGGGTTTTACTTATGTTGCAAATTATTGATATTCCAAGCGTGAAGACCTTAGAACGGATATCCAATGGCGAAGTGGATGGTGCGGGCGTCACGGAAGGGGTTGACATTGAAATAGCCCGAGCGGCCCGTGTCGTAAGGTGCGTGAAGGCCTATGCCCCAGTCGAGACGCAGCACGAGAAAGTCCAAGTCGTAGCGCAGGCCGACGCCGGTGCCGAGCGCCAACTGGCGCGGCAGGTTCTTGAGTTTGAACACCTGGCCCTCTTGTCTCTCGTTCAGCTCGTCCGAACCATAGTCGCGGCGGAAGTCCCACACGTTGCCCGCATCGAGAAACAGCGCGCCATGCAGGTTGCCGAACAACCGTGTGCGATACTCCAAGTTGGCCACAAAGCGTATTTGGCCGTTCTGCATGAGATAGGACAACAGGCGCGACTCTTTGTTGGAAAGGTCTGCCAACGGCTCGAAGTTTCCCGGGCCGAGGGTGCGCACAGGGAAGGCGCGCACACTGTTGGCTCCTCCCGCATAGTAGCGTTCGCTGAAAATGGCGGTTGAGCTGTTGCCATAGGTATAGACAAATCCGGCATTGACATGGCCCACCACACGCGAATAGGGGCTGAGCGTCCACGTCTTGGTGAAGTCGGTTTCGGCACGGACAAACTGCGAATAGGGATTTTTGAACATCTTCTTGTTCTTCTCGTTCCACTTATGCCCTGCCGCCAAATAGCCCAACGACAAGAGGTTGCCAGCCTCGGAGAGGGTGATTTCCCAACGTATGGGGTTTTGGATTCCGGCAGGACTGGTGTAAGTATAGGTATATCGCATTTCGGGTACGAAATGGTCGCTCACCATGGTGAGCATATAGGGGTTTTCCGCCATGAGCGTGTCAAAATCGGCCGTGTGGCTGTTCATGAACTGATACTTCACGGTGAGGGGGCTGAACTCGTGGCGACTGCTCTCGGAAGTCTGCCAACGGTAGGTCCACTCGCCCGAAACCACATGCATCTTGTAGTAGCCGGGACGGCTGATGATGTTGGTGGATGCCTTGGCCAGAGTCGAGGGCGTAGTGTAGAAACGCCGGCGGCGCGGGCGGGCGGGCTGCTGTCCGCCAGCCCTGGAGTCCGTACGGGGGCGACGCACCCGGTTGCCGCCAAAAAACGGAGCCACAATGCGCGGAAACTCCAGCGACGCGTCGGCACCATATTCATAGGTGTTCATGCCGCTGCTGTTTTTGCCCGTCTGCCACTCGTAGGAGCCATGCAGGTTGATGTCGAGCTTCTCACCGCCTCGGAAAGCATTGCGCTTGGTCAGACCGAGACGCAACTCGGGCCCCATTCGCCCGACGGTACGGTTGACGAAGTTGGTCTCGATGTAGGTGTCGTAGGGTTTGTCGAGAATGCAGTTGATGGCCAGGTCGAGCGTGTCGCAGGTGGCGGTGGTGTCGCGCGGAGTGAAACTGAAATCCACCATGCTGAACAGTCCCATGGCATTAATGTTGCTGACGGTCTGCATGTAGTTGTCGTAGTTGAAGAGCTGGCGGCGGCGCAGGCGCATGCCGCCCAGAATGACTCGAGGGCGCAGCTTCGGTTTGTCGCCCGTATAACGCACAGTGAGCGAACGGCGCACCAAACTGTCGGTGGGCTGCTCCATGAACGACCTGCGTATGTCGAGACGCACACGCCCTATGTACCACTGGCGCGTGGCTTGGGGCGGAATCTCGTCGGCCAGTTGCAGCCTCAGCTGGGCATGACCCGGCACTTGCAGCGTGTCGGCCAAATAAGAGGCATAGCCAGGCTGATAGTAATAGTAGCCATTGTTGCGGAACAGGCTGCTCAACCGCGAACGCTCAGCATCGAGCCCACTCACAGTGAAGGGGTCGCCCTTGCGGATGAGAGCCTCGTCGGCGGTGGCGGTTATCAGGCTGTCGGCGGTGGCGGGGAACCCCACGTAGCTCATGCTGTCAACCACGAAGAGCGGCCCCATGTCAACGGTGTAGCCAATCTTGCTTTTCTTGGGATTCTTCTGCGCAACGGCCGAGTAACTCACCTTGCCATGGAAATAGCCATGGTTTCTGAGCACCGACTGAGCCACCGATGCGCGCAGGGCCGGGTTGACCATGCTCATGAGCACCGGCGGTTTGCCGAAAGCCTTGGTCATCCACCGGCCAAAGCCCGTTTCCGACTTGCTGTAGGCATTCCATATCCACAGACCATAGGGAAAGGGGGTGCGATAGTAGCTGCTGCCAAAGAGGGCTCCGTTGGGAGCTGTGGCAAGGGCTGCGTCTATTTCCTCGCGGGTGGTGATGAAGTTGTCGTTCTTCTCGTAGTTCTGGTAGTCTATCTTTGTGAGCCCGGTGAACAGTTGGTCGTCGTCGGGGATGTTGGCCGTGGTGGAGCAGCCCGTCAGCACCAGCAGGCACAACAGCACACCGCCCGTGATGCCAAGGGCGATACGTACATTCAGCGAGAAGCGTATGGCGTTTAACATGCTTTTGTTCATTCTTTTGGTTTGGTTAGACTGTCGGTTTTCTGTGTCCCCGGTGTCTGGCCAGCAGGCACTGCCCCTGACGCGGCGGTTCCCGGCGGCCGCTGGGGAGAGGCTTGGTCGCCCCGCAGGGTGAAGATGTCCTTGAAGTGCTGCAGCGAACGCCGCCAGATGAAGCCGCCTCCGTAGAGCTGGGTGTAGCCGTCAATCCAGTCGTAAGTATTGTTCTGGAAGAACAGTTTCACGTATTTGTTGGCCGTGTCGTCGAGCCGGTATTCCAGAGCCACGTTGTCGAAGAACGAGTTGTCGCGGTTGTCCATCTCGGCACCTGTTGAAACCTTTCCGCCCACCGAAATTTTCAGGCGGTTGTTCCAGAAACGTTTGGCAAACTTGAACGAGTAGTCGGTATGCTGGCTTCCCGTGGCATCGGTGGAGTTATCCACGCCAAATGAGATGTCGATGGTGCGGAGGGCGTTGCCCGTGAGGTTGTTGATTTCGCTGTTGAGGAACGTGTTGAGCGCACTGTTCAGCGAAAAGGCGCTGGTGTTGCCATCGGCCAGATACATGCCCGTGGTGAGCAGCGAAACGGCCAGTTTGCCACGCTGCTCTTTGCTCATGGCCATCAGTTCGCTGTGCAGCGCCATGTCTTCGGGGGCATCGAGGGTGAACTCCAGCCCCATGTCGTTGAGGGTCTTGGTGACGATGACACCGCAGTCGAACAACACGCTGTGCCCCACCCCGCTTGAGTTTGTCACCGTGGCTTTGGTGCTCTCGGTAGCAGTGATGTTGAGCGTTGGGTTCATGGGGTCGCCGGTGAACTCCAGATAACTCCCGTCCTGAATGACGAAAGTCTTCAGCGGAATGATGGGCAGCGAATATTTCATTTCGCCGTTGCTCAGCGTGTAGCGTCCGTTCAGCCGCAGATGGTCGGCCGGGCTGTACTGCATGCGCAGCGTTCCTCCGCCCATAAGGTCGATGTAGTTGGTGTGGTCGCTGTTGAGGTAGGCCATGATGTGAGCCCCCTGCGACACGTCGATGGTCATGTCCATCTTGAAGCCGTCGAGCTGCGGACGGTTGATGACCACCTCGGTGGTGTCGCTGAAATCGCTGAACTTCACCAGTTCGTCTAGCTGATTGTCGGTGGTCAAGGGCGAGTCGCGCAGAATGTAGCCCATGTCGGTGGTGCCCAACACGTCGAGACGGCCGCGCATGGTGAGCCGGTTGAGCGGACCGTTCATGCGCCCGAAGAAGTTGACGAATGCCTTGCCGTAGGCCACAGACCGATAGCTCTCCTGAGCATTGATGATCTGGAAGTTGCGGGCTCGCATGCGGACATTCATCATGACGTTGTCAAGATTGCTGAAGTCGATGTCGCCCTGCACGTTGAGCGGATTCTCGTTGTGCGAATAGACTTCGAAATTCTCGAAGAGCAGATGACTGCCCACTATGCGCACGGGGTCGTTGGCAAAGCGCATCTCCACTCCGTAGGGAACACTGGCAATGTAGCTCGAGTCGAGAAAAACTTCGCCGTTGACCTGCGGACGGTCGAGTGCGCCCTTGATGCTGATGTCGCCCTCGGCATAGCCACGCAGCGCAAACAACTGGTCGGGAATGAATCCATTGACCAGCGACAGAGGCATGCGCTCAAGCGTCAGGTTGGCATCGATGCCGCCCTTGCCGGCACTGTTGTAGGTACCGATGATGGTACCTATCTCCCGGTCGTCGCGCAACAGCCGCCCGTCGATGTAGTGCTTGCCGTCCTCGCGGGGCATATACACGAACTCCGTGCTCAAGTTGCCCATGGGACAGTGCTCATAGGTGAGCTCCTCCACTGCGAGCGCCGACGACACTGACAGTTCGTCGGGGGTCTGAATGATGTGGAAGTCGCCATCCATCATACCCGTCACATAGGGCGTATAAGGCAGCACGGAGAGTATCTTCTCCAGGTCGAAATGGTTAAGGCTGACTGTGAGGTCCTGCAACGCCTCCTGTTTTTCGTCGTTGGTATAGACCTGCACACCCTCGCCAGCGTCGCCCTTCAGGATGAGGTGGGCAGAGACACGTTTGTCGTTGGCGAGGTAAAGATAGTTGTCATCGTTGATTTTAAACTTTTTGTAGCCCAAGATGGGGTCGTCCGTGTCTAGACGCATACGTATGCCATTGGCATCCATGGCAGCCTCGGCTCCCAAATTGACGCCCAGTTTGTTGTTGGCATCGTAGAGTTGCACCTTGAGCGCCGACCCGTGTTCGGTGAGTCGGCCGTTGAAGAGGGCGTTGAAGGTGTACTGTGGATTCTGCTCGTTGTTGCGCACCTGTCCGCGGTAGTAGGTGTTCACACTGTCGGACTCCACATAGAGCCGCACCGTGTCCAGCTGGGTGCTGTCGGCCAGCAGACGGTTGAACTGGGCGTAGCCGTTGAGTCCTTCGGCGGGCGACATGCGCATGTCTATCTGGGCTTCGTCAAATTCGTATCCCTCGCCTTTCAGCAGCCGACAGAAGAAGTTGTTCTTGCCCGAAGTGAGCTGCACACGGGCGTTGGGCAGCCGCTCGCGCAGGGCCACCTGGTCGATGGTGCGGTTCTTGATTTGCGACTGCACGTTGGCCATCAGCCGGTCGTAGTGCTTGAGCAGTGTCTTGTAGCCGCCGCTGGCATCGGCATTGAGGTAGAAGTCGCCACAGCTCACCACGGCATGGGTGGTATCGCGGCGGGTGAGCACGTCGAGGGTGATGTCTTCGGGCCGATAGACATGGGCAGAGTCGCGAATGACCACATCGCCTACGGTGCCCTGCACCTTGTAATAGTCCTTCATGTCGGTGGCTATATCCACGTGGCCGCAGAGGGCGGCCGTCAACGGGCGGTCCATTATTTTCAGTCTGAACAAGTCGGCATGCGTCAGGTCGGCACCGATGGTGGCATTGATGTTCTTGGTGTTCATCAGCGCATCCACCGCAATCTGTCCCTTCAGCAGCGGGTTATTGCTGTCAACAAGCACATGACCGCGACCATTGCGCACGGTGGCGTCAGCGCGCATGCCGGCAAGGTTGTAGCCGCCATAGTTGAAGTCGCGAATTTGGGCCTTGGCCGTCAGCTTTGTGCTCGACGAAAGCAGGTCGATGCCCGATCCGCGGGCTTCAATGGTGCCGCTGAAGGGGCTCAGCCCCATGTTGGGAACAAAGTGCTGCAGCTGCAAACGGTCGGCATTGAGGTTGGCGCTGTAGGTCATGGTCTTTGTGTCGATGTTGGCCTTGGCCTTCAGAGTTCCTTTGCCCTCGGTGGCGGTGAAGTCGGCGACATAGCGAGGCCCATCGGCCTTGAAATTACCTTTCAGCCCTATTCCCTGCGGAATGCGCACCTGACTGGTGACCTCCTTGGGCAGCAGAGCGGTGACAAAATCCAAGTTATGGGTGGTGGCATCCAAATTGACATCGGCGCGCAACCGGTCCATGTCGGTGGGATTGGCTATGTAACCACTGGCCGTGGCTTTGAAGGCTGTAGGCAGGTTGACGTTGAGTCCCGCGAAGTTGATGTACTGCATGTTGCCCTGCGCCACGCCCTTGACCGCAAGCGGCTGGTTGGGCCAGCGTCGCACAAAGTCTGTGGGCATGCCGCCAAGGAGCCGCATGATGTCTTGCTTGCCGAACGTTCCGTCCAGCCGGGTACGCAGTTGGCCGGGATGCTGCTCGTCGAATGTATTCAGGTCCATCTCGAAGTCGGCGGCCAGCTCCGATTCCGTGGTTTTCAGGTGCAGGTCGGGCAGCATCACCTTGGCCGAATCGAGCAGAACGGGTCCGCTGATGTCCTCCACGCGCAGACCGCTTTTCTCCTCAAAACTGGCATTGCGCAGCCGCAGGTTCAAGTGCGGCGCGGCGTATGTCAGCGAGTCGATGCCCAACTGCACATTGGACAATTGCAAATGGTTGTAGTCCAGCCCATTGACAGGCTTTTCGAAACGGTTGTCATAGCTCAGCGCACCGTCTTTCCAGTCGAGGTGCTGCACCTCGTAGCGGCCTGCTTCCAGATCGAAGAACCCGTTGTTGGCGGCCACGTCCTTCAGGTCGGCCTTGATGCTGAGCGTGTCGCCGGGCATCGAAACGGCCACCTGGCTGCGCTCCACCTTCAACTGGTCAACCATGATTTTCCAGCGATTCTCACTCTCGGTAGTATCGTTCGACGTACTGTCGGTCAGCGCCACATGAATGTTGGCATCGGCCAGCCGCGCGTTGCCAACGCGCAGACGGTCGTTGTTCAGGTCGATGCCCGTAGCGGAAGAATTGGAGTCGGACGAACTGAGCGACAACTCGCCCACAGTGCCTTTCACCCGGGCCTCGGCAATCATGTTGGTGGTGTTCAGTTTCACGTCGTGCAACTGCAGACGGTCTATCTCCACCTGCTTCTTCAATAGCGGTTTCAGCTGCACGTTGACCACGGCCTTCCCGATGGCCGCCACCGTGTCGGGTTGCTGAATCACCTTCACATCCTCGATGCCCAGATTCAGCGGGAACTCCAGCCTGACGTGCCCCACGCTGATGTCCATGCCCGTTTTCTCCGAGGCGTAGGCAGCCACCTGCTTCACCGCCCAGTTTTGCACAGGGGGCAGGTAAAGCAGTACGGCCAATATAAAAAAGAGCAGAATGGGCACCAACACGGCCAGGCCCACCCACTTCAGTAGTTTCTTCATGCCTTGCACTTTTTCTAAGATGCAAAAGTAAAGAAAAAACTTGGAAAAGCAAATAAATTGGCAGAAAAAACGCAGGCGGGCTTTGTTGACCAGCCTGTATGAAAACCAGCACCACTAACTTTTAGCTTTTGTCAGCCTATACTTTATACAACGGGCAAATAGAATCCAAGTCCATTCGGC
>DFFM01000054.1 GCA_002369515.1 Prevotella sp. UBA3776 | reverse complement strand
CCTCATTAGTCCAATAATTATATGCAGTTAATTGACGGAAAACAGACGGCAGCGGCTATTAAGGCCGAGATAGCCGAGGAAGTGAGGGAGATAGTGGCACGTGGCGGCAAGCAGCCCCACCTGGCTGCAGTGCTCGTAGGCCACGATGGCGGTAGCGAGACGTATGTAAAGAATAAGGTTCTCGCCTGTGAGGCCTGCGGCTTCAAGTCGTCGCTCATTCGATACGAGAACGACATCAGCGAAGCCGAACTGCTGGCTTGTGTCGAGAAACTGAACAAGGACGACGACGTGGACGGATTCATCGTGCAGCTGCCCTTGCCCAAGCACATCGACGAGCAGAAAATCATTGAAGCCATTGACTACCGCAAGGATGTCGATGGGTTTCACCCCATCAACGTGGGGCGCATGGCCATCGGGCTGCCCTGCTTCATATCGGCTACGCCGCTGGGCATCCTGACGCTGCTTCGCCGCTACAACATCGAGACAAGTGGCAAGAAGTGTGTCATCTTGGGGCGCTCCAACATTGTGGGCAAGCCCATGGCGCAGCTCATGATGCAGAAGCAGTTTGGCGACGCCACCGTCACCGTTTGCCACTCGCGCTCGAAAACCCTGAAGCAGGAGTGCCACGAGGCCGACATCATCATTGCGGCCATCGGCCGTCCCGACTTCGTTACGGCCGACATGGTGAAGCCCGGGGCAGTCATTGTCGATGTGGGCACCACGCGTGTGCCCGATGCCACGCGCAAAAGCGGCTTCCGGCTGAACGGCGACGTGAAGTTCAGCGAAGTGGCGCCCCTGTGCTCGTTCATCACGCCTGTTCCCGGGGGCGTTGGTCCTATGACCATCTGCTCGCTGATGAAGAACACACTGGCTGCGGGCAAGAAGGAATACTATGGATAATTCATAATGCATAATGAATAATGCATAATGCATAATTGATAATGTATAAATCAAGAAGATGACGGCAGCAGAATACTACGAACTGGGCAACCGCTACAGACGCGAAGGCAATTGGCAGCAGGCTCTGAACAACTACATGGAAGCCATCGACCTTGACCCCGACAGTCCTGCCGTGGAAGCCAAGCAAATGCTGGAGGACATCTTGAATTATTATCATAAAGACTATTATAACCCTTAACCCCACCCGTCGGCTTCCAGCTCCCGAAGGGGAGCGCAAGGACGGCAGGGAGGGACTAATCAATCAAAAAATTATGAGCAAAATCAGAGGAGTGATTGTTGTCAACACCGACCGCTGCAAAGGCTGTTCGCTCTGCGTACTTGCCTGTCCGCAGAAGGTCATAGAGTTGGCGGCAAAGAAAGTGAATGTTCACGGCTACCCCTACGTGGAGCCTGTGGGTCAGGAGCGCTGCGTTGGGTGTGCCTCGTGTGCCATCGTTTGTCCTGACGGGTGTATAACTGTCTATAGAAAGAAAATGGAGGAGTAGCAACATGGCAGAACAAGAAGTAACTTTGATGAAAGGCAACGAGGCCATCGCCCGTGCTGCCATTCGTTGCGGTGTTGACGGATACTTTGGCTATCCCATCACTCCGCAGAGTGAAGTGATTGAGACGCTTGCCGAGCTGAAGCCTTGGGAAACCACCGGTATGCAGGTGGTGCAGGCCGAGAGCGAATTGGCAAGCATTTATATGGTTTATGGTGCTGCCGGTGCCGGCAAGCGCGCCATGACCTCTTCGTCGTCGCCTGGCGTGGCGCTGATGCAGGAGGGCATCACCTATTTGGCTGGTGCCGAGCTGCCTGCACTCATTGTCAATGTGCAGCGTGGCGGCCCCGGTCTGGGAACCATCCAGCCGTCGCAGGGCGACTATTTCCAGGCCACCCGTGGAGGTGGCAACGGCGACTACAACGTCATAGTGCTGGCTCCCGCCTCGGTGCAGGAGATGGCCGACTTCGTTGACCTGGCTTTCGAACTGGCGTTCAAGTATCGCAATCCGGCCATGATTCTCTCTGACGGTGTCATCGGACAGATGATGGAGAAGGTGGTGCTGCCGCCGTTCAAGCCCCGTCGTACCGACGAGGAAGTCATCGAGCAGTGCCCCTGGGCATCTACCGGCAAAACGAAGAACCGCGAGCGCAACGTCATCACGTCGCTCGAACTGAAGCCCGAAATCATGGAGCAGCGCAACCTGCACCTTCAGGCCAAGTACGCCGAGATTCGCGAAAAGGAAGTGCGCTACGAAATGCAGCAGTGCGACGATGCCGAATATGTGATCGTGGCCTTTGGCTCGGCAGCGCGCATTGCCGAAAAGTCGGTCGAACTGGCACGTGCCGAGGGCATCAAGGTGGGACTGTTCCGCCCCATCACGCTGTGGCCGTTCCCCACAAAGGAGATCGCCAATGTGGCCAAGGGAAAGAAGGGTGTGCTTGTGGTCGAAATCAACGCTGGCCAGATGGTCCAGGACGTTCGACTGTCCGTCAATGGCGCAGTGCCCGTTGAGCAGTTTGGCCGTTTGGGTGGCATCGTGCCCGACCCCGAAGAGATTGTTAACGCATTGAAAACTAAAATGATGTAAGGCTATGGACAACAATCAGATTATAGCACCGGAGAACTTGGTATATAAGAAGCCAACCCTCCTGAACGATAACAACATGCACTATTGTCCGGGCTGCTCGCACGGCGTAGTCCACAAACTCATTGCCGAGGTCATCGAGGAAATGGGGATGGAAGAAAAGGCCATTGGCGTAAGCCCCGTGGGCTGTGCCGTGTTTGCCTACAACTATATCGACATCGACTGGCAGGAGGCTGCCCACGGACGTGCTCCCGCATTGGCTACTGGCATCAAGCGCTGCTGGCCCGACCGTTTGGTGTTCACCTATCAGGGCGACGGCGACCTGGCCTGTATCGGTACGTGCGAAACCATCCATGCGCTCAACCGTGGCGAAAACATTGTCATCATCTTTGTAAACAATGCCATCTACGGCATGACGGGTGGACAGATGGCTCCCACAACGCTCATCGGGCAGAAGACAGCCACCTGCCCCTACGGACGCGACCCGAAGTTGCACGGCTACCCCCTGAAGATGGCCGACATCGCTGCCGGACTTGAAGGCACATGCTACGTCACCCGTCAGTCGGTGGAGTCGGTTGCATCCATCCGCAAGGCCAAGAAAGCCCTGAAGAAGGCCTTCCAGGCTTCCATGGATGGCAAAGGCTCGAGTCTCGTTGAGTTCGTTTCCACCTGCAACAGCGGATGGAAGCTCACTCCTGCCAAAGCTAACGAATGGATGAAGGAGAACATGTTCCCCTTCTATCCCAAAGGAGACCTCAAAGACACTACGATTTGACAATTTGACAACTTCACGATTTGACAATTTCACGATTGCACAATTTGACATTTCGGCAATTTAAAATTGTAAAATAGTGAAATAGTAAATTGTGAAATTGTAAAATAGTGAAATAGTGAAATAGAAAAAAATAGTGAAACAAAACGATGAAAAAAGAAATAATAATATCAGGATTTGGCGGTCAGGGTGTGCTCTCAATGGGTAAGATTTTGGCCTATTCGGGACTGATGGAGGACAAAGAAGTGACCTGGATGCCCGCTTACGGTCCCGAACAGCGTGGCGGCACGGCCAATGTGACGGTCATTGTCAGCGATGAGCGCATTTCGTCGCCCATTCTCAGCAAGTATGACATAGCCATTGTGCTCAACCAGCCCTCGCTTGAGAAGTTCGAACCGAAAATCAAACCCGGCGGCATTCTCATCTACGACGGCTTCGGCATTCTCAACCCGCCCACCCGCAAGGACATTGACGTTTATCGCATCGATGCCATGGACAAGGCTGCCGAGATGAAAAATTCGAAAATCTTCAACATGATTGTGCTCGGCGGGCTGCTCAAAGTTTGTCCCGTGGTAGGCGATGGTGGTGTGGAGAAAGCTCTCTACAAGACATTGCCCGAGCGTCATCACGCTCTGATTCCGCTCAACATGGAAGCCATCAAGGCTGGCCGCGAAATCATCCAGAAACAATGAACCAAACGAGTCGTTCGCGTGCATGAGTTGCCGCAAGCGGCTCAGTTGTCGGTGCCGATTTGTTATAAAATCATATAAGATTGGCTCATAAGCCCCATCTGCTTGGTCGGATGGGGCTTTTTTGCTATCTTTGCAGTTGAGAGTCATGAGAAAAATCATAAAAAAGACATACAAACCATGTTGAAAAGCAAACCAAACATCCAACTACTTGCTGCACTGTTGTTGGCGACAGCCTTGCTGGCAGCACCTGCTGACATCGATGCCAAGAGGCCGCTGAAACGCAAGTCGGCTGCAGCCAAAGCTGACAGTCTGAAACAAGTGTTTTTCTACTCTCCCGGCGAACGCGACGGGCTGTTCGTTGCCGCCCAGCGCGCTGACGACCAATGGTACAATCTGGGGCAACTCGTTCAGAGCGACTACTCGCGGTGGGGCACTGAAAAACGCATGTACAATCCTTATGTCATCCGTGCCAACGACGGCACTTGGCGCGCTGTTTGGCAAGTGAACGACACTGCACCCTGTTTTGCCGCTGCCTACAGCGAGGATCTCGTTACCTGGCGGCCTCAGGACTATCCGCGCATGTCGTCGAAAGGAGTGTTTTCGCCTGTCATCTTCAAGGTGAAGAGCGACGACCCGCAGAAGGAGAAATACATGATTTTCTTCCGCACGGCTGACGACCAACTGCGCCAAACCGTGGCCTCCAACGACTTCCGCACCTTCACTCCCGACAAGGAAGCCGGCGAACATGCCGAAGAAATGATTCGCAAGCACTCGCTGCTCAACGACACCGTGGTCATTGACGGCAAGCGGCAGGCGGGAGTCATCTTCGGAATCAAACCTTCGGAACTGAACAAAATCATTGCCAATTTCGACCGTCAGAAGGCTGAGGCCGAAATGAACAGCGAGACCATGAAGGACGACGCTCAGCGTTATGCGGGCATGAAGAATCTCAAGGCCACGCTCACGGTGTTTCCCAAGCGCCAGAAAACCATCAGCGACAAGCTGATTGGCGTGTTCTTCGAGGACATCAGCTATGCCGCCGACGGTGGGTTGTATGCCGAGTTTGTGCAGAACCGCGACTTCGAATACACCGCTGCCGACAACCGCGACTGGAACGCCACGACAGCATGGACAAGCTCGGCCAAAATGGATGTCCGCACGGAGCAGCCGCTCAGCCAAAACAATCCCCACTACGCTGTGCTCAGCAATCGCACCATCACCAACAGCGGATGGGACGGAATGGCGCTGAAAGCGGGCGACAAGTACGACCTCAGCCTCTACGCCCGCTGCTTGGACTGCAAGAAGAAAGACCTCAGCGTACAACTCACCGAGAACGGAAAGGTTGTGGCAACGGCGAAAATACGTGTTCAGGGCGCCAACTGGCAGCAATACAGCGTCACACTCGTGGCCTCCCAGGCCACGCGCAATGGCCAGCTGGCTCTCACACCGCTGAAGAAAGGCTCCGTGGCGGTGGATATGGTCAGTCTTTTCCCGCAGAAGACTTTCAAAGGACGCAAGAACGGGCTGCGCGCCGACTTGGCTCAGGCCATTGCCGACCTGCACCCCAAGTTTGTGCGATTCCCCGGCGGCTGCATGAGCCATGGCGACGGCATCGACAACATCTACCACTGGAACCACACCATAGGACCACTGCAAGACCGTCGTCCCGACCGCAACATCTGGAACTATCACCAGACGCGCGGACTGGGATTCTACGAGTATTTCCAGTTCTGCGAGGACATTGGTGCCGAGCCGTTGCCCGTGCTGGCTGCCGGTGTGCCCTGCCAAAACTCTGGCCCCGATGCCGATGGCTATGGTGGTCAGCAGAGCGGCATTCCTCTCGAGAAGATGCCGGACTATATTGACGAGTTGCTGCATCTCATCGAATGGGCCAACGGCGACCCTGCCACCAGCCAATGGGCCAAGATGCGCGCCGATGCCGGTCATCCGGAGCCTTTCCATCTGAAATATATTGGCATAGGCAATGAGGACATCATCTCCACGGCATTCGAGGAGCGCTACGAGATGATTTGCAAGTCCATCCGTCACATGTATCCCGAGATCAAGATTTGCGGTACGGCCGGACCCTTCCACGCTCCTTCTGCCGACTATGTCGAGGGATGGCGCTTCGCCAATGAGCACAAAGATCTGCACGACCTGGTTGACGAGCACTACTACGAGTCTGTGGGCTGGTTTCTCAACCACCAGGACTACTACGACCGTTACGACCGTCGTGGCCCCAAGGTGTATCTGGGCGAGTACGCCTCGCGCACCCGAACCCACGAATCGGCCTTGGCCGAGGCCATCCACTTGTGCAACATCGAGCGCAACGGCGACGTGGTGAGCATGACCAGCTATGCTCCGTTGCTTTGCAACGAGAAGCACCAGAACTGGACCCCCGACATGATCTACTTCACCAACGACAGTTTGAAACTCACGCCGAGCTATCACACCCAGCGCCTGTTCAGCCTGCACGGCGGCAACCGCTACGTAGAGTCGCAGCTGGAGGTGTCGGCCGACTTCAAGACTCCCGAGACGCGTCTTTCACAGGAGCGAAAACTCAACCAACGCGCCGTGGCCAGCGTGGTGCGCGACACCCGAACAGGGAAAACCCATCTCAAGGTGGTCAATGCGCTGCCCGTGCCCATGCAGCTCTCGGTGAAAGGGCTCAGACTGCGCTCCACAGCCAAGACCGAAACCTTCTCAGGACGTCCTGCAGACATGGACGTTACCCCCGTCATGGGCACCGTCGGTACCGACGACGGCACCCTCACCGTACCAGCCTACGGGGTGATGTCAGTAGAACTTTAGAGGATAAGAACAGAAAGCGGGTACACAAGAGACAGCTTCTTGTGTACCCGCTTTGTTTTATGGCATCGTCCGCAACAGGGTCTTTACTTCACCAGTATCTTCTTGTTGTTGTGGATATAGACGCCCCGCTTCAGGTCGTTTGCGTTGACGCGCCGTCCCTGCAGGTCGTAATAAATGTCGTTATCCGGGTTTTGCTGGATGGTGGCGTCAATGCCGCTACCATCGTTTTTATACGTGAAAATGGTGTTATAAAGCCACCTCAAAGGTGATTGGTCGCCTTCGTGGTTATTGTTGTAGTAGAAAATCCTAAGGTCATACTGGTAGTTCTTAGGAAGAAGAACTTCACTACCCATCGAGAAAGACACTGTGCCAGTTTCGTTAGGTTTCAGGCTGAGATACCAAACTCTTTGCCACTTCCAGGTGGGGTATCCTGTTTCGGGGCGGTAGATTTGATTTCCATGCTCGTCAATTTCAGTTACGAGTGTTGTTACATCTATTACGTTGTTGAAAGTGGTAGTACCTTTGTTTGTGATTATGCACTCAACGTCGAGGTTGTTAAGCACCACGTTGTTATTGAGTCCACGCGTGTTTATCTTAGCTTCGAGGTTATATTCTGGGGCATCTGTCACAGTCAGCTTCCCTGTGTAAATCACCTTCTTCCCGTCCCAGTCGGTACTAATCCTGACATCGTGTGTTCCCTTTTTGGGTGCTGCGGTGCAGAAGTCTATGTAGTCCGTCTTGCCCGGGTCAACGTATGCGCCCACTCCCGTTCTCATCATCTCCTCTTTGTCAATCCAGAGGAAAAGCTCGTTCTCGTAGTTTGTTCCGTTGTTTGTGAACCACACGCGCATGTTAAGCTTTTCACCTTCGTATGCCGCATAATATTCCACTTTGTCAATCTTTATATTAGGCTCCGCTGAGGATACGCCAATATGAAGGTTGTTGCCGTTGATGGTGGCGGTATAGTGGCGCATGGGCGTGCCGTCATCCGTCGTGTAGCGATACTCGCGGTACTCTTCCCATTCCTTTGCCCCGCGGTTGCGGAAAATGGGAAACAGCTGATACGTGCCGTCGGCCAGCTGGTTGCCCATGTTGAATTTCATGTTGAGGTTGGTGTATTCCTGACTGGTGTTCGATGAGCAAAGCTCCTTTTTCAGCAGTCCGTTCTGAAACAGGCCCCATCCACAGTCCATGGTCTTGCCATTGCTGTCGTGCCGCCTCATGGTGGCGCTGAGCTCGATGTCCTTGAAGTCGGCAGTCGAAGAACTGCGCGTGAAGTCGGCTTTCTTAAGCGCATAACTGCCATAGTCAACGCTCACCACCGGCACGGCATCGTTGCCCTTATTCGGCTGGAAGCCGAAATAACCCGCCTGACTCACGTTATAACCGCTGAATTCTACAGCACCGTACTGATTCCAGCAATCGTTAATCACACCCAGTTTGTAAAAAATGTTGGTACAGCCGCGGTTAATTTCTCCCAAGTTGACATGGAAATAGCCTCTTCCGTCGTAGCCGTCGATAATGAACTGGTGCGACTGGTTGCCAACTGCCCCTGCCGAGTAGGGCACGGGTCGCCCTGCCTTCAACTCGTTATACACCATATCCTCCCACACGTCGTGCGGATAGTTGCCCGCCAACAGATAGCGTGCGCCCTTGTCGTAATTGAAATACTTGGCTATAAGCTCATTGTCGAACACTGACGCTGAGCCATCTACTGAGTATTGCATCTGCACGGCACAGCCCGCATACATCAGCAGTTTTGTCACCTCCTGGAATGCCGGGTCGTTCGTGTTAACATCCTTTCTGTAATCCACCATTTCGTAATTCAAATACATCTTTGAATAATCGAACGTGGTGGGCGGCAGTTCAGGCATTTCGTAACCATTCCATGTTTTATAGGCAGGAATAGGCACTGTCGTGCTTTTAGGATACTGATAATAGTACATCAGCTGGGCAAGTGCAATGGCCACGCAGCCCACCATCGTGTTCCGTCCGACTGTCTCGTCGTAGGGGCAGTAGTAGTTTAGAGGCAGATACTGGTGCCACGTAGTCTTGATGAGCGGCGCAATGGCCGGGCGGTTGGTTGCCGCCTTGTGGACAACAATGCCTCCCTGTTTCATTTTGGCTAGCTGTTGCTCGTAGCCCAGCAGCATCACCTGCATGGCTTCAGGCATGAAGTGAGGGTTGAATTCGTCGGTCTCGCTGTAAGCCAATACAGGCTCTATGCGGTCGTCGTCGGCAACGATGACGAAGCCCCCGTTTGCCTCGTCGGCAAAGGCGAAGAGGTTTTTCATGCCGATGTCTTTGACTTTCAGCTGCCGCTGCTCGGGAGCTGCTTTTCTGCCGTTTATGGTGCTGCTTTTGGTGCTCGCCAAAAACTCTTTGGCAATCTCTCTTGCTTTTTCCTGTCCGATGGGCTCAGCCATCAGCAGCAGAGGCATGGCCAAAACAAAGAATGTGGTTATTAGCTTTTTCATGATGCGTTGGATTATTATTATTAGACAATTATTCAGGAGTTAATTAGCTCAGGAACGGAGAAGTCATAATGATGATATTTCTTTCTGTTGACAAAAATAATGATAATAATGCAAACATACAAGCATTTCGCAGTTTTTTTTGAAGCATCTCAACTTTTTCCGTACGATTTATCCATAAACGCTGGTCTGCGAATAACAAACGCACGAGCCATAAAAACCGCGCCGTGAGTCTGAACAATAACTCACGGCGCGTTTCTCAAATTCTCTAGAAAATTTGTGCGTATCGTCGGGAGATATTTTTCTGTCGCCGGGAGATGTTTTTCTGTCGTCGGGAGATATTTTTCTGTCGCCGAGAGATGATTTTCTGTCGCCGGAAGATGTTGTTTCACTCTTCGGAACAGGAAATCAATCACTGTGCCCTGCAAATTTCAGGTTCTGTCCGTCGAAGTCATATTTGGTGATGACAACTCCATCGTCCCCGTCATCCTCTATCACCTTCAGGGTCTTCCCTTCATGCGGCAAACTATAAAAAAGAGGTTTCTTGTCGGAGAACTTCAGATGTTGCTGCTTGACGGGGCTCTCCTCGGGGGTGAGAGTACGTTTGGCGGGGTCGAAGTCGTAGAAGCAGAGGAAGTCCTCCGTAGCTTTCTCGCCCACATGGAAGTTCACAGCAAACAACTTGTGCCCGTTTTTGCGTTTCCACACACAAGCCGATATCGTTCCCAGCTGCTCTCCTTCATACCAGGCTGATTCAACATAGCCGTTCTTCCTGTCGATTTCGGAACCGTCCTCGAAGAGTTCTCCTTCGGGAGCCAACGAGGGGTTGGTCACATGGACGATGCGGTTGCCTTCGTCGGTGGGCCACTCTGCGTAGAACGCTTCGAAGAGCGCAACGATGTCGCTCTTTTGGCCCGGCACCTTGATGACGCGCTTCTTCCAGTATTTCTTCACGTCACTGGCGGCATACATGCCGCTCTGCCCCTCCATTTCTTCGTCCGATGGTTCGTCAGACTCCACAGTCTCCTGCCGTTCAGGCTTGGCAGGCTGCGTTTTTTCTGTTGCGGCCGAGTGTTTCACTTTAGCCTCCATGACAGGTTGCCGATTGTTTCCACAACTGGTTTGGGCGCAAACGGTAAGCACCAGTGCAACTAAACAAATGATGGTCTTTTTCATGTTCAATGCGTTTTGTGCAAAGATAAGGAAAAAAAACGTGAATTACAAACAATTCGCCCCAAAAAATCACTCCCTCCCACCGACGTGAAAACCCTCGTCCTGAACTTGGGGCAGGCGGAAGCGGGCCACGAGGGGCAAATGGTCGCTGAAACCACGGTTGTAGCGCATGCCCCGATAGTTGCGGCGGGGCTGCAGCCCGCCGTAGCGGTTGTCTTTCTCCATGAGGAAGGGCGCATCGAAGATGTAACAGCTGTCCAGCCCCACGGCCAGCGGCTGGCTGGCAAGAATCTGGTCGAGGCTGCCCCACTCGCCCTGAAAACGGTAGGTGCCGCGCGCTCCGTTCAGTCCTTTGGCGGCTCGCGAAACGTTGACCAGCTGATGGCGTTCATAGTAGCGCAACGAGCTGTCGGCAGCATAAGCGTTGAAGTCGCCCGCCACGAGAATCATGGGCGCAGGGTCATGTCGGCGGATGGAATCCACCGACAGGCACACCCGCTCGGCCACTTTCAGGCGAAAGGGGCGCGAGGCGCGCTCGCCACGGTATCGGCTGGGCGCATGGAGCACAAACACATGTAGAGTGTCGCCCGTGGCTATCTCGCCCGCGACATAGAGCACGTCGCGCGTGGCATGGCGGCCTTCGGGGGGCGCAACGCGCAGGGCATGGTGGCGCAGCAGCCGAAAGGAGAAAGGCGAATAGAGCAGCGCCACGTCGATGCCGCGCTCGTCGGGCGAGTCGGTCATCACGTATTCGTAGCCGGCACGGCGCAGCAGCGAGCGGCGTGTCAGGGCGGTGAGCACCGAGTCGTTCTCCACCTCGGAGAGGGCCACCAGGTCGGGCAGGGCCCACCCCTTGCCGGGCTGTTCGCCGCAAGCGATGATTTCCTGTGCGATGTTGTTCAGCTTGCGCCAATATTTGCGCGGCGTCCAGCGGCGCACGGCCTCAGGCAGCCACTCGTTGTCGTTGTGCAGCGAGTCGTCGTCGCAGTCGAACAGGTTTTCGCAGTTCAGTTCCACCAGCGTGAGCGCATGCCCTGTGGCGCCATCACCACCGTCACCAAAAAGGTTTGCCGGAGCCAGCCCGAAGGCCAACCCCAGCAACCCCATTAGCCAGTATCTCTGGTTGAAGCGTTTCATGCCTTGATTTCGATGTCGCGGCGCACATTGTCGCGAATCTTCTTCAGGTAGTTCTGCATGCCCTCGGCGTCGCGGTTGTCGATGATTTCGAGCAGCTGCTTCAGTTCAGTGCGGATTTGCGCCACCTGGCCGGGTGTGTAGGGATTGAACAGTATTTCCTGCAACAGGTAGTCGTCCTCGTTGAGCACCCCCTTGGCTATGCGCATGTGGCGCTTGAAGGTGGTGCCGGGCGCGTCTTGATGCTTCATGACGGCGGCAAACACGAAGGTGCTCACGAAGGGGATGCTGAGCGAGTAGGCCACGGTCTGGTCGTGTTCCTCGAAGGAATACTCGTAGATGTTGAGTCCCAGTTTTTGGTAGAGGTCTTTGAAGAACAGCCGCCCAATGAAGTCGCCCTCGGTGATGATGATGGCGTTCTCCTCGCTCAGTTGGTTCAGATTGGCAAACGTGGGTCCAAACATGGGGTGCGACGAGGCGTAGCGCATGCCGGCCTGCTCGTAGAATTCCTTGAGGTCAGTCTTCACCGAGGCGATGTCGCTCAGGATGCAGTCCTTCGGCAGGAATGGCATCACCTCGCGAAAGGCGGCAATGGTGTATTTCAGGGTCACGGCATTAACCACCAGTTCTGGTTTGAACTCACCTATCTCCTCCAGCCGGGTGAACCGCTGGCAGTTGTAGGTGAACCTCATTCGCTTGGGGTCTTTCTCAAACACAGCCACCTCGTGCTCAAAACTCAGCAGGTCGATGAAGAAACTGCCCATCTTGCCTGCACCAAGAACTAATATTTTCATGAATGTCGGGTTATTGTTTTTCGATTAACGGTTTTCCATTTTTACTATGATCCCCGGAGTGCGAGTGCCCTTCCTGAGATTTCGTCATCGGGTCCATCTTTCTCTCGTTATGAGGGCTATGGCCTTACGCGCCTCGTCGCTGATGGCGGGGATGTTGTGCTGGCGCTCGTAGGCCTCCAGCTCGTTGAGCGGCATGTGCCACATGTTCTGCGTGCTGCTCAGGGCATTGATTTCCTTGCGCTTCTGCTTGAACTCGTCGTCGGTCATGTAGCCCCGATCGGTCACCCAGGCTTCCACGATGTAGCTTTCGTGGCCTTTGCTGCCTTCGTGCTCCCAGTGGTTGAGCGACATGACGTAGTCTTCTCTGCCCACTTGCCCTTCGTCGTTGATTCGGAACACTTCCACATACTGATACTCGTAATGCTTGTCCTGTCGTCTCTGGAGCAATTTGTCCTGCCCGTTGCGCTCGTTGGCATACATCTGTGCCTTGGCACCATCAATGGTAATGGTGCTCAGGCCGTTGGCACGTACGAGTCGGCCCACGGTCTCACGCGGATTGACAATCTTCCAGCAGTTTTCGCCGTCGGGCTCCTTGTCAATGTAGAGCTGCTTCTTCCATGTGCCGTCGGAGAGACACTCTTCGCCGGGCTTTGTGCGAGTGGCACCCTTGACCAAGTCCTCGGATCTCACTTTCCACCATGAAACGTTCTTCAGGTTGAAGACGGCGACGGAGTAGTCAGAAAATTTCACGCTCGATTTCTTCTTATGCACGTCCCAAGTGTAGGGCACAATGCCGGCCACGAAAGTGCGCAGCGAGTCGTCAACGTAGGCATAGAAGCGATAGTAAAGCTCGGTGTAGATGAGGGGTTTGGGCTTGATGACGAGCTCGTCGAGAGTGAAGTCGTTGTCTTCCATGATGACGCGCCCGTTGGCCAGGCTGCCCACATTGACTCTCTGCGACTTGTAGGCCACGTGGCTGATGGACACGGTCTTGGCGCCCTTCACATCGGGCAGCACGCCATTGATGTCGGTTAGTCCGATGAGCACGCCGTTGGCGTCGGTCACACTGGCCAACGCAATGCCCATTCCATTTTTGTCGGTCACTTGGATTTTCTGTGCCTGAGCACCCATTGCACAGCTTATGAAAATGGCAACGAGCATCAAATGTTTCATTTTAATCATGGTCATGCAGTTTTTGGGGGTTATCGGTTGATGATTTCCATTTGCTGGCGCACCGACTCCTGGTGGACGGCCTCGAAGACCGTCTTCACAAAGTCGCTGTCCATGCTGCAGAGAGCCCCCTGAGCGCCGCGCTTGTCGATGATTTCGTTGTAGCGAGTGGGCTGCAGGACGGTCATGTTGTGCTCTTTCTTGTAGGTTCCTATCTCGCGGCAGACGCGCATGCGCTTGGAGAGCAATTCCACCAGTTGGTTGTCTATTTCGTCAATCTGCTTGCGCAGTTCGTGAATGCCCTCGGTGCTCACCTTCTCGTCGCGGATGACGAGCAGCGAGAGGATGAAGTCGAGCACATCGGGAGTCACCTGCTGCTTGGCATCGCTCCAGGCGTCGTCGGGCGAGCAGTGGCTCTCCACAATGATTCCGTCGAAGCCCAAGTCCATGGCCTGCTGGCAGAGGGGGGCGATGAGTTCGCGACGACCGCCGATGTGGCTGGGGTCGTTGATGAGTGGCAGCTGCGGAATGCGGCGGCGCAACTCAATGGGAATCTGCCACATGGGCAGGTTGCGGTACATCTTCTTGTCGTAGCTGGAGAAACCGCGGTGGATGGCTCCCAGGCGCTTCACGTTGGCTTGGTTGAGCCGTTCGAGCGCACCAATCCACAGTTCGAGGTCGGGATTGACGGGGTTCTTCACGAACACGGGCACCTCGATGCCTCGCATCGAGTCGGCCAGTGCCTGCATGGCAAAGGGGTTGGCCGACGTGCGGGCTCCCACCCAGAGGATGTCGATGCCATATTTCATGGCCAGCTCCACGTGTTCGGGCGTGGCCACTTCGGTGGCCACCTTCATGCCGGTTTCGTCCTTCACGCGTTTCATCCAGGGCAGGGCCTTCTCGCCGTTGCCCTCGAATCCTCCGGGCTTGGTGCGCGGTTTCCACACACCGGCGCGGAAATTGTGGCAGCCTTTCGAGGCCAGCTGGCGGGCTGTGGTCATCACTTGTTCTTCGGTTTCGGCCGAACAGGGTCCTGCTATCACGAACGGACGTTCGTTGTCGCTAGGGAGTTTCAGGGGTTCCAATTCTAGTTCCATAGTTATGTTGACTTATTTAAAATTTCGGTAATTACATTCTCTCCACAGGGGAAATGCTTGTGTTGTCAATGAGTTCTGGGGGGTGACTTTTCGCGGCGCTTTCTCGGGATTGGAAGTGCTTGGACCATAGTCTTCGCTTCCCGCTCCACATCACCGATGTCCTACACCCTCATTTGAACACCTTGGTGATTCTCTCCAACGCCTGCTGTATTTTTTCTTTCTTGGCGCAGAGCGATATGCGGATGTAGCGCTCACCGTTGGTGCCGAAGATGAATCCCGGCGTGATGAACACGCGGGCCTCGTGGAGCACACGCTCGGTGAGGTCTTCCACGTTTTGGTACTTGTCGGGGATTCTGCCCCAGAGGAACATGCCCACCTGTGCAGGGTCGTAGGTGCAGCCCAGCACCTGCATGATTTGCTCGGCATAGTGGCGACGCTCGGCGTAGGTGCTGATGTTGGCCTGCCGATGCCACTCGGGCTCGTTGCGGTAGGCCTCGGCAGCAGCCAGTTGCAGGCCACGAAAGGTGCCGCTGTCGATGTTGCTCTTCACTTTCAGAATCCAGCTGATGAAAGTGGAGTTGGTGGCACAGAGCCCCACGCGCCAACCTGGCATGTTGTGGCTTTTCGACATGGAGTTGAACTCTATGCAGCATTCCTTGGCTCCCGGCACCTGAAGCAACGAAATGGGATGCTCGTTGAGAATGAACGAATAGGGGTTGTCGTTGACCACAACGATGCCCTTTTCGCGGGCAAAGCGCACCAGCCGCTCGTAGGTTTGCATGCGGGCGTTGGCTCCAGTGGGCATGTTGGGGTAGTTGGTCCACATCAGCTTCACCCGGCTGAGGTCCATCCGTTCCAAAGCGTCGAAATCGGGTTGCCAGCCGTTGTCGGCACAAAGGTCGTAGTTCACGATGTCGGCACCGAGCAGACGGCTCAGCGACGTGTAGGTGGGATAGCCCGGGTTGGGCACCAACACCTGGTCGCCGGGGTTGACGAAGGCCAGCGTGACGTGCAGGATGCCTTCCTTCGACCCGATGAGGGGCTGAATCTCGGTCTTGGGGTCCAGCTCCACACCGTACCAGCGGCGATAGAAATCGGCCATGGCTTCGCGCAGTTCGGGCGTTCCCACGGTGGGCTGATAGCCGTGGGCGTCGCTCTGGTGCGCCACCTCGCAGAGTTTCTCGATGGTCTGTGGCGAAGGCGGCATGTCGGGACTGCCGATGGCCAGACTGATGATGTCGCGGCCTTCAGCATTGAGTTGGGCCACTTCCTTCAGTTTGCGGCTGAAGTAGTATTCGCTGACGAGCTGCAAACGCTCGGCGGGCTGTATGGTCTTAGTTGGTTTGCTTTCCATCTTCGTATTCTCCTAATATTTTCAAGTCTTTGGTCAGTGGGATAATTGCGTCGATTGACTGGCGGTAGCGCGTCAGGTCGTCGTACATTACGTCAACATAGAACAGATACTCCCATTCGCGCCCTATGATGGGCAGCGACTGAATCTTGGTCAGGTTGATTTTGTAGAACGACAGGATGGCCAGCACGTGCGAGAGCGAGCCTTCCTCGTGGGGCAGCGAGAACACCATGCTCGACTTGTTGGCCCGCGTGAGGGGGCGCAGCATGTCGGCTTTGTTGGGATTGCTCACCACCAAGAAACGGGTGAAGTTGTGCTTGTTGTCCTCGATGTGGTCTTCGAGCACCTTCAGCCCGTACATGCGGGCCGCGTCGGCATGGCAGATGGCAGCCCAGCCACGGCACTGATGCTCGCTGATGTATTTTGCCGAACCGGCGGTGTCTTCGGCCTCCACGTTCTTCATGTCGGGATGGTTGGCCAGAAACTGGCGGCACTGCATCAGCGCCACAGGATGGGAGTGGACCTCATCGATGGTCGCCCAGTCGTCGTCGGGCAGACAGCAGATGCAGTGGGAGATGTGCAACTTGTGCTCGCCCACCACCGTAGTGCCCGAGTCGCGCAACAACTCGTAATTGTGCAGCAGGCTGCCTGCTATGGTGTTCTCGATGGCCAGCATGCCGATGGCCGTGGGGTCGCGCTTGATGTTTTCAAACACCTGCTCGAAAGTGGAGCAACAGATGAGCTGTATCTGCTCGCCGTCGAAATACTGCCGCGCCGCAATGTCGTGGAACGAGCCCAGCAGTCCTTGTATCGCTATTCGCTTCATAGATTTTCCTGTTTCTTTTTGCTTTATCCTACTGCCGTCCATGCTCCCTCGGCTGCCGAGGGTCGGGCGGGTGGGCCTTACAAAAAATCCCGCTCACAGGGTATTGTGAAGCGGGACCTTTATGAATTTCTTTTCTTGGTCTTGTCTATTTAAGTTGAACTCTACACGCAACTTCCCGCTTCACAGTGGCCTGCAAAGTAAAAGTAGAAGTAATAAAAAGATGCGTACTGATGGTTCATTTTTTCTATATTTTAAATTTCGCTTGCAAATGTAAAACTTTTCCACGAAACATGCAACATTTTGGAAGAAAAATTGCAAAAAACATTTCATTTCACCGCAGAATAGCCAAAAAAGAAAAATATTAACGCCTTTTCGAAACACAATCCAGAAGTTTTTCCTATTTTTGCACCGTCAAAAACAGTCAACCGATTGATTATGAACAAACCGCGAATCATATTCATATTTCTGGCTCTGCTCACCGCCCACTCCACCCTGGCACAGGAAGTGAGACGACAGCTGCCCTCTACGGTCGATACACTCCGCACAAACTACAGCGGCAACATGGTCACGACGTCGGAAAGGGGCAATCAACCCACAACCCAACTATCGCCCACCACCAATCCGCTCGAATCCAGCCCACTGGCGCTGCCTCCCGTCAACCACTTGGGACAGCCCCGCCCCACCCTGCTCCATCCGCTCTTTTGGGGCGGCTGGTACGATTGGCAGTTGCACCAAGGGCTCAACGTGAGCCTCGGAGCGTCGGTGTTTGCCCAGTTTGGCAAGAACGCCTTGCACAAGAGTGCGGGATTCCAGCAGAACATCAGCTTGATGTACGCCCAACCCGTCACCAACAGGCTGACTGTGGCTGTGGGCGGCTACCTCAACAACGTTTCGTGGGCCAGCGACTCATGGCGCGATGCGGGCATCAGCGCCATCGTCGGCTATCGGTTCAACGAACACTGGGAGGCCTATCTGTACGGACAGAAGTCGCTCACCAACAACTACCAACTATCGCCCGCCACCTTGCGCACCTTCGGTGCCGCCTCCTATCCTTACCTGATGACTCCCCTCTACGACATGGGGGCCATCGGCGATCGCATCGGGGCTGCCGTGAAGTACAACTTCAATCCCTCGTTCAGCATCCAACTGTCGGTGGAAGAAAGATGGATGCCCGAACACCGGCTGCCCGCGCCGCCCGCACAGCCAAGACAAAACATAAGATGACACATCGGTCACCGTGAGTTGTGAAGACAATTCACGACACGAAAAAAATAACTCCCGACGCTGCGCACAAATTTTCTAGAAAATTTTGGCGTATCGTCGGGAGTTATTTTTGCAATTATGGAGACGGCACAAAAACCGCCGTAAGAAAAGTCCATCAAGGCATGCGTGTCTGGAGGAAGGCTCGAAAAGCAGGCAGGTAGCCGTCGGGAACATGGATGATTTCGCGGCCTATGCAGTTTGCCTTTTCGCGATGTTTTGCCTCATTCCACCAGCTTCAGGCGCAGACTGTTGAGCACCACACTGACACTGGAAAAAGCCATGAGCGCGCTGGCCCACATGGGCGTAATCTGGAAGTCGAAGCCGAAAAGGCGGGGCAGTCCGGCCGCCAGCGGAATACATATTACATTATAGATGAACGCCCAGAAAAGATTCTGCCGAATCATGCCCACCGTGCGTCGCGAAAGACCAATGGCATCGCCCAAGCGCCGCAAGTCGGACCCCATGAGCGTCACCTGGGCCACATCCATGGCCACATCGGTACCCTTGCCCATGGCAATGCTCACATCGGCCGAGGCCAACGCCTGCGAGTCGTTGATGCCATCGCCCACCATGGCCACATGGCGCCCCTCGGACTGCAAGCGGCGAACCAGGTTTTCCTTGTCTTGGGGCATCACCTGGCTCTGCCAGTGAGTGATGCCGGCCTCTGCGGCCCAACGGCGCACGTTTTCCTCGCGGTCGCCGCTCATCATGTGGATTTCCAATCCTTCGCGCTGCAAAGCGTCCATGGCCTCGCGGGCATGAGGCTTGAGCCGCTCCACGCGCCGTTCGCCATGCTCTGCTTGCCCGTCAACACTCTCCTCAACCATTTCTGTGAGCGTTCCCGTCTTGTCGATGACGATGGCGTCAACATGCCGCAAATTCTCCAGCGCAGTGGCGTCCTTTATCAGGATGTTCTTCTGAGCAGCCTTTCCTATGCCCACCATGAGCGCCGTGGGGGTGGCCAGCCCCATGGCACACGGACAGGCAATGACCAGCACCGAAACGGCCGAAAGCACGGCATGGGGCAACTGCGAGCTGCCGCCTATCAGCATCCACAGCACGAACGTGAGCAGCGAGACGGCCAGCACACAAGGCACGAACACCAGCGCTATCCTATCGACCACACGCTGGACAGGGGCCTTTGAGCCTTGTGCCTCCTGCACCATGCGAATCATGTTGGCCAGTACGGTCTGCTCGCCCACTTGGCAAGCCTTGAAGCGGAACGAGCCCTTGCGGCACAACGTTCCGGCCAATACGCGGTCGCCGGCTTGTTTTTCGGCCAAAGCGGCCTCGCCCGTCATGGCCGACTCGTCAACGAAGCATCCTGAAGGCGTTTTCGCCAAAACTTCTTGGGACTCAATCACCTCCTTTACTTCTCCATCCACGGGTATCTTCTCGCCCGCTCTCACCTCGATGATGTCGCCGGGCTGAAGCGTTGAAAGGGGCACTTCGGACACATTTTCCACATCGGGCGACGTGGGGAATCGACTCACCAGACGGGCGGTCTTGGGGGCCAGCTCCATCAAGCCGCGAATGGCCGAGGCCGTACTGTTTTTGGCTCGCTCCTCCAACAAACGTCCTGTCAGCACAAAGGTAATGATCATGACAGAGGCATCGAAATAAGTGTGCCACTCAATGCCACGGCTGCCCCAGAACTGCTCACCCCAGAAAGTGTTGAACACACTGAAAAGGAAGGAAATGCCTGTTGACATGGCCACGAGTGTGTCCATGTTGGCCATGCGGTGCATCAGCTGCCGCCAGGCATTCACAAAAAACTGACGGCCGCAATAAACCAAGTTGAGCAGCGAAAGAATGAGCATCACCTGATTGGAGAAGTTGTCGGTGGTGGGCGATAGATGAGTTGACGATGGCGAATGCCCGGAGCCGGAAAGGCTGATCCACCCCATGCTGATGCTCATCACCAGAATGGCAAACAACCATGACAACAACACCTTGCGTCGAAGCGTCACCAGCGACCGACGCTCAATTTCAGCGGCACTGCGGTCTTGCTCAATCACAAGGTCGTAGCCCGCCCGCTGTATCTCGTCCTTCATCTGCTGCAGACTTATCCGCTCGGGATCGTACTCCACCAAGGCCGAACGGCCAGGAAGGTTGACCGAAGCCTGGGCAACGCCTTCCAGCGAATTGAGTTTGCGCTCTACCGCCACCGAACAACCGGCGCACATCATCCCTACAACGGGGATTGTCTTCTTTTCCATTCTATGAATCCTTACCTCACTACGTACTTCTTTCCACCAACAATATAGACTCCCTGCGGCAGACCTTCGAGCGCATCGGTCATGCGGCGGGCCTGACGCACCTTCACACCACAAATGCTATAGACAATGTACGGGGCGGCGGCAGGATGGACGTCACTGGGCATGGGACGCCTGATGCCGTCGGTCGTCACCTGTTTGTAGAGCTGCACGGGCACTACGTATTCGCTATAGTATTTATAGGTGGTGAAACGCGGATTGCCCACATTGTAACCCACATAGCGATTGTTGTCCTTGTTGCGGATGGTGGCGTTGCCCCCGTCGAACTTGATGCTCCAAAGAGCCATGTCGTCGGTGGCATTGTCAACATCGTAAAGATTGTTTTTACCATTGTCTATCTGAGCCAGATAAACCTTGTTCACTGGGTCGTAAAGCGTATAGGCTCCCACCTTTCCGCCGACGACAAGCGTATATGGCATACCCTCGGCACCCGACTCGGTGGTGATGGTGTTGTCGGCAATTTCCACGGGAACACTCTTGCGAATGTAATAAGTGTTATAGGCATTGGGAGCCGAAAGGGCCGTGCCGGCCTCCTCGTTCACGACGAGATAGTGGCAACCCGCCTCCAGATCGACCGTGTTGTTGATTTTCACAAAGGTCTGAACACCCTGCAGCGGCTCGCCCTCTGCAGCAGGCACGGGGTCGTCGGGCGTTTCACCTCCATCGCCGGGTGTGCCTCCGTAATTGTCGTAGGCAAAAGCCACATCGGTTTTGTCGCCCCAAACATATTGTTCCAGGCCCGGATAGTCCACAAAGGGGTTTCGGTTGCCCTGAATGGTTTGCACGGCGTTGTTGCGGTCAATCTCCTTTTGACTGACCGGATCGTTGGCCGACCAACGCATCAGCATGGGCAGCGCCCAGTCGGCGTAGGCCGTATAGTTGTCGCCCGAGAGCATGTCTGTGTCGCTGTTCTTCTCCTTCCACTCACCGATGCGGTCTTCGTAACAGGTGGCCATGTAGAAGTAGATGCGGGCGAAGTCGCCCTTGTACTCGTCGTTGGGCTCAAACACAGTGCCGTCGTAGCCACTGACGGTGCATTTGCCCAACTTGCTGAAGTAGTTGGCCGAGTGGTTCTTTTCTCCTTTGGTTTCTCCATAGGGAAAGTTGTTGCGCATGGAGTTCACCCATCCATCGACGGGCACCACCTGCATGAGGTCGGTGTACATGGGTGTTTCCTCGCCGAACCAACTCTTGGGAAACGAATGCTCACGGTTGTAGCTGGACCCTTCGGCCTTGATGGTGGCCCCTTGCAGGCTGCCGCCAATCTCGTAGTTGGTGACTTCCGAATACATATCCCACAGAAAACCGTCACTGCGTCGGTCGGTATAGCCATAGTCCACCCAAAGTTGGTTGTACGTGTCCACCTCCGGGTTCTTGATGATGTGGAACAGCATGGTTTTCAGTTCCTTTCCCTTGGCGTTGTTGGCCATCTCATAGTAGCGGCCCGTACCATTGGGAGCTTGTGCCGAGAGTTGTACCTCCGCGAAGGCCAGCAACAGGGCGGTCAGTAAGTATTTCCTGCTATTCATAGATGATGCGTGGAGGTAGTCTGCCCCCTTGTGTCCTATTTATGTTTCTTGTAGTACTGCAAGCCGCGCTTCACATTCTCCTTGACAGCATCCGACGAGAAGGTGGCTCCCGTAACGCCATCAACACTTGTCTTCTCGGCTTTCGACACTTTCATGCCCTCCCACTTGGTGAGCAGGAGTTTCTTGATGCGGGCGAAGTATTTGGGCGTTTCCTGGTTTTTCAGCGGTACAATCTTCACAATCTTGTTCTTCTGGATGTGAATTTCAAGCGGAGTAGTGCCCAGATAGCCTTTCACGTCCTTGGCCAGCGTGGTGGTGTTGACTACGTAGGTGCCGTCCGAATTTTTCTTCATCACGTCGTCGGCCTGAGCCGAGAGTGCAAAACATGCAGTCAGCATTGCTGCCACAATCAATTTCTTCATTGCTTTATTCCTTTGTTGTTTTATTGTTTGTTGTTTTGTTGTCAATGTCCGGTTGAAGAGTGCTCTCCCGCGCACTCTTTTAAAATCTGCACGATACGCTCGGCCGTGCGTCCGTCCCACCGTTCGGGCAGACTGCTGTGCTTCCATCGGCCCGCGAGCATGTCGCCAAGACATTGGGCCAACCGCTCTGCGTCCTCGCCCACCAGCACATTCGAACCCACTTTGACAGTCTCAATGTGCTCGGTGTAGCTGTTGAGCGTGATGCAGGGCACACCGTTGAAGGTTGCCTCTTCGGCCACATTGCCCGAGTCGGTCACGACCCCCTGTGCATGGGCAGCAAGATAGCCAAACTCCAGATAGCCCAGCGGCTCAACGATATGAAGAGCGCCCACTTCGCTGCCCAGAACCTCGCTGACAGCCTTAGCCGCAGCCCCGCGCAACGGAGCCACCACAGGGGTATTGCCCGCAGCACTCACCATAGCCCTCACCATGCGCGCCAGATTTTCCTTGTCGGCCATCAGCGCTTTGCGGTTGAGGGTGAACACCACGTATCGACCGTCCTCCAGCCCCAGTTCGTCGCAGACCGGCGGGCGGCGCCACAACGAATGGTAGAAACGCTGGTTGTCTATCAAGATGTTGCCCACCATATAGACCCGGCTCTGCTCGGCCCCCTCGCGGTTGGTGATGCTGTTGCCCGTGATTCCTGCCGTGAACAGCAGGTCGGACAGCCCGTCGATGACCAGGCGGTTGATTTCCTTGGGCATGTGGATGTCAAACGAGCGCGTACCCGCCACCAAGTGGGCCAAGGTGATGCCCTGCTTCTTGGTGACGATGGCGGCAGCCATGGTCGAGGCCAAATCGTCCACCACGATGACCACATCCGTGGGGTGGCTTTGCAGATAGGACTCAAACTTGGTCATCACCTGTCCCGTCAGCTCGTTCAGATTCTCACAGTCAACGCCCAAAAACACGTCGGGGCGCGCCATCTGCAAATCGTCGAACAGCGAAGCCTCGAGCGTAGGGTCGTCGGCCCGGCCTGCATACACCAGCGTCCTTCCAATGGCTTCGCCGTCGGCCTGAGCCTTGTCGATGGCCCGCAAAATGGGTGCCACCTTCATGAAGTTGGGGCGCGCACCCACCACAATACATATATTCAGCATATACTTCCTGACTCTTAACTCCTAACTCTACTCTCCCTTGAAAAGTTCCTTGATGCCTCCAATGGAGCCGAGCATGTTGGTAGCCTCGTAGGGCAGGAACACTGTCTTGGCCTTGTCGCCCGTGGCCAGTTCCTCCATCATCTGGATATACTTCTGAGCCAGGAGGTAGTTGGCCGGGTTGGTCGATTTGCCCACAGCCTCAGTAATCAGTTCAATAGCCTTCGCCTCGGCCTCAGCCTTGCGGATGCGGGCCTGTGCCTCACCCTCGGCATGCAGTATTTCCTGCTGCTTCTGTGCCTCGGCACGGTTGATGGTGGCCAGTTTCTGACCCTCCGACTGCAATATCTCGCTCTGTTTCTCACCCTCGCTGGTCAGAATGGCGGCGCGCTTGTTTCGCTCGGCCTGCATCTGCTTCTCCATGGCTGTGAGCACGCTCTCGGGCGGAATGATGTCCTGCAGCTCCACGCGGTTCACCTTGATGCCCCACTTGTTGGTGGCATCGTCGAGCACGGCGCGCAGCTTGGTGTTGATGGTGTCGCGCGAAGTGAGCGTCTGGTCGAGCTCCAGCTCACCGATGATGTTACGCAGCGTAGTCTGCGTGAGTTTCTCTATGGCGTTGGGCAGGTTGTTGATTTCATAGACCGCCTTGAACGGATCGACAATCTGGAAATACAGCAGAGCGTTGATCTGCATCTGGATGTTGTCCTTGGTAATCACATTCTGACGGTCGAAATCATACACCTGCTCGCGCAGGTCAATGCTCGTTGAATAGACATAGCGGCCACGGTTCATCGTGATGAACGTCTTGGCCCTGTCGATGAAGGGGATGATGATGTTGATGCCAGGCTTGAGCGTGGCATAATACTTGCCCAGCCGCTCCACAATCTTGGTCTCCGACTGAGGAATAATCACGAGGCTCATCTTGATGAACACGACGGCCAACACTACGATGGCAATGAAAATATAAGTTGTCATATCGTTTTAATCTTTAAATAATGAACTTTTTAAAAAACCGTAAACTCTCTCTCATGTCAA
The DNA here is from genome assembly GCA_002369515.1 of Prevotella sp. UBA3776. Lineage (GTDB taxonomy): Bacteria > Bacteroidota > Bacteroidia > Bacteroidales > Bacteroidaceae > Prevotella. The sequence continues at coordinate 81,619 of DFFM01000054.1, read as the reverse complement.
TTGACTGCCTCCACAGTGAGGATGATGCTCTCCATGCTCACCACCTTCACCTGAGCATTCTTGGCAATAGGCTCACCATTGGCCGACCGGGCCTTCCAGTCGTCGCCGTCGATGGCCACACGCCCGTATCCGCCAGCCTCGATGGCCTGGCTCACCTTGCCCACGCGTCCAATCACGGCTTCCGCATTGCTCACGCGTTCCTCGCCACCCTTGTGCAGATACTTCAGCGCTATCGGGCGCACAAAGAACAGGCTCAGCACCGAGCAAATGGCAAACACCAGCAACTCTCCATATATGCCCACCCCAAAAGCGGCAGCTATGCTCGCACAAACGCCGCCGATGGCAAAGCACATGATGAAGAAGTCACCGTTCATCAATTCCAAAATCAGGCAAACGAAACTTAACAAAGCCCACATCTGCCACAAATGTGATGCAAAATAATCTATCATTGCTCTACTCCTTATTTATATATGTGTTATTTCGTCTTTCCTTTCCACACACAATCAGTTGTCTGTTGTCATTAATCATTGCAAAAATAGTAATTCCCTAGGAAACAAACGAACGTTTTGGGAACATTAACAATTACCAACCGCCACAATCGCCAAAACGTCCTTTTACCACACTGCAAGAAACAAATATGAAGATCACAACCACGCCCTTTTGTATAGGAAAGATGTTCTTCCTTCGGTTTTGCTACATCAAAGATACTACAGCCAATAAAGGACGTGAGAAACTTCACATCTTCAAAGAATCCCTCCATATCATCTTTTCTATACTCAGGTAGATTTGGTGCCTTTGGCGTTTGCTTATTCTCATTCAGCACAAAAATATTTGAAGCCTTTGCTTCTGCGATTGCCCTATGCTCCAAGTATTGCACATCAGCCTTTGTCATCGCAGCTTCTTTCGAGATAAACAGCAATGCCTTTTGTCAAAACGCTTTTTTACTATCATGGTCTTTCACCCGCTCACGAAAGTTCTCCGTCTCACCAATGTAAGCCTTTGGCTTTGTTGCTTCATCTTCGCCCAACAAGATATAGAAAGCAGGCGTCTGCAACTCCTGTCGCTCGTTCAGAATAGAAAGATATGTTGTTACCGTTTTTCCCATATAGTTTTATTGTTATCTATTATTTTTTTACAAACTATTACCGTATTTTTCTAACCACGCTTGCGCCTGCTTGTATTCAGGACAGTGAGAATTGAGCAGAGTCTCAAATTTCACAGTATGTTTCATGATTAGTGTATGACAGAGTTCATGGATAATGACGTAATCAATCACGAACTCTGGCGCCTTGATGATACGCCAATTGATAGATATGTTTTTGTCTGCGGAACAATTGCCCCATTTCTTTTTCTGACTACGTATAAACAGCCTGTTGAATGGGAGCAACAACTTTTCTGATAGTTCATGCACCCTTGGACGAATATATACGCCTGCTAAGGATTTCAGCCATTTCTCCTGAGTTGGAATGTCAAGCAAATTTCTTCTTGCCTGTATCGTTTTACTATCGTCATTGACCACCACTTTATTTTTGTATTGCGAAGAATAGAAATAGGCATAACGATTGCCAAACAAGAGAAGTTCGTTTCGCCTTAGCAGGATTTTGTCTTTCTGCTGAAAGAAACGCTGCTTAGAAGCAATCCACTCGGCTTTCATCTCTAACACTTTAGACACTTCTTCGTCGGTAAAGCTGTTAGGAACAAACAAATGCACAGAGCCGTCTTCGTTAATTCGAAGACGGGCATGCTTCACGTTGCGATGTTCTACGATATAATTAGCAGGTAGTGTCATTAGTTCAAGCTAAAGTTATCTAAGATAGTGTTCATCAACTTTTCTCCAAGTTCACCATCAATATTCAGATTCAGCGACTCGTATTTATCGTTTGCAGCTAATAGCTCAATCTCAAATTTCATACGGTTATATTCTGGTGTCACCTCTTGCCATCCAATATAAATCTTTGACTGGATTCTCTCCGTCAGTTTCTCGGCAAACTCCCTTACTAATTCGTCGCTGAAGTTATCTATATGGTTCTTGATTGTTTGATATATTTCGAAGGTACCTTTGTTGTCAAATCCCATTTTCCTTGGCATTTCAATAGCCTCGTCCACCTCCGTGTAAAGTTCGCTCAACTTTTTCAGTAGCCCTTCTATCTCAGTTGCGTTAGCATTCTTCTGTCGAATCAGGGCATCCAGCCGCTCTTGGAATTCAATGTAGATAGCACTACTGTTCTGATTCGTTCGGATCATCGTTTCAACGTCACGAATAATCTTCTCTGCCTTGTCACTGGGTGAGAGCTTCGTTTCTTGTAACTTTGTCAAATAGTCTGCATCAATGGCTATTTCCGGCATGTGCCCTCTGAAGTCAAGCAACATCGTGCTTTCTTCCAATAGTTTCCTTGTCTGAGCAGCATAAAACTCGGCATCAAAGTCTATACGGCGGAACTCCTCCATGTAGAGTTCATAGATAGTCACCAGCCATTGGTACTTCGTGCGATAAGGACGAAGCCCTGGGTTGGGACTAATGGCTTCCCATAACTGAACAACCCGATGGAATTCGTTCTCAAACTGACCGTGGTCAATCTCGCTGAGTTTTCGGATAATAGCAATCTGGCAATCATAACTGTCTTCCAGCGTGATTTCCTCAAAATGCTTAAAGGCGGTATCAAGCACTTTGGGGAATTCCTTCAGCAACGAATCCACATCCTCAAACTCACCAATGTCCTGAGGGTCATAGTTCAATGCCTCCTTATAATTCTGGAACACACCTACATAATCGACTATCCGGCCAAATTCCTTGGTAAGTTTCATCTCTCCTTCACCATAATCGTAAGGACGGTTTGTCCTTGCCACCGCTTGCAGCAGATTGTGGTCACGCAGCGGGCTGTCTAAATACATCGTCTGTTCAATAGGCGCATCAAAGCCTGTCAATAGCATGTTGCAAACGATGAATATTTTCAGGTTATTACCTTTTGCCTGCTCCTCGGGCGTGATACGTTTCTTGAATTTCTCAATCAACAGCTTTCGTTCTTTATCTGTCAGATAGAACGGTGAGAACATATCATATCGCTCTCCCGTCTCATACTGACCCGTAGAAAAGATTATTTGAAGTTCCGACTTGTCGAAATATTTCAGCAGTTCATTATAGTATAGCACACAAGCCTCTTTATCAATAGCAACCACTTGTGCCTTGAATCCTTGCGGCTCCAGTCGTTCCTTGAAGTCCTTAGCAATGTCTGCTGCCAACACCTCTATACGTTCTGGTTTCTTCATCAGCGTTTTCCACGGCTGCACTTTCTGCTCCACTTGCCGTTTCTGGTCTTCTTCCAAACCAGCCGTAATTTCCTCATAGCCTTTCTTCAAATTCTCCTTATCAAGAAACCATTGTGAAGGGCCAAGCGTATATTTGATGGGCTTCGTGGCACCGTCGTTGATGGCGTCAATAACACTGTACTTATCCAAATAGTATTCTATCCTGCCGTCCTCGTCCTTAATGCCAAACTCACGATGCGTTTTGGGTATAGGCGTACCTGTGAAAGCAAACCGCTTGGCATTGGGTAAGACGGCCTGTAGTTCCATCTGGTAGTCACCATACTCCGTACGGTGTGCTTCGTCTATCAGCACTATCACGTTGCCTCTGTCATCAACAATACTTCCCAGTTCGTTGAATTTCTGAATGGTGGTGATAAAGACACCAGCAGGCTTATCTTTGATAATAGACTTCAAGTCACCAACACTCATCACTTGACGAGCATTTGGGAAAACACAGTCCAAGAACGTATCGCCCATCTGGTCTTTCAAGTCCTTACGGTCAACCACTATGAAAATAGTCGGGTCGTCCAACTCTTCAGCCTTACGCAGTTTGTAAGCCGTATAGAGCATGGTGAGCGACTTTCCTGAGCCCTGCGTATGCCAGATGACTCCCTGCTTCTTGTCTGTATGGGTCACACGCTCCACAATCTTATTAGCAGCCCTGAGTTGCTGATAGCGTGCCACTTTCTTGATGATTTTCCCGTTATCACGTTCAAAAACGATAAAATGCTGTAGAATGTCAAGCAAGCGCTCAGGCTGTAAAAGTCCAATGACACCAAACTTCATCTGCTCCAGCAGATTCCCATTCGGCAGACGTTCTACATCGAAGTGCATCAATCCGTCTTCTTCGTCCTTATATGTTCGGCACAGATCATTCTCTGGGTCAAGAATCGGATTGGGATATCTGTTAGCTATTACAGAGTCTTTCCATTCATTGAAGTATGAGGCTGATGCTCCAGGGATACCATATTTGCACAGACGGCCATTGCAGGCTACACCAAACAGATGCGACATGAAGAGTTTATCGCTTCGTCTGTCGTATGTATCGAACTGCCGAACTCCTTCAAGCCAGTTTGTTCCCCGTCTGGCACATTGTTTCGCCTCTATGGGCACCAGAGGGATACCGTTCACCAACAAGCAAATATCTACACGAACCTGTTGAACGGTATATTGATTGGTAACGATAAAGCTGTTCTGCCAAATATCTTCAAAGTTTATAAAGCGAATAGTCCTGTCCTCTTTGTCTATGGTCATTGTCACACCATCTGCCAACTGATTCAGGAAATTCTCATTTCCTTCTATCGAACTTGGATTCCGAAGATTGTTGAGCAGCAAATCCACGGCAGCCACAGCCGCCTTCTCATTGATGCCGTTCAGTGCCATCACCTTTTCCACCAGAATAGGCTCAATCACCGCATTCATCTGCAAGCGGTTATAAGGCTTCAAATCCTCAGCCGACTGTAACGTCCAGCCCATTTTCGTGAGCCATTCCGTCACCTTTGCCTCAACAGGCTTTTGCTCGTGTAGTTTACTCATATCGTTGTTTCTTCTTATTTCTGTATTTTGACCTTTCCTGTTAGTAGATTCTGTATCAAAGATTTCTTTAATCGTTCTAACCTTTTTATTATCGTCTTCGATGAAGATATGTCGTTGTTAATAGCATCTATTTTACTTTTTATAGCTTCTTGTTCTTGCTTCGCAGGAATTGGAAGTAAAACTTTTGCCAAGCTATTCTTGGAAATGCTATATACTTTGATTCCCGTCACATATTTCAAGAACTCCAACCTTACTCTTTCTTCATTGAATATATAACCTTTGAAGCCATTTATATATTTGTCCGTTTTTGGACGAAGTAGCAATGTATGAAGACCTGATATAACTTTTGAGTCACCAAGATTGACTATTTCAACAAGTTTCCCTACTCCTTCATAATCTTCGCTGGTATCTGAGATGATAACATCTCCATTCTCAAGATACACAAACTTTTTAACCAAATCCTTATTAATATATGGTAAAGTTTCTTTTGAAATATCGAGAAATGTATGAAATCTCGTATGTATATCACCATAATGTATGTATTTACAATCTCCGTTGTCTGATAACATGGAACGAGAATATGATGCGGTTGGATAAAAATCAAAAAGATCATCAACTCTTTTTACTTCCCATCCAATAGGAACTTTGCCAAATTTTTCGTCAAAATAAAATTCGTCAGATTTGCGGAAAGTACCATCGGGCTTCATTTTACCTGTGAGTAGATTCTGCATGAGGCCCTTTTTCAGTCGTTCCGCAGCTGCAATGCTGTTTTGTACAGATGTTATTGCTTCGTCAACTTTCGAAAGAATATTGGCAATAGCTGTCTGCTCTGCTTTTAATTGCGGCAGATTTAACTTTATTCGTTTTACCTTGGGAGCCGTTAATTGTGGGACTCCTGTACTTTCTTTTGGAAAATGGACAAGCGAATTGATATAATAAGTAATGTACCTACAATCCACATCAACTTTTGGTAAGAGAACCAACAATCTAACGATAGCGTCAAAATCTTCATCACGGAATTCTGCATGACCTATATCTCCTCTTCCGGTTATTGTAACAGCATTACCACGATACCGCGGCTGCGAAGTATAACCATACAGTCCTTTGTTTTCTAAAGAATTAGCATAAATCGCCCATTTGGCATGTTCGGTTCTGCAAGGAGAATATTTTTCTTCTTGCAAATCACCACCAGCTTTTATCTCGAAGATATCACCGATTCGCACTTCCTTCCAACCTTCCATCACTCCCCTCCTTTCTCATTTTGCTCAATGACTTCCCAGTGCCCGCCTTTGTCTGGGCCGATACGACGGATGATATTTTCATTCTGCATTTCTCGCAAAATCTTCTTGAGAGTGGTATGCCCTAAATTTAGTTCTTCCCCCAATCTTGCAATAGTTGTAGATTTATCAGAGGATAGAACATCTAATATTTTCTGGGCATTTTCTGGCCACTTTTCTGGCCACTTTTCTGGCCACTTTTCTCTTTTCCGGGCATTTTTCCGAGTACTTTTCAATGTACTTTCCTCCCCACCTTTCTCAGTAGTTTCATCCTCATCTCTCAATGCAGAGGTAAGTTTCACCTTGACCATGAATTCTACTTGCTTGTATTCAGGTGCGGGGTTGCCTGCCTCGGCCATTTCGCGGAACATACGGTCAACACCTTCGCCAAACTCCTTGACGAGTTTGTATTCACGCATAAACTCGGCAATCTTTGGATTGCGTGAGAAGTGCATCTGCCGGATATTGTCAATACGTACCATACCAGGCAGTATGCCTGGGCTTTCTACGACGTAGTGATGGTCGAAGATTTTCACCATGATGTCAGTACCTAAGATGCTATAGTCACGATGGGCAACAGCATTCACTATCAACTCCGTCCAGCAAAAAGGAGGATATTGAGGGATGGTGACGAAATAGGCATCGTCGCCCAAGAAGGTGTATTCCTTGATTTGGGTGTCAACGAAGGCGATGGCCTTTTGTGTCATCTCCACAATGCGCCCTTCGAAGGAAACATCTTTCACTACATTCATTTCGCGACCAAAGCGCTCTTCATCGCCCAAATAGCGGACAATGCGGATGCGAGCCCGCTGGAAGAACTTCTGTGGATCTTTGCCAAAAAGCAGGATGGCGGCACCAGAAACCTTTTCCACACCATTGACAGTAGTGATATAGCCTTTATTGGAGCGCAGATAAGTGGCGGCATCTTTGGCATAGCCTATTCTGTGACAGTATTGTGTCACAAAGTCGAGATCAATGTCATCAATGGTAGCACCATAGACGGGTTCATCCTCATAGTATCGACCGCCTTTGGCATAAAATAGTTGCATACGCATCTCAAAGTTCAGTTTCTTCGACTTGTCGCCAACACGATAGAAGGCATCATCGGCCTGGTTGGCATGGACTCGCATACTCGGCGCCACATGCATCAGCAGAACACGATTGGCCAGCCCGTCAACATCTGTGCAATCAACGAAACTTACTTCAACTGGGACTGACGGCATACAGAAGTCAAACGGTGCACGAAGCAGTTCATTCAGATGTTCCTCGTTGCCATTAACACCTGTGATACGTCCATCATCTTCTATGCCAATAACTACATCGCCTCCGTCAGCATTGGCAAAGGCCACCAGTATAACAGCCAGTGCCTTGGCGTCAATGCGAAAACTCTTTCGGTCAAAGAGTTGGCCTTCGGGTTGCTGTTGCAGATCTTTTATATCAATCATGGCTGTTCAGTTGCAGGGTGTTTAATAGCTCGTTCAGCGACTTCATCGTTTCCGACTCGGTGTTGATGGCCTCTTGGAAATCGCGGATGGCCTGTTGTAGGTCAATCTGCTCTTCTGGCTCGAAGGTGTCCACATAGCGGGGGATATTGAGATTGAACTCATTTTCCTCTATATCGTCCATATCAACGATAGCGAAATAGCGCTTACGCAACTCTGGGTCGGCAAACATCTGTAAGAGTTCTGTCTCTACATCAGCAATCGCCTGACGTTGCTTGACTGCCTTGTCTTGGGCGGCAGTAATCTTGGCTGCCTTGTCTGCCAGCAGTTTGTCTAAGGCGTTCTGAGTGGTCTCCAATGTCTTAAGTTCGCCTTTGGTTGGTGTCTTGCCTTTTTCTTTCTTGTCTTGAACGGCCTGTTTTGCCTTGTTCAGTTTATCGGTCTTGATGGCAATATCCTCGGCAGCATCTTTTTCTATTTCGGAAATGACGTATTCAAGGTCTATGTCAATTTGATGGTTCAATTGAAACTTGCGGTTGTTTATCCATGTCCTCGCCTTGTCAATATCACCCCAGCTCTCCAACATCGTAGAAATACGGAGCACGTCCTGTGGTTCCAATACGCTCATGTTAGCATCTTCGCGATACCAGCCCTTCTTGGCAGCATAGACCATCAACACCTTATTCTTTCTATCTGCAGGCTTGTTTTTGTCAAAGAAGATGATTGCTCCGGGAATAGTCGTGCCGTAGAACAGATTGCCAGGCAAGACGACAATGGCATCGATGATGTTGACATGTTCTTTGAAATCAATGCCTTGCAAAAAGCCGCGACGGATGAGATACTCCACATCGGCTTTGCGGTTCTGTCCGTCTTCCTCCTCTGTCTTTTCTGGTTGTCCACGGAACAATACGCCTTGTGGGCAAACTACACCAGCCTTTCCCTTATCATCCAGTGACGCGATGATATGTTGCAAGAAGGCAAAATCGCCATTGCTGTAAGGTGGAATACCATAGATAAGACGATTGTAAGGATCTGTAAACCCTTTTTTGTATTCCAGTTGTGGTGTTCCGTCTTTTTTGTTGACAGCCTTGCCTTTCTTGTCTTTCTTTGGTTCACCGTTCTGGGCCCAGTTTTCCAAAGAGAATGGAAAGTTAGCCATCACCTTATCAAAGGTACGGAGCAACAACGGATTGTCTTCTTCCTTAAATTTGGGGTCTCGGATGGTATCACCTTGTTCTATACGGGCATCCAAGCCATGAAGTATCATGTTGATGTTGCAGATAGCCCATGTGTTCCATACCAATTCCTGCCCAAATAATCGTATGCTCTTTTTCTGATAAGAATTAGACTGGACGTATTTAGCTGCATTGAGCAAGAAACCGCCTGAGCCACAGGTAGGATCATAAACAGTCTCTCCTTCTTGCGGTTTCAAATAGCGGACAATAATATCCACCACTTCTTGTGGTGTATAGAATTGGCCCGCCATCGTTCCGCCTTTATTTTCATCAGCAAATCGCTTAATGAGATATTCATAAGCATCACCCAGAACATCCACTGTCACGTTTTTATTGCTTAGGTCAACAGCCCCCAAATAATTGATAAGATTGGAAAGCACTTCGGGGTCAAGTTTCTTTCCACCAGATCCATCGGGTGCAGGTTCGTTCCATCTGACCGTATTAATGATGCCCTTCAAAATATATTTGCCATTCTTATCTACATTTTGGTCCGCAATGGCGGCAACAGCCTTATCAAGCGTTTCATTCTTTTTGTCAATAGGTGCCTTTCTCACATCATCCCAGAAACATCCTTTTGGAATGATAAAGTCGTGCATTTTCTTGGAAATGACTTCCATTTCCTTTGCAGAAGGCTCACGGCTATAATCACTCACAAATCTCTCCTTGCCATTCTCTATCTCCCACTGGTAATTATCGGAGAGACGTTTGTAAAAAAGGAGAGATAGGATGTAAGATTTATAGTCTTCCACCTTATCGCGTAATATGTCTGCCATTCCGAAGAGCAGACTGCCTAATGCTTGTTTTGTTATCATTTATTCTAAATCAGATTAAATGCAGATGCCACATTCGTGCTATTCTTTTGTCGAGGTTATCAAACTACGCACATCCACATCCAATATGCCGGCGATATCATTTAATTGCTGTATGGAAGGCTGCACTTTGTTGGCATACCATCGGGAAACAGTGTTCTCTGATTTGCCCAACTGTTCTGAAAGCCAGCGATTGGTCTTTCCTTGTTCTGCCAAGGCTGCTTTGAGCCGATTAAGCATCACGTTCTGTTGATTGTTCGACATAATTCTATGATTGTTTTGCTGCAAATATACAAAACTATTCACATAATAAAGAAAATGCATAGTTATTTCTGCAAATAAAAAAATTACACCCTTTCTGTTGGAGGCAATAGATTTCCAATTATGTATCCAGAAAAATCGTTATCGATGAGCATATTGTCTTGTTGGCTTATATCTTCTTTTGCAGTCAACTCGTCCATAATATCTTTCATTTCTTTGGAAATACTACAGCCAGTTTTCAACATAGCTAAAAAACAATAGGCTCGTTCAACTCGTGCTTTTTGATGTAATGCTTGTTCGATTGGAATCCAACTCCACCCGTCTTTTCTTTCTCTTTCCAGTTCTTGTAGAATGGAATTGTAAAAATACCAGACATCAGCAATATCAATGGCATCTTTAGTTTTTGATTTTAACAGCATAACTCCTACTTCCGTTTTCACTATCTTGTTCTTTATCAAGTCTTTTGCACATGAAGTTGCAACATCAGGAACCATATCAAGAAGTTTCCTGCATGAAGGGAAATCTTTAAGAGGAACAATTTGGGCTAGTTGAATAGAAATATTAATTATAGTCCCATTAGCCAGAGTTTTTGCCGCCCTTATCCTTTCGATGTCATCACTTACACTTCTACTTTGAATAGCATTTATGCAACGTTGAACTCCATACATGTTTGGTATGAAACATTCATAAAGAATTTGTATTGTTTTTTTGCAAAATGTTTTGTACAATGAAATCTCTTGTGCCACATTGCCGAAATGACGATTGCCGATGTTGATTACATCTGCTATTTCAGACTTTATCTCATTAACACTTTTCGTAGTAACAAATAAACCATCCATATTATTTACCTCCCATATTGTAAAAAATCTTCTTGCCAAAATAGTCAAACAAGAATATCGGGAAGGCGTTAAGAATAGCGACCTTGCATTCTTCTGTGTTGACGTATTTGGATAGCTGGCTGTCGAAAATGTCTTGCTGATTATTCACTTCGTCTGGCAACTCGTTCTTGTCATGGCAGATGTAGTTTGCCTTGCTTGTGTTCATTGTAACAAGGTGCAGCCAATTGGTCTTGGCCGTATTTGCCTTCTGCTGAATCTTTGTATCGTCGTCTGCGGGCTTGATGGTGAGCACGAGATATTCCAAATTTGACTTGTAGAAGGAGAACTCATACACCTGATGCTTGAATTTCTCTTCTTGGCACCTCTGACGAGTAACCGTATATTGCCAATAGTTGTTGTCTGGCAATTCTTTGGTATAGCGAAGAGATTCTACCATTGGGTAGTTAATATATAGTTTACCTCTTCCTGTCTCATCGGTAAAATAGCCCAGCAATTCGGAAAGCCTACTGTTGTTTTCTTCAAGCGTCCTTGAATCTTCCTGAAAGTCATAATCAAAGAACAGGTAGATTTCCGACACCTCATCTTCGCGGATGTCCTTTAATGTCTCATCTCCCTTTTCAAGCAGAATTTCCTTTAGAACAGAAACAGTATCAACCTCCAACATTTCCTTTAGGGCATCATGAGATTTCAGTTTCGTATAAAGGGAATAAATATTGCTATTGTATGTGCATAGGAAGGTGTCCGACTTCTCTAGAAAGAAAAGTCGTTTAATAGCCTCGAAATAGGCTTTGTCGGCTTTGCCTTCAAATACAAACAGTATCATACTTCAAATGCTCCTCCACGGAATAGTTTTTCTATATTATGGCCAAATCTCAGTTCTTTGTCAGTACAACTTTGTAAGGGCTTTATCTTATTTTTCTGTAAGATGAAATTACAGTCAGGTCGCAAGAGTTCATTTGTCATAAGATAAGTGTTGTGCGACGACGTGAACACTTGACAATTAAGATTAAACAACTTCTTGCAAACCTCAAAGGCCAACTTAAAGTGATAGAACGCATCGAATTCATCAATAAACACGAAAGATGCTACTGACATCCTTTTAATCCAGACATAAAGGAGCTCTAATGCTAGGGTTCCTGTAGATGCGATTGTCTGGAAAGGAATAGTATTGCCCCCAATTTCGCAGAACAGATTTTTGTCGCCTTCTTTTGGAGGAACAAAGTCAAATTTTTGTTCACTTACCTTTGCCAAAAATCCTGAGAAATCCTCAACATACTTATTTTGAATAATAAAATCCTCTAAGTTGAACGTGGCCGTTTCAAGACCAATGAATTCGCGGCTATCCAGATTCTTAAACCACAACATGGAGTTTACAAACAGAATCAGTTTTATAATGTAATGATTCTGAGGAAATGGGTAGGATGCCGTCAAAAAGTTAACAACGGAAACACTATTCACATTTTGCTTGAAATTTTCCTTTATGGTGGCATCAACCTTAAACTGCTCATCGTCAATCTCAAAAACAGACTGATTTCTTCTGAACACTTGTTTATGATTGACTGTTAAGGACTCAGCCACAAGCAAGCCCACAGAATTCTTTGAATAGTGATATTCCAAAATGTCATTATCAAACTTGAACACGTATTCAAAATCTACTGGTGAGTTCGGATTACCTGTATATACGAAGTTGGAATAGTAGTCTGTCTTCTTCCATTTGGCAGAAAGATGGTTCTCTATGTCGAAGATGGCTAATGCAAAATTAGATTTTCCTGCACCATTAGGGCCATATATGATGCCATTTTTAATAATGCCATCTTTGATTGCATATTTATTAAACTCATAATTACTCGGATGGGACAAATCCCATTCAATCCTTTCCGCAAAGCCTCGGAAGTTTTTTACGGCAAATTTGATAAGCATAACTATTTCCTTTGTTAATTCTGCAGCAAATATACACAGATTATTTTATATTCCGTAAATTTTTTACGGAAAAATAACAATTATCATATCAAAAGAACTATAAGTGACAATGACGACTTATTAAAGATTGCTCAACAGACATCTTTCTCTGTTTCTGAATAGACAATGTAAATGTACGATTGCGGATAATCATAAAAATATCGTCAGGAGATAAAAATTTATTCTCGGAAGATATTTTTTTATTGTCGGGAGATAATCTGAAATTCTCTAGTAAATTTGTCGTAACTCCCGACGTTGCTTTAAGGGCTCTATTTTTGATGCTAGAGTTTGTTGAGATCACACAGATAACACGGATGAAACTGATTCTTCTTTTTTCGCTCAGAGAAGCAGAACTAACACTGAGCATTCGGATGCACACGGATCTTGGGGTCTTTCGGTTTTTGGGGCGTTTTCGGAATAAAAGATCTTACACAGAGGGAACGGAGGGACAGAGGAAATAGTCTCACAAGGATTGTACAGATTGCACGAATTGCACAGATTGTTCTTTTTCACGCCGAGAAACCAAACGAACACGGAGCATTCGGACGGGCGGGAAGCGGGGGCATCGAGAAGGGGAACGAAACGGAAGAGAGGAACCTTGCGGTTTGAGGATAAAAAAACGGCAGCGGCTATTGGCCGATGCAGTGGCTCTCGATGAAGTCCTTGCGCTGGCTGAGCTTCATGCGGGCGAAGGTTCGCCACTCGCTGGCTCCGCGGTCGCCGCAGCGGTCAAGATAGTGGAGGTCGTGCTGATGGGCGTAGGCTTCCATCTCGAAGGGGTTGAGGTAATAGACGGCGTTCTTCACCTTGCGCCAATAGCGTAGGGCCAAGAGCGAATGCCAAAAGTAAAGGAAATAGAAACGGAACCAGGAGTTGCCAGTCGATTGCGCCTGGCGCAGGTGGATCATCTCGTGGTTCTTCAGGGCGTCGTTGCGGCGGTTGAGGTGGTCGGCTACAGCCTGCTCGCTGGTGAAGATGCGCCCGAAGACGGTCATGGCGGTGTAGCCCTTGCGCCTCCACAAGCGGCTCACCTCGGCCCGCATGTCGTTGACGGCTGCGGGCCGGGGCGAACGGAAAATGATTTTCAGCAGGTTCATTCTTTTGAGCACAGGATTGTAGGAGTGTGGAAGTGAAGGCTCTGGATTCTGCGCCGGGAGCATTCCCCTTCCCTGCTCCACTGCTGCAATCCTACGCTCCTAATCACCTCTCTACTTCTTCTTATAATATTTCAGGGCTTCGGGCATCCACTGCTGGATCATCTTGATGCGGTTGGCGTCGCTGGGGTGGCTGCTCATGATTTCCGAAGGCTGGTTTTTCGAGCTGGAGGCCATGCGCTGCCAGAAGCTGACGGCCACCTGCGGGTCGTAGCCGGCCATGGCGGCGAAAATGAGTCCCATGTGGTCGGCCTCGTACTCGTGGTCGCGCGAGTATGAGAGATTCTTGAACTGGAATCCCTGCTGGGCGATGGCTTGGATCACGGAGGTGGTGGTGCTGCCCATGCCGAGGGCTCCGAGCACCGCGCCTCCTATCTGTGTCATGGTTTGCTGGCTGTACTGCTTGCTGAGCTGCTCGGCAGAGTGGCGGGCCACAGCGTGGGCTATTTCGTGACCGAGCACGATGGCCAGCGAGGCTTCGTTCTGGGTGACGGGCAGCAGTCCCTCATAGACCACAATCTTGCCGCCGGGCATGCAGAAGGCGTTGATGTTCTTGTCCTGCACGAGATTGAACACCCACGAGTAGTTTTTCACGTCTTCGGCCATGCCGTTGGACTTGAGGTAGGTCTCCACTGCCGTGGCCAGCCGCTGCCCCACGCGCTTCACCATGGCGGTGTTGGCGGCGTTGGTGGAAGCCTTGGCCGTTTTCATGTATTCGCTGTACTGCTGGTTGCTCAGGCTGAGGATGTCGGCGTCACTCACCGAGATTTTCTGCTGACGTCCGGTGATGGGCACGGTGCGCGTTGTTCCGCACGATGCAAAGAGCACTGCTGCCACGAGGGCAACGAAATAAACTTTCAGATTTTTCATTTCTATGTGTTTTTTTGATGATTTATGTCTTTTCGTGTGTGCAAAAATAGTAATTAAAATTGAAACTCAAGTGTTTAAACGAAAAAAAATGAACACCGAGGGGCGAAAGCGCGAAAAAAATAAAAGGCTGTCTCACGACAACCTTATATTTTTCAATACAAAAACATTATGAACGCTGGTGGGCGGAGTGCTAGAAACGGTCTTGCATCACCTGAATCTCCACCAGCAGGAATCTACCTTATTTTAGCGAACAAGATGTCTAATAATTAGTTTCCTTTTGAAAAACTTCTGAAATTTTCTATATGGCTAAAGAACAATTACTTCTTGAATGCTCAATGTAGAGGACAAACACTCATTGTGCCCGCTTGCACAGTCGGCACTTGCGCTGGCAGAAGCGCTCGCACTGCACTCGTATGTCGTAGCCGAGCATGGCTCCGAGGATGAAATCCTCTTCGGGCGTCAGTTCGTTGAGCGGACGGGTGACGATGAGCCTGATGGCATCGAGACACTCTCTGCTTCCGAAGAACAGATTCAGACGATTGTTGCCCACGGGCTGAAGGACATAGTCGATGCCCTGACGCTGCAGCCTACCGATGGCGAACTGCTCGTATTTTTTGTTGAATGTGAAGAGCACCATGCGGCGCACACCTTTTTTATATTCGTAGATGTGGTTCATGAGCACCTTCATATCGATGGGCATGATATTGTCGTTCTGGTTCATAGGGCAGTGATTGGGTGTTGAGTGTTGCAGGTTGAGTGTGTTGTTTTGAGCGGGGAAGGCTTATAGCTGTGGCTTGATGGTTTCGAGCCAGGCATCGATTCGCTCCTCGGTCTTGTCGTCTTCGTTGATGTTGTCGAGAGCCAAGCCAACGAACTGCCCGTCAACCACGGCCGACGAGTCGTCGAAGGTGTAACCGTCGGTGCTCACCTGGCCTACGAACGTGGCGCCTGTGTCTTTCAAGCCTTCGTAAATCTCGCCAAGGGCACCACAGAAGGTGTCGCTGTACGACTCGCAGTCGCCGCATCCGAAGAGGGCAATGGTCTTGCCTGCCAAATTGGCCCCCTTGAGTGTAGCCAATCCGTCGTACCAGTCGTCTTGCAGTTCGCCGGCGCCCCATGTGGAGCTGCCGAGCAGCAGGTTGTCGTTGGCCGCTACGTCATCGGCTGTCAGCGAGGCCACATCCTTGGCCTCCACACCCAGTTTGCCGGCAATCTGCTCGGCTATTTCCTGGCATGTTCCTGTTGAGGAACCATAAATAACAATTGTCTGTTTCATTTCACTTCTTTACTTTTTTACGTTACGTTCAAAATCACGGTGCAAAGATAGGACGAAACGGACAACTGCGCAATACCTAAAAATAGGGTATTTCCTAAATACCTAATAATGATTAGAATGGCCGAGGCTCACGCGGAGGGTTCTTGTCTCACGCTGGGGATTTTTCTCACACAGAGGTTACAGAGGAACAGAGGATTTTTCTCACGCAGAAAGTTCTGTTCTCACGCAGTTATTTCTGTTCTCACGCAGAGGCGCGGAGGACTTTTGAGACAAAGAGGATTTTTTTGAGGGAAGGAGGCTATTTTAAGAGGAGGTTATTTTAAAGAGGTAAAGAGGAATTGGGGGGAAAACTGGGGAAGAACTTTTGAGGTTTGGGAGTTAAGCGACCAAGGTCGCTATCTCTTTTTCCTCTCAAATTCTTTAAGAGATTCTCTCCGCGCTCCTCTAAAAAAACTCCGCGCCTCTGCGTGAGAACAGAAATATCTGCGTGAAAAAACCTCTGTTCCTCTGTTCCCTCTGTGTGAGAAAAGACACTCTCTGCGTGAAAAAACTCTGTTCCTCTGTAACCTCTGTGTGAGAAAAAAAACACACTCACCTGAAAAAATCACCTCCTGATGAGCGTGGAGCCCTCGACTGAAGCGTCGGCACATTTCAGCTGACAGGCATAGACTCCGGCGGGCAGAGATGAAAGGTCCTCGGAAAGCTGCAGAGCGCCTGGGGGGCAGGTGGCGGTGAGCAGCCGTCGGCCATCTGTGGTCCAGAGCACGAGCGTAGCCGACTGGCGCAGTGGTTCATTGAAAAGAACTTGAAGACGGTGGTCAGCGCCGAGCACGAAACGCGCGGCAGCGGGCTGGCGCGTGGCTAGGCTGGGAATATTGTCGGCAACGCCCAACACATCGAGCAAACCTGCATAAACATCAATCTCGCCATAGCCATAGGCGTTGTTTGGATAAGTGAGCGAGGGGTCGTAGCGACGACAAGTGCGACTGAAGACGGCCATCACGTCCTCGGGAGTGAGCCGCGGGTTGGCCTGCAGCCAGAGGGCGATGGCTCCGCTCACCACGGGCGTTGACATGGAGGTGCCCAGATTGCTGTTCCAGGCGTAGGTGCGCCCTTGGAAGCTGAAGCGCGCCACGTCCTGGTTGAGGTCGTAGGCATCGGGGTTGTTTTCCAGGAAGTAACTGCTGTAGGCCGACACCACGTTGGTGCCGGGAGCCATCACGTCGGGCTTGGTGCGGCCGTCGAGTGTGGGGCCCAGCGACGAGTAGTCGGCACGGACGCCGCCCGTGCCGTGGTCTAAGACGCGCTCCTCGCCCCGGTAGTTGAGGTAGCTCACACGGTAGGACGTGGCTCCCACGCAAATGACGTTCGGCGCGCTGGCAGGCGAATGGATGCTGTAGGCCGAGTCGTAACCACCTAACGAGGGGTTGCTGGGGTCGGTGAGAAACGCTCCGCCCACGCGATAGAAATCGACGGTGGCTTCGCGACCCACGGCTTCTATCGACACGCGCATGCTCGCGGTGCCGAAATTGGCCTTCGGCACACCGAGCAGCACTTCGTAGGCCTGCTCGTGGTCGTCGTAGATGTTGGGATAGCCGGCGATGGCGACGGGATATTGTTCGTTGTCGATGACGAGGGTGTCGGTGTAGAGCGAGTCGGGCTGCTGCATGACGGTTGCCGAGGGAATCTCGACAACCTGTCTGCCCTTGGGATGGTAGTAGGTGAAACGGAAGGTGAAGGGGGCGTCGCCCTTCATGCTCAGGTAGCCCTTGGTGCCGACGTTATAGAGGAACACGCCCGCCGACTCCTGCCCGGCAGGCTTCTGCAGATGGTTGCCGTATGCACCGTCGTTGCCCGCCGAGGCCACGATGATGCGTCCGGGACCCGTCAGCGAGGCCAGCGCCTCGTAGAGCAGCACGTCGTCGCCGTAGAAATCCTGATGGGAGCCCTCGCTGAACGAAACCACGCAGGGCATGCCGCGCATCTGGGCATAGTCTAAGATGTACTTGAAGCCCAAGGCGTCGGTGGCCGAGGTGTATTTGTAGCGGTCGGCCTGGGCTATGAACACAGTGTCTTCGGTCACGGCATTGTTCACCAGACAGATGTCGCTCTCGAAGGCCATGCCACGGTAAGGGCTGTCGTAGCCGCTGCCGGCGGCAATGCCGGCCGTGTGGGTGCCGTGGCTGAGCATGAGCCCGTCGCGCGAATGGGCATAGCGGCGCACGTCCCAGGGGTTGACATATTCCGCTCCCACGTAGAGTTGGCTGCCCACGGTGTCGGCAGAAAGCTGGTCCCACAGACGGCCGATGCGGTAGTGGTGTTCAGTGCGGTGGTAGAACGTGGGGTGCGTCAAGTCGAAACCCACGTCCTGCACACCCACAACCACTCCTTTGCCCGTGAAAGCCTGCGGCAGTTGCTCGCCACGATAAACGGGCAGTGCATTGACATGGCCGGGGGTGATATCCATGTGCATGGAGCAGCGTTCGCCGGCCTCGATGCGCTGCACACGCAGGTCGGCCGACAGCGGAGCCAGCCGCCCCAGCGGGATGCTGGCTATGGCCACCTGCCCGAGGCGCGCCAACAGCCGACAGCCGTGGGCGCTGAGCACCTCGTCGCAATCGCCCTGCACACGCACGAAAGCACACAGCTGCGCCTCGCCGTCGGCCGTCGGCCGAGGCGCGGCGGAACGTTGGCGGCTGCGCTGAACGGTTTGCTGCTCCATGGCGGCACGACGCACCACAGACGACATCTTGCTGAAGTCGGCACGTTGGGCCAAGAGCGGCAACTGCGGGGTGAGCATCGCCAACAGGGTGAGCACACAAAGGGCACGACGCGCAGCAAAATTGCCGGAGGGGGTTGAAAAAAGCTTCATGTCTGCAAAATGGAATGAAAAATGCACGTCTGCAAAATAAATGAAAAAAAACGAGACGACAAAGGAAAAACCACAAAAAAAGAAAGGCTGCCAAGCAACTTCATGTTGAACTTGGCAGCCGTTTCTTTACTATTAGTACTTTTCGCTTAATTGTTCTTTATTCGTTGATACCACGGTTGTTGAAAGTGGTGTTGAGCAAGAGCAGATACTTGCGATACTGCTTCTTCGAGAGAATGTGGCGCATGTAGGAGAGATCCTTGCGTACGGCCTTCTTCACCATGGCGTCGCGCTCTTCCTTGCTGGCATAGGCAGCGTTGAGCATCTCTGCACAGAAAGCCTTGTGTACATCCTCTACAAACTGCTTCTGGTCGGTTGACAGCGAAAGTGCTTCACCCAGTTTGTTGATGTTGACGCTCATGTCGTAAGCGTTCACGTTGTTCACTTTCTCGTCTTCTGCAAACATGGTGGTCATGCTGAGCATGGCAACAACCATTAAAATCATTCTTTTCATCATCTTTTTACCTTTCTTTTTTTTAATTACCTGTTAAACAATCTGGGCCTCCTGAATAGCCCGTTACCTAGTTTTTTTAAATAATTAGCCTTGCGGTTTACTTTATCTTTCTTTCATTCAAGGTATGCATCCCTCTCATTCAAGTCTCTTTTCACCACATCACTAAGGACGGCGTTTATGTCTTTCGACGGTGCAAAGGTACGGCGATTTTCATCACCGCCAAACATTTCGGCTCCTCTTTTGGACAAAACGGGCGTTATTTTGACGTAAATCAAAAAAAACATGCTCTCTACACTCAAAAAAAGTAACAATCAATTCACTTTTCATGACCTTTTTGTTTAACTTTGCAGCCTACGACACACAAAAAACAAACAAACTCATGAAAAAGACCTTATTATTATGCATGCTGACCGCTTTTCTCTCGCTGACGGGAAAGGCACAAGCGATCTACAACTACCAAGTGACCAACGACGAAGGCAAACAGGTGCAGCTTTCCCAATACAAAGGCAAAGTGCTGCTCATTGTCAACACAGCCACACGCTGCGGATTTACGCCCCAGTACACCGAACTGGAGGCGCTCTACGAGAAATACCGCGAGCAAGGGCTCGAGGTTCTCGATTTCCCCTGCAACCAGTTTGGCGAGCAGGCTCCGGGCAGCATCGAGGAGATTCACCAGTTCTGCACGGCCAACTTCGACATCCACTTCCCACAATTCGACAAGATTGAAGTGAACGGCCCCAACGAGCATCCACTCTACACCTACCTGAAAGCACAAAAACCTTTCGGCGGTTTTGACCTCAACGACAAGGCGGGCAAACTGCTCGACGACATGTTCAAGAAAAACGACCCCAACTACGCACAATCGCCCAGCATCAAGTGGAACTTCACCAAGTTCCTGGTAGCTCAGGACGGTACAGTCGTGAAACGCTACGAGCCAACAGACAAAATTGCCGTCATCGACGCCGACATCAACGCACTCCTGAACAAAAAATGCTGCAAGAAAAGTGAAGAAATGAAATGTTGCAAGAAAAGCGAAGGAACGAAATGCTGCAAAAAAAGCGAAGATACGAAATGCTGCAAGAAAAACTAAAAACAATACCATCAACTGAAAAACTGCAAAAAATGAAGAAAATCCTGATTTCAATTTGTTGCCTGGCAGCACTCGTCGCCTGCAAGCCCACGCCAGAACCCAAACAAACGGCGTTCCAGATGCCCGCTGTTGACGACATCGCCATGTACCAGGTCAACCCACGAGTGTTTGCCCCGCAGAAATCGCTCAACGCCGTGGCCGACCGCATCGACTCCATACGCAATCTAGGCGTCAACGTGATGTGGGTGATGCCCATCTACCCCATTGGCATTGAGAAAGGAAAGAACTCGCCCTACTGCATCAGCGACTACAAAGCCATTGCGCCCGAGTTTGGCACCATCGACGACTTCAAACACCTGGCCGACGTGTGCCACGAGCACCAAATGGGCATCATCCTCGACTGGGTGGCCAACCATACGGCGTGGGACCACCCTTGGGTGAAAGCCTACCCCGACTGGTACACCCACGACGAAAAAACCGACACCATCATACACCCGCGCCCCTGGGACTGGTACGATGTGGCCGACCTGAACTATGACAACAAGGACATGCGCCGCGCCATGATCGACGCCATGAAGTTCTGGATTGCAGAAGTGGGCATTGACGGCTTCCGCTGCGATGTGGCCGATGGTGTGCCCGCCGACTTCTGGAAAGAAGCCATCGACGAACTGCGCGCAGCTGCCGGCGAACGCAAGATTGTGATGCTGGCCGAGGGCAAACACACGGACAACTTCACCGTGGGCGGATTCGACATGAACTACGGCTGGGACTACAAGGACGAACTGGTGAAGGTGTTCAACGGCGCGCCAGCCTCCGACCTCATTGCCGCCGACAAGGCCGAATACGACAGCCTCCCCGACGGGAAAGTAAAGCTGCGCTTCACCACCAACCATGACCATGCCACAGAGGTGGAACCCTGTGTGCAGTTCACCAACGACCGAGGCGCCATGGCCGCCTACGTGGCCAGCATCTTCCCCCACGGCGGAGCACTCATCTATGGCTCGCAGGAAGTGGGATTCCCCCAACCCATCAATTTCTTCAAGTACGTGGCTGTCGATTGGACCGCAAAGCCCGAAATATACAACGAGTACAAGCAACTCATCGGACTCTACAACGAGCACCCCGCCCTGCGCAAAGGCCAACTGACCACCTTTGCCGACAAGAACGTGCTGATGTTCGAGAAGACCGACTCCAGCGAGCGGTTCCTCGTGCTGGTCAATGTGCGCAACGCACAGGCCACCATCAACGTGCCCGAGGCATGGGTGGGCCACAAAACCGAGGACGAAATGAGCGACAAGGACATCACTTTGGAAAAGTCGCTCACACTGGAACCTTTCCAATACCTCATCCTGAAATACTGACCGAGCAACCTGCCTGCCACAGGAAAAAAAATCTCACATCAATCCCACAAACAGGCCCTTCGCCTCAGCATGAGGAGGCGAAGGGCCTGCTTGTTTTTATTCGCACCACCACCGCCACGTGGAGCAAAAATGCGTTAATGTTCCATAATCTGAACTGTTTTTCGCCATTATTTCGTATTTTTGCACGGCCAAAACAAAAAAACAATTACGAATCATAGAAAGCATGGAGAACAATAAGAACAAGTACATCGCCGTGGCCTACAAACTGTATGCAGCAGGCGAAAAGACACTGGAGTTTGTTGAAGAAGCCACCGACGAGAAACCCTTCGAATTTCTCAGCGGCTTTGGTTTCACCCTCGACGAGTTTGAAAAACGTGTGGTTGACCTTAACGAAGGCGACGAATTCAACTTCACACTATCAGTAGATCAGGCCTACGGCAAGGTGGAGCCCGAGCGCATCGTGGATTTGGAGCGCGAAGTGTTCAGCATCAACGGCCACTTCGACCACGAGCACGTCTTTGTCGATGCCGTGCTGCCTCTGCAAAACGAGGACGGACAGCGTTTCTACGGCAAAGTGCTCGAGGTGGGCGAAGAGAAGGTGAAGATAGACCTCAACCACCCGCTGGCAGGCAAGGAGCTGAACTTCAAAGGCCACATCGTCGAGAGCCGCGAAGCCACCAACGAGGAGATCCAGAGCCTCATCAACCACATGAACAGCGGCGGATGCGGATGTGGATGCGACGACTGCGGCGACAACTGCGGCGACGGATGCGGACACTGCCATTAGGAGTTAGGAGTTAAGAGTTAAGAGTTAAGAGTTAGGAGTTAGGAATTAGGAGTTGAGAGTTAGGAGCCATCATTATGCACAACACTTTTGGCAACATCTTTACGCTGACCACTTTCGGCGAAAGTCATGGTCCGGCTGTGGGAGGCGTCGTTGACGGACTGCCCGCAGGCATCGACATCGACATGGACTTCATCCAGGCCGAGCTCGACCGCCGACGCCCCGGACAGAGCCACATCACCACTGCCCGCAACGAGGCCGACCGCGTGGAACTGCTCAGCGGCGTGTTCGAGGGCAAATCCACAGGATGCCCCATTGGGTTCATCGTGCGCAACACCAACCAGCACTCGCAGGACTACGAGAACATGCGCTGCCTCTTCCGGCCCTCACACGCCGACTACACCTATTATCAAAAGTACGGCATGCGCGACCACCGGGGCGGCGGACGCTCCTCGGCGCGCATCACCATCAGCCGCTGCGTAGGCGGAGCCCTGGCCAAGCTGGCCCTCCGCCAGGTGGGCATCAGCGTGCAAGCCTACACATCGCAGGTGGGCCCCATCGCCCTGGAGCGCGACTATCGGCAGTACGACCTTTCGCTCACCGAAACCAACGCCGTGCGCTGCCCCGACCCCGAGAAGGCCGCACAGATAGAACAGCTCATCAGCCAAGTGAAGGCCGAAGGCGACACCATCGGCGGCATCATCACCTGTATCATCAGAAACTGCCCGCCAGGCTTGGGAGAGCCCGAATTTGGCAAGCTCCACGCCGCCTTGGGCGGAGCCATGCTGAGCATCAATGCCGTGAAAGGCTTCGAGTATGGCGAGGGCTTTGCTGGCGTCACAGCACGGGGAAGCGAACAGAACGACGTGTTCCTGCCCAGCGCCCCCACACCCGAAAACCAAGCCCCCTCCCCCACCACTCTTCACACGGACGCATTGCAAACCCTCACCAACCACAGCGGAGGCATCCAGGGCGGCATCAGCAACGGACAGGACATCTATTTCCGAGTGGCCTTCAAACCAGTGGCCACCCTGCTCATGCAGCAGGACACCGTCGATTTGGAAGGCAACGCCACCCAGCTGCGCGCCCAAGGAAGACACGACCCGTGCGTCCTGCCCAGAGCCGTACCCATCGTAGAATCGATGGCAGCAATGACCATTTTGGACTATTATCTCGCCTTAAAGGCGGGAAAATTATGATATTTTTCCCCTTTTATGCAAAAAGTCGGCAAAAAAAAGTGTTTTGTCGATTTTTAATTGTATATTTGCAAACGAAATAAAGCGGGGTTTGTGAAAATCCCAATTTAGTTTAGTTAAGTCTAGTTTAGTTTTTGTGTTGGTTGAGGGCGGCTTTATTGGCCGCCCTCAAATTTTTTATGATCATTCCCCAATAATTGAATAACACTAACCTTTCTTGGATGTCTTTTCCTTATACAACTTAAACAACTCAGCAACGCACTGGCTTTCTGTGAAGGAAGATTTCACCGGGAAGCCGTAGGCCTGCATCACGGCACGATCGTTGGCCTGATGGGCTTTGCGAAGCTCCACGGGCATCGTCAATTCATCGTATAGATCTGCCAACGACGAATCCGGATAGAGGGCACGAGCGTCAAGAATGGCTTGGGCTGTTTGCTCAATCTTTGCTTTCTGCTCTTCCGCAGGATTCGGCCAGGGGAAGTTATTGTAAACCACATCTTTTGAATAACGATAGTCACTCTTCAAACGACCACAAACCGCACGCATCCATGCCATGTGGACATTGCTTTCAAGAATGCCGAAATGGTAAAGCGTTGCATCTGGGATAATAAAGACAAGGTCACTGGCCAAAACATTTGGAGACATAAAGCCCATTGGCACATATCGACGTTTCTCTGAGGACACCTTGGGGACAATAATGTAATCCGTATCAGGCATATTCTCCGTACTAAAATGAGTTGGACGGTCTGCCAATTTGCGAGTCCCTGCACGATTGCTCGTCAATCGCAATTCCCTAACGGCCTCGATACGTTTCATACAATGGGGCATTTGCCTTAATTCTGCAGGTGTACAGTCGCCCAGCCACAGACAATAACGAGGTTTCCGATGGATGAATTCTTCGGAGCCATACCAAGGCTTGAAATATTTTGCTGACTTAGGCTCAATTATTACGAATTCATCCATCTGTTCTTTGGTAAAGAGATAGTTTCCCCCATCAATAGGGAGATTGCCTATTCCGACACGAGGTACATCACATAGTGGCGCAGACTTGCTTCCTATAAAGACATCAGGCGCATCCATGAGATAGGCGTTGATATGATTGGCCTTCGTTATCTTGTCGTTATCGAAAAGCATGAGTTCTTTCGGTTCCTCATCTTTATGACTGAAACCTACAATCACACAATGCACATGAGCCTTTAGTGAGGCTTCGCTATCCCAACGGAAAGTACGATGTGCAAAGTCTATGCGAAGTCCATCTTCCATAAGTGGTTGCCACAAGTTTGCCACTTGTTCGCCCTGGCAAATGCTGTTCGTTGATACGAAAGCGATTCGAGGATGGCCAATTCTCGTTGACTGAAAAGCTTTCATATACCAACAACACACATAATCAAGGTTGCCAACGTTCTTCCATTTTTCACCAAATATATTAATCACATCCTCCTTCTGTTCGCTATTCATCTGACGAGCACCTACAAACGGCGGATTGCCAATAATGTAATCGTAGGAGGCGACGTGTCTCACGTCGCAATCATCGGCATTGCCTGCTGCGACGTGAGACACCATATCCGTTGTTGCGACGTGGGACACGTCGCCTCCCATGAAATGGGACACGTCGCCTCCTATGGAGTATGTGCCAATAGGCAGATGGCTGGGATTGTTGTAAATATATCTCTCGTAGGCTTCATAGTTTTGCTGATCGCGTACCATGCGATCGAATATCTCGCGTTGCCACACTTCCCCCTTTCGTTCCAACAATCCGTTGATAGAATGAGCCGTGAATTTCTTAACGTTGCCAATGGATTCATTGATTGTGATGTCGCCGATGGGTGAAATCAATAGGTGGACGTGGTTGGGCATGATGACAAAACTGTGGATCCAATAGCTCTTGCCGTTGTTGAAAAGCAGGCTGTCGATGACAATCTGCCTGACAGCATCATTTTGCAACAGGCAACTGCCATAGTTGTTGTCGAGCCATTTGTCTATTTTACTTCTGATAATATGATTGTATTCCTCTTCCGTCTGCATGCTCCAAGGCTCAGGATGAGCGGCCAACCATTGGCTCTTGAATTCTGAGAGTTCGGTCAATCGTGCCTGCGGTAGCGAGTCCGCCAATCTGAAAGTAACGAACTGAACTTTATTATTCTGATGCCAATGAGGCAGTTTATTGCCTGTTATGTGAATAAAGTTGTGGCGCTCCATAAACTGCAAGGAGGCGACGTGAGGCGCGTTATCAGCTGTTGCGACGTGAGACACGTCGCCTCCTATGACGTGAAACGCATTATTGGCTGTTGCGACGTGGGACACGTCGCCTCCTGACCAATCCATCCGCAAGGCATTGCCTTCACGAATGTTGTGGTAGGGTTTTAACGGCAGGAAGTCTATGTCGCGGCGAATGATTTTCTCTGTCTCACGAAGCATCTGAGCCTCTGAAATCCACAGGGCTGTCGTGGCTACGGTCACTGCAAAGTCGTTGATCTCTATGCCGTAGAACTGCTGGATGCTCACCTTAATAGGATTCACTTCTTCAAAACCCAGGAACGACTGCCCATGATAACGCTCTCGAATAACCTCATTCTCCAAACGACGGAGTGAGAGATAAGTCTCGGTAAGGAAGTTGCCAGAGCCACAAGCCGGGTCAAGGAAAGTCAGCGAAGCCAAGTGGTCTTGGTAAGCGTCGAGCTTCCTGATGCGCTGCTTCTCCACCTTTTCTTCCAATATCTCATTTAATTCACGGCGCAGGTCATTCAAGAACAACGGGTCAATCACCTTGTGAATATTCTCTATACTCGTGTAGTGCATACCACCGCTCCGACGGGTCTCAGGATTCAGCGTGCTTTCAAACACTGCTCCAAAGATGGTTGGCGATATCTCGCTCCAGTCAAAGTCCAGACTGGCATTCTGCAACAAGGTTTGTTTCAGTTCCTCTGTAAACTGAGGTATCTCTATTTCTTCAGCAAACAGTCCGCCATTGGTATAGGGGAAGGCCTTCAGTTCTTCTTGCAGATACTTGCAGCGCTTATCCGTTGGTGTATTTAGCACCTCAAACAGATCTCGCAAAGCACGACGCAAGTCCTTTGCCTCATAGGTCACGAGGAAATTGTGGAACTGATCGTGGCCAAACACACCTGCATCCTCGGCATAAAGACAGAACACGATGCGGACGCAAAGGATGTTCAGCCAACGCAGGGCTTCGGGCGAGTTGTCATCGTATTGCTTCAGCAGTGCCTCATAAATCCTACCCACAATCTCACCTGCCTGCATAGAGACCTGCATCTCCTTACTCAGATGCTCGCTTTTGCTGTCAACAAGAAACATCAGGCGGTAATACTCTTTACCCAAATCCTCCAAGAGTATCCGCTCTGGTTCACCATTAGGTTGCTCCATGTCATAAACCAAGAACTCAGAGAAGTTACTAGTGACAATCCAACGAGGATGTTCCGAAACCGGAAGCGACACCACATAACGGCGAGCCTGCTGGAACGGATTTAGCAGCGAGCCGTCACTTTGACGGATGCCAGCACGCAAATCCTTGCCTAAAGATTTCTGTTCTATCAGGACTTTGGTGGAACGGATGCGACCATCAATGAAGTTGGAGGCATCTACCATTCGATGGTCTTCAAAAGTGATGAAGCCATCCGATGGTGTTGCGATTCCGAAGACATTTGTCAGCAAGTCTATCCAAAAGGGTTGCGACTCGCCTCTCTCATATCCTCTGCCTTTCCACCGTTCAGCAAATTCAGCAGCAGCCATAGCCATTTGCCTTTGGCTTCGTCCGTCACGACTCGGCCATTCGTGCAAGCACAATGGCTCTGGCTGCTTCGTCCGTTGTTTCTCTGTCTTCATACTCGTCCGCTTTCTTTTTTCAATTATTGGCCACAAATTTACTCAATTTTATTGAGCATTGGGCGAAAACTATACAAAAAAAGATAAATTCGAGAACCCTTACAAGCAGTTTTTTTTGTTATTCGTTCTATTTGATGAATTCGTTGTTGTTTAGACATCCGAAACTTCAGCTTTTGATATTTGTGACACGTTGTTTCGCTCTTTTCATTCTAACGCGCGAGCTTTGCAGGCCTCGTTCCGCACGTTGTTTTTCTGACGTTTCGGATGGCGAAAATAACTCACGACGATACGAACGAATTTTCTAGAAAATCTGAGCGCAAAGTTAGGCGTTATTTTCGGGAATGACGAAAATGGGAAAACAACGCTCGGGTTAAGGGCTGTTAAAGGCCGTTCCACCGCCCTCTCGTGGTGAATGACACGCGGCGGGGAGGCACAAAAAAAACTCCCCATGAGTGGGGAGATGGTGATGGGTTGCTGACGGCGCCTAATCGTTGAGTGAACCTATGATTTCTTGCACCGAACGGCATCCGTGGTCGTCGAGCCACTGGCTGATGCCGTCGCGCACACGGATGGTGACCGTGGGGTCGAGGAAATTGGCGGTACCTATCTCTATGGCTGTGGCTCCAGCCATGAGGAACTCGATGGCGTCGGTGGCAGTGCAGATGCCGCCCAGTCCTACGACGGGAATCTTGACGGCCTTGGCCACCTGCCACACCATGCGCAGGGCAACGGGTTTGACGGCGGGGCCGCTGAGTCCGCCGGTGGCAATGCTGAGCACGGGGCGGCGGCGCTCAATGTCGATGGCCATGCCCATGAGGGTGTTGATGAGCGACACGCTGTCGGCTCCCTCGGCCTCGACAGCCCGGGCGATGTCGGCAATGCTGGTAACGTTGGGCGAGAGCTTCACGATGAGCGTCTTGTGATAGCGTTCGCGCACGGCGCGCACCACGCTGGCGGCTCCCTCGCAGGTGACGCCGAAGGCCATGCCGCCCTGCTTAACGTTGGGGCACGAGATGTTGAGTTCGATGGCGGGAATGTGCTCCAGCGCATCGACGCGGGCGGCACACTCGGCATAATCGTCGGGCGATGATCCGCTCACGTTGACGATGACGTTGGTGTCGAGGTCCTTGATTTCCGGGTAGATGTGCTTGCAGAAGTAGTCAACGCCCTTGTTCTGCAGCCCCACGCAGTTGAGCATGCCCGAGGCGGTTTCGGCCATGCGCGGATAGTCGTTGCCCTCGCGCGGATGGAGCGTGGTGCCCTTGACGATGATGCCGCCCAATTGGTCGAGGGGGACGAAATCGGCAAATTCGGAACCGTAGCCAAAAGTGCCCGACGCGGTCATCACGGGATTCTTTAATTCAAGATGATTTATTTTTACATTTAAAGCTGCCATAACAGTTTCTTAATATTTAACACCGGTCCTTCTTTACAAACACAAATATTGCCCTCGGTGGTCTTTTCCACGCAACACAGGCAGGCACCCAGGCCGCAGGCCATCATGTTCTCCAGCGATGCCTCGCAGTCGATGTCGGCCTTGGAGGCGTAGCGGGCCACGGCCACCATCATGGGCTTGGGGCCGCAGGTGGAAATCTGGTCGAAATGCTCTTTCTGCAGCAGCGAGTGGTTGGTGACAAAGCCGCGCTCGCCCGCCGAACCATCCTCGGTGGTGACATACACGCGCCCGTACTTATTGAATTCGTCGAGCAAAAGCAGGTCCTGCGCCGAACGGGCACCCAGCAGAAACGTGGGCTTGGCGCCCATTTCTGCAATGCACTTGCCAAAATAGAGCAGCGGGGCTACACCAACGCCACCACCCACCAAGAGCAGACGCTTCGACGGGTCGGCAGGCATGGTGAACGAATTGCCCAACGGCAACACGCAGTTGAGCCGTTCGCCAGCCGTGAGACGAGCCAACCGACGGGTGCCGTCGCCGACAGTGGCCACAAGCAGCCAAAGCTCGTTGTTAGCCTCATCGACATAGTTGATGGAAATGGGACGACGAAGGAAAGTGCCGGGCGAACCATCGACGCGGACTTCGACAAACTGTCCGGGAAGCATCGGCGGGAGGGGATTTTCGTGGGTGAGACGAAGCAGGACATAGCGCTCATGAAGGCGTTCCACCGATTTCACCTCGAGGTCTAAAACATATTTTTTCATTGTCGTAATAGGGATTATGCTGCAAATGTAACCAAAAAAAACGATTTGGGCAAAGAGTGAAACAAAAAGATGAGCCTACCAACACGAAAAAGCACCATATAGCACAAAAAGCAAAGAAAAAGTGCTACATGATGCTTTTAAATGTGGAGAACAACCGCTAGGCCCGAAAGAATGAAGACGGCCCTAGGGCCACCAACTTTGGACTGACGGCAGCTTATTTCTTGGGGACGAACGACTCCCACGTCTGGTCGTCGTAAAAGATTCTGATCTCGGTGATTTGACGCTGCGGTTTGTCAATTATTTTCACATTGTAATTCTGTGCGTTTTTGGGTGTAGAATTTACACGCTGCTGCAACTGAGGCTCCAACGGCTCGTCGAATAGGGTGGGAGCAACAGCATCGAAAGATAGCGGGGCACCTTCTGTCTGCTCCTGATTGTCAGCGGCTGGTACTGACGTTGCATCGTTATACATCGATCCGTTGCCGTAAAGCAACCAGTCGGTGCTGACAGAGGGGAACTTGCGCTTGATGGCATCTATCTGCACCAAGGTGGGGCGGGTCTTCCCGTTGAAGATGTTGCTCAGCGTTGCCTGCGACAGTCCGATGAAGTCGCAAAACACTTGTCGAGACATGTGCTGAGTGTCCATGAGTTTTTTTATTCTGTCCTTGATTTCCATGACGTAGTGCATTTTTAGCCCGAAAAGGCAAAATTCGTTTCGGTTTACAAAGGTAAAAACAAAATTTATATCCTGCAAATTTATCGGGAACAATTTAGCGAAATAAATTCATAATTTATCATTTTAAAAAGATAAAGATCGGAATCGTAAAACCGAAAAATTGTTTTAAATTTATAAACATAAAATTTAAGAAGCTGAACGTCCATTTAGCCTTGATTGGACGTTTATTCGTAAATATCTGGCTTCTAAACCTCTATTTCACTCCATAAATAGGGTTTATGCAAGAAAAGAATGTCGAAAGCCGTTTTTCAGCTTCTTGTTTTTAGGAACAAAAATCAATATAATCGGATAAAGGACTGGGTTCTAGCGGTTTAAGCCGATAAAAATCGCAGCGAATAATTATGCGTTTAGTTTATGAAAGGTAAAATTTATGTTTTAGAAATCAGATTTTTACAAACATAAATACTTTACATTTGTCACCCGAACGTTTTTATAATTTTAAAATCATGTTGATTTTTCACAAACTTGAATCCGAATTTTACCCGTCTAAAAGTTAAGGAAACAAAAAGGTAAAACGCAAAAATCCTGAAATCGCCAAAATGAAGCAAAACTCGCGTATTTTGAAGCCGGGGTTAACCTGCTTGAAAATACGCGAGTTTTCATGGGGGTGAAACAGCGGGAAAGTCTTTGCAGCAAAGGATTTGGGGCGAAAAACAAGCCCCTGACGGAAATGAAATCTAGGAGAAAAATGGGCAAAAAAACCGATTTTCTTAGTGCAGAATAAAGAAAATGAGCTCCTTTGCAAGGTCTCCAGTGCTCGTATTTGGGTTATCCAGGCCCTTGCTTTTGGCATCAATCTCTCTGAATTTCGAAATTATCTGCATCACTTTCACGCCAGAATAATTTCTCATGCCCATCATATAGTCCTTCACGCCCCACGTACTTTTCAGATCCAGGAAGTGCGCCACCTCGTTTTCGTTGCTTCTGTTGGGCGCATAATAGGCAACCATCAGATTCTGGAAGTAATTAAAGAGCAAAGGCAAAAAAGCGAACAACGAGCCTGACTTCGGATTTTTGTCAAAATATTTGATAATCATATTTGCCTTCATCACATCGCGGCTGACAATGGCATTCCTGAGTTCGAAGGGATTGAAATCCTTGCTCACCCCTATCTGCTCCTCCACCACCTCGGGCGTTACGCGCCGGTCGGTTTCGGGCATTGAGAGCAACAGTTTGTCCAGCTCGCTCGACAGTCGGCTCAGGTCGGCACCGATATAGTCGGCCATCATCTGAGCCGACTTGTTGTCGATGGTGGCACCGCGCGACTTCAGGTAGGTGTTGATGAAGCCGGGCAACTCGTAATCGCGTTTTTTCTTGCTCTCGAACACGACGCCCTGCCTCTCGGCCAAGGAGACCACCTTTTTCCGGCGGTCGATGGTGCCGTTTTTGTAGCAGACCACCAGGATGGTCGATTTCACCGGCTTTTCGAAATACTTCTCCAGTCCCTCCCACGAGCGTATGTTTTGGGCCTCTTTCACGATGACCACTTGATATTCGGCCATCATGGGATAGCGTCGGGCCATGTCGGCAAGCTGGGTGGCATTGGTGTCGGAACCAAAGACAATGGTCTGGTTGAAGTCACGTTCTTCGGGCGACAGCACATTTTCGGCAATGTAGTCTGCTATTTGGTCGATGAAAAAAGCCTCCTCGCCCATCAGTATGTAGATGGGTGCAAACTGTCTGGCCTTCAGGTCGCGCATGATTGCGTCGAAAGATGTTGTTTTTTTCTCTGCCATAAATTGTGCTTTCTGTGTTTTTTTTACTACCTTTGCCACGTGTTGTCCTTATGTGGCAACACGAGTGCAAAGATACGAAAATGATTCCATTAAACCTACCTTCGTTCGAAATAAAAGTTTCAGGCACCCCACAGAAACCGAAGATTTACGACATTCTCCGGCGGAAATACGTGACACTGACTCCCGAGGAGTGGGTTCGGCAGCACTTTGTTCATTTCCTGATCCGCCACAAGGGCTATCCGCAAATGCTCATGGCCAACGAGGTGGAACTGAAGCTGGGCGACAAACGGCTGCGCTGCGACAGCATCATATATAATAAGGTGTTGCAACCGCGCGTCATCGTTGAATATAAGGCGCCCAGCGTGGCCATCACGCAGCTGGTGTTCGACCAGATCAGCGCGTACAACCAACTCATGCACGTTGACTATCTGATGGTGAGCAACGGCTTGCAGCACTTCTGCTGCCAGATGGATTACGAACAGCACAACTATCGGTTTCTGGAAGACATTCCGGAATACAAAAACATTTGACAAACAAACCATACAAAACTTTTGAAATTTTAGGACATGGCAATCGTAGGAAAACTCATTGGCGGCTTTCTTGGCTTCATCAGTTCAGGGCCTCTCGGCTTGCTGGCTGGTGTGGCTCTTGGCTCTATCTTCGATTCGATGCTCGACAGTGTCAATTCGGACGAATCACAAGAGCACGAGCGCAACTATTACCGCAACTACGAGGACGAACAGCGTTCGCGCTACGAGGAGTTTCAGCGGCGCTACAACCAATACCAGCAGCAATACGGGCAGCGTGGGCAACAGTGGCAGCAACAGCAGGCTTACGAGGGCCAGCGCAACAGTTTTATTTTCTCGCTGCTGGTTCTCTCGTCGTACATCATCCGTGCAGATGGCAAGATCATGCACTCCGAAATGGAATGCGTACGCCAAATGCTTCGCCAGAACTTCGGCGAAGAGGGCGTCAGCCAGGGTGAGGAAATTCTGCGCAAGTTGTTCGACGAACAGAAGCAGATGAACGCCCACAACCCCAACGCATACAAAAACACCATCCGCCAGAGTTGCCAGCAGATAGCCCGCAACATGAACTATTCGCAGCGCCTGCAGCTGCTGAATTTCCTGGTGATGATTGCCCAGGCCGACGGTCGCGTGGTGACCGAGGAAATCAACGCCCTGCGCGAAGTGGCACGGTACATGCGCATCTCCAACACCGACCTCGAATCGATGCTCAACCTGAACAGCAACAGCCTGGAAGATGCCTACAAGGTGCTCGGCATCTCGCCCGACGCCACCGACGACGAGGTGAAGAAAGCCTACCGCAAGATGGCCCTGAAGCACCATCCCGACCGCGTGGCTACTCTCGGCGACGACGTGAAGCGCGCTGCCGAAAAGAAGTTCAAGGAAATCAACGAGGCCAAGGAGCGCATCTACAAGGCGCGCGGAATGTAACGTACAGCCATGACAGAACGTGAATTTGAAACGTGGTGGAACGCCAACCGCCAGGCGGTTCTCAAGCAGAACAAAGACTACATTGAGCGCGAGAACAGTTACAAGATCAAGGGCATTGGCGACCTGATCATCTTTCTCATTCCCATCGTTGCCGGTGTGCTGTTTCTCGACAGCGGTATTGTCAAACACGAAATGCTCAACTGGGCAGCCAGCGCAGTCGTGGTGATCATCTGCTTCCTCCTCTGCGTATTCATCAAGTCTAGAACCATCCCTGGCGAAACACTCTTTGACATCGAAGAACGCCTCAAGCAAGAACACTGGGAGAGAATGAAGAATGAAGAATTTTGCGATCAAGCGAGAGCATAACCAAGCTTGCTTGGGTTATGACGAACGGGAGCGAAATCGACGCGCAGCGTTACTGAAGAACAAAGAATGAAGGATGGAGAATGGCAAGTGAGAATCGATAATTGGGAGTAGAAAAACGAAAAAGCCGGAGAACGTTTTGGGACGTTTTCCGGCTTTCTTCATCACTTCCAAAACATA
Organism: Prevotella sp. UBA3776; assembly: GCA_002369515.1. GTDB lineage: Bacteria > Bacteroidota > Bacteroidia > Bacteroidales > Bacteroidaceae > Prevotella. The sequence goes on along the minus strand of DFFM01000054.1, from coordinate 47,366 downwards.
CAATTCAGAGATTGTTGTGGGTGATGCGTTGTTGGCTGTCACATTGTCTTTTTCGCCATCAGGCAAAGCTGTAAAAGATTACAGGCTGCTCTCGCTGACGTTGAAGGTGGAGATGCTCATGTCGCCCTTCTCGATGCCAAGGCTGAGCCAACGCATGCGCTGCTGGCTGGTGCCGTGGGTGAACGATTCGGGCTGCACATAGCCCTGAGCCTTCTTCTGCAGGTAGTTGTCGCCAATCTTCTGGGCACAGTCGATGGCCTCCTCCACGTCGCCCTCTTCGAGCGAGCTGTAGCGCTCGTTGTCGTAGTGAGCCCACACACCGGCATAGTAGTCGGCGAGCAGCTCCAGGCGTACGCTGATTTTGTTGGCATTCACCTTGTTGGTTGCCTGCATCTGCTGATGAGCCTTTCCAAGCGAACCGAGCAGGTTCTCCACGTGGTGGCCCACTTCGTGCGCAATGACGTAAGCGTACGAGAAATCGCCGTCGGCACCGAGCTGCTGCTTCATGGTGGTGAAGAACGACAGGTCGATGTAGAGTTTCTGGTCGCCCGAGCAATAGAACGGTCCCACAGCAGCCGAAGCCTGTCCGCAGGCACTGTTCACGCGGTTGGTGAAGAGCACCAGCGTGGGAGGCGTGTATTTGCGTCCCATCTTCTGGAACACCTCTGTCCACACATCCTCGGTGGCGGCGAGCACCTGGCGCGAGAACTTGGCCAGTTCCTGCTCCTCGGCTGTAAATTCGCGCTGTCCTGTGGGCTGTTCCTCCTGAACGCTGCCCAGTGCGCCCTGCTGCACTACATTTCCTATAACATCGCCCAGATTACCTCCCGAAAGGAGTGTGAACAAGGCAATCATGATGATACCGCCCAGGCCACCGATACCAGCCTTTGCACCGGTGCTCATACCGCGGCGGTCTTCTACGTTGCTGCTTTCGCGTCTTCCGTCTAATCTCATAGTTTCATTGGTTTTTAAGTTATTAATATAGTTTTGGTTTCTTGTTATCTTGCTTTTGGAGGTGATGGGAGCTTATGAGGCCATTGGGGCTAATAAGGCCAATGGGACTAACAAGGCTAAGGCTATCACCTTTGTTTTAGTCCTCCCCAACCAAGAAGCGGTGGGTGATGCCTCCGTACTCTTCGATGCGCCGATCGCGCAGGAATGGCCACCAGCGGCGCACCTGCTCACTGTGTGCGAGGTCCACTTCCACGAGTTGCTCCTCTTCGTCGGTTTCGGAAGCCCGGTAGAGCAGTTCGCCCTGCGGCCCAGCCACGAACGAACTTCCCCAGAACTGGATGCCGCGCGTCTGGCCGCTGGGGTCGGGTTCGTACCCCACTCGGTTGACTGTCACCACGGGCAGTCCGTTGGCCACTGCGTGTCCGCGCTGCACGGTTGTCCATGCCTCGCGCTGCCGCTGCTGCTCGTCGGACGTGTCGCTGCTTTCGTAGCCAATGGCCGTGGGGTAGATGAGCAGTTCGGCCCCTCGGAGTGCCATCAGACGGGCAGCTTCGGGATACCACTGGTCCCAGCACACCATGACCCCCAACCGCCCCACCGAGGTGTCGATGGGCTTGAATCCGATGTCGCCCGGCGTGAAATAGAATTTTTCGTAGTAAGCAGGGTCGTCGGGAATGTGCATCTTGCGGTATTTGCCTGCCACGGAACCGTCGCGTTCGAGCACCACCGCTGTGTTGTGGTAGAGTCCCGGTGCGCGCCGCTCGAAGAGTGACGTGACGATGACCACCCCGTGCTGGCGTGCCAAAGCACCATAATACTCGGTCGATGGGCCAGGAATGGGCTCGGCCAGGTCGAAGCAATCCACGTTTTCCACTTGGCAGAAGTAGAGCGAGTTGTGCAGTTCCTGAAGCACCACCAGTTCAGCTCCCTGTGCGGCCAGTCGAGCGATGCTGTCGGCCAACCGTTGGCAGTTGTCTTGCCGGTTGGCCGTGTTGTGTTGCTGAATGATTCCTATTTTCATTTTTTCAATGGGGCTAATGGGAGTTTATGGGACTAATGGGACTTATGGGGCTTATGGGGCTAACAAGATTCACTTTCTCTTTATCACCCCTGCGGGGAACTGCATGGTGCAGCAGTGAATGCTGCCGTGCTGTCGGACGATGGTTCGGCTGTCTATGGGCATCATTCGCCGGTCGGGGAAAGCCGCTGCCACCGTCTGGCAGGCCTTTTGGTCGTTTTCAGGCTGGTTGTAGGTGGGCATGAGCACGGCCTCGTTGGTCACCAAGAAATTGGCATACGTTGCAGGCAGCCTGTTGCCCTGCTCGTCGAAGACGGGTCGTGGCATGGGCAGCCTCAGCAACCGATAGGGCTTGCCATCGAGCGTTCTGAGCCCGCGCAGCTGGAGTTCCAATTCACGGAAGTCGTCGTATTGTTCGTCTTCGGTGTCGTCACAACCCATATATAATAAGGTGTCGTCGGGTGCCACGCGCACGATGGTGTCAATGTGTCCGTCGGTATCGTCGCCCACGAGTGTGCCGTGATTCAACCACACGATACGCTCAGCGCAGAGCATTTGGCAGAGCCTCCTGTCGATGTCGTCGCGGTCGAGAGGTTGGTTGCGGTGTGGAGCCAACAGACAATGGCTGGTGGTGAACACCGTGCCATGGCCGTCGCTCTCGATGGAGCCCCCCTCGAGCACAAAGTCCAGATGGTCGGCATAGCGTCCGCTCAACGCTCCACTGTCGTAGAGGCTTCGGTTGATGCGATTGTCCTTGTCGGCCTCGAACTTCTCGCCCCATCCGTTGAAGCAGAAGTCCATCAAGACCACTTCCCCACCGCCTTCATCGGCGGCATGCCTGGCGGGCACGAGCGTGATGAAGCCATGATCGCGCGCCCAGGTGTCATTGGTTTCGCATGGGTGCATCACCACCCGCGCCATGCTCTCAGAAGGCAACGAGCGTCTGAGCCGCTCGGCCACAGCCGCAGGCTCGGGCGTGACCACCAGCAGCGTCTCGTGGTCGGCAATGGCGGCAGCCATGGCAACGTACGTGTCGCAAATGTCGTCAAGACATTCGGCCCAGTCGGTGTTGCGATGGGGCCATGTGAGCTGAACGCCGCTCTGCTGAGCCCATTCGGGCGGAAGCATATACTTCATATCACGTGCAAAGATAATGAAAAAAATAAGAATTGAAAATGAAGAACAAAAAAATATCAACACCAAGGCTACAATTTTTTGTTTTCTGCAACGTGTTTAACTTATTTTTCTGTATTTTTGCAGCAAAAATACGAGCAACCACCACATTATGACACTCGAAATAAAGAACGGAGGCATGAGCACCTCCGAAGGAATGCTCTTCAGCGGACTGGATTTCAGGGCGTCCAGTGGCGAAATAGTCTGCATTCAGGGTCCGCATGCCAGCGGCAAGACCCTGCTGCTGCGCGCCATTTTGGGTTTCGAGCCGCTCAGCGAGGGGTTCATCAGCATAGACGGCGAACTGCTCAACGTTCAGTCGGCCGAGACCTTCCGTCGGCTGATGGCCTATGTGCCCCAACAGCCCCGGTTGCCCTTCGCCTCGATGAACCGTTTGCTCGGCGAACTCTATGCCCTCAAGGCCAACCGCAGCCTGGGCGCCGAAAGGCCCAACCCCCAACGCCAGTCGGCCCTGCTGCAGCTGCTGGGACTGCCCGACGCAGTGGCCGAGAAGCCACTTGCCGAGCTCACCCCCGGACAAAACTACCGCATCATGCTGGCCGTGGCAGCCATGCTCAACAAGCAGATACTGCTCATCGACGAGCCCGCCGCCCCACTCGACTCCGCTGCCGCTCAGATGGTCGATAACTTCATTCACGAGCTGGCCTCGGTGGGTGCAGCCATCGTGGCCGTTTCGAATGACGAAGAATTCGCCCGTTCGTGCCAACGAACAGTGAGTTTGAGTTAAAAGCCTCCCCAAGAAAGAGGGGGAGAGCCTGCCGGACGAAGTCTTCTTCCTTCTGCGATGGCCTCCCTATAACATTCAACAAAAAAAACACAAATCCATGGACATTCCCATCTCGGGCATAATCATTGCCGTAGCGTTGCTGCTGGTGCCCATACTCATCATCGTCCGTTTCAAGATTCCCATAGCCGAACAGGCCATGACAGCCGTGGTGCGCGTGGCCATCCAGCTGACGCTCATCACCGCCTACATCTTCTATCTCTACGAGTGGAACTCGCCGTGGGCCAATCTGTTGTGGCTGGTCGCCATGGCCGCTGTCACCACCTACGCACTGACCACCCGCAGCGGACTCAGAAAGATGCCCATGCTCATTCCTGTGGGCGTGGGTGTGCTGGTGTCGGCCTTGGTGGTGGGGCTCTCGGTGCTGTGGCCCGTCATGCATCTGAGCCATCCTTTCGAAACGCGTTTCTTCCTGCCCGTCATGGCCATGCTGCTGGCCGCCATGCTGAGCACCAACGTGGCCGGGCTGCGAGCCTACTACCACACCGCCCACGACCAGCAAGAGCAGTACTACTATCTGCTGGGCAATGGCGCCAGCCGCACCGAAGCCCTCACCCCTTTCATCCGCGAGGCTTTCGTCCAGACATTCAAACCCCAACTCGCCACGCTCTCCGCGTTGGGAGTGGTCACGCTGCCCCTGCTGCTCACGGCCCTGCTGCTTGGCGGCTGTTCGCCGCTCGAAGCCGCCAAGCTGGTGCTCGCCATCACCTGCGCCACGCTCTGCGCCTCGTCGCTGGCACTGCTCATCACCCTTTTTGTTTCCAACCATTTCCTCATCGACAAGCACAACCGCCTGAAGAACGTGTTCTGAAAGGCCGTTTGCACGGCCAGTGTGACGCTTTATGACAGCGAAACTCCACATTGGGAAAACATCGCCGTGCTTTAGCACAAAATTCTCTAGAAAATTCCAACCTAAAACCCGACAATAATTTTATGAGAAAAAGATTTGTCTTCCTCATCCTCGCCACGGCGGTGCTCATGCTCGCCGGTTGCAAGGACAGTGCCCGCCAACGCGCCGCCGAAAACGGCCAGGACGCCACCGAGTTCTTCGATGCCGAGTCGGCTGCCGCCGCCCAGAAAACAAAGGCTGCCGCCGAGTCTGGCGAGCGGGACGCCTCAGACTCCAAAAGCAATGCGCCGAAGGGCATCACACAGTACGAACTGCCCGCCCCACTCAAGGGCAAACCCGAACAGATACTGAAGCGTGAAGCCTACACCGTTTCGTACAACAAAACCACGCGCAACCCCAACTGGGTGGCGTGGCATCTGACCAAGAGCCACACCTACGGCCGCATCAGCCGCGACAAGGAGATTTTCACCGAGGACACGTCGGTGGGTACACCCCGCGCCACCGACAACGACTACTACACCTCGCGCTACGACCGGGGCCACATGTGCCCCGCAGGCGACAACAAGTGGAGCAACACGGCCATGACCGAGAGTTTCCTCTTCACCAACGTATGTCCTCAGAACCACGGACTGAACAAGTATGAATGGAACGACCTTGAGATGCTCTGCCGCGACTGGGCCCGCGAGTACGGTTCTGTCGATATTGTCTGCGGCCCCATCTACTACGGCCAAGGCGACCAGAAAACCATCGGCAAGAACAAGGTTTGGGTGCCCGACGCCTTCTTCAAGGTGGTGCTCTGCCGCAAGGGAGCCTCGAAGGCCATCGGCTTCATCTACCGCAACGAAGGGCGCAAGCAGCGCATGGAGGATGCCGTGTGTACGGTTGACGAGGTGGAGCGCCTCACGGGCATCGACTTCTTCCCCTCGCTCAAAGACGATGTGGAGGAGCGCGTAGAGGCAGAGGCAACCATCAGCAAGTGGTAGCTGCCGCCTCTCGGGGCTTCGGCTTTTTTCTCTTCGGGAGCGCCCCTCATCCCCCAGCCCCGTAGCGCCGAAAGAAAAAAAATGATTATCCGCAATCTTACCACCAAATACGTTGTAGCTTAAATCATCCACATAGATGGAAGAATAACGCTCCGCGTCTCATTCCCGAGCAAGCTCGCCTACCCGTAGCCTTTCAAAAACCAATAAAAACCAACACGAACAAGGAAAAACAGGTTTTTATTTGTTTTTATTGGTTTTTGAAAAGACGCGGAGCGTTCAACCAACAGTCTCTTTTAGTATATTACCCCTAAAACAACGTATTTGGTGGTAAGAATGCGGATAATCATAAAAATATTGTTAAAAACTTGATTATCCGGGCAATAATCAGTAACTTTGCAGCCTAAATCTTTTTTAGCGTGAAAATAAAAGAGGTAGTAGCTGCCCTTGAACGATTCGCGCCTCTGCCCTTGCAGGAAGGTTTCGACAATGCCGGCCTGCAACTGGGACTGACAGAAGCGTGGGATGTGTCAGGGGCATTGTTGTGTCTGGACGTCACCGAAGCCGTCCTCGACGAGGCCATCCGCAAGGGATGCAACCTCATTGTGAGCCACCATCCGCTCATCTTCCACAAGCTCGCGCACATCAGCGGCGGCAACATGGTGGAGCGCATCGTCATGCGGGCCATCGAGCACCATGTGGCCATTGTCTCCATGCACACCAACATGGACAACGCGCGTGGTGGCGTGAACTTCAAGATAGCCGAAAAGATGGGGCTGACAGACGTCGATTTCTTTGTGCGCAAAGAGGGAGCCGACGCAGGCAGCGGTGTCATGGGCACACTGCCCGCACCCATGGCGGCTGACGCGTTTGTGAGCATGGTGAAAGAGCGTTTCGGCGTAGCCTGCGTCATGGCCAACCAACTGCTCAACCGCCCAATAACCCGCGTAGCCATCTGTGGCGGGGCGGGCTCGTTTCTGCTCGACGATGCCGTGCGCGCCGGAGCCGACGCCTTTGTCACGGGCGAGATGCACTACCACGACTTCTTCGACCACGAACAGCAAATCCAGATTTGCGTCATCGGCCACTACCAGAGCGAACAGTTCACCAACGAGATTTTCCGCGACATCATTGAGCGCGAGTGTCCGGGCGTTCGCTGCTGCATGACCGAAACCCACACCAACCCGATAGTTTATTTGTAACACAAGGCCCAAGTCCCTGACCGGCCTCCCCCACACGGGGATAAGAGAGGGACTACACTGATTTATGGCAAAGAAAGATCCAACCGACCTGTCAGTTGAAGAGAAGCTGAAAACCCTCTATCAGCTGCAAACCACCCTTTCGGGCATCGACGAGAAGCGCGCCCTGCGCGGCGAGCTGCCCCTCGAAGTGCAGGACCTGGAAGACGAAATCGAAGGTCTCACCATCCGCATTGAGAAGATTGACAACGAAATCAAGGACTTCCAGGCCGCCGTCGTCCAGAAGAAAGGCGAGATTGAACAGGCCAAGGCCAGCGTTGAGCGCTACAAGTCGCAGCTCGACGAGGTGAAGAACAACCGCGAGTACGACACGCTGACCAAGGAGATTGAGTTCCAGGAACTGGAAATTGAGCTTTGCAACAAGAAAATACGCGAAGCACAGACCCGCATCGACGAGCGCGCCCGCGACCTGGAGCAAAACAACGCTCTCATTGCCGACCGCCGCACCGCCCTGGAAGAGAAGAAGAACGAACTGGACGAAATCATGAGCGAGACACGTGCCGAGGAAGACCGACTGAAGGAGAAGGCCAAGGAGCTGGAAGTGAAAATAGAGCCTCGCCTGCTGCAGAGTTTCAAGCGCATCCGCAAGAATGCCCGCAACGGTCTGGGCATCGTCTATGTGCAGCGCGACGCTTGTGGCGGCTGCTTCAACAAGATTCCACCTCAGCGACAGCTCGACATCAAGATGCACAAGAAGATCATAGTCTGCGAGTACTGCGGCCGCATCATGATCGACCCCGAACTGGCCGGCATCAAGCCCGACACTCCCGTTGAGGAGAAACCCAAACGCAAGCGCGCCATCCGCAAGAAAAAAGAGGAAGAAGCACCTGCAGAGGATTAATCTCCCCCACCCCTCGGAGTGACCACAGAGTTTTTTGCCTCGGAGCGACACGGAGGGGACACGGATTATTCTTGTTTTAATAAATAACAGAATAACTGAAGTTTTGGGAGTAGAGATGCCATACTACGACATCTCTACAACAACGAATATACCGAATTGTCCGAATACATCCATGACGGCAGCAAATGGCCTCAAGTGGCCAACGAATCATTCGAATCGCTGCATTCGTCAACATTCGTTGCATCTTCGATGCATTGATAAGATTCGTCTTATTCGTTAAATTCGTTGTTGTAGAAAACAACCGAAACTTCAGTAAATAACAGAATAACTGAAGTTTTGGGAGTAGAGATGCCATACTACGACATCTCTACAACAACGAATATACCGAATTGTCCGAATACATCCATGGCGGCAGCAAATGGCCTCAGGTGGCCTACGAATCATTCGAATCGCTGCATTCGTCAACATTCGTTGCATCTTCGATGCATTGATAAGATTCGTTTTATTAGTTAAATTCGTTGTTATAGAAAACTACCGAAACTTCAGCAAAACAAGAATAATCCGTGTTGTTCCGTGCCGCTCCGAGGCAAACGCTTTTTTTCCGTGGCTTACCGTGCCAATCCGAGGCGGAAACATCTCCGTGGCTTTCAGAGGCAACGCTCACAGAGATGCAAAAAAACGAAAAAAACTTTGTTCCTTCTGTGGTCTTAAACATAAAGATGGCAAAAAAAACGAATCAGCTGCCTTTTTCTCATTTATTATCGCTACCTTTGCATACTTAGAAAAACAAAAAAAGCACGTCATGAGAGAAAGAACCGACTGTTTTCTGCCTTGCAACCGTTTGGAAGTGCTGCTGCCCACGATAGAGGCACTGAAAGCAGAAAAGACCGTACAACATATTTGGCTGATGGTGAGCCGAGACGTGGCCGACCACATGGTTGCCCCGCCCCACTGTTCGTTGCTTCCGACGGACAATCTGCTGTCAGCACACACCATGCAACAGATTGCCCAGGCAACCACCAGCGAATACACGCTGCTTTACCTGAAATCGTCGCCCCTGCAACTGGGCCAGGGAGCCGTGGAGCGCATGGTGCGCACCGCCTATGAGAGTTCGGCAGCCATGGTGTATGCCGACCGTTGGGAACAGTTCTCGGCCAGCGAGCCGGCCCAACGGCACCCTGTCATCGACTACCAGAAGGGCAGCCTGCGCGACGACTTCGACTTCGGCAGTGTGGTGCTCGTGCGCAGCCAGTGGCTGAAAGACTACCAGCCATCGGCCGACTACCGTTTTGCCGGATGGTACGACCTGCGGCTGCACCTCAGCCGCCGAGGCGAGCTGTTCCATCTGAACGAGCTGCTCTATACCGAACGGGAAGACGACACCCGCGCCAGCGGCGAGAAACAGTTCGACTATGTGAACCCACGCAACCGCGAGGTGCAAGTGGAAATGGAGCAGGCCGCCACAGACCATCTGCGCGCCGTCGGCGCATTGGTGGACGTGAGCAACTACTACGTGCCCGATTTTGAAGAACAGGCGTTCGCACACGAAGCATCGGTGGTGATACCCGTATTCAACCGCGAGCGCACCGTGGCCGATGCCGTGAAGAGCGCCCTGATGCAGAAAACCAACTTCAGGTTCAACGTCATCGTTGTAGATAACCACTCCACCGACCGGACGACAGCCATTCTGCAGGAGCTCGCCCAAACCAACCCGCAACTTGTACATATCATTCCCCAACGGCACGACCTGGGGATAGGAGGCTGCTGGAATGTGGCCGTCAACGACCCGCGCTGCGGACGCTTTGCCGTACAGCTGGACTCCGACGACCTCTACTCGTCGCCCAACACCCTGCAACAGGTGGTGAACGCTTTCTACAAGCAGCGCGCAGCCATGATCATCGGTTCCTACCGCATGTGCGACTTCGAACTGAACACACTGCCACCAGGACTCATCGACCATGCCGAGTGGACCGACGAGAACGGGCCCAACAACGCCCTGCGCATCAACGGTCTGGGCGCACCGCGCGCCTTCTTCACCCCATTGCTGCGCCAGGTGCAGTTTCCCAACACCAGCTACGGCGAGGACTACGCCATGGGGCTCGTCTTCAGCCGCCACTACCGCATAGGCCGCATCTTCAACGAGCTGTACCTCTGCCGCCGCTGGGGAGGCAACAGCGACGCCGCCCTGTCGGTGGAGCGCATCAACGCCAACAACCTCTACAAAGACCGTCTGCGCACACTCGAGATAAGTGCGCGCCAGCACATGAACAAAATGGCCGAAAAAACCAGCAGCCAACAGCCAGCGGCCAACACCCAACGGCGCTCGCCCCACGTATGGCAGCTCTCGCCCAACTCGCAGGCACTGAGCCGGTTCTTCGACCGTCAACTGGAGCAATGGCCTCTGGCGCGGGAGAACTTCCGCAATCTGCACGATGTGGAGACGCGCGAACTGGGCGACACGCTGAAAGCACAATTCAACCCCGCACGGATAGTTTCGACAGGAGCCAGCATCGACAAGGCGGCACTTGCCAAACGACCCTGTTTTCTCTGTGCAGAGAACCGCCCGCCGGAACAAATGGCCAAGTCGCTCGACGGAAAGTTTGAACTGCTGGTCAATCCCTACCCCATTCTGCCCCACCACTTCACCATTCCGTCGCGTCGCCACCAGCCGCAGACCATACTGCAAAACTACGGTCTGATGCACCGACTGCTGACAGACTATCCCGAACTGATGGTGTTCTACAATGGGCCGAAGTGCGGAGCCAGTGCGCCCGACCACGCACATTTCCAGGCAGGCTCCAGCGGCCAGGTGCCCCTGTTGGCCAGCTGGGAGCGGCTGAGCCGCAATCTCACCACACTGCTACAACTCAACGACACCGACAGCCTCAGCCTGCTCGGCAACTATGTCTGTCCGGCGTTCCTCATCAAGACCCGCAACAACGAGAGCGACGAACAACTCTTCGGTCTGCTCTACCAGGCGTTGCCCTTGCAGGCCGACGACACAGAGCCCATGCTCAACATCGTCAGTTGGCGCCATGCCGACGACTACCTCAGCGTGGTGTTCCCCCGCCGCAAACACCGCCCCGACTGCTATTCGGCCACGGGCGAAGGGCAACTGCTCGTGTCGCCGGGGGCTCTCGACATGGCTGGACTGATCATCACACCGCGCCGCCAGGACTTCGAGCGCCTGACGGCCGAGGGCGCCGAGGAGATACTTCGCGAGGTGGCTCTCACCGACACCGAGGCCCAAGCCGTGGCCGAACGCGTGAAAAGAGCCTATGCCAGCAGCAGCCAACGCCCGTCGCCCAACCGCCAACAATCGCCGGCAACCACCTTCCTGCGCGAACCCGAAGTGTCGGTGGGCATCGTGAGTGGACAGCAAATAAAATTCACGCTCAACGCCCCTTATTCAGCCAAGGGCGAAACACTCACCGGGCAGCAGACCGTCAGTTTTGCCGAAGGCAGCATACTCTGGAACGGCAACCAATACCGCGAACTCACCTTCAAGCCGCTCTCGACCGACGCTTCGTTCTCGTTGCAGGACGTGACCATCGGCGTCAACTTCCATTGGGAGCGCAAGGAGACGCAGGTGTTCCAGGGAACGCTCAAGCTGGTGGTAGAAGTCGATAAGATATGCGCCATCAACCTGCTGCCCGTAGAGCAGTACCTCACCAGCGTCATCTCCAGCGAGATGAAGGCCACATCGAGCGTTGAACTGCTCAAGGCACACGCCGTCATCTCGCGTTCGTGGCTGCTCGCCCAAATGGAGAAACGAATGCACCAAGGGGAAAGCACAGACGAATTCTTCTCGTTCATCAAGAAAGACGACGAGCTCATTCGCTGGTACGACCGCGAAGACCACCAGATATTCGACGTCTGCGCCGACGACCACTGCCAGCGCTACCAGGGCATCACACGTGCGCAGAACGTTCACGTGGCCGAGGCCATCCGCGCCACACGCGGACAAATACTCATGAGCGGCGACGAGATTTGCGACGCCCGGTTCTCGAAATGCTGCGGCGGGCGCACCGAAGAGTTCCAGTACTGCTGGCAGGACACCCCCAAGCCCTATCTGGTTTCGGTGGACGACCCCTACTGCAACACTCAGGACAAACACATCATCGCCCAAGTGCTCAACGACTACGACCAGGAAACCACCCATTTCTATGACTGGACGGTGGCCTACACCCAACAAGAGCTCACCCGACTGGTGAACCAACGGCTGAAGACCGACCTGGGCGACATCACCGACCTGGAGCCCCTGGAGCGCGGCAAGAGCGGCCGCATCTGGCGACTGCGCATCGTGGGCACCAAGGGAGCCTTCACCATAGGAAAGGAACTGGAGATACGCCGCACGCTGAGCGACTCACACCTGCTGAGCAGCAACTTCACGGTGGAAAAGACCCCCGACAACGGATTCATACTCCACGGACGCGGCTGGGGCCACGGCGTGGGTTTGTGCCAGATCGGCGCTGCCGTCATGGGCGAAAAGGGATTCAAGTACAACGAAATACTCATGCATTATTACAAAAACGCAGAAATAAGAAAAATTTACAAATAGAACAGAAAGCCATGAACCAATTACCACAAGAAAAGCGACACTCGCACACCCCTTGGAAGTGGGTGCCTTCGCTCTACTTTGCCGAGGGGCTGCCCTACGTGGCCGTGATGACCATCTCGCTGGTGCTCTACAAGCAGCTGGGACTGAGCAACGCCGAAATCACCTTCTACACCTCGTGGCTCTATCTGCCGTGGATCATCAAGCCGCTGTGGAGCCCCTTCATCGATCTGGTGAAGACCAAGCGGTGGTGGATAGTGAGCATGCAGCTGCTCATCGGAGCATCGTTCGGAGGTGTGGCCTTCACCATCCCCTCATCGTTCTGGCTTCAGGGCACCCTGTTCTTCTTTTGGGTGATGGCCTTCAGCAGCGCCACCCACGACATTGCCGCCGACGGGTTCTACATGCTCGGACTCGACGAGCACGACCAGGCGTGGTTCGTAGGCATACGCAGCACCTTCTACCGACTGGCCACCATCTTCGGCCAGGGAGTGCTCGTCATGATTGCCGGCAACCTGCAGGTGGTTTGGCGCAACAGCATCAAATTTTCGTGGAGCCTCATGTTCTACGGCGTGGCGGGACTGTTCATCGCCCTCTGGCTGTGGCACAGCTACATACTGCCCCGCCCCGAAGACGATTCCACCAACAACGCAAAAGGCCCAAAGGCCGACAACCACTCGCTGCGGGAGCTGTGTACCACCTTCGTCACCAAGTTCCCCGTGCGCGAAGTGGTCATCGGCATTCTTTTCATGCTGCTCTATCGCATGCCCGAAGGGCTGCTGGTTAAGGTTTCCTCGCTGTTCCTCATCGACTCTGCGGCAAATGGCGGCCTTGGCTTGTCGCCCCAAGAATATGGACTGGTGCAGGGCACTGTGGGCGTCATCGGACTCACCCTGGGAGGCATTCTCGGCGGCATGGCCGTAGGGCGCGACGGTCTCAAGCGCTGGTTGTGGCCCATGGTGTGCGCCATCACCCTGCCCGACATCGTCTATGTCTATATGAGCTACGCCCTGCCCAGCAGCCTGTTCATCGTCAACGTGTGTGTGTTCTTCGAACAGTTTGGCTACGGGTTTGGGTTCACGGCCTACATGCTCTACCTCATCTACTACAGCCGCGGGGCCTACAAAACCAGCCACTACGCCTTGTGTACAGCGTTCATGGCGCTGTCGATGATGATTCCCGGTCTCTTTGCCGGCGAGTTGCAGGAGGCTGTAGGCTACAAGACGTTCTTCATCATCGTCATGGCTTTCTGTGCCGTCACCTTCCTTGTGACCGCTCTGCTCAAGATTGACCCCAAGTTCGGAATGAAAGAGGAGTAAGGCTGAGAGAAAATTAAAAACCCTTTTGTTTTGTTTTTCGCTCATTTGTTAGTACCTTTGCAAGCGAAAGAAGAAATGAAATGGAAACCGCAGTGAAAACTCCTTTGCTGGGAATGACGCTTGAGCAACTGAAAGAAGTAGCCAAGCGTCTGGGCATGCCTGCTTTCACAGGTGGGCAAATGGCAAAATGGCTCTACGAGAAGCACGTGGCGAGCATCGACGAGATGACCAATCTCTCAAAACAGAACCGCGAACGGCTGGCAGAGCTTTACACCGTAGGCTGCATGCCCCCCATTGACTGCCAACGATCGAAAGACGGAACCGTGAAATACCTGTTTCCCGTGCGTTGCGAAGGCAGCGCCAGAAACAAGTCTGCTGCACAGACCGACAAACCGGCCCATGGCACGGACGACGTCCAAGCTGCCGGTGAAGGAGCAACAAAGCTGGTGGAAACGGTGTTCATACCCGACGGAGAGCGGGCCACACTGTGCGTGTCGTGCCAAGTGGGCTGCAAGATGAACTGTCTGTTCTGCCAGACGGGCAAACAAGGATACGAAGGCAGCCTGACGGCGACCGACATTCTGAACCAGATCTACGCGCTTCCTGAGCGCGACCGACTGACCAACATCGTGTTCATGGGGCAAGGAGAGCCTATGGACAACCTGGACAACGTGCTCAGAGCCACCCAAGTGCTCACTGCGCCTTGGGGATACGCCTGGAGCCCGAAACGCATCACGGTGAGTTCGGTGGGGCTGAGAAACAAACTGAAACGCTTTCTTGACGAGAGCGAATGCCACGTGGCCATCAGTCTGCACTCGCCGCTGCCCGAACAGCGCGCACAGTTGATGCCAGCCGAACGGGGCATGAGCATCAAGGAGGTGGTGGAGCTGCTCAGCGGCTACGACTTCAGCCACCAGCGGCGCCTCTCGTTCGAATACATCGTGTTCGGGGGATTCAACGACTCGCAGATGCATGCGCGTGAAATCGTGCGGCTGCTCAGCGGGTTGGAGTGTCGTGTGAACCTGATACGTTTCCACACCATCCCCAACGTACCCTTGCACGAGGCCGAGGAGAAACGCATGGAAAGCCTGCGCGACTATCTGACTCAGCACGGCATCTTCACCACAATACGTGCCAGCCGGGGCCAAGACATCTTTGCCGCCTGCGGACTGCTCTCGACAGCCAAAAAAATTGAAAATGAGCGAGCCAAAAGCCTTTAGGCGCATGTGGCGGAGCACGGCAAGGCTGTTGGCAGCAACAGCAACATTGCTGGCGGCGACGGCCTGCGGACAACAATCGCTCATGCCCAAAAGCGGTGGACGCCCTTACGAGGTGGTGGTGGTTGACGACTACGGCGGAACGGTGCGCAAGGCTTTGCAGCTGCCCGTCGAGGGACTGCCACAAGAAGAACCGCAGTTCGACGTGAGCGCCATCAGTTCTGACCAGTACAACCTGACGGCACAAACCTCGCGCAGCATTGTGGTGACAGCCATCGACGAGAAAAAGGAACGCATCTCCATACGCTATGAACGCGACGCGCTGGCAAAGCCGCAACTCATCATCTACCTGACGGCCCATTCAGAAAAGCAGCTCATGGACAATGCGCCGCAATGGGGCCGACAAATACGTACACTGCTCAACAACCATGAGACGGCCATCGCCACAGCCCACCTGCACGACAACCACAATGCCGAGGCCGAAAAGCGCATCAAGGAGATGTTTGGCGTGAGCATGCTGGTTCCGGCAGACATGACGGCATCGAAGCGAGGCGACAACTTTCTCTGGATTGCCAAAAACGGCATCGAGGGAATGAGAAGCATCTGCCTATATACCATCCCCCGGGGACATGACTTCGCTGACATGCGCGACAGTGTGATGAAACGCAACCTGCCCGGCGAAACCGACAATATGTACATGCAAACCCGACGTGAGGGGCTGAAGAACGAAAAAACAGCCACAGCCGAGGGCCAGCCCACCGTTTGGCGCGGCTTGTGGGAAATGGAGAACGACGCCATGGGAGGGCCTTTTGTGGCCCATGTGGTAGATCTGCCCGAAAAGGAGAGCCTGCTCGTGGCCGAGGCTTTTGTTTATGCCCCTGAAACAACAAAACGCAACAAGCTAAAGCTCACCGAGGCCGCCCTCCACACACTGAAGGCACGGTGAACGGAAGCTGAGCGAAATGCGCAGCGTGGAGAGAAATACAAAACCACACATATATATACACAAAGAACAGTCTATTTTTATTTTTTAACAAGCTATTCGAACATGGAGAACAGAAAAATACGCGTGGCCATCACGCACGGAGATACCAACGGCATCGGCTATGAAATCATTTTCAAGACTTTTGCCGACCCGGAGATACTGGAGCTTTGCACACCTATCGTGTATGGCTCGCCCAAAGTAGCGGCCTATCACCGAAAGTCGCTCAACCTCCAAGCCAACTTCACCATCATCAACAAAGCCGAAGATGCGCGCGAGGGGAAACTGAACCTGCTGACCACCTTCGACGAGGAAGTGAAAGTGGAACTGGGCGCTCCTTCGAAAGAGGCAGGCCAAGCGGCATTCATTGCGCTGGAAAGAGCCATGAGCGACTACCAGAAAGGTCTCTTTGACGTGCTGGTGACGGCACCCATCAACAAGAACAACATACAGAGCGACGATTTCCATTTCTGCGGCCACACGGAATACATAGAGGAACGAGTTGGCGACGGGCAGAAGGCGCTGATGATACTGATGAACGACATGTTGCGTGTGGCCCTGGTCACCACCCACCTGCCGCTCAAGGACGTGGCAGCAGCCATCACCCGTGAAGCCATCGTTGAGAAAGCCACCATCTTCCATCAGTCGCTGCGCAGAGACTTCCGGGTGTCGAAACCGCGCATTGCCGTGCTGTCACTCAATCCCCACGCAGGCGACAACGGAGTGATTGGCACAGAGGAACAGGAAATCATCTGTCCCGCCATCGACCAGCTGGCAGGCAGCGGCATCAATGCCTACGGCCCCTTTGCTGCCGACGGATTCTTCGGCAGCGGCATGTACACCGCCTTCGACGGAGTGCTGGCAATGTATCACGACCAAGGGCTGGCTCCGTTCAAGACCATAGCGGCCGAAGAAGGTGTCAACTTCACGGCAGGACTGCCCATCGTACGCACCTCGCCCGACCACGGCACAGCCTATGACATTGCAGGGAAGAACGTAGCCAACGAAAGTTCGTTCCGACACGCCATCTTCACCGCCATCGACATTTTCCGCAACCGCGCCAACTACGACGAGCCGCTGGCCAACCCCCTGAAAAAGCTTTACCACGAACGGAGAGACGACAGCGAGAAGGTGAGATTCGCCGTTCCCAAGCAGAAAACATCCGAAAAACAGGCAGAGTGAGCAGCTGGCGTTAGCCACCAAAGCAACTCTTTGGCAAAACAAACGGGACATGAGCAAGAAATATCAGAATGGATTTTTCGTCTTCGGACTGGTTGTGCTGATTGTGATGGTCACTCAGCTCAACTTCACCGAGGTGTGGAACGGACTGAAACACGCCGGCTACTGGTTCTTTGCCGTTGTGGCACTATGGGCGGTGCTATATGTACTCAACACCGCCGCGTGGTACATCATCATCCGAAGCCAGAAACCCGACGACAAAGAGGCTGCTCCATTCTCTTTCTGGTGGCTCTACAAAGTAACCATCAGCGGCTTTGCACTCAACTATGCCACGCCAGGAGGCCTCATGGGCGGCGAGCCCTACCGAATCATGGAACTTTCGCCCAAGATAGGCACCGAGAGAGCATCGTCGTCGGTGATTCTCTATGTCATGACCCACATCTTCAGCCACCTGTGGTTCTGGCTACTCGCCACCATACTGTATGTGCTCACCATGCGTGTGAACCTCTTCATGGGCACGTTGCTCACCGTGATTGGGGCTTTCTGTCTGCTGGCCATCTGGTTTTTCCTGCGAGGCTACAAGAAAGGGGTGGCCATGTTCCTGATGAACATCCTCAAGCATATTCCCGGTGCCAAACGATGGGCAAGAGGGTTCATCGAGAAGCACCAAGAACAGCTGAGCACCATCGACCAGCAAATCAAAGCCCTGCATGCCCAAAACCCGCGAACCTTCGCCTGTGCAGTGTTTCTCGAACTGGCCTGCCGCATGCTCTCTGCTTTCGAAATCATGTTTGTGCTGTTGGTGCTCATGCCCAGCGTGAACTACATACAGTGCGTACTCATTCTGGCCTTCACCTCGCTGTTTGCCAACCTTCTGTTTTTCATGCCTCTCCAGCTGGGAGGGCGCGAAGGCGGATTCCTCATGTCGGTCAACGGGCTAGGAATGACTGCCAGTGCAGGCATCTTCGTGGCTCTCATCGTGCGTCTGCGCGAGCTGATATGGACAGGAATAGGGCTGCTGCTCATCAAATTCGATAAAAAGAAATAAAAAAACTGCCAAAATTGCAGAGTAATTAAAATATAATGTGTAATTTTGTCAGCAAATGAACACATCCGAATTACAAAGAATTAAACAACGCTACAACATCGTTGGCAACAACGACGGATTGAATCGCGCCCTCGACGTAGCCCTGCAGGTGGCCCCCACCGACCTCTCAGTGCTCATCGTTGGCGAAAGCGGTGTTGGCAAGGAAATCATTCCACGAGTTATCCACGACAACTCACCACGACGACGAGAAAAATACTTTGCCATCAACTGCGGATCAATCCCCGAAGGAACCATCGACAGCGAACTCTTCGGCCACGAAAAAGGATCGTTTACTGGAGCTGTCGGCGAAAGCGAAGGCTATTTCGGCGTGGCCAACAAGGGAACCATCTTCCTCGACGAGGTGGGCGAACTGCCATTGGCCACCCAGGCACGACTGTTGCGCGTACTCGAAACGGGCGAATACATTCGAGTGGGTGGAACGAAGGTGATGAAAACCGACGTACGCATAGTGGCTGCCACCAACGTGAACATGCAAAAAGCCATCAGCGAAGGAAGATTCCGTGAGGACCTCTACTACCGACTGAACACCATCCCCATACAGATGCCGCCTCTCCGCCAACGGGGCAACGACATCATCCTGCTGTTCCGACTGTTCGCCATGCAAATGGCGGAAAAATACAAGCTGCCCAAAATCACCCTCACCGAAGATGCAAAACAGCTGATGCTGAACTACAAATGGCCGGGAAACGTTAGACAGCTCAAAAACATTACCGAACAGATGTCGGTGCTCAGCCAAGAGCGCGAAATAACTGCCGACGTGCTCAAACAATTCATCCCCCAAGACCCTGAGAGCATGCAGCTCGCCACCATTGGAACGCCCGACTCACACTCCTACGAAAGCGAGCGCGAGATTCTATACAAGATTCTCTACGAACTGAGAGGAAACGTGAGCGACCTCAGACGCGACATGAACAACCTGCGCAAACAGCTCGACGACGCCAACAACCTCACAGCTCAGCTCAACGCACGCACCGTGGCCCCCATACAAAACGAAATGACACTGCCTGCCACCTACACCAACGCCAACAACATAAATCAGAAACACAACACAAACAATGTGGAAGATGCCGTGGCCGAGGAAATATCGGAACCCGAAACTCTGAACCTCAGCGACTTGGGAAGGCAAATGATTGAGAAAGCACTCGAGAGAAACGGTGGAAACAGAAAAAAAGCGGCACAAGAGCTGGGCATTTCCGATCGCACACTCTACAGAAAAATCAAACAATATGGACTGGACAAAGAAAAATAGGACAACAATAATAATGACCATAGCCGTTGCCATGGCAGTGCTTACCGCATGTGTGCCCAGATACACACTCAACGGAGCAAGCATCGACTACACAACGACCAAAACCATCACCATTGCAGATTTCCCCATCCGCTCAACCTACGTATGGGGACCCATGGCCAGCATCTTCAACAACAAGCTGAAGGACATGTTTGCCAACAACACGCGACTGCAACAAGTGAAGCGCAACGGCGACCTTGTGATAGAAGGCGAAATCACCCGATATGAACAGCGAAACAAAGCAGTAACCAGCGAAGGATACTCAGCACAGACAGAATTGTCAATGACCGTCAACGTAAGATTCACCAACAAAAACAAGCACGACGAAGACTTCGAAAGACAATTCACGGCAACAAGCAGTTACGAAACAACACAATCACTCAACAGTGTGCAGGAAAAGCTCGTCACCGACATGGTGAATGACATCGTGAGCCAGATATTCAATGCCACAGTTGCCAACTGGTAACGCAGCAGCCCCCTCCAAACACACTAAAAAATCATTCCCAAGCCCAACTCTGCCAGTATGGATATACAAACACTCATTCTGCACCCCGAACAACTGGACAAGGAAACGCTCTACGAACTGCGCTCCCTCTTGGCTCTCTATCCATACTACCAGACTGCTCGACTGCTCATGCTGCAAAACCTGTATCTGCTGCACGACCCCACCTTCGACGAAGAACTGCGAAGAGCTGCCATCTATATCACTGACAGGAAGGTCATCTTCCAAATGATTGAGGCTGCACACTACAAACTGAGCACACCACAAAAAAAAGCAGAAACAAACACACCAGAAGCGGGCAACCGCACCATCTCACTCATCAACAGCTTCCTCGACTCGCTTCCTGACGACAACGAAGACAAACAACAGCCCAAACGCAAACCGACACCAGCTGACGCAACCGTGGACTACGTGTCGTACCTGCTCGAAATAGAGAACGAAGAGGAAAGCGCCAAAAGCACTCCTGAAAATCCGCAAATGAAAGGACAAGATTTGATTGATAATTTCATAAAAAATGACAGCGGAAAAATTGAACTCAAGGAAACACCAGAATTCTTTCCACAAATTGAAGAAAACGAAATTTTTGAAGAAAAAGAAGGAGAAGAAAGCTATTTTACCGAAACTTTAGCCCGAATTTACATAAAACAAGGCAGATATTCAAAGGCTTTAGAAATTATTAAGCGATTAAATTTGAATTATCCGAAAAAAAATGCTTACTTTGCAGACCAAATTCGATTTTTGGAGAAATTGATAATAAATAATAAAAACAAATAACAAAAAAAATGTACAATTTATTCGTAATTCTTATCGTACTTGCAGCACTGCTGATGATCGGCATCGTGCTCATTCAAGAATCAAAGGGAGGCGGACTCGCATCCAACTTCTCTTCATCTAACCAAATCATGGGTGTACGCAAGACCACCGACTTCATCGAAAAAACAACATGGGGACTCGCTGCCGCCATGGTTATCCTCAGTGTCATCTGCGCATATACCGCACCCACTGCCGCCACAGGAGAAAGCGTACTGGAAAACATCGCTACCGAGCAGAGCACAACCAATCCTAACAATCTGCCCGGATTCGGTGCCAGCCAGACCAAGCAAGAAGCAGCACCCGCACAGGACGCCAAGGCTGCACCTGCAGCACAGAAGGCAGCCCCTGCACAGGATGCCAAGCCTGCTCCTGCTGCTCCTGCTAAATAAAAAGCAAAAAAATGCGGGAATTGTTTGGAGATTCCAAATAATTCCCGTACCTTTGCACTCGCTTTTGAAAACAAAGCAAGCTCAAAGAGCATTTTCAACATGGTGCCCGTAGTTCAGTTGGTTAGAGCGTCAGATTGTGGTTCTGAATGTCGTGGGTTCGAGTCCCACCGGGCACCCTTCAAAGAAAATCCCTGTAAGTAAAGCACTTGCAGGGATTTTTATTGTTTAGGGCCTTGATTTTTGATGGAACATTGATGGAACATTTCATGGCTTATAGATTGTCATTTGTAGTCAAGAGCAAGATGAGTCTCTCTTACTATATTTGCTATATTCATGGTTCTGACCTATTTATATATAATGTGTAAATTGCCCATGGTTTAGTGTCGGTAAATCGAATAGTTGTTGATGAAAGTATCTTTTTTTCGCTACCGAACAACTTTTTTACAGGTTATCTTCACCTTTTATCAGATTTTTATCGTAACTTTGCAACATAATATCAATACAAACCAATGGAACGTAAACTTTTGAACCGAATCAAGGTGGTACTTGCAGAGAAGAACATGACCAACAAGCAGCTTGCCGAATTGCTTGGCAAGGATCCTGCTGTTGTATCAAAGTGGGTGACTAACACCAACCAACCCAATCTGGAAACTATCATTCAGATAGCCAAAGCATTGGAGGTGAGTGTAGACGAATTATTAAGAACAGAATAATACAAACTAGAATGATCAATATACGAAAACTTGAAGCCGAACTATGGGAATCGGCAGATTTGTTGAGGCAAGGCAGTAAGCTGACGAGCAGCCAGTATTGCATGCCTGTGTTGGCATTGCTGTTCCTGCGCTATGCCTACAGTCGCTATAAGATGGTGGAGGCAGAGATATTGCAGAACCGTCCCAGTCGTGGTGGACGTGTAATGCCTGTGGAACCCAGCGATTTCGCAGCCAAGAGTGCATTATATCTACCCCGTGAAGCACAGTTCGATTATCTGGTGAATCTGCCTGATAATATCGTGGCTGCAAGTCTGAAGACCAAGGATGGACAGGCCATCAACTCACTGGGTGAAGCCGTAAACAATGCCATGCAACTGGTAGAAGACCAGAGCGAACAGTTGACAGGCGTGCTACCTAAGACCTACACGATGTTTGCCGACGACCTGCTGCGCGAGCTGCTCCGTATCTTCAACAACAAGACCATCGACGAGGTGGGGGGCGACATTATTGGGCGCATCTATGAATACTTCCTCTCAAAGTTTGCCAAGGCTGTGGCCTCTGACGATGGCGTGTTCTTTACGCCTAAGTCGCTGGTAAAAATGCTTGTAAATGTACTGGAGCCCACGCAAGGCATCATGTTGGATCCTGCATGTGGTAGCGGTGGTATGTTTGTTCAGACAGGTGACTTTGTAAATCAGGCAGGATTGAACGCAAACACCCAAATGACTTTCTATGGACAGGAGAAGGTGGAGTACAATGCGCAGCTCTGTCTGATGAATATGGCTGTTCATGGTTTGAACGGGCGAATCATCTCTGGCGACGAGGCCAACTCTTTCTACCACGATGCCCATAACCTCGCCGGAAAGTGCGACTATGTGATGGCTAATCCGCCCTTCAATGTCGATAAAGTGAAAGCAGAATCGGCTTCAGCCGCTGGCCGACTGCCCTTCGGTCTTCCGGGAGTGAATCAGAAGACTAAGGAGATAGGCAACGCCAACTATCTTTGGATTAGTTATTTCTACGCCTACCTGAACGACCACGGACGTGCAGGCTTCGTGATGGCCAGTTCGGCGACTGACAGTGCCAACAAAGACCGTGACATCCGCGAGAAACTGGTGCGCACGGGTGATGTGGATGTGATGGTCAGTGTAGGCAACAACTTCTTCTACACGCTCTCCCTGCCCTGCTCGCTGTGGTTCTTCGACCGCAACAAGCATGCTGACATTCGCGACAAAGTGCTGTTCATTGATGCCCGCAACTACTATACGGTGGTTGACCGTACCTTGAATGAATGGACGGAATGGCAGTTGCGCAACCTGCAAGCCATCGTACATCTCTATCGCGGTGAGAAAGAGAAGTATCAACAGTTGCTGACAGACTACGACAAGTTCATTGACGAGGCCGTTGCTGCATTGAAAGAACAAGGAGAACCATTCAGCGAACTCATAGATGAAGACACCCGTGGCCATTTTTGGGGGCTAATGGGATGGATAAAGAATGCAGGTCATGACTATACGGAATTGAAGCAGAGAGTAGAAAACCAAATAGACCAGACCAAGATGTGCATCAAGTCAGCCGAAACCCAGATAGAAAAGCGCAAGGTGAAAGCTATGCGACAGGCTGGCGAAGCATTCTGTAATGTACTTTCTGATATTTTGACCATCATAAACGAACACGAATGGCTCACAGAGAAGTTTGGCGATGGCGAATATCAAGATGTGCTTGGCCTCTGCAAGATAGCCACTATTCAGGAGATAGAAGAAAAGAACTATTCTCTTACTCCAGGTGCATACGTCGGCGTGGCCGAACAGGAAGACGACGGCGTAGATTTCCACGAGCGCATGACCGAGATTCATGCTGAGCTGGCACAGCTGAACAAGGAGGCTAACGTCCTGATGGACGAGATTCAAAAAGCATGGGAGGAACTGAAATGAAAGAGTTAGAGAAGAACAACGAAAAACTGCGTCAGGCTGTAGCTGACATCAAGGCTGCCATCTTGCAGGGACAATATGAGGCCTGCAAGGGGACGAACCGTATCCAGCTGGCGGTTTATTACGCCATTGGCAAATATGTATCGCAGCATTCGCGCAAAGGCGTTTGGGGTACAGGAGCCTTGGAGGCCATAAGCAGCCAGCTGCGCCGTGAGCTGCCAGGGTTGAGAGGCTATTCGGCAACAAACCTAAAAAAGATGAGGCTCTTCTATGAGAATTGGATAATGCTTGATGCCAATTCGTCCGTCACAACGGACGATAATGAGAAAAACAAATCGTCAGTTGCGACTGGCGATTTGGTGACCATCGATATTTATCACACGTTGAATTCGCGATTATTCGAAGCCCATGGGCGTTGCCACCTATAAGACTGCAGACGAGATGCCTGAGAACATACGCAAAGCACTGCCAGATATGGAAGATTTAAGGAAACTCTTAAGCGAGAAGAAGGAGGTTTAGTATGGAAGAGAATAAGAATTTCGACTCATTGGTGGAAAGCATCGGTCAATTAGTGGAAATGCAAGATTCGGCAAATGACTACTATTCTGCCGGGCTTTATCGTGCGATGTTTCGTAATGAAACAGACCTTAACAAACTGGACTACAACTATGCCGACCATATACTGGAGTATGCTGAGTTTGGTTGCAAGAATGCCATTGAGGATTATAGAAACTACCTTCTTTATGTAAAAAAATTATATCCTTCTGAGTATCCTGAGTATGAAAAAATGTTGGAGAATGCCATTAAACAAGACGAACAGGAGGAGGAGGCATGAGTGAGTGGAAGAAAGTGAAGTTGGGCGAACTTTGCAGTTTTATTAATGGAGGCGCATGGAGTGATAAGGAATATGCGCCAGAAGGGATTCCCGTACTGAAGGTCACAAATTGTAAAAACTCTAGTTTTTCTTTATCAGAGCTAAGTTATCTTCCTTATTCTCTCGAACAAAAATATAATCAAAATAAGTTGCAACTTAATGACGTTATAATTGCAACAGTAGGCTCTCATCCCAATTTGGTTAATTCTTCCGCAGGACGTTCTGTAATAGTCAATTCTTTTGTCGAAGGCTTTTACTTAAACCAAAATGCCGTTTGTATTAGAACGAAAAATGAGAGTGTTCTTAATCAATTGTTTTGGGGGTACTACTCAAAGTTTTATTTGTTCCAGCATTATATTCAAATGAGGGGAAAAGGTGCTGCCAACCAAATGCGAATTGCAATTAGTGCGATTAAAGAATACCCCATGCCATTACCTCCCCTTTCCGTCCAGCACCGTATCGCCACCATCCTCTCCCGCTACGACTCTTTGATAGAGAACTATCAGAAGCAGATAAAGTTATTGGAGGAAGCAGCGCAGCGACTCTATAAAGAATGGTTCGTTGAACTCCACTTCCCCGGCCATGAAAACACCAAGATTGTCGATGGTGTGCCAGAGGGTTGGGAGAAGAAGAAATTAGGTGATTTGGCAGAATTTAAAAGAGGAAAAACAATAACAAAGAAAGAAATCATTGAAGGTCCTATCCCTGTTGTTGCAGGAGGACTTGAACCTGCTTATTATTGCAATAAATCAAATACAGCAGAACGTGTTATTACGGTAAGCGGTTCTGGTGCAAATGCAGGCTTTACAAGGATGTATTTTGTGAAAGTTTGGGCATCAGATTGTTCGTTTGTTGACGCTTCTACAACTCCATTTTTGCATTTTGTATATTGTTACCTAAAAGCCAATAAGACAACAATAGATAATATGCAGAAAGGAGCAGCACAACCACATGTATATGCAAAAGACATCAATTCGTTGGATTTATGTATTCCCATCGAAAGCGTGCTCAATTCTTTTGAGGAAAAGGCCTTTAAGTATTTTGATACAATTTCTTCTCTCCAATCTCAAATCCGCCTCCTCACCGAAGCCCGCGACCGCTTGCTCCCCAAACTGATGAATGGAAAAATAGAAGTATAATAAAGACTTAAGATATGGCAAAGGACTATAGCGAAGACCGACTGATACAGCGGAGTGCAGCCGAGTTGATGGAAAAGGAACTGGGCTGGACGAGTGTGTATGCTTTTGATAAGGAGGTGCTCGGCACGAACGGCACGCTGGGGCGCACGTCGTATCATGAGGTGCTGCTGACGGGTCGATTCCGCAAGGCGTTGAAGACGCTGAACCCTTGGTTGACGGACAAGCAGTTGCAGGAGTGCGTGGAGCGCATGACGGAACACATGAGTTCGCAGACGCTGATGCAAATCAACGAGCAGAAGTATCAGTACATCAAGGACGGTGTGCCCGTAACCCGCGTAAAACCGAACGGCGAGACGGAAGAGGTGCGTGCCAAAGTGATTGACTTCGCTTCGCCTGAGAAGAACGACTTCCTGTGTGTCCGCGAGATGTGGGTGTATGGTGCGCTCTATCATCGTCGTGCCGACATCGTGGGCTTCGTGAACGGGCTGCCTTTGCTGTTTATGGAACTGAAGAACCACGACGTGGAAGTGGTGGATGCCTTCAACAAGAACTATCGCGATTATTTGGATACGATTCCGCAGCTGTTCTACCACAACGCCTTCATCATGTTTAGCAACGGACTGGAGGCACGTGTGGGCACCATCGACTCGAAATGGGAGTTCTTCCATGAATGGAAACGACTGACGGAGCAGGAGGCTGGAAACATAGAACTACCGACGATGCTGAGGGGGATCTGCCAGAAGGAGAACTTCCTGGACTTGCTGGAAAACTTCATCCTTTATGACCATAGCGGAGGACGAACGGCTAAGATTCTGGCCCGCAACCACCAATACCTGGGTGTAAACCAAGCCGTAGAGAAATATCGCAATCGGCAACTGCTGGACGGCAAGTTAGGTGTATTTTGGCATACACAGGGAAGCGGTAAAAGCTACTCGATGCTGTTCCTCTCACAGAAGATACGCCGCAAGTTTGAAGGTTCGCCTACCTTCCTGGTACTGACCGACCGTGACGAACTGAACAAGCAAATCAGCGACACGTTCGAGAACTGCGGTTTGTTGGGCAACGTGAAGGCGAAGAAATTCATCGCTAGTAGTGGCGAGGACTTGAAATCGAAGTTGAAAGGCAATCCGTCGTTCATCTTCTCGCTCATCCAGAAGTTCAACGATCCGAAGGCAGAGCCTATCTATCCCGACCACGACATCATCGTGATGAGCGACGAGGCACACCGCACGCAGAACGGCATCTTTGCCGATAACCTGATGCACTTGCTACCCACTGCCCATCGCATTGGTTTTACAGGTACACCGCTGCTGTCAAATGACAACATCACGGCGCGTACATTTGGTGGCTACGTCAGTATCTACGACTTCAAACGTGCTGTGGAAGATAAAGCCACCGTGCCCCTATATTATGAGAATCGTGGTGAGAAGTTGCAAGACCTGAAGAATCCAGAAATCAACGACGAAATTGCATCCGCCCTGGAGCAGGCTGGCGAATTGGATGCCTCGCAACTGGCCAAACTGGAAAGGGAATTCGCCAAGGAGGTACATCTGCTGACAGCAGCCAAGCGCCTACGCCTGATTGCCAAGGACTTTGTGCATCATTACAGCGACCTGTGGACTTCGGGCAAGGCGATGTTTGTATGCTACACCAAGGTGACCTGCGTGCGAATGTTCAACTATGTGCAGGAATACTGGCAGCGCGAAATCAAGTCTTTGGAAGAAGCTATCACCAAATGCACCTCGCAACAGGAGGCACAGGAGATGCAGCGCAAACAGGAATGGATGCGTGAGACGGACATGGCGGTAGTCGTTTCGCAAGAGCAGAACGAAATACAGACTTTCCAGAAGTGGGGTCTCGACATCAAGCCGCACCGCGAGCGGATGGAGAAAGAGGAACTGGACAAGGCTTTCAAGGCGGATGACTCGCGGCTGCGGGTGGTCTTCGTCTGCGCTATGTGGCTGACAGGCTTCGATGTGAAAACACTTTCGTGCCTCTACATCGACAAACCCATGAAGGCACACACACTGATGCAGACCATCGCCCGTGCCAATCGCGTGGCGGAAGGAAAGACCAACGGTCTGATCATCGACTATATCGGCATCGTGAAAGCCCTGCGCCAGGCATTGGCCGACTATACCGCTAATCCAGAAGGTGGCGCAGGAGGCAGCGACCCAACCATCGACAAGAAGGAACTCATTAAGCATGTGATGGAAACTATAGCTGCTGCTACGGCTTTCCTAAAAGAGCACGACTTTGAATTGGATGAACT
The DNA here is from genome assembly GCA_002369515.1 of Prevotella sp. UBA3776. Classification (GTDB taxonomy): domain Bacteria; phylum Bacteroidota; class Bacteroidia; order Bacteroidales; family Bacteroidaceae; genus Prevotella. The sequence continues at coordinate 19,202 of DFFM01000054.1, read as the reverse complement.
CATCAAAGCTGAGAGTTTCGAGAAACTGTCGTTGCTGAAAGAGGCTGCCAATGTGATGTGCGAGACGGCTGAAATCAGAAAGTCATACTGCACGTTTGCCTCCACGCTACTGAAGCTGTGGAAGTACCTCGATCGGGAGGACATCACTCCCGAAATGAAGCAGCAGAAGGATGCCATTGAAGCCATCTTCAAGGAGCTACAGCAGAAACGTAAACACGCCGACATCACCGATCTGAGTGTGGCTATCAATGAGATAGTGAATGAGCATCTGGAAGTAGATACGGATTCCACAATGGTTGCAGAGTCACGACGCTTTGATATTAGCGGCATCGACTTTGAGTTGCTCCGTCGAGAGTTCGCCAAGAGCAAAGAGAAGAATCTTGTGCTGAAAGACATTCAAGAACTGCTGCAGGAGCGTATTGCCCAGATGCTGGCACAGAACCCTTCGCGTATCAATTTCTACGAAAAGTATCAGGAGATTATTCACGACTACAACCAAGAGCAGAATCGTGCCACCATAGAGAAGACATTCGAAGAACTAATGAAACTCTCTCACGACCTGACCGAGGAAGAAAAACGCTACATTCGTGAAGGTTTTGAGAATGACGAACAACTTTCCATGTACGATGTGCTGATGAAAGACGATCTGTCAAAAGATGACATTAAGAAGTTGAAGGTTGTCGCCAAGGAATTGCTGGAGAAGATAAAGGAGCAATTAGCTACGATGGATCATCCGTTCGACAAGCAAGAAACCAGAGCATCCATCATCATCACCATCCGCGACATCCTTTGGAAAGAACTTCCCGAAAGCTATTCCGACGAAAGCATCAACTATTACCGTGATGCTGTGTATAACTACATCAGCCAACATTATGGCGGTGCGGCATAAGAGATTTACCTAAACAGAAATGAGGTGATTATGTATATACTTGACAAGGAAACTAATCAGTTAATTACTGCAGAACCGACAACGTTTAAGGAGCAGGAACTTAAAGAACGTCAGCATTTGCAAGAGTGGATAGCGAAAAATCCAGAAGTGTTGGAAGAAGAACTACTCGTCATCCAGAAAGAATTCGACGGGTTTAGTGGCACTCATGAGCGACTCGATTTACTTGCTTTGGATAAGGAAGGCAAATTGGTAATCATAGAAAACAAACTTGATGACTCTGGACGTGACGTTACCTGGTAAGCCATCAAATATGCTTCATACTGTTCGAGTATGTCACAAGATGAAATTTTGTCTGTTTTTGCAAAATACCTAAATACTACAGAAGATGTTGCAAGGGCGAAAATGCTTTCCTTCTTCGACAAGGAAGATATGGATGACATTGAGTTGAATCCAGAGAACTCTCAGCGCATCATTTTTGTCGCAGCAAACTTTAGAAAAGAAGTAACATCGTCTGCATTGTGGCTTCGCAACTTTGGCATAGACATCTGCTGCATCAAAGTGTCACCCTATATGTACCATGGAAAGGTGATGGTGGAGTTCGATCAGATTATTCCTATTTATTACTGTCCGCTAAACCATAATCCGCATAGCCCAACTTCTTGACCGTCAGAAGTTGGGCTATGCGGATTATGGTTTAGCGGACAGTAATATTTCTTTATAAAGACTACTGAGAACTTTATTGCTACATTTAGTAAGGTGGCGGTCAAATACAAGAAATAAACGTAGGGATTAAACGTTTATAAGAAGACAAGATGTGGCATCGTAAAAAGTCATAGACAAATTTAGACGAGCTTAGACGAAAATTTAGACGGGATTAGACGAAATCTAAGACGGAAAAAGAGGTGGAGAGGGTATCAAAACCTACTCTACCTCTTTATATTTTGAGAGAATTTCTACCAGCCTAAGCCCTTCTTCTTGGTGTCATCCTTGTTGGTCAACTCGTCGGCATTCTTGCTTGGGCAAGCGTCCTTTATGGGCAGGCTCCATGTCTGGCTTCAGTCTATTTGACAGTCAGCCGATAGGCTTTATTGCGGTCCGATTCTATTTTTAGCTTAGAATAATGCTCTACAACGGGCTTCAGCCTCCGAACAAGCGTGTAGAGCGTGTCGCTGGCATCGGGTTTCTTGGGCCATAGGGCCTCACAGATTTCCACCTTTGACAACGAATGTGAAGGCGAACGAAAGAACATTTCCATCAGCTGTTGCTGCATGGGAGTAAACTTCACCTGATTGCCGTCAGCAGCATAGAAAAGGCCCTCCGCTTCCGAATAGGTCAAGCCTCCAAAGCCATTGTCTGCGACATTGGCCACCATCTGAGGTTCTAAGGGAGCCAACTGGTGCCTGCGATAGCATACAAACATCGCCCAAACCCCTGTCAGCATCCATAGCAATGCAGCAGGCCGTTGGTCAGAAAGATTGAAAATGGTGGCCTCGGAACAATGGGCGTACGCCCTGAATTGTCTGCTGCGGGTATCGACAGCCAATGTTGCCCTGCCACGCAATGCAGCTATCTTCAGATGTCTGTTGAAGGTCCGGATGGTGTCCTGACTGATTACGTCGCTCTGTTGTTCCTTCATAGTGACAGCAAGTGCCCTGTCCATATCCTCGCTCACCCTCCGACTCGTAGAGCGATAACTGCCAAAACTGGTCAGACTTGACGCCAATATCAGTGCAAAGAGCACGATGACTGCATACTGTTGTTTCATTTCCTCTTCCGTTTTAAAAATCTACACTCAGCCGAATTTGCGGACAAATTCTTATACAAATAAGCTACGGCAGCGCCAGACAGGTTGTGCCATACGCTGAACAATGCTCCAGGAATGGTGGCCATTGGATAGGCCGCAAAGTGTATGGTCGCCAAACTGCTCGCCAGTCCTGAGTTCTGCATCCCCACTTCGATGGATATGGCTTTTCTCTTTGGATATGACAGTCCAAGCAGCCATCCCACCACATAGCCAAGGCCCAGTCCGCAGACATTATGAAGCATGACCACCAAGACGATCACCAATCCACTGGTAAACAGTTTGTCGGCGTTTGCTGCTATGATGATGGCGACAATGAAGGCAATGGCCACCGACGAGAATGCCGGGAGGAAGTCTGTGGCTTTCTCCGTGAACCTTGGCCACATCCACTTTACCAACAATCCCGCGACGATGGGGAGTATCACCACCCAAAGGATGCTCAGGAACATGCTTGCCACATCCACTTGAATGCTCTTTCCTGCCAATGCCCATGTCAGCAATGGTGTCAGCAATGGAGCCAGCAAGGTGGAAACGCCAGTCATTCCAACAGAGAGGGCCAAGTCGCCTTTGGCCAAATAGGTGATCACATTGGAGGCGGTGCCCCCGGGGCAACAGCCAACCAGCACCACCCCAAGGGCCAACGCTTCGTCAAGCCGAAACAACCGGGACAGCCCAAAGGCAAGCAGCGGCATGATGGTGAACTGTGCCAGACAACCTGTCAGCACATCCTTGGGATGGCTGAACACTACTTTGAAGTCATTCAGGTTGAGTGTCAATCCCATACCGAACATCACCGCTCCGAGCAGATAGTTGATGACCGACGGGCGTATTCCCTGAAGCATGCCTGGAAACATCAGTGCCAACAATGCTGCGGCAAGCACCAGAAGGCCCATGTATTCGGATATGTAATGGCAAATCTTTCTCATTTCTTCGTTGTTATTCTTTTGTATCTGCAATGAGGATTTTTTCCTTTACTTGCTAAGCAATCGTGTTATTTGGGTTTGAAAAGTTACAGACCCCACTTGCAATGAGGATTCTTTTCCTTTACTTGCTATGTAATCATGTTATTTTGGTTTGAAAAGTTACAGACCCCACCCCCATCCCCTCCCCTTGAGGGGCGGGGAGATTCCGCACGGAGCCTCTCTGTGAGTGGCAAGGCGGCCGGTGGTACTCCCCTTGAGGGGCGGGGAGATTCCGCACGGAGCCTCTTTGTGACTGGCAGGCGGCTAAGGGTACTCCCCTTCGGCCAGGACTGGTTGCGGCCGACTTTGCATCATGCTCTGTTGGCCATTCGACCTAGCGCAGCGACATAAACTTGGCAAAAATACAAAATCTTTTTCACAACAAAGAAGAATTGCTGTTTTTTTCTTAGGATGCGTTTTGAAACGAAACAGAAAAGGAATGTCTTTCCAACACTCAGACGGGCGTGTTGGAAAGCGAGAAAACGGAGTGAAGGCCGCTACATGGCGACCTTCACTCCGTTTTTAATGTATATGCCCTTGGGAAGCTGTTCAAGCCGTGCGCCGGCCTTCGCCCCTTCCAGCCGTTGGCCCCCCAGCGAGTAGAGGGCCTTGTCTGCCGGGCGGTGGTTGCCGCCTGCAGACTGGGTGGTGGTGGCGCTGTGGAGGGCCGTTGCGGTGCCAGGCAGCGACAGCGTGACGGCGATGTTGTTCTGTCCGCCGTGGAGGAAAGTTTTGAGTTCACTGGCGCTCAATCCTTCGAGCCTGCCCAGCGGTGTGTAGCTGTAGGAGTTGGTGCCGTAGAAGATGCAGATGTTGCTGCCGCCATAGAGCACCACGTCGCCGGGCTGAGCATCGAAATGCTGGTTGGCTGTGGGGAGCGAGAAGCCCAGAGGCCCCCATATCTCGAAGTCGCCGTTGGTGTCGAGCGAGAGGGTGACGGGAGCCTGGCTCAGTTTGTCCACGAGGGCTTGTGCGGCGCTGTTGTCGGCAAGCGTGGCCTCGTGGGTCACACCGCCGATGGTGATGTTGAACGTTTTCGATTCCATGTTGGCGGTTTTCAAGTTGAGTGTTTGCAGCCATTCGGCCAGCAGCGACGAGGTGTTGCTGCGGTTGGAGTTGTTGATCCAGAGGGCATCGCCCGCCCACGTGACGCCGGGCAGCAGCCGCCGTGCGTCGCTCACCACGCCACTGATGGGGCTTGAGTGGCTCGACACGACGAGCGCTACGCACTTCCCGGCCATCCGCTCGCTGTTCTGGAAAAGATAGGTCTGCATGATGGCCGCCATCTGGCTCCACCAGAGGGGCGTCACCACGATGATGTTGTCGTAGTCGGCGGGATTGGTGCTGGTGGGGTCAATGGGAGGATAGCTGCCCGCGTCGTCGGGGTTGTCCTTGATGGCGTTGAGCAGCTGCGTACCGATGGCGTAGTTGTTGGCTTCGTACTTCTGCGTTTTGTCCACGGGCTTTATTTCCACCACGTCGGCCTTGAGCTGCCGGGTGAGCTCATCGACGATGGCCCGGCAGTTGCCGGTGTAGCTGTAGAAGGCGACGAGGGTCTTGCCCGTAGTGGCGATGCCCGCTGGGGGCGGTGTCTCGGCCTTGGTTTCGCTGTCGGACGAACAGCAGCAGAACAACATGGACGTGAGCAGGACGAAGAAGCAACTGATTTTTTTCATTTTGTCTTTGGTTTGATATTTCCTGTTTGCGTGGGGATGATGGAAAGGCTGTGACTTTTTTTTACTTCAGGTTTTCGCCGAAGAAAGCCTCCAACTTGTCGTAGGGAATGACGCCGGCCACGTCGTCGTAGAGGTCAACATGGGATGCGCCGGGAATGATGAGCAGCTGCTTGTTTCCCTCCTGGGCGCTGACACCCTCGACGTGTTTCCCGGTCATCCGCTCGAAGGCGTACTCAGAGAAATAGCGCGAGTGGGCCTTCTCGCCATGGACCAGCAGCACGGGGTTCTCTATCTCGTGCGCCCAGCAGAGCAGAGGCTGGTTCATGAACGACTGGCATCCAATGACGTTCCATCCGTCGTTTGAGTTGCCGCTGCGCGAGTGGTAACCGCGCGAGGTCTTGTAGTAGGCGTGATAGTCCTTGACGAACCAGGGGGCGTCCTCGGGCAGCGGATCGACCACGCCTCCGGCGCGCTTGTAGGTGCCTTCGCGGAAGTCGGCGGTGCGCTGTGCAGCCAGTGCGCGGCGTTTCTCCATGCGCTGTTTGGGGGTGTCCTCGCTCTTGAAGTAGCCTTCGACGTTGACCTTCGACATGTCGTACATGGTGGAGGCTACGGTGGCCTTGATGCGGGGGTCGAGGGCGGCCGCATTGACGGCCATGCCTCCGAATCCGCAGATTCCGATGATGCCTATGCGCTCGGGGTTGACATTCGGCTGGACAGAGAGGAAATCCACCGCTGCGAGGAAGTCCTCGGTGTTGATGTCGGGCGAAGCCATTCGGCGCGGTTCACCGCCACTCTCGCCAGTGAACGAGGGGTCGAAGGCGATGGTCAGGAAGCCTCGCTCGGCCATGTGCTGGGCGTAGAGTCCGCTGGACTGCTCCTTGACGGCTCCGAAAGGTCCGCTGACGGCGATGGCGGCCAGCTTTCCCTTTGCCTCCTTGGGTGTGTACATGTCGGCGGCCAGTTCAATGCCGTAACGGTTGCGGAAGGTGACTTTCTTGTGGTCCACCTTGTCACTCTTGGGGAACGTCTTGTCCCACTCTTGAGTCAGTGTGAGGGTTGTGTTCATATTTTCAGTTGTTTTGGTTGAAGGCTGTTTGTTGCAAGCCACAAGCACTCCGGCTGCGAGCATTGCTATAAAAAAGACTTTGTTCATGACGTTTGCAAAGATAATAACATTTTTTGAGGAAAACAGCACATATTTTATGGTTTTATTTACCAAAAATACAGATTATTATTGCTATCTTTGCAGTGTCAGGTAGGAGGTGACGTGCCCCACGTCACAAATTCACGGATTGTGACGTGGGACACGTCACCTCCTACTGTAAAACAGACGAATAACTTTTAGTTACTGTACTCAACTTTCGCATGCTGAGTAAACAAGAAGTTGCAAGGAGTTACAAGGAGTTTCAAGACATCAGTTTTTGCTCTGAGTCCTTATCGCATGTTAAGTGAACAAGAAGTCGCAAGAGATTACAAGGAGTTTCAAGACAATAGTCTTCACTCTGACAGCTATCTGAAATGGATTACAGGAATAAAGCTATTGTCCTGAACTCCTTGAAACTCCTTGAACTTCTTGAACTCCAAAAAGTTGAGCGATAGCGAAACTTGAATTACTGTATATAAAGAAGCATGAAGAAGATTTTGAAGGTCGATACGCCCAACGTTTATGCCCGCCATGTGGGTGCGCCCGAGCTGCACCCGCTGCTGAGCGTCATCAGCTACGACGAGGTGTCGCCCATTCGCAACAGCCTCAACAGCTACGGGGTTTATGGGCTGTTCATCCAGCGCGAGTTTCCCAAGAATCTGAGCTACGGCACTCGCTCGCTCCAAGCGAGCGACGCATCCATCATTGCCGTGGCCCCCGGCCAGCAGGGCGGCGCCGAGGACAACGGCGAGTTGCTGGAGCTGAGCGGATGGGCGCTGCTGTGGTCGCCCGAACTGATGCACGGCACCGACCTGGAAACGCGCATGCGCAGCTACCCGTTTTTCTCTTATTTCTACACCGAGTCGCTCTCCATGGAGCCTGCCGAGTGGGAGACCATCAGCAGGCTGATTGCCCTGTTGCGGCAGGAACTGCTGGCTGAAGGGCCCCGCGCGCCAGCGCTGCGGGGCATACTCCTGGGCTACTTGCGGCTGGTGCTGGAGTACTGCCACCGCATTTACCAGCGGCAACGCTCCGAGGAGAACAACGACACGGCCGACATTCTGAAGCGGTTCCACGCCCTGCTCGAACAGTACTACTACACAGGGCGGCAGCACCAGGAGGGGCTGCCCACGGTGGCTTACTGCGCGTCGGAGATGGCCTATTCGACCCATTACTTCGGCGACCTGTTTCGCAAGGAGACCGGCGGCACGGCCATCCACTACATCCACACCTACATCGTCAACATGGGGAAGAGCCTGATGATGCAGGGGCACAACATCAGCGAAACCTCGCGTTTGCTGGGGTTCGAGTATCCTCACCATTTCACCCGCCTGTTCAAGAAAATCACCGGACTCACCCCCAGCGAATTTCTGGGAAAGTAAGGGCGACGATGGCCAATGCCACATCCACCGAAGCACTTCAGGACTTGGCCGCCAAGTCTGGCCGGTCGAAACCTTCTCGCGTTTTGGGCTGGGGTTGCTCCCCTTCGTTCGTGCCGCGGAATGGAAACGGTCTAACCGTGATAGACCGTTGGTCTACTCGCAATAGACCGTCGGTCTATCACGGTTAGACCGTTTTCAGTAGGCCACGCTGTCGAGCACATAGATGTCATCCATGCGGTCGTAGATGACGCCCCCCTCGTAGCCTCGCTGACGGAACAGGTTTTCGATCCAAGCCTGCTGCTCGGGCATGAGCGGTTTTTCGCCCCGCAGATACCAGTAGTACGAACGCTTGCATCCAAGATATTTCACCAGGGCCTTGCGTATGGGGGTGTCGTCGCGCTTGAGCAACGCGTCGAAACTGCGCGAAAAGCCGTAGGCCACACGCACCGTCTGTATCTTCTGATACATGCGGCAGCGCTCGCCCTTGATGGCTTTGGGCATGACGCACAGATGCACCTCTACGCCGTCGGGGGCATGCAGCCCGGCCAAGTAGCGCAGACAATGGTCTTTCGAGGGGCACTGTGAGTTGAAGCACACAGGACTTGTGCGACGAACAATGCTGAAATCAAAATCATCCATGTTTTTTAGGTTTTACGCGCAAAGATAGCACATTTTTTTCGGTTTTTCTGTCCTTTTCCACGAAAAAAGTGTTATCTTTGCAACATCGTCCATACTGAACATTCAACTGTGTTTTTGGCCTGCAGCTTTTCATGCCAAGACAATTAAATACTAAACAACTATGAGAAAGAACATTCTGATGACAATCGCCTGCCTGCTGCTCGCACTGACAGCCATGGCACAATCGAACTCGGAACGTGTGGCCGAGATCAGGAAAATGTATGCCCAAGCCAAGAAAAACACTGCCGCCGCGGAAAAGAACGAGAAGGCGGGCAAACCGTCGAACATCACCGTGGCGCAGAGCAACTACAATCTGACCGACGGAACACCGGGCAAGGTGGTCACCCACTATTACTACGAAGCAACGGAAATAGAGGAAACGGACAGGGTGGTGTTTCAGCCCTATTTCATCACCAACAAATACGACGTGGGAAGCTACAAGTACTACCAGGAGTTCTTGTTCGACAGCGACGGCAATCTGGCATTCTACTACGAGCTCAACGACGGCAACGAGACGCGCTTCTACTATGCCAAAAACGGAGAAAACACGAACGAAGGCATCGTCCACGAAATCAACTCGAACGGGCGCACCATCGAACCGCCGTTCGCCAACAGCATAGCCAGTGCGCTGACCATGGCCTTCAACCTGCTGATGAACAGAGAGTTTTAAGACAACGAAAACATAATACTAAACAACATGAAAAAGGAACAACACTCAAGAAGACTGTGGCAGGCACTCTGCACCACAGTCGTTGCAGCGGCCATGACGGCAGGCCTCTGCGGATGCAAAACCCAGGCCACGGTGGCCGAACGGACGGCGGCTGAAGTCCAGAAGCCACAACCCGTGAAAATGATTCTCGACGCCGACTTCGGCAGCTCCACCGACGATCTCTTTGCGCTGATGATGCTCCACCACTACATCGACGACGGGCTGGTGGACCTGAAGGGCATCGTGGTGGACCGCGAGGGAGAGAAAAACGCCGCACTGGTGGACATCTTCGACACCTACTACGGCCACCCCGACATACCCATCGGACTGGAGCGCAACGGCGTGAAGAACCCACGTTGCTTCATCCCCTACAACGGCATTTGCGACCTGAAGAACACCAAAGGCGAACCACTGTTCAGACGCACCATCGACACCAGCCAATGCCCCGACGGCTACAAGCTCTACCGACAGCTGCTGAGCCAGGCCGATGACAAGTCGATTGTCGTGGTGGCCATTGGCTTCGCCACGACGTTGGCGCAGCTGATGCAGTCGGGAGCCGACGAATACTCTGCGCTCGGCGGACTGGAACTGTTCGAGCGGAAAGTGAAGTCGGTGTATATACAGTCGGGACGATTCGAACTGGGCGACAGTCTGAGCGGCTACAACATGAGGGCCGCCTCCAAGCAGTCGGCGGTGTTCTACGACCTGCTGCCCAAATCGGTGGACATTGTCATGTCGCCGAGCAACGTGGGCGACAAGATGAACTATCTGCCGCAGGACGTGCTGTCCGACCTCTCCACCACCGAGTACAACCCCATCAAGGCCGTCTATACCAACTACACCTGCGACACGGGGCAGCGCATGTGGGACACCAACTGCCTGGTGAACGCTGTGCTGGGCGACGAGCAGTACCATCTGTCGCCACGCGGCTGGGCGACATTCGTTGACAGGGGCGAGGAGTCGCTGCTGCTCTTCAAGCCCGACCCCAAGGGCAACGCCCGCTATCAGGTGCCGGGCGACTCCTACTTCTTTGCCGAAAAGCTCATGGACATACGCCGCCACAACCGCATGAACCTCCATCCGGCAGCCTACAAGATTGAGATGCCACAACCGCTGGTCACCGGCGACGAGGCCCTTGCTTGGGCTCGTCCGCGACTGGGACAGCTCATGGACAAATATCTCTGCACCGCCCGCAACACGCTCGACCCCATCGAGGTGCGCGAGGTGTTCCGCCCCATTGGCTTCTATGGCGGCAACGGCGCCGACTATGCAGCAGCCGAAGAGCTGGTGGTTGACTCGCTCTACACCACCCTGCTGCGCCGCGCAGTGAAAGCCGGCAAACGCTCGCTGGCCATCGTCACCGGAGCTCCGGCCAGCGGCAAGAGCACCGCAGCACGGCAAATGAAGCTCGACGACGCCGGACTGATTTACGACGCCTACTTCAGCAATCCCGACCGACTGTACCAAGCCATCGGCAAGGCGCGCAGCGAAGGCATTGAGAAGGTGACCGTGCTGATGGTCTATAACGACCTGAACACCTGTTTCAAGAACTCGGTGAACCGCGGCCTGCGCAACCGCCACTTCACGCAGGTAGATGAAATGGTGACCGCATTCCGCAGCAACAAGGGGCTGTTGGAAAAGCTGCAAAGCAAGTTCCCGCAAATGGAGATTGTTCCCGTTGACTGTTCGAACAACCAGGGCGTACAGCGCGTGAGCATCGAGGCTGCCAAAAAGTGGAACCACGACGTGAGCGAGGCCGACATGGAGCGGTTGCTCACCTATCTGCTCGACCTGATCAACTCGGGCGAGCTGGACGCCTATTCGCTGCCGGCAGTGGCCGCCAACGTCATGGACATTCCCGACATGACGGAGAAGAACAAGGTGCTCGCCAGCGAAATCCACCAAAAGGTGATGGAACTGACCAAAGAGTACAAAATCAGATAGTCGGAGCTTTTTTTACAACCATGCCCCACATGGGAGGGGGGGAATTTCGGTGGTTGATTTACAATGCATACTAATTTATAACAACTTGGAATGAAAGTTGCAAGTTGCAAGATGCAAGATGCAAGTTGCGAGTTACAAGTTGCGAGTTACAAGTTGCGAGTTACAAGTTGCGAGTTACAAGTTACAGACCCCACCCCCATCCCCTCCCCTTGAGGGGCGGGGAGACTCCGCACAGAATCTCTTTATCCGTCATGGTTGTAGCCTCTCCACCCTTGCCGCGCAAAGCCTCCATAACAGACGTGGCAGTAGCCTCTCCCCGCCCCTCAAGGGGAGGGGATGGGGGTGGGGTCTGTAACTTACAACCTTTTTTTTTCATAACTGAAGCATCGGGAATAGAAATGCCATACTACGACATCTCTACAACAACGAATATACCGAATTTTCCGAATACACCCATAACGGCACAAAGCGAATGGCCACAGGTGGCCTACGAATCATTCGAATCGCTGCATTCGTCAACATTCGTTGCATCTTCGATGCATTGATAAGATTCGTTTTATTCGTTAAATTCGTTGTTACAGTAAACAACCGAAAATCAAGTCACACAAACAACGGATTCCACCAACATGACGGAATGAGCTCTTACAGAAAGACACGGTTGTAGCCTCTCCCCACCCTTGCCGCGCAAAGTCCCCATAACAGACGTGGCAGTAGCATCTCCCCGCCCCTCAAGGGGAGGGGATGGGGGTGGGGTCTGTAACTTACAACCATATTTTTTTCATAACTGAAGTTTCGGGAGTAGAGATGCCATACTACGACATTTCTACAACAACGAATATAGCGATTTTTCCGAATACACCCATAACGGCACAATAACTGAAGCATCGGGAATAGAGATGCCATACTACGACATCTCTACGACAACGAATATACCGAATTTTCCGAATACACCCATGACGACACAAGCGAATGGCCACAGGTGGCCTACGAATCATTCGAATCGCTGCATTCGTCAACATTCGTTGCATCTTCGATGCATTGATAAGATTCGTTTTATTCGTTAAATTCGTTGTTACAGTAAGCAACCGAAAATCAAGTCACATAAACAACGGATTCCACCAATATGACGGCCCTTCCTGAAAAGTCAGCAATGAGGGAAAAACCGTAATATTGGTGGAATCCGTTGTCATCATTTATGCCACTCCCCTCTTTCTCCGGACAGCATTCGGCGCAGTGGCACACTTGATCCTGAAGCCGATGTTTTGCAGTGATTGGGGAATCAGCAGAATTCAAAGATGTGGATGAATCCCGTGGTCTTGAAAACCTTCTCCACGTCGTCGCTGAGATTTCTGACATAGACGTGGAATCCGTGAGATTTTGCGTTTTTGAGGATGGCCAGGAAGATTCTGAGACCCGCCGAGGCGATGTATCGCATGTCGGAGCAGTCGAGAATGATGTCGCGGTCAATATTGCTGGTCAACTGGATCAAATCTTTCTCATGCTTCACAGCCGACGGCGTGTCGAACCGACCGCTGAAACTTACGACCAATTTCCCATCTGATTTCTTGATGTTTGTTTCCATTATCTTTTGCTTTGAACTTTGAACATTAACCTGCCCTCTCCTACTTCCCCTGCGGGGGGAGAGAGCTTGGCGTTTGAGCCTTCACTCACAGGAGGAATTGTGAGATGGCTTCACTTCATGGTATATTGGATGGCGAGCATCGTGAGGTCGTCGCTCTGGAGAGTTCCGTCGGCATAGGCGTCAACCGAATTCTTCATTTCGCCCACCAGCTCGTTCAGATTGAGCTGCTTGCCACGGGGCATGCGGCGCGCCACTTCGAGCATGCGTTCTTCGCCAAAGAGGTCGAGGTCTTTGTTTTCGGCCTCAATCAGTCCGTCGGTATAAAGGAAGAGCGTGTCCCACGGTTTCAGCCAGACGGTCTGCGCCACATACTGCCAGTCCTTCATGAGCCCAACGGGGAAATTGGACTCTACCGGCAACAGCTTTATCTCCTCGGTGATGAGCAGCGGAGGACAATGGCCTGCGTTGCTGTAGTCGAGCCGTCCGGTGGCCAAGTCGAGCACACCCACAAAGAGGGTCACAAACATGTTGGCCTCGTTCATTTCTTCAAGAGCGTCGTTGAGCGAACCGACAATGCGCTCGGGAGCCGTCTCGTGGTTGGAAACAATGCGGAACATGCTTCGGGTCATGGCCATGACCAACGAGGCCGGAACGCCCTTGCCACTGACGTCGCCAATGCAGAAGAAGAGTTTCTCTTCGCGAATGTAGAAGTCGTAGAGGTCGCCGCCCACTTCCTTGGCCGGCATCATGGAGGCGAAGATTTCCACGTCGTTCCGGTCGGGATAAGGCGGGAAGATCTTGGGCACCATGCCCATCTGTATGCCGTTGGCTATGCGCAGTTCGCTGCTGGCGCGCTCTTTCTCGGCATGCAGTTTGCGCAGGCGGTGATAATTGCGCACCGAACGGTAGATGATGAAGCCCAGCAGGGCCAGTGCAAGGAGCGAGAGCAGCAGCAGCTTCAGCCCCGTTACGTGCAGGGTGTGGAACACTTCCTTGTCCGAACAAACCACCGACATCGACCATCCCGTGCTTTTTTCCACGGGAGCAAAAAACACATAGTTCTTGTTGCCTTGGTTGTCATAGACCACCGCCTGTCCTTTTTCGCCATTGAGCATCTGTTGGTTCACCACCTGGGCCATGGTGTCTTTCATGTCGCGAGTGGCTTCCTGAACGGTTTTCCTTATGCGCAGCGACTCTTCAGGACATGCAATGAGCTTTCCCGTCCGGCTCAGCAGCAGGTTGTAGGATGTTGGGAGCGTGTGGTTGCTGCCCATGACCTGGCTCAGCCATTCGAGCGACACGTCGGCTCCCATGACGGCCACGATGGTGCCACTCTTGTCGCGTATGGGATAGGAGTAGGTGCACAGTGTCATCTTGGCCCCGGCATCGTCGAAGTAAGGCTCACTCCAACGGCTGTCCTTGGCATTCATGACCGAAGTGAACCATTCGGCCTCCAGATAGTTGTGGGCCTGCGAACCAATCTGCCTGACCGTTGTTTCGGTGCCTTCGCCCGGGGTGGCGTAAAGCTCAAACCACTTCCCTTTCGAGGGGTAATAGTCGGCCACGAATGCAATGCCGCATCCCACAATCATGTCGTTGGCCTTCACCAGTCTGCTGCACGCATTGGCCACCTGGTCGGGGTTGCCCAGGTTCTGCTCTGCCAGCCACGCCATGTTCTTCACGGCCACCTCGACGGAGGTCATGACGTTTTTTATTTCGAGGCTTTTCAGCCGCAGTTCGCTTTTGGCGCGCTGTTCCACTTCGTTGCGGATACCAGCGCGCGCATACCAGAACTGCAGAATGCACACCAGTTCTATGACCGCCGCCGAGAGAATGATCACTACCAGCCCCCAACTCTCGCGCAGGGTGCTCTTCAGTCGGCTCCAAAGTTTGTATGTTTTCATGCTTCTTCTGCTATTGGTTTTTCTTGGGGCAACAACTGTTTCATGCCCAGTTGTTTTATGAATACTTATTTGCAAAATTGTATATGATTATCCGCAATCGTTCCACCAAGACGCTGTCGGCGTCCTGACGGTGGTATCTTTGCGGATAATCATCAATTGCAAAAGAGATTAACTCACGTGCAAAGATAAACATTAAATTCAGAAAACAAAAAAAGTATTGGAAGTTTTTTTTCTCAGCGAGGGGGCTCACAAGAAATGCCGGGGCGTTTTTGGCGTCCACAGGGGCATACAACAAGGCGGTTGCCTTGTGTCCGCGCAACTTGTAGCGCACACAAGGCAACCGCCCGCAAATTAGAAGGGTATTGTCCGCTAACTCCACGAGCCGAAGGCCCGTTAACTTCAGCTAACTTCCGTTAACTCCCAGAAAGCGGAGCTTTCGTAACTGTCAGAAGCTCCAGTTGACGCCCGCCATGAAAGTGGCGCGGGGCATGGGGTAGCCACGATTGATTTCATAGCTCTGTGCCAGAAGGTTTTCGCCACGCAGCCATAGCGAGAGTCCGCCCGTCAGGGCATAGCTCACACTGGCGTTGAGCAGACAGAAGTTCTCCTTCTCAGGGTTCTCACCCACGGCGGTGTAGAGTCCGCCGATGTATTGCAGACCAGCATTCACAGTCCAGCGGTTCTGTCGGTAGTCGGCACCCAGAAAGCCTTTGTAGGCAGGGGCTGCCACCACGGGGTTCTCCATGTGGAGCACCCCGTGGTTGGTGTTGACGCTCCAGTGGCTGCTGATTCGCCATGCCGCCTCCAGCTCCACGCCGTAGTTTTCGATGGCCCCCGTGTTCACATTCTGGCGGTTGACCGTCTGTATCATGTTGTCACCTTTTATATAATACACGTTGGCTCCGTAGCTGAAACCACCCAACCGGTGGCGCCACGACAGCTCGTAGTTCCAGATGCGCTCGGGCTGCAAATCCTCGTTCGAGGGAGGATAGAGGTACATTTCGCGCATGGTGGGGTTGCGGAAGCCCTTGCTCACCATGGCCTTCAGTTCGCCGGTGTCCATCGGGCGCACGACGACGCCTCCCTGTGGCACCCACTCGGTGCCGGTCACACTGTGGTGGTCAATGCGGAGTCCGGCGTCCAGGGTGAGCCATGCCGCGATGTCCTGTCGGAAGTCGGCATAGGCGGCAATCTCGTTTCTGTAGGAACGTCCGCTCTGCTTGTTGGGGGTGTCGAGCACCTCGCCCGTTTGCTTCGAAGTGTAGTAGGCGCGGCCGTAGATGTGCTGATAGTCCACGCCTACGGTCAGCCGGTTGCCTTCGAAGAGCTGTGCGCTCTGATACCACGAAACGCCAGTCAGCGCATCCTTCGAACGGAAGAAACGCTGCGTGGGCTGCTCGGGGTTGCTGGTGCCGTCGTCTATCTTGTGGCGCCCGAAGTTCGAATATACGCTCAGCGCGCCGCTGGTGTGCTGGTAGTGGTTCTCCAGTGCCGCCGAGACCACGCCTCGCGTAATCCATTGGTCGCCATCGTAGAGAGGGCTGCTCACAGAACCCGGATAGCTGGCGTTGAAGTGGGTCACGTCGGCATCAACGTAGGCATTCCAGTGCGTACTGATGTCGTATCCCAACTTCAGATAGCCCCCATACTGCTCGAACCCCATGCGCGGACGGTGGTTGTCCGTGCGGTTGTATTGTGCCGAGACGGTGGAAGAGAATCTTCCCTTGTGAATCTGGTTGGTGATTTCCGACTGAATGGTGCCGTAACTGCCAGCACCGAGGTGGACGTTCGTGGCTATGCCATCGCTGGCCGCAGGACGACGGGTGACGATGTTCAGCACACCGCCCATGGCATTGCTGCCGTAGAGCACCGAGGCCGGCCCGCGCAACACCTCCACACGCTCGGCCATGAGCGTCTGGTAGCTGTCGCTGATGGGATGGCCATACACGCCGTTGTACTGCGGGTGACCGTCGATGAGCACCATCAACTGGCCGGCGCCGCCTGTGATGCCGCGCATGTTGATGCCGCCGGCAGCACCCGTGGAGACACCATAGCCCAGCATCGAGCGGCTGGTCACCATCAGTCCGGGCACCTGCTGCATCACGGTGGGCAGCACCGACGGCTGATTCTGCTCCACCAGCTTCTCTCGCCCGATGACCGTCACCGTCATGGGCAGATGGCGCACATCCACAGCATTGCGTGTTCCTGTCACCACCACTTCGGGCAGAGCCTCTTCGGCCTTTGCCTTCCTGTTCGGGATGGTGTCTTTGGGGGCTGTATCTGCCATGGCGATGCCTGTCGCCACCACCAAGGCTACGCAGGCAAGCAATCTTCTGCTACTGTGAAATCTTATCATCTGACTTTTTCTTTTTATCATTGAACATTTACAACCGTTTTTTAATCTATATTTCTCACATCATTCAAGTTTCGAAAGCTCCGCTTTCTAGGAGTTAGCGGGAGTTAGCCCCCTCCGACTCCCCCTGGGGGGAGAGATTGTCTGTGCGTTGGGTCTTCCCCCTCAGGGGGGATGAGAGGGGGGCTTCCGTTAACTTCACAGCCTGAATTGAAAATCGGCGGCCGTAGGGAAAGCCAAAGGCTGCTAACTTCCGATAACTCCTGATAACTCCTGACATGCGAAAGTTGAGTCACATCATTTTAGCGCTTTTTCGCAATTTGGCTGCAAAAATAGCAAAAAAAAGTTGGTTCCTGCGATTTTCTGTCAACAATTTCCGCTCTTTTCCTGCATTTTTGATTATCTTTGCAACACAAAAACTATTACAACCATGAAAAAAATCATCACTTCATTGCTCTTTGTCCTCGTCGCCATGTCGGCCTGGGCTCAAAACGTCAGTGTTCTCGACCAACTGAAAGCCGACCCGCGCAAAGGCTACGGCAACGACTACCCCTACCCATTCGCAAACGCGAAGCTCACCAAGGCCCCCAAGGGCTACAAGCCTTTCTACATCAGCCACTACGCTCGCCACGGCTCGCGCTACTACTGGAGCGACCAGCTCTACAAAGAGCTTGACACGCTGCTCAGCGCCGCCCACCAGAAGCACCAGCTCACCCAGCAGGGCGAAGACTTCTACAGCAAGTTCATGGCCGCCAAACAGGAACTGAAGACGGGCGTGAGCGAACTCACCCAGTTGGGTTGGGAGCAGCACCAACGCATCGCCCGCATCATGTACAACAACTTCCCCGAGGTGTTCAAACGGGGCGGCAATGTGCTCGCCATCGCTTCGCTCTCGGGCCGTTGTGTGCTCAGCATGTCGGCCTTCTGCCAAGAACTGGTGCAGTGCAACCCCAAGATTGAAATCCGCGAGCAGTCGTCGCGCTTCACCCTCGACGGCGTTGTGCCCACCGACCACCAGAACCCCGTGAAGCACCGTTTCCAGCGGGTTCGTCCGCGCTTTGAGCAAAACCGCGACAAGGTGAGTTTCGACAACTCGCTCCGCGAAAAGATTCTTCCGCGCGTGTTCACCTCCACCGAGGGATTGCCCGGCAACCCGCACCACATCGGCAGCAACCTCATCAACCTCTACACCTCGCTGCCAAGCATCGGACACGAGGGCATGATGGGCAACATCATCACCGACGAGGAGATTGCCAGCCAGTGGGAAGACTCCAACCTGGGCTCCTATTCGTGGGTCTTCGGCCCGCAGTATGAGGCCATCCCCATTCTCGAAGACATCCTGAACAAGGCCAAGGCCGCCATCAACGGCAGCAGCGACCACATTGCCGACCTGCGCTTTGGCCACGACACCTGCCTGGGACCCCTCACCGTGCTCATGGGCCTCAACGGCGCCGACCGCGACCCCGAAGACCCCGCCGAGGTGAAGAATTGCTACCAGAACTGGCAGACCTGCAAGGCGTCCAACATCCAACTCATTTTCTACCGTGGCAAACACGGTGCCGACGACATCCTCGTGAAGTGTCTGCTCAACGGACAGGAAGCATCGCTGCCCGTTCCCACCACACAGCATCCCTACTACAAGTGGACTGACTTCCAGAAGTTCTACACCGACCGCTGCAACAGCCACAAGAACTGAGCGGCCCAATCCCTCCCCCTTCGGTTTTCACACCCCGAGAAACCTCTCGGCGGAACATATTTTTGGAGTCCGGAGCGTTGCAACCATTTGCACACTCCGGACTCCTCGTTTTTCCCCTCCCCACCCCCGTCCACCCCAAACGAGACTACGGCTGCTATCGAAAAAACAACAAAAAAACCGACTACCATCAAAAAAAATATGACTGAAGTTTCTGGAGTAGAGATGCCATACTGCGACATTTCTACAACAACGAATATAGCGAATTTTCCGAATACACCCATGGCGGTAGCGCATGGCCTCAAGTGGCCAACGAATCATTCGAATCGCTGCATTCGTCAACATTCGTTGCATCTTCGATGCATTGATAAGATTCGATATATTGGTTAATATTGCTGTCCGCTAAAAGATTTCAGTATGAAATAAAAATTAGGCTGAATCCCTCGCTTGGGTTTCAGCCTTTTTTGTTACCTTTGTTTTTA
>DFFM01000015.1:152603-181491 GCA_002369515.1 Prevotella sp. UBA3776 | reverse complement strand
AAACAGAAGGACTCAGAGCAAAGACTGATGTCTTGCAACTCCTTGAACTCCTTGCAACTCCTTATAATTGCCCCGCCTCCACCAGCCGCACCACGCGCTCGGTGAGTCGGTCGGTGCCTTCGCCGTCATATTTCTTCATCAGGCTGGCGCCGAACGTCCAGGCGAAGGCTTGGTAGATGCCCGCCTTCACCGGCCCCAGAAAAGCCTGGATGAGCTGGTAGGACGACGAGTTGCACTCGCGATAGACCAGCTTGATGAGCAGCTTGCCCTGCGCATAGGTCAACTTCTTCATGCGCGGCGTATATTCCTTCTTGATGTCCTTCTCCACGCGCTTCATGTGCTCGTCCTTGGCCTGCTTGTTGGGCAGCGTCTGCAAGTATTCGTAGGTCTCCTGAATGATCAGGTTGATTTCCTTGGCAATGGGCAGCACCTTCTTCACGTTGAAGACCAGTCGGTTGTAGGCCTCCCGCTGCTTGGCGTTCTTGAATGTCGGTTCAGGATACACATACACCTTGTTGAACTCCAGGTACTGCACCGAGTCGCCGTCCAAGAGCACCTTGCCCGTCTTGAGCATGGGCACGAACGTGGGCGAATCCATGTCAACCCGCCGGTCCTCGGGGTTGACTCGTCCTGGCCGGTTGTCCTGTGCGCTGGCGCCGATGGCCGTCGAGCAGCAGAGCAGCAGAATGATGAGAATCCTAGCGTATGCCATCTTTCGTTTCACTTTGTCTGAGCATCGTCGCCCCCACGGCTGTGTGGGGCGCTTGATGCAATTCGTGTGCAAAAATAGCACTATTTTTGTGCTTTTCGCCTATACCTTTATTATATTTAGCAAAAATTCATATTTGGGACATCCTCTTCTCGCGTAAACCGTTCGCAATTCTCGGTTCTGAGCGTTGCCTTTCAGAGGCCGCAGATGGTATTGCTTTTTGTGTTTCAAAAATTTCTAGAGAATTTGAATTTATCTCCCGACAATAAAAAATTATCTCCCGACAATAATTTCGTATTGTCGGGAGATATTTTTCTGTGGTCTCGAGTTTGTTTTTCTGTTGTCGTGCTTTACGCGGGAATCTTTGGGAATGATAGCGCTTTGCGTCTCATTGCTTTTCCCTTCGGCCGCCGATTTTCAATTCAAAAACCAAAAAAAACAAAGAAAAACCAAAAAACCAAGGGGGCTTTACAAATAAAAAAACCTATTTTTCCTTGTCCGTATTGGTTTTTATTGGTTTTTGAACGACGCGAAGCGTATGCTTTTCAGTTTCGTTGGTTCCACCGTACATCCGCAGCAACGGCCTTTTTCTCAGCCCAGTCGCGTTTGAGCGTCTTTTCGGGCAGTTGTAACGATTTTTTTCCTTGGTGTAACATTTTTTTTGCGAAATACCGTAGTAAAATTCGTGTTACATGTCGCAAATACACTTATTATTATTTCTCCTTATCTTTGCAGCCGAAAATAATGCCATTTGAGGACCGAACGGACTTGAAACCTATTGCAAAACCTTTTTACGTGAAGTCCGCATAGTAAGCATGTCAATCGCAAAACCAATAATAGTTAATATAAAACCAAAATTATCAAAAATCTATTTATTAATATTATCAAAATTAAAAGTAAAATGAAAAAATTATTTACATTGTTCTTTTTAGTCACTGCGTTTATAGGGAACGTAATGGCACAATGGAATCAGGATCCTACTATCAAGGAGACCCACTGGTTCGGACAGTATGAGTACGTTGACATCCAGCCGGGTTTTGTTCAAAGGAAAATCAACTGGAGCGATAATTACATTGAATCCACTGAAATCTGGAGAGGTTCCACAGGAGGTGGACAGCTTGCACACCAACCTAAGACCTCGTATTATTCGTGGTTGGAACATGAACTGCGCTTCAGCGTTGAAAACACGAGTGCATGGAAAATACGTGGTACAACCAACACAGCCTATAATCCCAAAGGTTTTCCTGATCAAGATACTGATGGTGAGACTAATAACGTGGGGGGGATGAAAGGTGGCGGCCAAGGCCTCAAGAACACTTCCGGCAGCAACCAAAATTTCTACATTCACAACCTGAAAGCAGGTGACAGTTATGATGTTAGATACTATTTAGATGGCGGAAACTCAGAATCTCATATTACGGGTTCTGCTACTGGAACAGCAACAGTCAGTATCCCTGCTAATGCTGTCATCCGTAACGTGGTCATCACGCTGGCTGAATACCAAGCAAGTGATTTTAAAGTAGAAGAAGTAAGTGACGTGTCAGACATAACGAGTTCTTATGCTAATCATACGGATTTGCCATCAAGCAATTTTGGAACCTTAGGTTATCGTTACTCCTTTAAACACGCTGGTGTATTGGAGGATAAGCACGGTGCTGTGCCTTATATGACTATGAGTTTTGGTAACGACAACGATATGACATTCGTAAGAAAAGTATCGAGCGAATCAACAACTCTCGTTCAAACTGGTACTCAAACGATTACTCATCAGCCCGGGCAGCCGGACATTAAAGTTTATGCCAAAAACCGTGACCAACAAGACCCCACCCAGCTAAATCAGGCAACAGGAGATGTGTCTGGTAATTATTTTTATACAGTAACGAATACTTCTAACCCAAACAATAATGGTAACGCATGGGATTGCCAGTTCTTTATTAACTGCCCGGCGCTGAAAGACCTACCAGTCGGCGCAGAGGTTGAAATTAAATTCAGATGTTTTGCAAATCATTCAATAACTGGTGTTGCTGCTCAGGCACATGGCGCTCCCGGCAGTTACATTAATACTCCGGATCTTTTCCTCGCAAATATGAATCGAAATTGGGATGAGCATACTTTTACCTTCACCGTGACTGATGCGATGGTGGCAGGTAATTTCCAGACCATAGCCTTCAATCTGAATACAGACAATCAAGATAACACATTACAATTCGCAGGAATCATACTTACATTGCCTAAATATACAGAGGCGCATTCGGAAGATGTACTCGCAGCTGCCTCGATTATCAACGAGCACAATGACCTGAAACCAACGGATAAGCATCTTCAGTATCCGTGGACATATAAGAATAATAATAATTATCAAGATCCTTTCAGTGAGGAGGAAATAAAAGATCGTTTTGTAGGAAAAGAGTGGTCAACCTTCACGGCAGAGCAAGATCCTACCCATACTGTTTGGCCAGGAAATGGCTCTCAAAGGGTTAATGGTGAGGAATATGTCTATGGAGACAAATTCAACTCCATTTGGCCGTTGTGCGGTAACTTCTTCTACTTCTTCCCCGAGGTGGACGGCTTGTTGGAAGTTGAGTATTATTGCGAAGGCAGTAATGAAGTAGTTGCATTCTGGTATAAGCAAAAAGAAAACGGTGACTACGTTGATGGCAGCGGGCAGCCTAAGACTCAATTTATTAACACATACTCATCGGGTGATTCGAACACCAACGGCAGCAACAATTACAAACTGAGGGTAAATGTTGAAAAAGGTGGTGTCTATTATCTCTGTTCACTGCCGACAAACTTGCATGCGCAACCTATCATCCGACTGAAGTCATACACATTCATTCCACGTTTCCGCGTAGCTCCGCTTTATAAAGTGGTAAGTAACACGGAAGTGGCAAACGGAAATGCTGCCATACAAAAAGTGGCAGAAATCACGGGTGGCCCATACACAGATTTGGATGGAACAGATCATGGCTATGGAAATAATGCTTATGATCTCGCTAACAATACTTTTACGCGCAACGCTGAACAAGAGCCAAGAATTAAGTGCCTTGGTAACGTGGTGAGTGCTAAGGCCAAGGTGGAATATGATGGAACTAAGCAGTGGCTGAGCTTCTCTGACATCAAATTCAGGGAAGGCACAAATCCAGAAACAGGCGAAGCATACAATCCTGGAGGCGCCGTTGTGGCTCATGTCAACAATGGCATGGGACAGGCCAGCTTCGTTCTTACTATCGCTTACGATGCGGCAGATGCCAAATGGAACGACGATAAGACGCAGCGTGTAGCAGCTACATCAGGAGGAAAAGAAGTGAAACACTGGGACTTCTACTCTGGTAAGGGTGATTATATTACCAAAAGAGATGGAGCTATAAGTTATAATGGTGGAGAAACATATACAACAGAAGTGAATAGCGGCTGGGACCTTGGCAAATATGGCGAGGATGACGGAACGAGATACGCTACAGCTCAAACTGCCTGGGAAAGCAAATCCAAACTCTTCAAGGAGACTCACAAGGCCGACGGTCTGACTACAGACTGGGAGCATGACTATGTGGACGTTCCCAATAAGAAAGAACCTATCTTCAAGAGCATCTATGATATGGAGGCTGATAACGCCGACATGATTCATGAAACCGCTGGTCTGGTCTTCTTTACAGAGCCTAACGAGTTGGGCGTCTACAACGAGAACGAAGCTCCCACATCTTCATTCAAGGACCGCTTCATCGGCCTGATGGGCGGTGGTAAGCTCATTATTCCGAGACTGAAGGCCAACGACCGTGTGGTTATCAAGATGGGATGCTTCGGCAACGCTGATGGTGGCGGCAACGATGTTTTTGAGCAGAAAGCCGTACTGTGGCTCACTAATGCCAAGGATGCCAAGGGAACACCCATTCCCGAAAATACTGATTATATCATCGGTGGTTCCAAGCCATACACTGATGAGGCTTCACCTGCCAACACGCTGCCTCACGGCGAGTATCACTTCATCGTCAATAAAACGAGTACGAGCGACGATACCGACTTCGCCATCGATGTGCAGGAGGCCGGTCTGCTGAAAATATACTCCATTGACATCTATCGCAATGCGGCTAACGATAATGCAGACATCCTGACCGAGAACAGTGTAACAATGAAGGATGGACCTGAGGTTGTCTACACCGAGGATGATACCTTCCCGAAGGATATGGAATTCTTCATGCGCTATAGCGGATACAAGGAAAAGAAGACATTAGAAAGTGGCAACGTTGACCAATTGCGCGGTAATCTCTTCGCTAGCTTACTTGGCGAGGATGGAATCATTCCGGAAAGTAACTTCAAATCTGTCGGATCTGATGATTTTCCATATAATTCAGTGAAGATTGAAGGTGCTGTAAAGAAGGGCGATTTTGGTTCATTCCGTGCTGACATGACGGTAAAGACAAAGGATGATGACAATACCTACGTCACCGACTATACACCAGGCAACCTCGCCGTGGGTTACCTTGAGACGATGCCTTATCCTTACACTTGGGACTTCATGGATCTGTTAGAGATACAAGATGCAACCATGGACGATCAATTGTATATAGAACATGCTATTCAAAATGAAATGAATGCATTGAATCTCGTTGAAGACTATAAAGGCTGGGTAGAAGACGAAGGTGTTCATAGTCTGCGTAATGCTCCAATGAATGAGCCAGGCATCCTATTTGCCAATGGTGGACAACTTTATGGTGCAAATAAGATGTTTGCAGAAATTGCCGGTATCGGTTTCAAGCGCTCTGTTGACACTCCAGAAGAAGCTAAGTTGATGAACAGAAGTGTGGCTATAAACACTGGAAGTCTTGAACTGAATGCTGATGAAGGTTTGTTCCATAAGTTAGTACTCCCTAAGGTTCCTGCTAACGGTGTTGTATATGTGAGAGCAACACCCATCAAGAATGCATCTCTCGTAACCAAATGCTCTGTTGATGGAGTTACTGAAAAACCCTTTGACATGACCATTGAGATTCCGATGGGTGATAATAAGAAAGATTATGTTTACATTATGAAAAATAATGCTGAAAAAGATGTGGAACTTTGGCTGAACGGTTTGTCTGTTCAAAAGATAGCAGTATCTACTGACTTTAAGAAGATTGGCTTAACAGGATATGCTACCGAAAGTCGCGACCATATCATTGACCATAGGCTGACAGAGTTCTTCACAGGCCAGCCAATCAAGGCTTACTATGGTAAGTTGTCCGATGACAAGAAGAGCATCTCGCTCGAGAAAGTGGAATTCCTGAAGGCCGCAACGGCTGAAGGCGATGCTACAGGTTGCATACTCCATAATGAGACTACAGGCAGCGATAAGAGTGTGAATGTGATTGACAAAGGTTTCCACCTCTTTGTTCCCGACATGCACGATAAGGGTACAAGTAATATCGACGGCAATGTGCTGCTGGCTCACTTGTCAGGTGGAAAAGTGATGAATGGCGAAGGTATTACCCGCTATGTGCTGACAAACAAATGGTATAGTACGGGCGATGATGGGAAGCAGAATGTTAATACTGATCCGATGAAAGTACGTTTCGTAAAGGTTGATCATAGCACGGGCGCAACATTGTCTGCCAACTCTGCTTATATGGAGCTTAGTAAAGATGCAGGTGCCAAGATTGCTAACATTGTGTTGTTCTACGATGAGAAAGAAGAGCCCAGTGGTGAGACTACAGGTATTGTGACTCTTGAATCGGATAACAATGAAAATGCTGTCTGGTACACACTCAGCGGCATGCGCATCGAGGCGCCCGCGAAAGCCGGTATGTATATCCGTAACGGAAAGAAAGTAGTAGTCAGAATGAAGTAAACAAAAATGGAGATTAAGACAATGAAGAAAGACTATATGCAACCCTTAACGGAAACAGTACAAGTAAGACTGATAGGTTCTGTACTACAAAAAATTGATGTTGAACAAGGAAGTTTTGAGACAGGCAGTGGTTTCGGAAAAGAGAATAACTTTGAGTGGGACGAGGAGGCAACTCCCAGCCTCCCCCACAACATCAATCTGTGGGATGAATGATGCCCCTTATGGGGGCGGCATGATTCCCTACTGTTGGAAGAAATGTAAAGTTAAAAATAATAGTAAGACACCAGTGCCCGACGAGAGTCGGGCCTGGTGAACGCTTTTAGATTTTTATTTGGTAAATAGTATTTTTCATTTTATTGAGTTAGTTATGGGCAGGGCTCGCCGTGATGGCGAGCCCTGTCTGTATTCTCGGAGCAAAAGGCCTCTGTGCGAGGAAGAAGTGCGCCCGAGAAGGTTTCTGCGCGTGCGGGGTTATAGCACATAAAATATTTGTTACATCAAGGGCGAGGCATTGTGGAGAAGATATTGTATTTTTGCAGTGTCCAAGTAGGTGGTGATGTGTCTCACGTCACAAATTCACGTAGGAGGTGGCGTGTCCCACGTCACAAATTCACGTAGGAGGTGACGTGTCTCACGTCACATTATTCACGGATAGCGACGTGGGACACGCTACCACCTGCTGCAAAAAAAGACGAATAACTTTTAGTTTTTATAGAAGAGAGAAAACACAGAAGAAATGAGAAATATAGTTCTAGCCTTGTTTTTGGTGGGAGGCGGCCTCTGCGCTGAAGCCTCGGAAAAGGCGGTGAGCAGCCCCGACGGACGGCTCACCGTGGTGGTGAATGACGACGGCGGGCAGGCCGCCTACCGTGTGCTGCTGGACGGCAGCGAGGTGATAGGGCGTTCGCCGCTGGGTGTGGTGACCAACGTGGCCGACCTGACCAAGGACGTGTCGATGGAGGCGTTCGAGAGTCGGCGGGTGAGCGACAGCTACGAGCTGCGCACCATCAAGCAGCGCAGGGTGGACTATGAGGCCACCGAGGCTGTCTGCGGTTTCGTGCAGGGCGGCAAGCGGATGATGGACCTCATTGTGCGGGTGAGCAACCGCGACGTGGCACTGCGTTACCGGCTGCTGCCAGTGGGCGAGACCCGTGTATGTGTGGTTGAGCGCGAGGCCACCAGTTTCTGTCTGCCTGCCGCGACCACTGCGTTCATGGCTCCCCAGTCGAAACCGATGGGCGGCTTTGCCCGCACGTCGCCCAGCTACGAGACCCCCTACGGCACCGATGAGGCTGTGGGCAGGAACGGATGGGGCGAAGGATACACGTTCCCGTGCCTCTTCAAGGTTCCCGAAGCCTCCGCCTTGTCCCCCCTGAGCGGGGCGATCCGCGCAGCCAACCATTCCCCCCAGGGTGAAAAGAAGGGGGCTTGGGATGCTCACTTCTGGCTGCTTGTCAGCGAGACGGGAGTGGATGGCGGCTATGTGGGCAGCCGATTGCTGAACGAAGGTGGCGGAACGTACCGCATAGGATTTCCGCAGAGTGGCGAGATGAACGGAGCCGGCTCGGTTTGCCCGGCCGTGGCGTTGCCCGGCCTGACCCCGTGGCGCACCATCACCGTGGGCACCACGCTCAAGAACGTGGTGGAAACGACGGTGCCCTATGACCTGGTGGCCCCCAAATATGAGGCCAAGCGCGACTACACCTACGGCAAGGGGTCGTGGAGCTGGATCATCGGCATGGACCCCAGCTGCAACTTCGACGAGCAGAAACGCTACATCGACTTCTCGGCCACGATGGGCTTTCAGAGTGTGCTGATAGACGCCTTCTGGGACCGCCAGATTGGTTACGAGCGCATTGAGGAACTGGCCCGCTACGGGCGCGAGAAGGGTGTTGGACTGTTTCTGTGGTACAACAGCAACGGTGCCTGGAACGACGCCCCACAGACGCCCATCGGCAAGATGAACAACGCCATAGAGCGGCGCAAGGAGATGGCTTGGATGGAGCGCACGGGCATTCGTGGCATCAAGGTCGATTTCTTCGGCGGCGACAAACAGCCCATGATGCAGCTCTACGAGGACATACTGGCCGATGCCAACGAGCATGGGCTGATGGTGATTTTCCACGGATGTACGCTGCCGCGCGGCTGGGAGCGCATGTATCCCAACTATGTGGCGTCCGAGGCGGTGCTCGCCTCGGAGAACCTGCATTTCTCGCAGGACTTCTGCAATGTGGAGGCGCGCAATGCCACCATCCATCCTTTTGTGCGCAACGCAGTGGGGGCGATGGACTTTGGCGGATCGGCGCTGAACAAGCACTACGGTGCCGACAACCAGCACGGCACACGGCGCATGACCAGCGACGTGTTTGCGTTGGCCACGGCGGTGCTCTTCCAGAGCAGTGTGCAGCACTTCGCCCTGGCTCCCAACAACCTGACGGATGCTCCTGCGTGGGCCATCGACTTCATGAAGGAGGTGCCCACGACGTGGGACGAGGTGCGCTACATCGATGGCTATCCGGGACGTTACGTCGTTTTGGCGCGGCGGTGTGGCGAGCGCTGGTATGTGGCGGGCGTGAATGCCGAACAGAAGGCGCTGAAGCTGACGCTCTCGCTGCCCATGTTCGAAGCGGGTGTGCCGCTCACGGTATATAGCGACGATGCGCGGCTGAAGGGGAGCGTGAAGAACGTGAGGCTGAACAAGAAGCGCCAACTGACGGTGACGATTCCCTGCAATGGAGGCGTGGTGATTGGCGGTTGACAGTTTGCTGTTGACAGATGTGAATAAGATACAGACCCCACCCCCATCCCCTCCCCTTGAGGGGCGGGGAGAGCCGCGCAGGGTGGGGGAGAAGTTTCCGCGCAGGTGACGGGGTGTTGATAGGGTTGCGGGGAGATGGTAGTGCGACGGGGAGTTACAGACCCCACCCCCATCCCCATTCCCGAGCAAAGCTCGCCTACCCGTAGCCTTTCCCCTTGAGGGGCGGGGAGAACCGCGCAGGGTGGGAGAGACAACCGTAAACTGTGAACCGTAAACTGTAAACTAAACCATAATCTGTAAACTGTAAACCGTAAACAGTAAACTAGACCATAAACTGTAAACTGTAAACCATAAACCGTAAACTAAACCATAAACTGTAAACTGTAAATTAAAAAAAATATGATGATGATTGGAAAAAGAATTGTAGGCTTGTTGTTGGCGGCATGGACAATGACGGCCGTGGCACAGAACCCATTTGTGCAAACGTGGTGTACGAGCGACCCGGCACCACTGGTACACAACGGAACCATGTATGTCTATACCGGCCACGACGAGGACGGAGCCGACTTTTTCTGGATGCAGGAGTGGCGCGTCTATTCCACCGAGGACATGGTGAACTGGACTGACCATGGTTCGCCATTGGCGCTGGAGAGCTTCTCGTGGGCCGACGACCGCGCTTGGGCATCCCAGTGTGTGGAGCGCGACGGCAAGTTCTTCTGGTATGTGTGTGCCCACTCCAAGCTTTCGGGCGGCATGGCCATCGGTGTGGCCGTGGGCGATTCGCCCACCGGTCCTTTCCACGATGCGCTGGGCAAGCCGCTCTTCGAGAACGGTTCGTGGGACCACATCGACCCCACGGTGCTGATCGACGACGACGGGCAGGCATGG
This sequence comes from Prevotella sp. UBA3776, assembly GCA_002369515.1. Classification (GTDB taxonomy): domain Bacteria; phylum Bacteroidota; class Bacteroidia; order Bacteroidales; family Bacteroidaceae; genus Prevotella. Next base: position 171,312 of record DFFM01000015.1, on the reverse strand, counting down.
CTCATGTGGGGCAATCCGCAGTGCTACTACCTGAAGCTGAACCGCGACATGATCAGCTACGAGGGCGAAGTGGGGCGTCTGCCCATGACAGAGCAGGCTTTCGGCGGCCCCATGATGAGCGAACGCAAGGAGGGTGTGAAATATAAGGATTCGTACGTGGAGGGGCCGTGGCTGATGAAAGCCCCCGTCTCATCCCCCGCGAAGGGGAAAGCCAAACGCTCAGGAAACCTCGCCCGCGGAGAGAAAAAAGCAGGCGGGCTTTACTACCTGCTCTATGCAGCGGGGGGCGTACCCGAGCACATCAGCTACAGCACGGCACCGTCGCCACTCGGGCCGTGGAGTTACGCAGGCGAGGTGATGCCCCTGTGCGAGACCAACTCGTTTACCAACCACTGTGGTGTGGCCGACTACAAGGGACACTCCTATTTCTTCTATCATACGGGCAAACTGCCCAAGGGCGGCGGATTCGGACGCAGCGTGGCCGTAGAGGAGTTCAAGTACAATGCCGACGGTTCGTTCCCCACCATCATGCCCACGGACGAAGGCGTGAAGCCTGTGGGGACGTTCAACCCCTACCGTCGTGTGGAGGCCGAGACCATGGCCTTCTCCAGCGGGGTGAAAACCGAGCAGAACGACGAGGTGGGCGTTTATGTGACCGACATTCACAACGGCGACTACATCAAGCTGCAGAACGTCGATTTGGGCAACAAGGTGCCCCGCACGTTCACGGCGCGTGTGGCCAGCGGCCTGCGCGGCGGACAGATTGAAGTGCGACTCGACAGCCTGGGCGGACAGTTGCTCGGACGGCTCGAGGTAAACGCCACCGGCGGCTGGGAACGGTGGCAGACGCTGACGGCCGACCTGGCCCCCCTGCATGAGAGCGCCCTCGGCCATCGCGACTTGTTCTTGGTGTTCACCGGTCGCAAGGGGCCGAAGCTCTTCAATTTCGACTGGTGGGAGCTGCGCGGCCTGGAGCAGGTGAACATGCCGCTGTTCCAGACAAAATATACGGCCGACCCGTCGCCGATGGTGGTGGGCGACACCCTGTTCCTCTATACGTCGCACGATGCGTCGCCCGAGGACATTGCCGACGAGAACGAGAAGAGTTCGGCAGGCTTCTTCATGTACGACTGGCTGCTGTGGAGCACCACCGACATGGTGAACTGGACCGAGCATGGGGCCGTAGCGTCGCTCAAGGATTTTCCCTGGCGCTCGCGCGAGAACGGCGCATGGGCCATCCAAACCGTCGAACGCAACGGCAAGTATTATCTCTACGCACCGTTGCACGGCCACGGCATCGGCGTACTGGTGAGCGACTCGCCCTACGGCCCCTTCCGTGACCCGCTGGGCAAACCGCTCGTTTGGCAGCAGGAGCACTGGGACGACATCGACCCCACTGTGTTCATCGACGACGACGGCCAGGCCTACATGTACTGGGGCAACCCCAACACTTATTACGCCCTGCTCAACGAGGACATGATTTCGCTGAAGAGCGAAATACACAAGCTGGACTACCACATCGACCACTATCAGGAAGGCCCGTGGCTCTATAAACGGGGCGGCCACTACTATCTTGCCTATGCGTCCACATGTTGCCCCGAGGCGCTGGGCTACGCCATGAGCGACTCGCCCACAGGCCCCTGGCAGTCGAAGGGCTACATCATGCGCCCCACCGAGCGCGACCGCGGCAACCATCCCGGCATCTGCGAGTACAAAGGGCGGTGGTACGCCTTTGGCCAGGACTACGACCTGATGCATCTGGACACCTATGTGCATCATGAGCGCCGTTCGGTTTCGGCCACGGAAATCAGTTACAATGCCGACGGCACCATCAACGAAGTGCCCTACTGGATGGACCAGTCGCCCCTCCAGCAGGTGCAGTGGCTGAATCCCTACAATCGGGTGGAGGCTGAGACCATGGCTTGGGGCTACGGGCTGAAGTCGGCCAAGATGGGTGTTGAGAATACGGGCGTCGTGGCCAAGATGCCTGAATCGACGGGACGAAGAAACATGTATATCTACGACCTGGACGACGGCGAGTACATCCGTCTGCGCGGTGTGGACTTCGGCAGCAAGGGAGCCAAGCGCTTTGCCCTGACGGCTGCAGCCACGAGCCGCGCCACCGTCTGTGTGCGGCTGGACAGCAAGGACGGCCCCGTGGTGGCCACGCTGAACATCACTTCCACTGGGTCGGTTGACCTTTATCGCGACTTTGCCGCCAAGGTGAAGGGTGCCACTGGCGTTCACGACCTCTACATCTGCTTCGCGCAGACCGATGGCGACGTGCGGTTGGACTGGTGGAAGTTTGAGTAATAGTATAGTTTACAGTTTACGGTTTACAGTTTACGGTTTACGGTTTACAGTTTACAGTTTACAGTTTACGGTTTACAGTTTACAGATTATAGTTTAAGGTTTGCATTTTGAAAAAACTTCATTCTTCATTTTTCGTCCTTCATTCTTTGGTGTCCTTGTTTGCGGTGGCCTCCACATGCGGGGCACAGCCCATGAGCTCGCCTGACGGACGGTTGACACTCCGTACCGAAGGTGAAGGGTTGACGCTGTACTATGACCAACAGCAAGTGCTCCAAATACCGAAAGTGGGGATGGAAATCCCCCTCTCATCCTCGCAGAAGGGAGCCCCCCTCTCATCCCCGCAGAAGGGAGCCCCCCTCTCATCCCCCCTGGGGGGGAAGGCCGGCGCACAGAAAGCCTCCCCTACGGCGGGAACCTTGCTTCTTTCCGACTACACGATGCTGTCGGGTAAGCGGCGGCACTGTGTGAACGAAGCCAACGAATATGTGGTGCCGCTCAGCGAGCAGGTGCGGATGGTGGTGCGGCTCTACCACGACGGACTGGCTTTTCGCTACGAGCTGTCGGACTTGGAGAATGTGCGGCCCCCTCGCGAGTTGACCACCTATCGCATTGCCGAAGGCACACGCCGATGGATGCAGCAGTGGACCGACTCTTACGAAGGGTTCTTCCCGCAGGACAGTACGGCCAAGGTGAAGCCCGTTCCTTCGTACAGCGCGCTGTCGGTTTCGGCCGATGGCTACAACTGCCGATGGGGCTACCCTGCACTCGTAGAGGCTGCCGACAGTTTGTTTGTTCTCATCACGGAGTCCAACATCGAGCGGCGGCAGAGTGCGGCCTGTCTCTATAACGACGAGGCCTTGGAGTTGTTTCGCGTGGTGCCCGACCAGAATGATGTAGCGCTCAATGGCCAGTGGCACACCCCTTGGCGAGTACACATTGTGGGGACGCTGGCCACGGTGGTCGAATCGACGCTTGTCACCGACGTGGCCGAGCCTTGCCGGCTGGCGGACACCAGCTGGATAGAGCCGGGCGTGGTGTCGTGGATCTACTGGGCCAACAACCACGGCTCCAACGACATCGACATCATCCGGCGGTATGTGGATATGGCCGAACGCTTGAAGTTGCCTTACGTGCTGATTGACGCCGAGTGGGACCAGATGAAGGATGGGCACACCATAGAGGAAGCCATTGCCTACGCCCGTGAGCGGGGTGTGAAACCCATGATATGGTACAACTCGTCGGTGGGATGGGTCGATGGCGCCCCCACACCCAAATACCGGCTCAACAAAGCCGAAGACCGCGAGCGCGAGTTTGCCTGGTGCGAACGATTGGGGGTTGCCGGTGTGAAGATAGACTTTTTCTCCGGCGACTCGCAAATGAACATGGACTATTGTCTCGACCTGTTGGAGTGTGCCGCCCGCCACCATCTGCTGGTCAATTTCCATGGGGCCACCATTCCGCGCGGATGGCAGCGAACATGGCCCCACCTGTTGAGCACAGAGGGAGTGTATGGCGCCGAATGGTATAACAATGTGCCCACGTTCACGCAGCGGGCCGCTGCACATAATGCAACATTGCCTTTCACCCGCAACGTGGTGGGGCCTATGGACTACACCCCCTGCGCCTTCAGCGACTCGCAGCACCCCCACATCACCACTTTGGCCCACGAACTGGCGCTTACGGTGCTCTTCGAGAGTGGATTGCAGCATTTGGCCGACCGTCCCGAGAGCTACTATGCCCAGCCGACGGCGGTGCAGGAGTTTCTCTCCTCGTTGCCTGCTTCGTGGGACGACACGCGTCTGCTCGCTGGCTACCCCGGAAAATATGTGGTCATTGCGCGGCGCAAGGGAGACACATGGTATGTGGCTGGCATCAACGGCACCGACGAAGTGCTCGCATTGCCCCCTCTCTTGTCCAGGCTAAAGGGGGGAGCCCCCCTCTCATCCCCCCTGGGGGGGAAGGCCAGCGCACAGAAAGCCTCCCCATCGGGAGGAGACTTGGTGGGGGCTTCTTCTACGGAGGGAGATTTGGAGGGGACTCTGCTTTTTGCCGACAAAGACGGTCGGTGGTCAGTGGAGAACGCCAGCCCCGTCAGCTGCGAACCGCGCGGAGGATTCGTGTGGGTTTTGCGTGGAGCCGGAAAGTGAGTTCTTTTAAATCAACATGGTATGACAAGTTACAGACCCCACCCCCATCCCCTCCCCTTGAGGGGCGGGGAGATTCCGCACAGGGCAAAGGTGAGAGCAGACTCCACACAGGGCATTGGTGAGATGAAGACTCTGCGAGGTCTCCCCGCCCCTCAAGGGGAGGGGATGGGGGTGGGGTCTGTAACTATCTCCATTTGAACATAGTATTAAACTATCTCCATTTGAACATAGTATTAAACTATCTCCATTTGAACATAGTATTTAGCTATCTCCATTTGAACATCATTAATTTAAAACAATAAAAAAAGTTATGTAGTGAGAGGCCAAAAAAACATGGTTTTCAAAAAAAAGCTATATCTTTGCATGCGATACCTTTTCACTCAACACCCCCCAAAAGACATGAAAAACAAATTTGGACTTTCTGTATTGATGTTGGCCCTGGCGACGAGCATGCTGGCCAAAGACAAAGTGGAAATAGAGTTCTTCACTCCCAGCATTGTGCATGTGGTGAAGACTCCCGATTCCCAAACCATGGCTGACGTTGCTTCGCGCGTGGTGACAGCCAAGCCCGAGCAGGTCAGTCTGACGCGGAAAGGCTCGTCGTGGTCAAGCGGCGAACTGACGGTAAGGTTGGACGACAAGACCGGATGCCTGACGTTTCTCACATCCAAGGGAAAAGTGCTGCTGCGCGAGAAATCGCACAGTTTTGAACAGCGCACCGACGGAGCCGATGCCGGCAAGTATGTGGTGACCCAGCGTTTTGTGCTCGACAAGGACGAGACCATCTACGGTTTGGGCACCCTGCAAAACGGAAAGATGAACCGCCGCAACACCCATGTGAGGATGGAGCAGTCCAATTTGGAGGACTTTCAGAATGTGTTGCAGAGCATCAAGGGTTGGGGGCTGTTTTGGGACAACTATTCGCCCACGCAGTTCGACGACGACCCCCGGCAGGGCATGTCGTTTGCCTCGGAGGTGGGTCGGCGCATAGACTACTACTTCATGTACGGAGGCTCCGCCGACGGTGTGATAGCCCAGATGCGCCATTTGTCGGGCGACGTGCCCATGTTCCCGCTGTGGACTTACGGCTACTGGCAATCGAAGGAGCGCTATAAGAGCAGTGGAGAGCTGCTCGGTGTGGTTGACCGCTACCGCCAGTTGCAAGTGCCGCTGGACGGCATCATCCAGGATTGGCAATACTGGGGCAACAACTATCTGTGGAATGCCATGGACTTTCTGGCCGAAGACTTTGCCGACGGCCGGCAGATGGTGGAAAAAGTCCATCAGCAAAACGCCCACCTGATGATTTCCATCTGGGCGAGTTTCGGCCCCATGACCAAAGCCTACCGGCAGTTGGCCGAGAAGAATCTGCTGTTCGACTTCGAGACGTGGCCGCAGAGCGGACTGACCACCTGGCCGCCACGGCTGGACTACCCCTCGGGGGTGCGTGTCTATGACGCTTTCAGCCCCGAAGGGCGCAGCATCTATTGGCGGAATCTCAAGACCCTTTTCGACTACGACATCGACGCGTGGTGGATGGACTCTACCGACCCTGACTTCTTCGACCCGCAACCGGCCAACTACGACCACAAGGCAGGCAACGGCGACGGCACATGGCGGTCATTGCGCAACGCCTTCCCCTTGGAGACGGTGCGCGGAGTGTACGAAAGCCAGCGGGCGGCACAAGACTCGGCGGCCAGGGCGCAGAACCCGAAGCCCGCGAAGCGCGTGTTCATCATGACGCGCTCGGCCTTTGCCGGACAGCAGCACTACGGGTCGAACATGTGGAGTGGCGACGTGGCCTCGTCGTGGGACATGCTGCGCAAGCAAGTGCCTGCAGGACTGAGTTTCTCGCTGACGGGAAATCCCAACTTCAACACCGACATCGGCGGTTTCTTCTGCGGGGCGTACAACACGCAAGGCCCTGGGTCGGCTCCCAGAAATCCGCAGTTTCAGGAGCTTTATGTGCGCTGGATGCAGTATGGACTGTTCTGTCCGGTATTCCGCAGCCATGGAGCCGATGCTCCGCGCGAAATATGGCAGTTCGGGAAGAATGGAGAACCCGTTTATGACGCCATCGAGCGTACCATCCGTCTGCGCTATCGGTTGATACCCTATCTCTACAGCACAGCCTGGCAGGTGACCAGTGCCGACGAGAGCTATCTGCGTCCGCTGTTCAGCGACTTTGCAGCCGACAAGCGCGTCCACGAAATGGCCGACGAGTTTATGTTCGGGCGCAGCATCTTGGCGGCCCCCGTTCTCGAGGCACAATACACAAAAGAGGCCATCGTCAAGGAAGACGCCATGACGGGATGGGACGTGAAGACCCCCACGGCCTCTGGCGGCACTGATGCAGAAGGCGCCGTTGATTGGGCAGCCCTCCGCACAGCAACCAAATACCTTCCCAAGGGTACACTCTGGTATGATTTCTGGAGCGGACAGAGCTACCGTGGCGGGCAGAGCATATCTGTTCAGACCTCTCTCGACCGTGTGCCGATGTTTGTGCGCGCAGGCAGCATCATTCCGCTGGCTCCCGAGATGCAGTACGTAGGACAGCAGGACTGGAGCCGTCTGGAGCTGCGCGTCTATCCCGGTGCCGACGGAACCTTCACTCTGTACGAAGACGAGGGCGACAACTACAACTACGAACGTGGACAATACTCACAAATAACCATGCGTTGGAACGACGGCACACAAACACTGACAATCGGAACACGCCAAGGCAGTTACCCCGGAATGATAAAACAATACACCTTCAACGTGGTGTTGCCCGACGGTCAGAGTCGTACCATCGATTATGACGGACAACAAAAAGACATTCAACTATGATGCAGAAAAAACTATCATTACTCCTGTTGCTTTTGGCTCCCCTCTTCTCCTCATTGAGTGGAGCCCCCCTCTCATCGCCCAAAACAGGAGCCCCCCTCTCATCCCCCCTGGGGGGGAAGGCCAGCGCACAGAAAGCCTCTAATGTTGGGGGGAAGGCCAGCGCACAGAAAGCCTCTAATGTGGGGGGAAGCCCCAGCGCACAGAAAGCCTCCCCAACGGGGGGAGGTTTAGTGGGGGCCCTCGGTTTGGAAGGGACCCTGACCGTAAGGACCGTAGCCCACAATGCTGTCAGAATACGCTACGCATCGTCTGACACGCCAAACACACTCCCAGCGTTGCCCGACTGGCTTTATGAGCATCGCGACGCAGAGGAGGTGGAGACCGACGAAATCGGCGTGGAGATAGACAAAGAGAGAGGCGAGGTTCGTGTGAAGAACAAAGCCGGAGAGACCGTTTTCGTCGCCACACGCCACGAACTGGAAAACGGCGTCGCCACATTGGCAATAAAGTCGCCTCAAGACGAGCACCTTTTCGGATTGGGGCAGTTTCAGGACGGATACAGCGACCTGCGTGGCCTGTCGCGCCGGCTGACACAGGTGAACACGCAAATATCCATTCCCATGATGCTCTCCAGCAAAGGCTATGGGCTGCTGTGGAACAACTACGGGCTGACCGATTTCAATCCGCTGCCCCTGCATGTGGAGCTGGCCCGACAACAGCAGGACGGTGACAGCGAGGTGGTACACGTCACATCGACCGAAGGCGATCGGCAGGAGGTGCGCCAGCGCAACCTTTTCAGCGCCACCTTGCATGTGGCTGAGAGTGGCGACTATGCGCTGCTGCTCGATGTGGGGCAGAAGATGGCCCGTCGCCATCATCTTGCCATCGACGGCACGACGGTCATCGACATGCAAAACGTGTGGCTGCCTCCCACGGCTTCCACCATCGTCCATCTGGATAGGGGCGAGCACCGGCTGAGTGCCGAATTGGCAGATGGCGACCAGCCTGTGCTGTACTATGGGCCCACAACGGATGAAACCGTCTTCCGTTCGCCCGTGGCCGATGCCGTGGACTACACCGTCTTCGTGGGAACAGCCGACGAGATTGTTTCTTCCTATCGGCGGCTGACGGGCGAGGCTCCGCTCATGCCCCGCTGGGCTTTGGGCTATATTCATTGCCGGGAGCGGTTCCATTCGCAGGACGAGATACTCCAAACCGCCAACCGGTTCCAGAGCGAGCGGCTGCCCGTAAGCGTTCTTGTGCAGGACTGGCAATACTGGGGGAAACATGGGTGGAACAGCATGCAGTTTGACGAAGACCATTATCCCAATCCGCGTTTGCTCACCGACAGTTTGCACAGCATGGGCATGAGGCTCATGGTGAGCGTGTGGTCGAAGATTGACAGACACTCGCAAGTGGGGCAACAGATGGAGCGTGACTGCCACTACATTCCCGGAACGGACTGGATAGACTTCTTCAGCCCGACGGCGGCCGCCGCTTATTGGAAAAACTTCAGCCAGCGGCTGGTTCCGCTGGGCATTGACGCTTGGTGGCAAGACGCCACCGAGCCCGAAAACGACGACCTTGTGGGCCGACGGGTCAACAACGGGCAGTGGGACGGCGCGTGGGTGCGCAATGTCTATCCGCTGTTGGTCAACAAAACGGTCTATGAGGGCCTGCTGGGCTTGGACGGCGCTCGGCGTCCCATGATTCTCACGCGCTGCGGCTTTCCTGGCATCCAGCGCTACGGTTCGGCCCTGTGGAGTGGCGATGTTGGCAACGACTGGGAAACCCTCCGTCGGCAACTGACAGCAGGCTTGGGCATGCAGGCGGCAGGTGTCCCGTGGTGGACCTACGATGCAGGAGGTTTCTTCCGTCCTGCCGACCAATACACCAACCGTGACTACATCCAGCGTATGTTGAGATGGATAGAGACCAGTGTCTATCTGCCACTCATGCGGGTGCATGGCTACATGAGCAACACCGAGCCGTGGAATTATGGAGCTGAAGCCCAGTCGGTCATTGCTGACTGTCTGAAAGAGCGCTACAGGCTCTTGCCCTACATCTACAGCCAGGCTGCTGCCGTCAGTTTCGAAGGGGGTACGCTGATGCGCCCGCTCGTCTTCGATTTTGCTGCCGACAACGAGGCGTTGAGGCAGAAGTACACCTATATGTTTGGCCCGTCGCTGCTGGTGAGCCCCGTCACCCAACCCGATGTAAAGACCTGGAAGACCTATTTGCCTGAGAATGCGGGCGGGTGGTATGATTGTCGTCATGGCAACCGGCATTATGACGGAGGACAATACGTTGAAACGCTGACCGACGAGCGTTGCATTCCGCTTTTTGCCCGTGCTGGTTCGTTGCTTCTGTTGAGTGAGGACGCTCAACCTGAATCCCCAAAGGCGAAGGGACAATCGGCAGACAGGATGGTGGTGCGCGTGTTTCCCGGTGCAGACGCCCGTTTCACCCTCTACGAGGACGATGGAACCAGCCGCAGCTACGAGCAGGGAGAGTGTGTGCGCATTCCCTTTGCGTGGAATGACCGTCGGCGCACCCTTACCATTGGGAAGCGACAAGGAGCCTGTCCTAGCATGTCGGAAAAGCGCACCTTCAGAGTGGAATGGCCCGACGGCTCGTTCCGGGAGATTGAATACAAGGGAAAAGAAGTGAGAATACAACTGTAGTAAGGTAGGGAGTAAAAAACGGGAGCTATCAGGAGTTGGCTGTAGCTAACGAGCCTATTGCTCGTGGAGTTAACGGGCGATACCCTTCTGACGGGAAACCAATGTACGCAAACTCCCAATAACTCCCGCTAACTTCCAATAACTCCCGCTAACTTCCAATAACTCCCGCTAACTTCCCTCGAAACTAAAAAAAGCATAAAAACCAACCCACACGATGAAAAGATTTCTATTGATTTGCGTTTGCAGCCTGATGTTTGGGACCCTCTTTCCGTCCCCTCACCAGCGTCTTTGGTACGAACACCCCGCTTCACATTGGCTGGAGGCGTTGCCTGTGGGCAACAGCCATTTGGGAGCCATGGTTTATGGCAGGACTGACACCGAGGAGATTCAGCTGAACGAGGAGACATTCTGGAGCGGTGCCCCCTACGACAATGACAGCCCAGAGGCCAAAGCCTTCCTGCCCGAGGTGCGCAGCCTGATATTTGCCGGCAGGGAAAAAGAAGCCGAAAGGCTGCTGGACAAACACTTCTTCAAGGGGCCTCACGGCATGCGCTTCTTGCCGTTGGGCAGTCTGAAACTCAGTTTCAACCATCAGAATGTCAGCGGCTACCACAGAGAACTGGATTTGGCGACGGCCCAGAACGTAACCCGCTACCGGGCCGATGGCGTGGCGTACGAACGCACGGTGTTCGCATCGCTGGCCGACAATGCCATCATCGTAAGGCTTACGGCCGACAAGTCGAACCGTTTGGCTTTCACGGCCCGTCTGGGCAGCCTTCTTCCGGGCAAGGTGGTCGCTACCGAGGCGGGAGCCCCGGGCCATGCGTGCTGCATGCTTGCCCTGGCGGTTGACGGAGTGGAGCAGGAAGGCGTAGAGGCTGGGCTGAAAGCCGACTGCAGAGTGATGGTTCGCGCTGACGGACGCATAAAGGCCAGTGGCGACACGGTGTGCGTGGCCGATGCCACCGAAGCCACGCTCTACATTGTGGCTGCCACCAACTTCGTGAATTACCACGACGTCAGTGGAAACGCGTCGGAGAAGAACCTGCAGACGCTGGCAACCCTGGAAGACAGGACGTACGGACAGTTGCTGTCCGACCACTTGAGAAAATACCAAGAGCAGTATGGACGCGTTTCGCTGCGTCTGCCCACGTCTGCCACGTCCGCATTGCCCACAGACCAACGCCTGAAAGCCTTCGACGGCACCGACCTTGACTTGGTGACCCTGATGATGCAATACGGGCGCTATCTGCTCATCTGCTCGTCGCAACCGGGAGGCCAGCCTGCCAACCTGCAAGGCGTGTGGAATGACAAGCTGAACGCCCCTTGGGACTCGAAATACACCATCAACATCAATGCCGAGATGAACTATTGGCCGGCGCTGGTGGGCAATTTGGCTGAAACCCAGCAACCGCTGTTCGACTTGATAGCCGACTTGAGCGTGACAGGGGCCAAAACGGCCAGCGAGATGTACGGATGCCGTGGATGGGTGGCCCATCACAATACCGACCTGTGGCGCATTGCAGGCCCCGTGGACGGTACGCCGTGGGGGATGTTCCCTACGGGCGGGGCGTGGCTGACCACGCACCTCTGGCAGCACTATCTCTTCACGGGCGACAAGGCGTTTCTCCGAAAATGCTATCCGGTGATGAAGGGGGCTGCCGACTTCCTGCTCGACTTCATGCAGTTGTACCCCGCCGACGGCGAGGTGAGGCAGGCTGCAGGCTGGCTTGTCACCGTGCCCACGGTGTCGCCCGAGCACGGCCCGAGCGGCAAGGGAACGAATGTCACTGCCGGTTCGACCATGGACACCCAGATAGCCTTCGACGTGCTGTCACAAACACTCGACGCCGCCATCCTCTTGGGCGAAAAACGGTCGGAGACAGAGAAGCTCAAATCGGCCATCGCGCGCCTGGCTCCCATGCAGGTGGGCCGCTACGGGCAGTTGCAGGAGTGGCTCATTGACGCTGACGACCCTACCGACGAGCATCGGCACGTGTCCCACCTTTACGGTCTGTATCCCTCCAATCAGATTTCGCCCTACCATCATCCCGAACTGTTCCAGGCAGCCGCCACGACGCTGCGGCAGCGTGGCGACATGGCCACCGGCTGGAGCCTTGGGTGGAAAATCAATTTCTGGGCCAGGTTGCTGGATGGCAACCATGCCTACCGCATCATCAGGAACATGCTCCATCTGCTTCCCGACGACAGCCAGGTGAGGAATTATCCCGAGGGGCGCACCTATCCCAACCTGCTGGATGCCCACCCGCCATTCCAGATTGACGGCAATTTTGGCTTTGCTGCCGGTGTTTGCGAGATGCTGCTTCAGAGCCATGATGGTGCTGTCCATCTGTTGCCTGCCCTGCCCGATGCTTGGAGCGAAGGCGAGGTGGGCGGGCTGCTCGCCCGTGGCGGTTTCGTGGTCAGCATGAAGTGGGCCGACGGAGTGCTGGGCGAGGCTGCCATCCGCTCAACCCTTGGGGGAACGTTGCGCTTGCGTTCGTACGTACCGCTCAAAGGCGAGGGGCTGCGGCCTGCGCGGGGCAAGTGTGGCAATCCGCTGCTCCAGTCGGCCAATATCCGACAGCCCCTGGTTTCGCCCTCGGCCGCCTCCGCCACCGTCGGTGGGGTGGGGCAAAAAGAAACCTCCCAAGGGGGAGGCTCTAAAGAGGCTATGCCAATAAGGAGAGTTTACGAATACGATGTCGATACCCAACCTGGCAAGACTTATCTGATTCTCAGGAGGTAGCGGAAGTTAACGAGCCTTCGGCTCGTGGAGTTAACGGACGATACTTTTCTAATGGAGAACTAATGTCCGTTAACTCCCGATAACTCCCGATAACTCCCAATAACTCCCGATAACTCCCAATAACTCCCGATTAAAAAAAACATACGCAATGAGCAAGCATCTTTTTCTTTCAGTACTCATGGCTGCCACATTCAGCGCGCCATGCAGCGGTCAGCCAGGGGCTGCCCAGCAGCCTCTCCAGCAACCGTCTTCCCAGCCAGTGGCGGCTGCCACCATGGCGAACCCGATGATCTGGGCGGACGTGCCCGATCCCGACATCATTCGTGTGGGCGACGATTATTATCTCATGTCCACCACCATGCACCTCATGCCCGGTGCCCCCATCATGCATTCGCGCGATTTGGCCCATTGGACGACCATCGGCTATGTGTTTCCGCGTCTGACCGACTCGCCCAAATACGATTTCAAGGAGGGCACCGTCTATGGGCGCGGCCAGTGGGCTACATCGCTCAAGTATCATAAAGGGCGCTTCTATGCTCTTTTTGCCCCCAACGAGTCGGGCAGCATGGGCGACACCTACATCTATTCTGCCGCCGATCCTGCGGGCGAGTGGTCGTTGGTTTCGCGTTTGCCCCATTTCCACGATGCGTCGTTGTTCTTCGACGATGACGACCGGGTGTATGTGGTTTACGGAACGGGCGAAATATGCGAGCTCACGCCCGATTTGAAGAGCGTCGTGCAGGGCTCAGCGCGCCATGTTTTCACGCGCGAGGCCGATGAGACGGGCTTGTTGGAAGGGTCGCGCATGGTGAAGCATGGGGGGCGCTACTATCTGTTGATGATTTCGCATGTGTGGGCACCTGGGCGGCATCGGCGTGAGGTGTGCTACCGTGCCGACAACATCATGGGCCCCTACGAGAAACGCACCATCCTGGAATCCGACTTCGGAGGGTTTGGCTACGTAGGTCAAGGCACCATTGTGGATAGCCGTGACGGCGATTGGTATGGAGTGATTTTCCAGGACCGCGGTGGAGTGGGGCGTGTGCCCCTGCTCATGCCGTGCAGGTGGATTGACGGCTGGCCCATGCTGGGCGACGAACAAGGGCGTGTGCCCGAGCGGATGAGGCCGCTCTGCGCTGACAATTCGCCATTGTCCGGCGGCATTGTGGGGAGCGACAACTTCGATGGCGCACAGATGAGCAAACTGTGGCAGTGGAACCACAACCCCGACGACAGCGGTTGGTCGCTCACAGCCCTTCCGGGCAAACTGAAGCTGAAGCCCGTCCGCGTGGTGAACAACCTCTACGAAGCCCCCAACACACTCACCCAGCGCATGGCGGGGCCTACATGTGCAGCCACGGTGAAGATCGACGTGAGCCACATGGCCGACGGCGACTGTGCCGGGCTGGCAGCCTTCAACGGCCATTCCGGTGTGCTCACCATCAAGAAAGAAAAAGGGAAACTGGAGCTGTCCATGTCGGAGCAGGAGGTGTGGCTCACCGAGAAGGAAAAAGCCATTGAGCGTGTTGATGTGAAACCTGTTGAGACCGTTGCCCTGGGAGCGAAGCAGAAAGTTGTATGGCTGCGCATTGACGGCAATTTCCGTTCGGGGCGCGACATCGCCACCTTCTACTACAGCACCGACGGGCGCTCGGCCGACGACGGGCTGAAACAGTGGGAGCGCATTGGCAGCGACTATCAGATGCGGTTCGACTTTCGCCGTCTGTTCATGGGCACAAAGTATGCTCTTTTCTGCTACGCCACCCGCCGAACCGGCGGCTATGCGGTGTTCGACGATTTTACCTATGCCGATGCCATCGCCTCTCCGCTTCCGCTGGTCTATGACCAGGAAAACACGGGCAAACACTTTGCTCCACCTGCCATGCCCGACTACGACCATCTGAAGGAACAACGCTCGTTGCCCGACATCTTCGAGTGGTCGGAGCGGAGCGGCCTGGCCAAAAAGAACGGGCGGGTGAAGAACTTCTCGGAGTGGGAACGGCGCCGCAACGAGATAGCCGCTGAGATTCAGCACTACGGCATCGGCGAGAAGCCGGCTGTGGACAGCGAGAGCGTCAAGGCCCGCATGTCGGGCGATACGCTCATTGTTGACGTCACCGTTGGCGGCCAGACATTGACGCTCCGTTCAGAAATCCAGTATCCCAAGTCCCATGGTCAAGGCTCAAACGCTGATGGCCCCTACGCCTTGATGATTGGCACGAGTGGCATTTCGCTGCCCCGACAGTTGTTTGCCGACAGGCCCATCGCCACCATGACCTTCCACGAACGGCAGGTGAACGACTACGGGCAGTGGGGCAAGCACCATGAGCGGGGCGAGCATGCGTTCGACCGCCTTTATCCCCATCTCACCGAGAATGGCGCCTACAGCATGTGGGCATGGGGTGTGAGCCGTCTGATTGACGGTTTGCAGCAGTTGGGTGCGGAGAAGACGCGCATTGACACGCGGAGGATTGGCGTTACGGGCTGTTCGTACGCTGGCAAGATGGCGCTCTACAGCGGAGCTTTCGACGAGCGCATCGCGCTGACCATTGCCCAGGAGCCTGGTGGCGGCGGCGCTGCTTCGTGGCGCGTTTCCCACCAGCTGGAGGGAGTCGAGGATCTCGACCACACCGACTACCACTGGTTCAAGGAGAGCATGCGCACCACGTTTGCGGGCGACAGCGTCTATCGGATGCCCTACGACCAGCACGAGCTCTGCGCCATGGTTTGTCCGCGCGCCCTGCTCGTTTTGGGCAATCCCGACTACAAGTGGCTGGCCGACAAGTCGGCACTCCAGTCTGTCAAGGCTGCTCGCCAAGTGTGGCGGCGTTTTGGCATTGACGACCGCATGGGATGGTCCATCGTGGGCGGTCACCCCCACTGCCAGTTGCCCGAAGAGCAGTTTCCCGAAGTGCAGGCTTTCATTGACAGGTTCCTGCTGGGGCGCGATGCCGATACGCAGGGCGTCATGATTTACAGAGAGTAGCACACTCTCACTTCGCTGATGCGTGGAGTCTGTTGTCCTTCAGCTGCACTGATGTGCAGTGTGAAGGACTTTTCTTTTAGGTCTTTGGGCAGAGCGATGGTGGCTGTGCCGTCGGAACCGAGGCGATGAGTGCCGAGCGACTGTCCACCCACGGTGACGACGAACGGTTCGCGGTCGGCGAATCCCTTCAGTCGGAGCGTCTTGGCGCCAGTGGCTTTCAGCTGGTAGCTGAACTCGCCGCGCGTACGCCTCCAGTGGATGCCCTCGTCACTGCCATTCCACGAATGCTTGGAGGCGAAGAAATGGTCGCTCTCCGACTGCTGCTCGCCGCAAAACACCTTGTCGATGGTCTGTGCCTCCAGTGCCATGCTGGCCTGTTCGGCTTCTGCCAGCCGTTTTTGCTCGCTCTCCCACTCGGCTTTTGAGTAGAGGGGGAAGTAAATCTGGTAGCGGCATTCGTAGAGCTGGTAGAATGGCACAAGCTCCATGCCTTCGTAGGCGGGAGTGGTGAGGCCGCTGAGTCTGAACGTGGGCATGGGGCTTTGGTCGTTGGGCACGGCTTGCAGATGCGAGAGGGCGTCGCCTCCCAGCAGGGCAGGCATGAGGTGCAGGGGTGTCTTGGGGCCGTTGGCGATGTGGCCGCCACGGCTGTCGTCGGCAAACAGTCCGTCCTGTCGGTCGGTGCCCGTCTTGGCGGCGAGCACGATGGGGCCGTAGAGAAACGAGTATTGCTCTTTCTTGTCGGGGGTCTGCATGGCCGTGAGGTGCATGGGCGTTTCCACTTGGATGTTGTCGCCGTCCTGCCACTTGCGGCTGATGACCAGATAGCCGTTCTCGGCCTTTGCCTCCACGGGCTTCCCGTTGACGCTTGCCGTCATGTTTTCCGTCCACCACGGTTGGCGTATCTTCACGCTGAACTTGGTGGGCTTTTTCATGCCCAGGGCGATGTTGGTGCCGGGCTGCCGGGGGAACTGGTTGGACTGCACCACGGTGAGGTCGCCCCAGGTGAGCGTAGAGGGAATGAAGAGGTTGACGATGAGTGCCTGCACCGGGTTTTCTCCCTTCGCCTCGGACGAGCGGGGGGCCTGGGCCTCGTAGGCATAGATCATTTCGCCATAGCGGGCGGGGTTTTCCAGTCCTGTGCCCACGCAGCACCACATGCTGGTCTGCGGCTGCGAATAGACGCGGTAGTGGCCCGAGCGCATGGGGGTGAAATAGACGAATCCTCCCTGCACGGGGTTCAGTATCGAGAGGATGTGGTTGTAGAGCGCGCGCTCGTAGTAGTCGATGTAGTTCTTGTCGGCACTGGTCTGGTAGAGCATCTTGGTCAGCCGCAGCATGTTGTAGGTGTTGCAGCTCTCGGGACCCTGCTCGCTGGCCAGCAGCTCGCTGAAGTCGTTGGTGGGGTTGAAGTGCTCGCGCATGCTGTTGCCGCCTATGCTGACGCTGCGCTGCCCGATGACCACGTCCCAGAAGAACCGTGCGGCCTGGTCCCAGTCGGCGAGCCCCTCGAGGTCGGCAATGCGCTTGTATCCAATCACTTTCGGAATCTGCGTGTTGGCGTGTTTGCCCGTCAGGTTGTCCTCGCCGTGCAGCAGCGGCTCGAGCATGCGGCGGTCGCTGAACTGGTGGGCCAGCCGCAGATATTTCTTGTCGCCCGTGATGGCGGCCACGTCGGCAAACGTCTCGTTCAGCCCTCCGTGCTCGCTGGCGAGCATCTGCTGAATCTGCTCGTCGCTCAGCTGGCTCACCTCGCCAATCATCCAGTCCGTCAGCCCCACGAGCATCCTACGGGCGTCCTCGCGCTGGCACATCAGCCAGGCGTCGCGCAGTCCGGCGTAGATTTTGTGGATGTTGTAGAGCGGCACCCACCGTCCGTTCAGCCCGAACGACTCGGCGCGTATGTTGCCCACGGCCAGCTCTTGCCATATCTGTCGGCCGTTTGGCACACCGCTCATGTATCCGTCGTCGGCCTGACAGCGCGCCAGCTCGCTGAGGAAGTAGTCCAGGCGGCTGCCTATCTCCTTGTTGCCCGTTGCGGCGTACATGTAGCTCAGGGCCGACAGGTAGTGGCCGCCGATGTGGCCGTCCAGGCCCGTGTTCTCCCAGTTGGTGTAGTTGTCGGCCTTGGGTTTCAGCCCCGCCTCTTTCAGGTAGGGGGCCAGCAGCCTGTCGGCGTCGAGCGCCAGCAGGTAGTGGATGTCGGCCTGCTGGTTGCGCAGAAACTGGCTGTCGCCCAGCCGGACGCTGCTGATGGGGAACGTCTCCACCCGTGTGGGCAGTTGTGCGGTGGCTGTGGTGGCTGACAGAATCAGCGCGAGGGCAAGTAATATTTTGTTCATAAAAAATGATGTGTTTTAGGGTTTGTGGTTGATGTTTGTGCTTGTTCGCAACTTGCTACAAAGGTACAAAAAATAATCCTATTTCTATCGCAAAATGCCAACAAAATAGCATGAAAAACTGTTAACGGGCAGAGGGGGCGAATGCACCTGCCATGCGTGTACGTCCGGGGGTACTCACTGCCCTCGGTGAGGGCCGATGGGTAACACGACCCTGACGGGGTCGCCGCAGCAGTTTTCCTTATTTCCTTATTTCCTTATTTCCTTATTTCCTTATTTCCTTATTTCCTTATTTCCTTATTTCCTTATTTCCTTATTTTGGCTTTTTCAAATTCTCTTGTTGATGACTATTCCGGTAAAAATATTTTATATTATATTTAATTATATATATAATATATATTAAAATATATATTATATATATAATTATTTTTTTTCTTAAACCCTAAAATGCAAAAATAAGGAAATAAGGAAATAAGGAAATAAGGAAAACTGGAAAACAGAATTATGCCAAGTCTTGACGAATGGCTTATCCATCAGGCATTTACGCTTCTTTTTCTGAACCGAAAGATTCCACGTGGAGACGCTTTCGTACCACCAAATACGTTGTTTTAGGGGAAATATACTCATAAGAGACAGCAGGTTGAACGCTCCGCGTCTTTTTC
>DFFM01000015.1:137204-152490 GCA_002369515.1 Prevotella sp. UBA3776 | reverse complement strand
TGTTTTTCCTTGTCCGTGTTGGTTTTTATTGGTTTTTGAATTGAAAATCGGCGGCCGAAGGGAAAGCCAAAGGCTACGGGTAGGCGAGCTTGCTCGGGAACCAACGGTCGCTGGCCGAAGGGAAAAGCAATGAGACGCGGAGCGTTATTCTTCCATCTATGTGGATGATTTAAGCTACAAAGGATTTGGTGGTACGATTACAGATAATCATAAATAAAAAGAACGGTTCGTCAGCTGCGCCGACCAACCACTCCTATTTCACGATGAACAGCCCCCGGCTGTCGAGAATGAACGGACGCAGACAGTCGATGCAAGCCCAATGGTCGGTAATCTTAGGGCTGGCAGGCCGCTGCCGCGTGTGGCCGAAAATCTGGTAGATGCCCTCCAGGGGTTCCGAAGCCATCATTTCGTAAACGTCGGCCCACACAGGACTGCCCACCGGCCAAATGCCACCACGCACCGCCCCAACATGCATCAGCGCTCGCATGCCATGATAGGTGCCGGGCAGGGCATTCAGATTCTCGGCGGTGAGCTCTCCCACCACATCCTTGCACTCTTCGTACCACACCGGCACCACACCGGCATGGGTCAGCAGATAGCGCCTGGCCCCGACTGTACACTCGAAGGCCATTTGGAAGAAGTCCTGATAGGTCTCGAACAGATAGCGGAACGTGTCGGCATAGTCGGCATCGTAACGGCTGCCCATGGCATACTGGCGGAAATAGTCGGAGTAGTAATGCAAGTCGTGATTGCCCCACAGCAGCACTACGCGCTCGGGGACGGCGCGTTTCAAGTCGAGGATGTCGTACAGCACATTGTAGGCCACCTCCGTATTGACACCCTCCTGCGGATAGGGATCGACATAGTCGCCCAAGAAGATGATTTTCTCATACTCCCTGGCAGCAACGGCCTCTTTCCAGAACGTCCGCCCGTGAACATCGGGTATAATCAGTATTTCTTCCATCATTTAATGGCGTGTGGAGAATGTTTATCCTTGGTGTGCAAAGATAAGGAGTTTTTTTCAGAATCCAAAAATTCAGAACAGGAAAAACCAACCGCCACCCCTCGTCGCCTTCCTTGCAGCGAGAGAGGAGAAGAAACGATTTTGTAAAAAAGATTCTAAGAATTTAACTCAATTTTAACACTATAGAGGACCATGAAAGCCAGAAAAAAGTTTTTGCGGGCAAATATGCGGGAAATAGCGTTTTTGTCAAAATGCTGCATTTCAGCCACTTGCAGCATTCACGCCGAGCTTTGGAAAAATATCGTCGGGAGATAAAAAAATATCTCCCGACGATATTATTTTTGTTGCAAGCGAAGAACTTGGGGTTGCCATTGTTTTGAATGTTAAAATTCTGCACAAAACCCGCAGTTTGTGCACACTTTTGTCAAACTATCGGAAAAGCCACACCCAGACCAAAGGGAAGGAACGGCAAAAACCATGCACAAAAAGGCTGTTATGTGCAGAAACCGACGCTAGAACGAAACGGAACCCAACAGAAGGCGGTGTAAAAACATTTCACAACACGACAACATCCTCGCAAAAGGAAATGACAGCTTTGCGGTTTCGCTAAAATCTGTTAAATAAAACGCCATTCCGTTTTTATCACTCAAAAAAGGGTAACTTTGCAAATCAATTGCCTGACGCAGCATGCGCGTAGCATGCACAACGACTGCTCCGAAAAAACGAATCACAGAAAATAATGGGAAACTTCGCCAATACCATACTGAACTGGTACGCGCGCCACGGCCGCCAACTGCCGTGGCGCGAAACGCACGACCCTTACGCCGTGTGGCTGAGCGAAATCATCCTGCAACAGACGCGCATACAGCAGGGATGGGCCTACTGGGAACGGTTCATGCAGCGCTGGCCGCACGTGGAGCTGCTGGCCGACGCCACCGAGGACGAGGTGCTGCGCTGCTGGCAGGGGCTGGGCTACTACAGCCGCGCACGAAACCTGCACAAGGCCGCCCAGCAGATAAAAGCCCTCGGCCACTTCCCCGACACGCTCGAGTCCATCCGCGCACTCAAGGGCGTGGGCGACTATACGGCGGCGGCCATCGGCTCGATAGCCTTCGGGCTGGATGCAGCGGCGGTCGATGGCAACGTGTACAGGGTGCTGGCGCGCCACTTCGCCATCGACACACCCATCGACACCACCCTGGGCAAGAAAACATTTGCCGCCCTGGCAGAAAGCCTGCTGCCCAAAGGACAGGCGGGCACCTTCAACCAAGGCATGATGGACTTCGGAGCCACGGTGTGTACCCCGCAGTCGCCGCGATGTGGCGAATGCCCGCTCAGCGGCAGCTGCGAAGCGCTGAGCACCGCAACCATCGACCAGCTGCCCGCCAAAAAAAAGAAACTCACCCCGAAACAACGCCACCTTATCTATATTTATCTGCGCCACGAGGGACAGACAGCCCTCCACCGACGCGGCGAAGGCGACATCTGGCAGGGGCTTTGGGAACCGCTGCTCGTAGAGGACGGACCAATGCCGACACTCGACGGCCAAGTGAGCCTGCGACGACAGGGGGTGCGCCACGTGCTGACCCACCAAGTGCTCACGGCCGACTTCTACGTGGCCAACCTGAACAGCCGCCCCCAACTGCCTGAAGGCTACCTGTGGACGGACGAGCAAAAACTCGACAACTACGCACTCCCAAGGCTCGTAGAACTGCTCTTTGAAAGGTATTTGTAACTGGATAACTCCCTAATTTGCACTATTTTTCAAAAAAAACACAAATAAATTTCCGTATCACGCCAAAAACTCGTATCTTTGCACTCCGAAATTAACAAGTACACTAATAATAACCATTTTAGAACAATGACTAAAGCAGATATTATCAATGAAATTGCCGAATCGACAGGCATTGCCAAAAAAGACGTGTCGGCCACAGTGGAAGCTTTCATGGAGAGCATCAAAAACAGCATGTTGAACAAAGACAACGTGTATCTGAGAGGATTCGGAAGTTTTGTTGTTAAGCACAGAGCTGAAAAAACCGCCCGCAACATCTCGAAGAACACCACCATCGTCATCGAGGCGCACGACTTCCCCAGCTTCAAGCCCGCAAAGAGCTTCGTAGCAAAAATGAAAGGCGAATAAGAAGAAAGGCCGCTCATGACGCACGGCAGACAACAACGACAAGAATTCACACATTAATATAAACCATTTAAACATTTTAAGGCTATGCCAAACGGAAAAAAGAAAAAGGGCCACAAGATGGCTACACACAAGCGTAAAAAAAGACTGAGAAAGAACAGACATAAGAGCAAGTAACCACTTGCTCTTATGCGTATGTGTGAGGTGGCTGTCAGAACATGGCGCCACCCACCGACAACTCCCTAAAACAAGACATCAAAAGAGAGAAAATGACCAGCGAAGTAGTAATTGATGTCCACGAGAAAGAGATTTCGATTGCCCTTCTGGAAGACAAAAATCTGGTAGAGTATCAGACGGAGCCTCGCTCGGCATCGTTCTCCGTGGGAAACATCTATGTGGCAAAGGTGAAAAAACTGATGCCCGGACTCAACGCCAGTTTCGTAGATGTAGGTTTCGAACGCGACGCTTTTCTCCATTATCTTGACTTAGGAAACCAGTTCAACTCTTACGAGAAGTATCTCAAACAGGTACAGAGCGACAGAAAAAAACTTTATCCCTTCTCAAAGGCATCACGCCTGCCCGACCTGAAAAAAGACGGAACCATCGCAACAACATTGCAGAAGGATCAGGAGGTGCTGGTGCAAATCGTCAAAGAACCCATATCCACCAAGGGACCGAGACTGACGGGCGAACTGTCCTTTGCAGGCCGATTCCTGGTGCTTGTTCCATTCAACGATAAAGTTTCTGTCTCTTCGAAAATCAAAAGCGGCGAGGAGCGGGCCCGACTCAAACAGCTCATACAGAGCATCAAGCCCAAGAACTTCGGCGTCATCGTGCGCACGGTGGCCGAGGGAAAAAGGGTGGCCGAACTCGACTCCGAACTGAAAGTCCTGCTGAAGCGTTGGGAGGACGCCATTGCAAAAGTACAGAAAACCACCAAGCGACCCCAGCTCGTCTTCGAGGAAACAAGCCGCGCCGTTGCCTTGTTGCGCGACTTGTTCAACCCTACGTACGAGAACATTTACGTCAACGACGAGCAGGTGTTCCAAGAGGTGAAGGAGTATGTCTCACTCATAGCCCCTGAAAAGGCGGACATCGTCAAGCTGTACAAAGGCAATGTGCCCATCTTTGACAACTTTAACATCACCAAGCAGATCAAGTCGAGCTTCGGAAAGACCGTCAACTACAAGCACGGCGCCTATCTCATCATCGAACACACCGAGGCCATGCACGTGGTGGACGTGAACAGCGGAAACCGCGCACGCGGTGTGAACGGACAAGAGGCCAACGCTCTCGACGTCAACCTTGGAGCCGCCGACGAGCTGGCACGACAGCTGCGACTGCGCGACATGGGAGGAATCATCATCGTTGACTTCATCGACATGAACCTCGCCGAAGACCGCCAGCAGCTCTACGAGCGCATGTGCAAGAATATGCAGAAAGACCGCGCCCGCCACAACATCCTGCCGCTATCGAAGTTCGGACTGATGCAGATCACCCGCCAACGTGTGCGTCCCGCCATGGACGTCAACGTCGAAGAGACCTGCCCCACCTGTTTCGGAAAAGGAACCATCAAATCGAGCATCCTTTTCACCGACCAACTAGAACGTAAGATTGACCAGCTGGTCAACAAGATTGGAGTAAAGAAATTCTATCTGCACGTTCATCCCTACGTAGCTGCCTACATCAACCAGGGCCTGGTGAGCCTCAAGCGCAAGTGGCAGATGAAATACGGACTGGGAGTACATGTGATTGCCTCGCAGAAGATGGCTTTCTTGCAATACGAATTCTACGACAGCAAGAGACAGTTCATCGACATGAAAGAGGAACAGGAAACAAAGTGAGCCTACGCTCCACCTTTTGGACGCAGACCAACTCACTCCCCCAAAACAACATCCGCCCGCCATACCCCATTCGGTATGACGGGCGGATTTGTTTTTATCTGACAGAGAGTATTATCTGACATAGAGACAAAGAGACAAAAAAATGGATTATAACAAAGAGGCAAAGAGAAGAATTTACAACTGTATATTGTTTCTTCTCTTTGTCTCTTTGTCTAAAAAAACTCTATGTCGTAAGCGCTTATTTCACCACGATTTTCTTTCCCTGATAAATATACACACCCTTCTGCGCGGGCTTGCCGTCGATGCGTTTACCATCGATAGAGTAATAGGGATCGGTGTCAACAGGTTCGATGGTCACGCTGTTGGAAATGCCGCTTGTCGCGAGGAGAGTGAAATAAGTAGGCAGCTGATACCAGTTGGAGTTTATGAAGCCCCAGGCGTACCATCCCATTGAAAAGAAAGAACTGAACCAGTCGGCTGTCAGTTCATTCTGCTCTTTACCGGAATCGTTGTTGACTATGTACACATTACCGAGTATCATACTGTAAACTGCGAGGTAATTGGGAAGACTGACAAAGAAATTCTGCATCGCCACTCCGCGCAGTTTATTGTTATAGCAGTAAATAGTCCTCAGACCATAGGCTCCGGGAGCCACGAGTAGCGAGGTGAGGCCGCAGTCATGGCAGCGCAGTTCCTGCAGGTTGATACAAGCCGAAAGGTTAAGTGTTCCGAGACTCGAATTGTCACTACAGTTCAAAGTTTGTATCGACGCAGGCAGTATCAGTGTCTTCAAAGCATCGCGCTGAGAAGAGCAGTCAAGTTTCTGGAGTTTATTGTTGCCTGAAAGGTCAATCGATGTCAGATTGTTTAATCTGCAGTCGATAGTCTTCAGTTCTGTAAGATACTCTATGCCATCGAGCTTGTAGATAGTCTTATTGTACAGGTCAAGGTCTGTGATTTTTGCTATTTCGTCGTCGGTAAGCGAGTTGCTGCCGTCGATATCATAGTTCTTCACTACCTTGCGGAACTTGTCGTCGGGGAAGTGACTGCTATCAATAGCTAAGCCGTTTGAGCCCAGGGCACTATTGCATTCAATAAGACTTCCGTTTTTACGTGCATAGACTTTATATCCTTTATTCTGCGCTACTAAGACATCTGCATATTCTATTGCATTCTGTTCAGAATCACTGTCATAGTCGTAAACACACAGAATACCCCAGCCAGAATACGATTCTTTTACATTTGGAAGACTGGCGATAAAGTCCTTCATTTTCTGCCCGCGAAGTTTGTTGTCATAACAATAAATAACTTCTAAGTCCACGTTAGTAGATGATACTTTCAGGGAAGTAAGGTCGCAATTTGTACAAGTGAGTGCAGTTAGTTTCCCGTTTTTTGACAAATCAAGACTTGACAACGCATTTGTCTCACAACAGAGCGAGCGCAGATTATACAAATAACTGACACCCGTAAGTGAGGTAATACCTTTATTTCTCATAGTAAGATCTTTTATCTCATACCTCTCCAATGTGCTCAGATAACCGTCAAGGTTGCTATTCGAAGCCTCCGTGTCAAATTGTTTCAGCGCCTCCCGGAATTTCGCGTCAGGAAAAACCTTGGAGTCGTTTTTGATTGACGGGGCCTGCGGCTTGAACTGTATAGTTCCGCCAACCCCGTCGGGATGGAGCAGCGAACAGAGCGTCATTTTGCCTGCATCGAAATACACATTCTCAGGATAGGTGATGTCTGCCTTGCCATAAAGTTTTATGCTACCGAGTTTTTCGAAAGTGTTTCCGGAAGAACCTTGTGAAAATGTCAGGGTACATTCGTCCAAGACTGACAAAAAATTCAGTTCCTTAACGCTGCGCTTTTTGCCATAACACTTGATGTTGGCGTATTGTATGTACAATGAGCTGCTAACGGAGTTGTTTGTATTAATACCGTAGCTATTTGTGGCTTCGATGTCAAAAGTACCAGAAATCGTAGTAGGGCAGTTTTTAAGATAGATGGTTTCTTTGTCCACACTCTCCAAATAATTTGTCTTACCGTTACCATCGCCAACAAGAGTAAGCTCGCACCCGTTGCCATAGATCGCATTCGAGTCCTTGGAATAAAGGCGGTTTGAACCTACAAACTTTACAGTGAGTTTAAAATTGTTGACATAAAGAGCGCGGTTGTCGCTGCCCGTCATTTCGATTTCAACGGAATTCAGTGTCAGTTCCCTTTTGCTGGCATCGAAATAGACCGTTCCCGACTTCAGCTTTTTGCTGTCACAATTGACATAGCCCGTCTTATTGAGGTCAACCTTCGTACCTGCCACCTTCACTTCGTCAGCCCATACACCCGTGGCTATGCTGAGGAGCGCAATCAGAATGAATAGTAATTGTTTTTTCATAGTGGTATTTGTATTAGTGAATAAAAAATGGATACAGTAGGAACCGACGTTTCCGTAGCATGGGTACGGGGCACAAAGATTCGTCCGACGCTCCGTAGCGCCGGCCCTGCATTTGCCCATGTGAAAGAACCTAAAGAAGAATGTGTGTGTCTGTCTGTGTCAACACAAAATCTTGGAATGCCCAAACATTTTGTGTTAAAAGGTGTTTTATAAAATATACATACACTGTTTTTCATGCCCTCAGATGTCTATTCAAGGGCAAAGATAAGCAAATATTCTGAAACCGCCATGCAATATGGCAAAAAAAGCTCTCAATCACACAATTTTGTAGCGAATGCGGAATGCCATGCGGTCGTTCTCCCAGTTGGTGCCGAGCATTTCGAAACGGCCAATCTGCGCCGTGGAGCGCACATGCTTGCCGATGCACGGGCACACGTCGTAGTCGCCGATGCGCACCAGGCGTATGGTGTCGCTCGCGTCGTCGGGCAGACGGTCGAGCGAAATTCGGCTGTCGGGCGAATCGGGCTCAGCGTCCATGATGATGCCCTCGAGCTCGGCACGGCTGACAAATTCGAACGTGACGGGCATGTCCTCGTCGATGAGCTCGTTCATCTGGCGCTCAATGGCGCGCTCCTCCTTGCGGTCGGGTTTGTGGTCGAGTATGTAGGTAATCTTGCTCTTCTTGCGCTCGATGTGGGCGTTGTTGGAGCGCTCGCATCCGAACATGCGCATCATCAGCTGGTTGAGCAGATGCTCGGCGGTGTGGGCGGGGGGAAACTCGTCTTTGTTGTGGTCGTTGAGGTCCATATTTCTTTGAACTTTGAGCTTTGAACTTTGAACTTTATGATATGCTTTGTCAGAAAAACAGGGAAAAACAAGAAAAACAGGAAAAAACAGCCTTATCTTTCTATCCTTTCTATTTCTTCTATTCTATGCTATTCTTTCTATTCTCTATTCGTTTTTTGCTGATTATTTCTGTTGATCTTTTTGTTTTTCTCTGTTTTTCTGGTTTTTCTCTGTTTTATTTGAAAACCACTTTCAAAACAACTCCGCCATTGGCAGGCACATTGATGGCAATGGGCGTGTCGGCGTAGAGCAGCAGCTTGTGCTCGTTGCCCGTGAGCAGGTCGGTGGCCGTGGCCTCAGTTTGCGGAATACCCAGGAAATCAAAGGCATGGCGGGGAACTACGAGCGAGGTGCTGACGGGCTGGCCGTCGAAGTTGGCCACGATGACAAGCAGTTCGTCGGCGGCACGGCGGAGGAAGGCGAACTGACGGTCGGCAAGCTGCTCATTGGCATACATCAGGTCGAAGGTTTGTCCCTCGGCAATGGCGCGCTCGTCGGCGGCTATGCGCAACACCTTATTATATATATGCTCCAAGGCGCGCTCCTCTTTCGTCATTCGGCGGCGGTCGTAATAGGCGTGGCGCAGCGTGGCGAGGCTCCAATAGTCGAAGATGGTGGTGCGCCCGTCGCAGCCGCTGAAGCCCTCGGCATCCATGCCCGGCTCGCCCAGTTCCTGGCCGGCGTAGAGCATGAAAGGATTCTGGCCGAAGAGCGCACTGACCAGCAAACCAGGTATGCCGCTTTGGCCATTGCCGGCAAAGAACTGGCTGGCAATGCGCTGCTCGTCGTGGTTCTCAAGGAAGTAGAGCATGTGGCGGCGTATGTCGTCGGTCTGCTGCCACTGGGCAGTGATGTCGGCGGCACGGCGGCGGTGGCAGATGACGTCGCGAACGCAGTCGTACATGCCCACCTTGTCGTACAGATAGTCGAAGCCCGCACCGATGTAGTTGCGATATTGGTTGGGGTCATACACTTCGCCGATGAACAGTTTGTCGGGATAACGAAACTTCACCTTGTCAGTGGCCCACGCCCAGAAAGCGGCTGGCACCATCTCGGCCATGTCGCAGCGGAAGCCGTCGATGCCCTTGGCCGCCCAGAAAAGCAGAATGTCGGTCATCTTTCCCCAGGTGTTGGGGATGGGGTCGAAGTGCTCCGAGCGTCCGCCCGCATCGCAATAGTCGATGCCATAGTTCAGCTTCACCGTCTCGTACCAGTCGTTCTGCGAAGGCGAAGCGGAGAACACATCGTTGCCTGTGGCCTTGGCCGGCGACTCTTCGTATCTTTGAACTTTGAACTTTGAACTTTGAACTTTATGATTTGCACATTGAACATTGAACTGTGAACTTTGAACTTTATGATTTGCACATTGAACTTTGAACTTTGAACTTTGAACTTTATGATTTGAGTCTTCCTGCTCTGTTGGCATATCAGAAAGTTCAAAGTTCAAAGTTCCATGTTCAATGTTAGAAAGGTTGAGCGGCTGCCCCCAGCAATAGTAGAAGTTGTTGCGCGTGGAGAAGTGCATGTTCACGTCGTCGCCCTCGCCCAGGTCGTTCACGCCCTCGGGCTTGCAGACGCTGTGGTACTCGCGGGCCACATGGTTGGGCACAAAGTCGATGATGACCTTCATGCCGGCCTTGTGGGTGCGCTCTACAAGCTGTTCGAACTCCTCCATGCGGTGGTCCACATCGACGGCCAAGTCGGGATCCACGTCGTAGTAGTCGGTGATGGCGTAAGGCGAACCTGCCTTGCCCTTCACCACGTCGGGATGCTGGCGAGGAATACCATGCTTGGAATAGTCAGTCTGAGTGGCGTGGCGGATAATACCCGTAAACCACACATGGCTAACGCCCATGGCGCGAATCTGCCGCAGCACTTTTGCGTCAATGTCGTTCATCTTTCCGCAGCCGTTCTGCTCGACAGTACCGTTTGGCTTGCAAGTGTCATTGCGGTTGCCAAACAAACGCGTAAAAATCTGATAAACTATGATTTTCTTTGAACTTTGAACTTTGAACATTGAACTTTATGATTAGCTTTAATTTATGATTTCGTTGCTTTTACTATTTTAGTCAATACAGCAATGATTTTGCTGCAGTCATCAGCTATTGATTGGAACGTTTCGTCGTCCAAATAACCGGTTTCATGTAACAAATCAAGCCAATAACCTGTTTCGGTAGCTTCTTTCAGGGCGATATTCATTTTGGTTGTAAAAACCCGGTCGGCTTTGAGCATTCTTTCCTTCATAAACATTTGCTCCAATACTTGTTCCAGAGCGAAAAGCCTGTTTCGACATAATGAACTCACTCTTTACTTCCTTCAGATATTTGTACATATTGACTATCCGAATGGCGAAGGAACGAGAAATCTCATAAATATCGTTATCAACTTCTTTTTGCTTCAGCATATCATAAAGTTCAATGTTCAATGCTCAAAGTTCAAAGGCCAGAAACGGTAACGTTTCTGTCAATTTTCACAATCATGCCTTGCAGGGCCTTGCCCGGGCCGCACTCGGTGAACTCGTCGGCACCGTCGGCAATCATGTTCTGAACACATTGCGTCCAACGCACCGAGCTGGTGAGCTGAGCAATGAGGTTTTGCTTGATTTCGGCGGGGTCGGTATGCGGTTTGCCGTCAACATTCTGATAGACGGGACACTTGGGTGCCTTGATTTCGGTCTGCTCGATGGCAGCCTGCAGTTCGTCCTTGGCGGGCTGCATGAGCGGCGAGTGGAACGCACCACCCACCTTCAGGGGCAGGGCTCGCTTGGCACCGGCAGCTTTCAGTTTCTCGCAGGCTTCGTTGATGGCCTCGATGTTGCCCGAAATCACCAGCTGGCCGGGGCAGTTGTAGTTGGCGGGCACCACCACGTTGCCCTCGCGGCTCACCTCGGCGCAGACCTCCTCCACCTTCTCGTCGGGCAGTGCAATGATGGCCGCCATCGTCGAGGGGGCAGCCTCACAGGCTTTCTGCATGGCCATGGCACGTGCATAAACCAGTCGCAGGCCATCCTCGAAACTCAGCGCACCGGCAGCCACCAATGCAGAGAACTCGCCCAGCGAGTGGCCTGCGGTCATGTCGGGCTGAAACGCTTCGCCCATGCAGAGCGCGCTGATGACGCTGTGCAGGAAGACGGCCGGCTGAGTAACCTTGGTTTGCTTCAGTTCGTCGTCTGTTCCGTCGAACATGATATCGGTGATGCGGTATCCGAGAATGTCGTTGGCCTTCTCGAAAAGTTCTTTTGCTTTAGGATTGTTGTCGTAGAGCTCTTTGCCCATGCCTACGAACTGTGCCCCCTGTCCGGGAAAAACAAATGCTTTCATCTTTTTTTTCTTATTTATTATTAATACCTATATCAGCTTAAAATGCGGTGCAAAGGTACGAAAAACTTTGAACTTTGAACTTTTAATCTTGAACTTTTTTTGAATAAATACTTCATCTACAGTCTCACTTGGCACACTTCCTCTTGGTTCCGTCGCTACTAACGCTGATATAGATGCCCGCCTGCTGCGGCTCTGCCGACAGTCTGCGGCCATTGAGGTCGTACCAGCCCACAACGCCAGCCTTGTCAGGGGCCAACTCTGCGATGCCCGCGGCATGCGGATTCATGAAGTCGAAGGAGATGGTTCCGTCGTCGGCCATGCTTATGTTGGTGATGGCCTTTCCCATGTAGAGCAGTCCCTCGGCATTGGCCGTGAAGAGTGTGGCCGCGGGTGTTGACTCGTCGGTCAGGCTCGCATTCGTCACAAGCGTCTCGGGTTTGCTGTACGGGTAGGGCGAGGTGCTGAGATAACGGCTACGCAGCCAGTTGTCCATGGTGTATTTGCTGAGGTCTTTGCCATCGTTGTTAGTATCCCAGGCCATGTAGTCCTTGCCGTCGGCATGGAAGAGGTCGTAGCGATAGTGGGTATCAGAAATGTTCACTTCATTGTTTCCCCAACAATCCCTATCGTAATCGACATGGAAAATGAGCAGGCCATTGCCCGGACAGGAGTAGTCCCAACCCTCCTGACGGCGGTTTTCCAGCAGATAGAACTCGTTGCTGTTGCCCGAGCTGCGCACAATGTAGGTATCGCCGCCAGCACTCACCGGCTTCATTGCCTTGATGGCGGTGGCTTCTGTCAGCTCCACGGGCGAGGCCCAGTCCAGATACATTTTCTCCATGGCAGAGAGGTTGGGCGGACACCAGCCATAGTTCGAGTAGTTGCCGCCATCCATCAGGTCCCACTCGTCAACCGCAGAGAACGCTCTGGAAGGAGGCATAGGATAGATGTCGGGCAGTCCCAGACAATGGCAGAACTCATGAATAATGGTGCCGATGCCGCACAGCGAGCCGTCGCGCCACAGCTCACAGCTGGTAGATGAGTTTCTGGAGTGTATACCTCCAGGCATCTTGCAGATAAAAGCGCCTGTGTTAGGCCAGATATAACCACTTTTCTGATTGCCTGTATAGCCGGCCAGGACAAAGATGACCTGATTGACTGAATTGTCACCGTCCCAGTCGTAGATGGCAAAGTCGGTTTCCTCGGTCTCACACAACTGACTCATTGCAAGCCTCTCCAAACTCACTCCATAATCGGAAGATTTACGTCCGCCGGCTTTCTCGTTTATCTTGACAGGGCCGTAGATGTCGAACTGCAGATTGACACGCCCTCCCGACTGGTCGCGCAGATAGTCGGCCACACATCCGCGCCCTAAGCCCTCGTTGAAACCCGGCTCATTGAAAATACGGTCATAGTAGGCCGAGGGGTCGTCCATCGAGAAATCGGTGTCGCTGAACGAGATGAGCACCACCGGCTGGCGGTAGGTAGTATTGGGGGCAAACTCAAACGGGTCAGAAAGGACATGGTATTCACTGGCGCGTGTGCCTTCGTCAACACGCACGCAGCCTATGCGCTGAGCCTGTGCCTGCAAGCCTGTGGCAACGAGCACGGCTGCGACAGCCAGTAGGAGAAACCTTTTCATCGGCTCTTAACGCTTCATTACCTTTTGACCGTCCTCTATCACAATGCCGCGGGTGGTCTCGTCGGCAGGCGTACCGTCGATGTTGTAGATGCGAGCCGATTGTTCTGAAGCGCCCACGACATTGACAGCGGAAGCATTGATTCCGGCAGCCATCTTCTGCTTGTACTCGGCCTGCGCCTTCTTCATCTGTGCAACGAAGGCTTCGCTGCCCTGCAGGGCGCAGAAACCGATGCTGGCAGCAGTGCGGCTGTTGTCAACGTCGCTCTGCCAATGGGCACCCACAATGACGCGGCTGTTGCAGTAGTCCCAGCCACGCTTGAAAATCTGGTTGGCGCGCTCAGGGGCAATCTGGGCCAGGAGCAGCGAAAGGCCCCATCCGCGCAGACTGTGACCGGAAGGATAGCTGCCCTCGCCGCGCAATTCGTCCTCCTCGTGCGAAGGCATCTCGTCACCGTAACGCTCGAAGGGACGCTGACGGCCGTATTGAGCCTTGCAATTTTTGCGCATGGGGTCGGTGGTGGCCATACTCGTTTCGAGCAGTTTCCATATCTCGGGAGTGCCGGTTGCGGTAATCTCAAGCCCGAAGGCGTCCTTCCACTGAGCAAATAGTTTGGCATGGTCGTCCCATTCGGCATCGGCTATGGCCTGTTCCACGCGCTCTTTGTCCTGTCGCTGTTGCTTGCCCCAAAGATAGCGCACCTGGTCGTAGGCAAACTCAGGGCTATCGAACGAAGGATGCGGCGGCATGATTTCGTAGAGTTCGGGCAACTGATTCAATTCGAAATAGGGCTGCACAGTGCTTGTCTGCGCACAAACATTCATTGTAGCCATCATGGCGGCTACGGCCATTGCAAAAATCTTTTTCATATTGTTGATGGTTTTTATTGTAGATAATCGCCAACGCCCAGGAATCCAATTCAAGAGCTGTAAGGTTTCAAGGTGCAAAGGTACGAAAAAAACAGAGTAAGCGTATGCAAAACATCGCGTTTTTCTTTTGCCAATTCGCTCATAAATCAGCATCTCTTTTTTTGACAACCCGCAATCGCACCACCAAGACGCTGAAAGCGTCCTGCTGGTGGTATCTTTGCGGATCATCATTTATCTATTGTCGGGAGATATTTTCGTAACTCACGGTAACAGAAAAAACATTCCCGACGATGCGTTCAAATTCTCTAGATTTTTTGACGCTGTCTCACGACGCTGTTTTTGCCATTCCGGAAATGGCAAAAACAGCTCGCGACAATACGAAGGAGGAGCCTTAAAAGAACGCCCCGTTTCATGCAAGCGGGCTGACGGGTGGCATGAACAGGCTGTCGTTTTCCTTTCGGCATAGAGACAAAAAAAGGGGATGTGTCATTGTTGAGACACATCCCACTTTTATCATAAACTTGCTTTACAGTGCAAAAATCTGCTTCGAACCAAAATGTTATGCCTCGGCAGGAGCCTCCTCTTCGGCGGGAGCCTCAGCTGCGGGAGCCTCTTCGGCGGGTGCTTCTTCCTGAACGGGAGCCTCGGCCACCACTTCCTCGACAGCCTCTTCAACGGCAGCTGCGGGAGCAACGTTCTCGGCAACGACCTTGACGGGCACCTTCACCTCCACTTCCTTGTGGAAGTGAACAACGGCCTCGAAGTCGCCAACCTGCTTGGCGTCGCGCATGGTGATGATCTTGCGGTCCACCTCGATGCCCAGCTTGGCCAGTTCGGCGGCCACAGCGGCGGCACCTACCGAACCGTAGAGCTGACCAGTGGCGCTCACCTTGGCGGGAATCTCAAGGGCAACGCCCTCGAACACCTTGGCTCTCTCCTCGGCGGCAGCCTTCTGGGCGGCCAGCTTGTGAGCCTGCTGGCGCAGGTTCTCGGCGAGCACCTTCTTGGCAGAAGCCGATGCAATCACTGCCTTTCCCTGGGGAATGAGATAGTTGCGGCCATAACCCGACTTAACGTTCACGATATCGTTCTTGTATCCCAGACCGATAATGTCTTCTTTCAGTATTAATTCCATGTTGCGTCCTCCTTGTTTTACTTCATCAAATCGGTTACGTAAGGCAGCAAGCCAATCTGGCGAGCGCGCTTGATAGCTTGAGCGACACGGCGCTGATACTTCAGAGATGTACCTGTGATGCGGCGGGGAAGAATCTTAC